>NZ_CP030862.1:3565833-4294166 GCF_003325375.1 Streptomyces globosus | reverse complement strand
GCTCGCCTTCGGGCAGGCGGACGGCATCCTCCTGCCCCTCGCCGCCGTCGGCGGCACCCCGCTGCTGTCCTTCGCCACCGCCCTGTGCGGCTTCGGCCTGTACGCCGCCCTGCTCGCCGCCCGCGAGAGGCCGCGCCCGGCCGCCGCCGCCATCGCCGCACTCGCCGTCGCGGCCCCCCTCGGAGCGGCCCTCGCGGCCCGCCCCCTCGTCTCCTCCGCCGCCGAGGACGGCACGGCGGTGGCCGCCGTCATCCAGGGAAACGTCCCGCGCGCCGGGTTCGACTTCAACGCCCAGCGCCGCGCCGTCCTCGACAACCACGCCAACCGGACCCTCCAGCTCGCCGAGGAGGCCCGTGCGGGCAAGACCCCCCGGCCCGACTTCGTGGTCTGGCCGGAGAACTCCTCCGACATCGACCCCTTCACCCAGCCGGACGCCTACCGCGTCATCGACAACGCGGTGAAGGCCGTCGGCGTGCCCGTCTCGATCGGCGCCGTCCTGGCCCCCGAGACGGGACCGCTCCGCAACACGGTGATCCGCTGGGACCCCGAGAAGGGCCCCACCGACACCTACGACAAGCGCAAGATCCAGCCCTTCGGCGAGCGGATCCCCATGCGGTCCGTGGTGCGCCTGTTCAGCAAGGACGTGGACCGGGTGAGCCGCGACTTCGGCCCCGGCAAGGAGCCCGGCGTCTTCGACATGGCCGGGAGCCGCGTCGGCATGGTCACCTGCTACGAGGCCGCCTTCGACGACGCCGTCCGCTCCACCGTCCGGGCCGGTGCCCAGGTCATCGCCGTGCCGAGCAACAACGCCACCTTCGGCCGCACCCAGATGACCTACCAGCAGCTGGCCATGGACCGCGTCCGGGCCGTCGAGCACAGCCGGACCGTCCTCGTCCCCGTCACCAGCGGCGTCAGCGCCGTCATCCGCCCCGACGGCAGGGTCGTCCGGCAGACGGAGATGTTCACCGCGGACGCGCTCGTCGCCGAGATCCCGCTGCGCTCCACGGAGACGCCCGCCACCCGCCTCGGCCCGCTGCCGGAGTACGTGCTCCTCGTGCTCGCCGCCGGCGGGCTCGGCCTGGCCCTGTCACGGCGGATCCGCTCCCGCGGCCGCGCCGCCTGACGGGGGCCGCGCCCGCGGCCTCGTATGGTCGGGGGATGACACCTGAGTTCATCCGCGAGATCCGCGAACACGCAGGGAACCGGCTCCTCCTGCTTCCCGGCGTCACCGCCGTCGTCGTCGACGACCTCGGACGCGTGCTGCTCGGCCGCCGCGCCGACACCGGCGGCTGGTCCGTGATCGGCGGCATCCCCGAGCCGGGGGAGCAGCCCGCCGACACCGCCGTGCGCGAGGTGTACGAGGAGACGGCCGTCCGCTGCGTCCCCGAGCAGGTCGTCCTCGTCGAGATGCTCGAACCGTTCACCTATCCCAACGGTGACGTCTGCCAGTTCCAGGACACCACGTTCCGCTGCCGCGCCACGGGCGGCGAGGCCCGCGTCAACGACCACGAGTCGCTGGAGGTCGGCTGGTTCGAGCCGGACGCCCTGCCGCCGCTCCACCCCTTCGCCCTCCACCGGATCCGCCACGCCCTCGCCGGCGGGCCGACCTGGTTCGCGCCCGCGGCGGAGCTCCCCGCGGAGCCCGCGGCGGTGCCCGCTGCGGCGGGTGTCCCGGCCGGGCAGGAGGCGGCCCCCGCCTGGGTGCCCGAGGGGATCCCCGAGTAGGCCGGCCCGCGGCGGGTCAGGCCCGCGCCGCGGCCTCCCGGTACAGCCGCACCGCCCGGTCGCCCATCACCGCGCTGTACGAGACGTCCGGGTCCGTGCCCCCGCCCTCGTGCCCGCCGAGTACGCCGGCCACGGCGCCGCCCGTCAGCCACGGGCTGCCGCTCGTGCCGCCGCTGAGGCCGGGGCAGTCGATCCGCCGCTGCGTCGGCGTGTGCAGGGCCGTCGTGTTCGTGCAGCGCAGCGGCGCCTCCGCGGTGCGCGGGTAGCCGAGGACCGTCGCCGCCGTCCCGGCCGGCTGCCCGCCCGCCACCGGGAAGCCGCCGACGGCCTCCTCCACGGGCAGGGCCGCACCGCCGCCCGCCGGGACGACCGTGGCGAAGGCCAGGTCGGCGTCCGGATCCTCGCGCTCGGTCCACGACGGCGCCGTGTGGACGCCGGTCAGCCGCCACACCCCGTACGGGGCCCTGCCGTCGCGGTAGCCGGGTGCGAAGAACGTGTTCAGCGGGTCGGCGAGGCAGTGCGCGGCGGTGGCGATCAGGTCCTGGCCCGCGCTGCGGACCACGGAGGCCGTGCAGAAGTGGCCGCCGTCCAGGCCTCCTGCGAACAGAGGCCCGACCCGGTCCGCCGCCGTGCCCGGCGGCGCGGGCGCGGTGGTGCCCGGGGGCGGCAGGGCGGAGGCGTCGGGCACGTGGGCACCCAGCAGGGCGGCCATCGCGGCGAGGGCCGCGGGCGTCCGGGCGGCCCGGCGGACGCGGGTGCGGCGCGGCGTTCGGCTCGGCATGCGCGGGATCATGGTCCGAGCCTCCCCCTCGAAACCATGGACGGAGCCCGCTATTCCATATGAATCCGCTGTGAATCCCGGCCCGGAGGCCACCCCGGACCGGCCCGGACGCGTCCCCTGGGGCCTGTGTTGAGTTGCCCCGCGGGGCAACTCAACACAGGCCCTATCGGCGCTCGTACACCGTCACCCGCCGGCCCCGCACCTCCCGGTCCGCCACCACCGTGAAATGCTCCGCGAGGACCTTCGCCTTCGCCGCGTCCCGGGCGGCGCCCGACGGCTTCGCGACCCGGGCGGCGTCCGTCACCAGCAGCACCCGGCGCTGCGCCAGCAGGGCGGCCCGGATCCGCGCCGGATCCGCCTCCTCGCCCTTGAGCGTCGCCGACTCGGCCGGACTGCGCTCCAGCGCGACGTCCGCCAGCCCCGCGAACGCCCCGGGGGAGACCAGCGCCGTGTCCCTGCGGGCCGCCGGTACGAACACCACCGCATCACCCGGCCGCCCCAGCCGGGCCACCTCCCCGGCCACCGCCAGCACGTCGTCGACCCGGCTCGCCGGCGACCGCTTGGCCAGCGACTGCGGCAGCAGCGCGAGCACCGCCGCCGCCACCACGACCGGCACCACCAGGCCCGACGCCCGCGGGAACCGGGGCGCGAGGGCCCGTACGCCCGCTCCCAGCGCCGCGCCGACCAGCAGCGCCAGCCCCAGCATGCCGAACAGCACGTACCGCTCCACGAACAGCGGCTGCACCAGCGACAGCCCGATCAGGCCCAGCTGCGGCACCGCCAGCAGCGGCAGGCCCACGGCCGCGGCCGACAGCCGGCCCGCGCGCGGCCGGTCCGCCGCCGCGCACAGCCCGCCCACCGCCAGCAGGACGGCCGGACCGATCATCATGTGCCAGGTCAGCGGCGGTATCCAGGACACCTGGCCGGACTGGCTCCGGCTGAAGAGCACCAGCGGCAGCACTCCGGCTGCAGCCCCGGCCGCCGCTGCCGCCCAGCGCGCCGCCACGGCCCGCGGCGCGCCCGTCCACCACAGGGTTGCCGCGTGCGCCGGGAGGACGAGCAGCGACAGCCAGTTCAGCAGCGCGCACACGAGCACCGCCAGCGCGTACGCCGTCCAGCGCGGCCACCGCCGCCGGTCCGCCCGCGCTCCCTCCGCCCCGGCCCCGTCCGCGAGCAGCGACACCAGCAGCAGCGTCGACAGCCCGGTGCCGGCCGCGACCAGGGCGTACGGGCGGCCCTCCTGGAGGTGGAACTGCACGGCGGGCAGCAGCGGCAGCGCGAACCCCGCCCCCAGGCCGGCCCAGCGGCCCGCCAGGCGCTCCCCGAGCAGGGCCGTGCACGCCGAGGCGGCGGCGACCGCCAGCACCGACGGCAGCCGCAGGGTCGCCGTGCCCGGCCCGAACACCTCGAAGAGGCCGTGCATCAGGAGGTAGTACAGCCCGTGCACGGCGTCGGCGTTCCCGAGCATCGCCCAGATGTCCCCCGCCGACCGCCCGGCGACCTGCCAGGTGGCCGCCTCGTCCCGCCACACGCTGTCCTGCCGGGACAGCCCCCACAGTCCGAGCCCCGTCGTCCACAGCACCGGCAGCAGCCACACGGGAAGGCGACGGAGGGCGGTTCTCGTGGGAAATGCCATGGTGCGGTTCGAATCCTCGAAGGAGTGTGCGAGCGGAAGGTGCCAGTCTATGGACGCCCCGGGCGGTTTCCCTCCGCGCCGTCGTGCACCGCGGCGCGGGAGCGCACGCCCCGCGATCCGGGCGACGGCCCCCTAGTGCTGTGGCCGGGAAGGTTCACCGGGTCACGGCGCCCGGCACGGCGCCTCGCCGCGTCGGCGGACCGCACACGTACGCCCCGTACGCGTTGCGGCCCGCCGCCTCGCGATGCACCGCACCGGACACCGCGCCCCGGCAAACCTTCCCGGTCACAGCACTAGCGGTCGCAGCGGTACGTGAAGGCGGTGCGGGCGGTGCGGGTGTCGGGGGAGACGATCTCGACGGTCGCGGACGCCTCGTAGACGCCCTCGCCGCGGAACGTCCACAGCAGGTGCAGCCGGGCCTCGTCGCGGCCGCGCGGGACCCGTTCGGAGAGGGCCTCCGTGCGGGTGCCGTCGCTGCGGAGCCAGCGGTACGTGATCGTCCCCGGGCGCCCGTTGGTCCGTACGACGGCCACCACGTCGGCGGTCGAGTCGCAGCCGGGGTCCCGGCCGTCCGCGGTGGCCGCCGACACCTCCCGCACCGCCAGCCCCGGCCCCCACTCCTGCCACGCCAGGTAGCCGAGCACTCCGAGCAGGACGGCACCGGCCAGGGTGTAGCGGCGCCATTCCGGGCGCCGCCGCGCGCGCGGCGGGAGCACCACGGGGAACGGGGCCGGCGCGGCCGCCGTCACCCCCGGGCCGAACCGCAGGACCGAGCCCTCGACCCGGTCGGGGACGGCGTCCCGGGGCTCCGGCGGCCGGTCGATCCAGTGGCTGCCGAGCACGGTGGCGCTGTATTCGTCGTCGTCGTTGTTCATGCGGGGGAGCACCTCCTCACGACGAGGCTGTCGGTGGCCGGGCCCTGTCCTGCCGCCGGGGAGGTCGTCACCCGGACGCCCCAGTGGCAGCCGCCGCCCTTGAACGTGTGCGTGACCGGCCCGGCCGCCGCCAGGGCCGCCGTACCGCCGCCCGCCGTGTGGTCGTACACGGTGGTGCCGTCGGGCTCGGCGAAGGCGTCGCCGTCGTCGCCCGTGAACCACTGGACAGTGACCCGGACCGTTCCCGTGCCGGTCGTCTTGAACGAGATCTCCGCCGCCGCCGTGTCCGGGCCGGTCTGCGCGAGCTGCACCCCGACGGCGTGCACGACCGGCGTCGGCTTCGGCGTCGGCGTGGTGGTCGCCGAGGGCCGAGGGGACGGCGGGCGCGCCGGCGAGGCGGACGCCGACGGCCGCACCACCGCCGAACGGCTCGGCGACGGGCGGGCCGACAGCGACGGCCAGGGCGCGGGCGAACCGCTCGCCGACGGCGACGGCGACGGCGACGGCGACCCCGGCGGCGACCCGGACGGCCCCGCCGACCCGGACGGCCCCGCCGACCCGGACGGCTCCGGCCGGGGCGAGCCGTATTCCGGCCCGGGCGGCGCCGGCCGCGACGTCGCGAACGAGTTCACCGTCCGTGCGCCCCCCGGCTCGCCGCCCACCGCGCTGTACGTCGCCCCGATGACGATCCCCAGCACGAGGGCCGCTCCCGCGGCGATCGACCCGCGCCGCCCGGGCGCCCAGCCCGACCCCCGCCCCAGCGACGTCGTCGCGACCGCCGTCGTCCCCGAGGCCGCGCCCCCCGAGGACGGGAACAGCAGCGGCAGCAGCGCGGCCGCCGCCGCAAGCCTGCGCTGCCCGCGCTCCTCCCAGTCGGGCCCGTACGCGGCGAGCGCCAGGTGCTCCAGTTCCGCGACGAACTCCTCGGCGTCGCCCGGGCGCTGCTCCGGCGCCTTCGCCATGCCGCGGCGGATCAGCGGCCGGACCGTCTCCGGCGCCTCGTCCTCCGGTACCGGCGCCTCCACGTGCTGGACGGCGAGTTCGGCGAAGTTCTGCCCGGGGAACGGCTTGTGGCCGGTCAGGCACTCGAAGAACGTGGCCGTCGCCGCGTACACGTCGGCCGCGGGGGAGGCCGGCCGCCCCTGCCACTGCTCGGGCGCCATGTAGGCGGGCGTCCCCGCGACGCCGGGGGTCGTCCCGCGGCGCGCCGCGATCCCGAAATCGACGAGCTTGGAGGTGCCGTCGGCCGCGACGAGGACGTTCTCCGGCTTGTAGTCGCGGTGGACGACGCCCGTCCGGTGCGCCGTCGCCAGGCCGAGCAGCGAGCCCTTCAGCACGGCCAGTGCCGCCTCGGGCCCGGTCTGCCCCGCCTCCCGCAGCACGGCCCGCAGCGAGATCCCGTCGACGAGCTCCATCACGATCGCGGCGCCGCCCGGCGCCTCCACGTACTCGTACAGCCGCACCACGTACGGGGAGTCCAGGCCGCCCAGGAGCCGCGCCTCGGCCCTGAACTCCGCGAGGAACGCCGGGTCCTCGCGGAGCCGCTCGCCCAGGTACTTCACCGCGACGGGCGTACCGGTCGCCCCGTGCACGGCGAGGACCACGCGGCCGCCGCCGCCTGCGCCGAGCTCCCGGACGTGCGTGTAGCCGGGCACCGTCCAGCCGTACACCGTCATCGCCTGCCCCCCGTCCGTGGCGTCGCCGTGGCCCCGGCCCGGCCGCGTAGCCGGCCGGGCACTCCCAGTGACACGGTTTCCGGCCGGGCCGGTTCCCAACCCGGCCGCGGCAACTCGGGCCGCTGTCCGCTCCGGGGGCGCCCGGGCTCCGCTCAACCGGCCTGCAGCTGCAACAGCCGTTCGACGAAGGTGACCTGTGAGGCGATCAGCTTCGCCTTGGCCTCCTCGGGGGTGAACCAGGCCACCCTGTCGAGCTCCGGGAACTCCTGCGTCCGCCCCGAGCGGGGCGGCCACTCCATCAGGAAGGTGCCGGGAACCATGAGCGCCGGGTCGAGGTCGGCGCGGACCGCCCAGACCACCACCTGCTTGCCGCTCGGCATCCGGGCCTCGCCCAGCGGGAGGTACGGGCCGTCCGGCGGGGGCAGGCCGATCTCCTCGGTGAACTCCCGCCGGGCCGCGTCGAGGGGCGCCTCGTCCGGCTCGTACTCCCCCTTCGGGATGGCCCAGCCGCCGGCGTCGCGCCGCTCCCAGAGCGGGCCGCCCATGTGGCCGAGCAGTACCTCGACCGCCGGGGCGGCCCCGGATCCGGCCGCCGCCCCCGTCTCGCGGAAGAGGAGGAGCCCCGCACTGCGCTTCGTCGTCATGGCCGCATGTATGCCCGGCGGGCGCACCGGCAGTCGCGGCCGGCGCGCCGCGGCGGCTCAGTGGTCGTGCGGGCCCTGGCGGTGGACCGGGCCGTGCGCCTCGGCGCAGTGCGGGTCGGCGCCGTCGTCCGCCGTCCGGCCGACGGTGAGCAGCGCCTCCTGGGCGTGGTCCACCTGGAGCGTGGTGTGGGTGATGCCGTACTCCTTGGACAGCAGCCGCTCCAGGTCCCGCCGGACCGCGTGGCAGTCGCCCGCCGGCTCGACCAGCACGTGGGCCGACAGGGCGGCCTGGCCCGAGGTGATCGTCCAGATGTGCAGGTCGTGGACCTCCGCCACCGGCGGGTGCCCGGCCAGCCGGTCGCCGACCGCGTCCGGGTCCAGGTGGGCGGGGGCCGCCTCCAGGAAGATCCGGCCGGATTCGCGGACCAGCCCGTAGCCCGCCTTGACCATCAGCGCCACCACGACGAGCGTGGCGATCGCGTCGGCCTGCCGGAAGCCGGTGGTCAGGACGACGAGGCCGGCGACGGCCGTGCCGATGAACGCGAACAGGTCGTTCAGGACGTGCTGGTAGGCACCCTCGACGGCGAGCGAGGAGCGGTTCGCCCGGGAGATGCACCAGGCCGCGGCGATGTTGACGAGGATGCCGGCGAGCGCGGTGACGAGCACCAGGCCGCCCGCGACCGGCGGCGGGTCGATCAGCCGCTCGACCGCCTCGTACGCCAGCCAGACGGCCAGCAGCAGCAGGGTGAGGCCGTTGGCCTGGGCGGACAGTATCTCCGCGCGCTTGAGCCCGTAGGTGAACCCGCCGCGCGCGGGGCGGGCCGCGAGCCGCATCGCGATGAGCGCGAGGACGATCGAGACGGCGTCGGTCAGCATGTGCGCCGCGTCGGAGATCAGGGCGAGCGAGCGGGCGATCACTCCGATGACCACCTCGACGGCCATGAAGGTGCCGATCAGGACCAGTGCCGCGGCCAGCCACCGCCGGTCCGCGTCCGCGGACACTCCGTGGGAGTGCCCGCCGGGTCCGTGCCCGTGCCCGTCGTGCCCGTGGCCGCGGCCCTGGTCGTGCGTGTGTCCGGCGTCGTGCATCTGGTCGTGCACGCTCATGGCGTCCCCCGTCCGGTCGGTTCCGACGCGTGAAGTGAAGCGCACTGTGAAGCAATGGGCAAAGGCTGCAACGGGGACCGTTGTCATTACGGTTAACACCCCTCTGACCTGCGGTTATGCCCGGCCGGAAGGATCGTGGGAAAATCTGCTCATGGCCCAGCCCTCAGGTGTGCCGTCAGCCGCGCCCGAGCTAGTCCTGGAAACCGACGCGGGCTCCACCCCGATGAGCCCGAGCCGGACCTACCACGTCGGCCGCGACCCCCTCTGCGAGATCTGCCTCGACGACGCCCGCGTCTCCTGGCACCACGCCGTGCTGCGCCCCGACGGCGACCACTGGACCGTCCAGGACGAGGGCAGCACCAACGGCACCTGGGCCGACGGCCACCGCGTCCGCGAGTGGAGTGTGGGGCCCGGCAGCGAACTCCGCTTCGGCAGCGCCACCGACGGCCCGCGCGCCCTCCTCCTCGACCGCGGCCCGGCCGCCGCCGCGCCGCCCGTGGGCCCGCTCGCCGACGCGCCCCCGCCCGCGCCCCCGCCCGCGGCCGCGCCCGCCGCCCCGGCCGGCGTCTCCGGCCCGTCGCTGACGGGCACCTTCCGCCGCCCCACCTCCATCCGGCAGGTCCCCGCCAGCACCGCCGTCCGCATCGGCCGCGCCGACGACAACGACCTCGTCATCGACGACCTCGTCGTCTCGCGCCGGCACGCCGAGCTCCGCGCCCTTCCCGACGGCACCCACGAAATCCACGACCTCGGCAGCCACAACGGCACCTACCTGAACGGCGTCCGCACCGGGCGCGCCGCTGTCTCCGAGGGCGACATCATCGGCATCGGCCACACCGCCCTCTGCCTGGTCGGCGGCCGCCTCCAGGAGTACACCGACACCGGCGAGGTCTCCCTCGACGTCCAGGACCTCACCGTCACCGTCGACCGCGGCCGCAAGACCCTCCTCGACCACGTCTCCTTCCCCGTCGGCGCCCGATGCCTCCTCGCCGTCGTCGGACCCAGCGGGGCCGGCAAGTCCACCCTGCTGGGGGCCCTCACCGGACTGCGCCCCGCCGACCACGGCACCGTCCTCTACGACGGCCGCGACCTCTACCGCGACTACGCCGAACTCCGCAGCCGCATCGGGCTCGTCCCCCAGGACGACATCCTGCACGCGCAGCTCACCGTCCGCCGCGCCCTCTCCTACGCCGCCGAACTCCGCTTCCCGCAGGACACGGCGAAGGCCGAGCGGCAGGCCCGCGTCGACGAGGTCATCACCGAACTCGGCCTCGACCAGCGCGCCGGCCAGCCCATCCACAGCCTCTCCGGCGGACAGCGCAAGCGGGTCTCCGTCGCCCTGGAACTCCTCACCAAGCCCTCGCTGCTGTTCCTCGACGAGCCCACCTCCGGCCTCGACCCCGGCATGGACCGCTCCGTCATGCACATGCTGCGCGGCCTCGCCGACGACGGCCGGACCGTCATCGTCGTCACCCACAGCGTCCTCAGCCTCGACGTCTGCGACCGGGTCCTCGTCCTCGCCCCCGGCGGCCGCACCGCCTGGTACGGGCCCCCGCAGGAGACCCTGCCCTTCTTCGGCTTCGACCAGTGGCCGGAGGCGTTCGAGGCGTTCGAGGCCCAACGCGGCCGCGACTGGGCCGGGCAGTTCAGCGCCTCGCCCGAGTACCGCCGGTACGTCCGGGGAGCCGCCCGCCTGCCGCAGCAGGCCGGGGAGCGGCACTCCGGAGCCTTCGCCGCCCCGCCGCCGCCCAAGGCGCAGAGCTGGGGATCACAGCTGTCCACGCTGGTGCGCCGCTACGCCGCCGCGCTCGGCGCCGACCGCACCTTCCTCGCCATCATGATCGCCCTGCCGTTCGTCATGGGCGCCATGGCGCGCGCCCTCGCCGGGGGCTCGCTCACCCGCGAGTCCGCCATGAACGTCCTGCTCATCCTGTGCGTCGGCGCGGTCCTGACCGGCGCCGCCAACGCCGTCCGCGAACTCGTCAAGGAACGCACCATCTACCAGCGGGAACGGGCCGTCGGCCTGTCCAGATCCGCCTACCTCATGTCCAAGGTGGCCGTCCTCGGCGCCATCACCACCGCCCAGGCGGCCGTCCTCACCCTGGTCGCCCTGTACGGCGTCGACACCAACGCCCCCGGCGGCCGCGGGGTGCTGCTGCCGCCGCTCGCCGAGATCATCCTCGCCACCGCCCTGCTGTCCTTCACCGCGATGATGCTCGGCCTGCTGGTCTCCGCCCTCGTCCGCAAGGAGGAGGTCACCATGCCGCTGCTGGTGCTGATCGCCATCGTGCAGGTCGTCTTCTGCGGGGCGCTGCTCCGGCTCGACGGGGCCCCCGTCATCGGCCAGATCGCCTGGCTCGTGCCCTCCCGCTGGGCCCTCGGCGCCATGGCCGGCACCGTCGACCTCGGCGCTATCGTCCCCGGCGCGCTCACCGCCGACCCGCTGTTCGCGCACGACCTGCGGGTGTGGCTGCTCGACCTGGGCATGCTCGCCGCCCTGTCCGTGCTGTTCGGCGTGCTGGTCGTGCGGCTCCTGCGCCGCCACGAGCCGGCCATCATGCGGAAGTAGCGCGATGGGAGCACCCGCGGCATACGCCGGCGCAGAGTTCCGCCCCACACACGTCGTCCCGCAGAGCGGGATGCCGGCCTGGGAGGAGCCCGACGTCTCCCGGCCGACCGTCCCCCTCGACCCCTTCCTGCCCGTGCAGCTGCTCTCCCGGCGCGGCGAGTGGGGGCAGATCCTCTGCGCCAACGGATGGTCCGCCTGGGTGGACGGCCGCCTCCTCGTCGCCGTGCCGCAGCCGCCCCCGACCGGGGGCCGGCCCGTCGGCCGCGCCGAGGACCCCCTGCCGCTGCTCGCCCGCGCCGCCGACGCCCTGGACCGCTACCGGCAGGCCGTCGAGGAGCTCGCGGCGGGCCGGCTGGACCAGGAGGGGTTCCGCAGCCGAACGCGCGGGCTGCGGTCCGGGGCCGTCGTCGACGGCGAGTCCGTGTGGCTGTACGACGAGGCCTCCGGCCAGTGGATGTACGGCGACGGGACCCGCCTCGCCGCCTACGCCGCCCCCGCGCCCGGCAGCGAGCCGGCCCCGCGGGCCGAGCCGACGCCGACCGCCGTGGGAGAGGGCGGCTCCGCGGAGCGCCCGGCTGCGGAAGCCCGGCGCGGAGGCCGCGAGCCGACCCAGGTCGTCACCCCGCCGGAGGCGGGGGGCAGCTGAGCCCGCCCGGTCACCGCCCCCGCGCGGCGGACCTTCCGCGGGCGGCGGCGCGCCGGTGCACCGGCCGGGCCAGCAGGGCGCCGAGGAAGCCCGCGACCGCGCCCCACAGCACGGCGAGCCCCACGTTCCGCCACAGGACGGGAAGCAGCTCGACTGTCGTGCCGAGCCCGCCCGCGTCGCCGATGCCCATCAGGGCCAGCCCGAAGTGCGCGTCGACGGAGGCGAGCAGGGACACCGCCAGGGCGGCCGCCCCGAGGGCCGCCGCCAGGTGCAGGGCGTGCTGCCGGGGCCGTACGTGCGCGGGGGAGCGGAGGGCGGCCAGCAGGCCCGTGCCGAGCAGGGCGAGGGCTGTGACGGCCACCAGCCACCACATGCGCCCGTCCTGGCGGGCGAGGTCGGCGACGTCCACCGCGGACCGGTCGGCGTCGCGCACGACCCGGTCCAGCACCTGCGGCACGGGCAGCCCGAACGGCCCGTCCGCCCGGCCGTCCCACGCCCCGCCGTAGCCGAGGGTGAGCGCGAGCCACGCCAGGTTGGGCAGGGCGAGCAGGATCACGGCGAACGCCCGGTCCGGCTGGCCGCGCGTGGCCGCCGCGAGCAGGCCGGCGCCGAGCCCGAGGGCCACGTACGCGAGGAGCAGCACGACGGTGGCGGACGCGGCGGGCCGCACCGCCGCGTGGAAGCGGACCAGCCGCGCCGGGAGCGGTGCCCGGCGCGAGACGAGCAGCGCCACCAGCAGCAGGCCCGCGATCCACAGCAGCCCGAACAGGAGGGTGGCCGGCAGGTCCGCGCGGAACCCGACCGTCGGCGCCGGCCCGAGGAGTTCGGAGGCGTCCTCCAGCGCCGGGTCGCCGGGGCTGACGGCGAAGTCCTGGCGGGCGAGCAGCGCGGTGCCGGCGAGCGCGGCCAGCCACAGCAGCACCAGCGGGCCGGCCCGGGCGAGGAGTTCGCGTCCGCCGGCGACGGCCCTGTGGCGCAGCGGGCGCAGGAACAGCAGGCCGGCGGTGAGGGCGCCGGCGAGGCTCACGGAGAGCGGGAGCAGCGCCAGGCCGCCCTCCGCCCGGAGGAGCCCCTCGCCGCCCGCCACGTCGACCGAGCCGCCGGCGGCGAGCACGACCACGGCGGCCACGACGTGCGGGAAGGCGGCGCCCGGCAGCCGCGCGGCGCCCGCGCAGGCCAGGCCCGCGGCGGAGACCGCGGCCATCACCGCGAAACCCGCCGCGACGGCGGCGAGGGCGTCGCGCCAGGCGGGCCGGGCTCCCCGGGAGTCCGCGGACGTACGGCTCACAGCGCCACCGTAGGCAGTCCCGGCTTGCGGCCACCACCGGGAGGCCGCACACAATGGTCCGCAGGAGTGGCCGCACCCCCGCGATCGGCCCGTCCCGGCGACCGCGCCCCCGACACCGGCGGCCCCGTACCGATCCCGACCCGCCTCGGACCCGACCCCGCCGCGAGCCCGCCCCCGACTCCGCCCCGACACCGGCGGCCCCGGCGGCCGGCCGGGGGCCGGGTCGCAAGCGCCCGGCACTGGAGCGCCCGTGACCACGCAGCCTTCCGGCACACCGCCCTCGGACCGCCCCGGCGGCCCGCCCTCCGGGCCGCCCGCCGGCCCGCCGGCCGGACCGCTCTCCGGCGGCCGGGCCTCCGGCCCCCCGACGGTGGCCGGCGGGTCCGCCCCCGGCGGCCCGCCATCCGGGGGTCCCCCGCCGGGCGGCGGGGGAGCCGGCGGTCCGGGCGGCGGTGAGCCGCCGAGCACTCCGGGCCCGCCCGGAGGCCCCCGGCGCCCCCGGTGGCGCCTGCCCGTAGTGGCCGGCGCCGTCGCGGCGCTCGCCGCGGCCGTCGTGCTCGCGGTGGTGCTGACCCGGCCGGGCGGCGTACCGTCCGCGACGGGCGGCGAGCTGTTCCTCGAACCGGCCTCCGCGCAGGGCAGGGCGCCCTTCACCGAGTCCACGGCGACCGTCCCGGCCGGCGCCGCCGAAAGCCCCGCGCCGTCCGGGGACGCCCCGGACCGGCCTCCCGCCACCGGCACCGTCACGACCCGCTCCCTCACGGGCGCGTCCCCGGGCCTGTACGGCGGCACCCGCGACACGGCAAGCTGCGACATCGAGAAGCAGGTGCGCACCCTGTCCGCGGAACCGGCCAAGAACGCGGCCTTCGCCGAGGCCCTCGGCATCCGGCCTGCCGAGGTCCCCGGCTTCCTGCGCTCGCTGACCGCCGTCACCCTGCGCGTCGACACACGGGTCACCAACCACGGCTACGAGGACGGCCGTCCCACGCCGTACCAGGCGGTGCTCCAGGCCGGTACGGCGGTCCTCGTCGACGACCACGGCGTGCCGCGGGTGCGCTGCGCGTGCGGCAACCCGCTGGACCAGCCGGTCGCGCTGAAGCCGGACTCGCGGCGCTTCGGGCAGCCCTGGGCGGCGTACCGGCCGCAGGAGACGGTGGTGATCAGGCCGACGGTCGTCGTCATCAACAAGATCACGTTCTACGACGCGCGCGACGGACGCTGGTACCAGCGTCCGGCCGGCGGCGCCAAGGACCCGGACCGGCCCGTCCCCCCGCCGCCCGTCCCGCCCGGACTGGACCCCACCCGCAGCCCGGCCGCCACGGCGACCCCCACAGGCGGCCCGACCCCGCCGACGCCCCCTCCGGCCCCGCCCACCCCGACCGCAACGGCGACCCCGGCCACCCCGACCGCAACGGCCACCCCCACCCCCGCCCCCACCGGGACCGGTACCCCGTCCCGGGCCGTCACCCCCTCGACGGAGCCCGGCTCCGCCACCCCGACGGCCTCCGTCCGCCTGACCCCCGTCCCCTCCCAGGAGCCGACCGAGCCGTACGAGCCGACACCCACCCCGGCGGGTCCGACCCCGGCCTCCCCGCCGCCGACGTCTCCCACCCCGGCGCCCTGACACGGCGACCGTCCCGGCCGGGGCGGACGTCAGCCGGGACCGGCCGTCTCGACGGCCGCGGCCACGTCCGCCAGGTCCCTCGCGACCGCCCGGGCGGCCGCCCGCGTCCCCAGCCGGTTCAGCAGGCGCAGGAACACGCCGGGCGGCTTCCCGCCCGATGCGGGCGACGCCGAGAACGCCATCCGGACGACGCTCCGCCCCGGCGCCCGCTCCTCCACCCGGAACTCCGACTCGTAGCGCATCCCCGCGTTGAAGGCCTCGGCGACGTAGCGGCGCGGCGCCTCGCACACGCTGACCCGCATCTCCTCCGTCGCCCGTGAGCCGAACATGCGGCGGGTCTCCCGCCACCGGGTGTCCACCCCGAACGGGCCCGGGGTGAGCACCTCGACCGCCTCCACGCCCGACAGAACCCGCGGCATCGCCTCCAGGTCCGTCAGCGCCCGCCACACGCGCTCCGCAGGAGCGGCCACCTCACGCTCCACGACCACCCGGGGATCTTCCATACCCGGATTGTCGCGCCGCGCGGATCCCCGCGCGCGGCGCCGATCGGTGAGACCCTGGCAGCATGGCCGAAAGGCGACCGAGCCCCGAGGTCCAGTGGCCGGCGCGGCCGGACACCAGCCTCGCGCTCAACCACATGGGCACCTTCGACTGGGACCTCGACAGCGGGCGGATGCACCTGGACGAAACCGCCCTCGAGGTCCTGGGCCTGCGAGCGGACGAGTTCAACGGCACCCCGGCCGGGCTGCGCGTCCGCCTCGCGCCCCCGGAGGAGGCCCGCCTCGACGCCCGCGTGGCACAGGCCCTCAAGGACGGGCGCAGCCACTACGGGGCGTACGTCCGGCGGCGCCGCCGCAACGGCACCGCCGCCTGGACCCACATCCAGGGGCACATCCTGCGCGAGCCCGGCGGCCGCCCGTACCGGATCATCGGGATCATCCGCGACGCCGCCCACGACCCCCGCGAGTCCGGGGCCGGCGGGGACCGCGACGAGGGCCGCCGCCGGATGACGGGCGTCGTCGAGCGGACCACGGCGATCCTCGCGCATGCCCGCACCGTCAACGACGTCACCGACGTGCTGAAGGACCCGGAGGCCCTCGGCCACCTCGGGGCCGTCAGCGTGATGCTCGGCATCGTCGACGGGGGGCGCATCCACCTCGTCGCCGAGGGCCGGCTCGGCACCTACGTCCCGGAGATCGAGTACACCCGCATCGAGGCCCGCTTCCCGATGAGCGAGGCCGTCCGCAGCCTCCAGCCGGTCTTCATCGCCTCCCGCGACGAGTTCCGGCTCCGGTTCCCCGACCTGTGGCCGTACATCGAGCCGCTGGCCGTCCACAGCGGCGTCTACCTGCCGCTGATCGCGCAGGGCCGGGCCATCGGCGCGCTCGGCCTGCTCTACCGGCGGGAGGGCGACTTCACCGCCGAGGAGCGCAACCTGCTCGTCGCGCTCGGCAGCGGCATCGCGCAGAGCCTCCAGCGCGCCATCCTGTTCGAGCAGGAGCACGACCTCGCGGAGGGCCTGCAGCGGGCCATGCTGCCCCGCCGGATCCCCGACGTCCCCGGCACCAGGATCGCCGTCCGCTACCGGGCCGCGCGGATGGGGCGGAAGATCGGCGGCGACTGGTACGACGTCGTCCCGCTCGGCGAGGGCCGCGTCGGCGTGATGATCGGCGACGTCGAGGGGCACGACACCGACGCGGCCGCAGTCATGGGCCAGCTGCGGATCGTGCTGCGCGCGTACGCCGCCGAGGGCCACACCCCCGACACCGCCATGGCGCGGGCCTCCGCCTTCCTCCACGACCTGGCCACCGACCGCCTGGCGGCCTGCACCTACGCGGAGCTGGACCTCGCCACCGGCATGCTGCGCATGGTCCGGGCCGCGCACCACGACCCGCTGGTCCGGCGCGGTGACGGCAGCTGCCACACCGTCCCCGTGGCCGGGGGGCCGCCGCTGGGCGCGCCGCGGGACGAGCAGCCGGGGGCCGGCACCGGCTACCCCGTCACCAGCGTCGAACTGCACCCCGGCGACACGCTCGTGCTGTGCACCGACGGCCTCCTGGAACGGCACGGCGCCGACCGGGCCGCCGGCATGCGCGACCTCGTACGGGCCGTCAGCACCGGCCCCGCCGACGTGGAGGAGCTGGCCGACGTCCTGTGCGACCCGACCGGCGACCCGGGCGCGCGCGGCGACATGGCCCTGCTCCTGCTGCGCCGCCGCGGCACGCCCACGCCGCGCGGCGGCGGCCCCCTGCGGCTGCGCCTCGCGCCCGGGGACCCGCAGGGCCCGTCGACGGCCCGGCACCTGATCCGGGCGGCCGCGGCGGCCTGGGGCGCCCGCGAGCTGACGGACGAGATCGAGCTGGCGGCGGACGAGCTGATCACCAACGCCCTCGTCCACACCGACGGCGGGGGCCACGTCGGCCTCCGCATGACCGCCGAGGGCCGCATCCGGATCGAGGTCGAGGACTCCAGCAGCGCCCTGCCGCACCGCCGCCAGGCCGGCGACTGGTCCGTCTCGGGGCGCGGCCTGCTGCTGGTGGAGGAGCTGGCGCAGGACTGGGGTGTGGAGCCCCGGGGCGGAGGCAAGTGCGTGTGGTGCGAGTTCGCCGTCCCCGAGCACCCGGCCGGCCCGTGAAACAGGCCCCGGAAGGCGCGGCCCCGCGGGACGGCGCGATTAGGGCCTGTATTGAGTTGCCCCGCGGCGTCGCGACGCCCGGCACGCACCCTCGGCGCACGAGCCGAATGTCCTCGTAGCGGAGCTACGAGGACATTCGTCCCGCACACCGAGGGCACGCACCGAACGCCACTCCTTGCTCCACGGGGCAACTCAATACAGGCCCTAATCCGGATGAAGATCATTGCCATGGCCACGTACCGTGGCCTCCCATGGAACCACTCACCGAGAAGCAGATCCGCGCGTCCTTCGTGAACTGCACCAAGGGCGAGGCCTCGCGGCTGAAGCTCCCGCCGGACTTCGGCGAACTCCCCTGGGAGGACCTCGACTTCCTCGGCTGGGTCGATCCCGCAGCCCCGCTGCGCGCCTACCTCGTGCGCCCCGGCGCCGACGGGGCCGCCGTCGGCATAGGCCTCCGCGTCCCGGTCACCCACCGCACCAGCGCCGTCAGGTCCAGCGTCTGCCAGATCTGCCTGACCGCGCACGCCGCCTCCGGCGTGTCCCTGCTCGTCGCCCCCCTTGCGGGCGCCCGCGGCCGCGACGGCAACACCGTCGGCTCGTACGTCTGCGCCGACCTCGCCTGCTCCCTGTACCTGCGCGGCAAGCGGCTGCCCAAGCTGCGCACCCGCACGTACGAGGAGACACTCACCGTGGAGGAGCGCGTCGAGCGCGCGCTGGCCAACCTGGACGCCCTCACCGCCCGCATCACCGCCTGACGGCGGCCGCCGGCGCGTCACAGGCCGACGAGCGTCGCCTCCGTGGCCTTGACGCTCGTCCACACCTGAGCCCCGTCGGCCAGTCCCAGCTCGGCGGCCGCGTCCGGGGTGATCTCCGCGACCAGGTCGGGCACGCCAGGCGAGGCGACGAGCACGCGGAGCCGGCTGCCGACCGAGGTGATCTCCCGTACCGTGCCCGGCCACACGTTGCGCGGGCTGCCGGCGGGCCGTTCGCGGTGCACCGACACCGCCTCCGGCCCGATGACGGCGAGCGCCGGAACCCCGGCGGGCAGCGTCTCGGCCACCACCAGCCGGCCCCCTCCGGGCAGCGCGAGCCCCTCGGCGGACGCGGTCCCCTGCCAGGCGTTCCGGCCCAGCATCCGCGCCACCCACGGCGACCGCGGATGCCGGGCCACCTCGGCGGGCGGCGCGTCCTGCAGGGTCCGCCCGCCGGCCAGGACGAGCACCCGGTCGGCCAGCGACACCGCCTCGACGGGATCGTGCGTCACCAGCAGGCACACCCCGCCGAACCCGGCCAGGTGCGCGCGCAGCGTGTGCCGTACGCGGGCCCGGGTCGCCTGGTCGAGGGCGGCCAGCGGCTCGTCGAGCAGCAGCAGCCGCGGCCGGGCGGCGAGCGCCCGGGCGAGCGCCACCCGCTGGGCCTGGCCGCCGGACAGCTGGCCGGGCCTGCGGCCGGCGAGGTCGCCGACGCCGAGCCGCTCCAGCCACCGCCGGGCCTCCCGCCGGGCCTCCGCCCGCGGCATTCCGTGTGCCCGCAGCCCGTACGCGGTGTTGGCCAGGGCGCTCAGGTGCGGGAACAGCGCCCCGTCCTGGGGGACCCAGGCGACCCGGCGGCGGTGCGGGGGCAGGGCCGTGACGTCGGCGTCGCCGAGCCGCAGTTCGGCTTCGGCGCGCGGCGTCAGCCCGAGGAGGGCGCGCAGCAGGGTCGTCTTGCCGGCGCCGTTCTCGCCGACGACGGCGATGGTGGTGCCGGGGGCGGCGTCCAGGGTGAGCTCGGTGTACCCGGTGACCGCGGCGTGCAGGGGCCAGCGTCCGCCGTTGCTCGGGACCGCGGGCGCCTCCCCGGCCTCGTACGGCGCCTGCGGCGCGGCGTCCTCCGGCGGCTGCGGCGCCGGCCGGCGGCGGGGGAGCGGGGTGCCCGACCAGCGCCCCCGCAGGGCGATCAGCACGGCCATGGCGATCGCCAGCAGCAGCAGCGAGACGGACGTCGCCGCCTCGGGCCGGTCCTGGAGCAGCAGGTAGACCTGGAGGGGCAGGGTCTGGGTGGTGCCGGGCAGGTTGCCCGCGAAGGTGATGGTCGCGCCGAACTCGCCCAGCGCGCGGGCCCATGTCAGTGCTGCCCCGGCCACGAGTCCCGGGCCCGCCATGGGGAGGGTGACGGTGAAGAACACGCGGACCGGCGAGGCCCCCAGGGAGGCGGCGGTCTCCTCGTAGCTCGGCCGCAGTCCGCCGAGTGCGCCTTCGAGGCTGATCACCAGGAACGGCATGGCGACGAACGTGGCCGCGAGCACCGCGCCCGACGTGTGGAACGGCAGGGTGATGCCGAAGGACTCCTCCAGCCAGGGCCCGAGCAGCCCGCGCCGCCCGAAGGCGAGCAGCAGTGCCACACCGCCCACGGTCGGCGGCAGCACCATCGGGAGCAGCACCAGCGACCGCACGAAGGCCTTGCCCCTGAAGTCGACGCGGGCCAGCAGCCACGCCAGCGGCACCCCCAGCAGGAGCGACAGGCCCAGCGCCCAGAACGACACGACGAGCGAGAGCCGCAGCGCTTCGAGGACGCCGGGGCTGCCGAGGTGGCTGCCGAGCTCGGACCAGGGCGTGCGGACGAGGATCCCGGCGAGGGGCAGCAGCAGGAACGCGACGGCGAGCAGCGCGGGCAGCGCCAGCGCCACGGGCGGCCGGGTGCGGAGGGTGCGGTGTCTGCTCATGGTTCCTGGCTCGGGCGTTCGGGCACGGGGGCGGCGGGCCGGCCGGCGGCGGTCACGGCTTCTGGAAGCCGGCGTCCTGGAAGATCTTCTGCGCTTCCGGGCCGCTCAGCCAGGCGGTGAACGCGGCGGCGGCCGCAGCGTTCCTCGACTGCCTGAGCGCAGCGGCCGGGTAGGAGGCGACGGCGTTCTGCCCGTCCGGGATGTCCACTGTCGCCACCTTGTCGGCGGACTTGGCGGCATCCGTCTGGTAGACGAGGCCGGCGTCGGCCTCGCCGAGTTCGACCTTTGCGAGCACCGCGCGGACGTTGGGCTCCTCGGAGACGGGCGCCACCCGTACCTGCTGCGCGTCGAGGATCCGTCGGCTGTAGCGGCCGACCGGGACCTCGGGCGCCGCGAGCACCACCTTGACCTTGCTGTCGGCGAGGTCCTTCAGCCCTCCGATCTTGAACGGGTTGCCCTTGCCCGTGGCGATGACCAGGCGGTTCCTCGCGATGACCGAGGGGCTGCCGGTCTCGGCGGCGAGGCCGTCCATCGTCCTGGTGTCGGCGGTGACGAGCACGTCCGCGGGAGCGCCCTGCCTGACCTGGGCGGCAAGCTCCTGGGACCCGGCGAAGGAGAAGGTGACCCGGGTGCCCGGGCGGGCCTTCTCGTAGGCCGCACCGGCGGTCTTGAACACGTCGGTGAGGGAGGATGCGGCCAGGACGGTGAGGTGCGCCGCGCCGGGGGCGGACGCCGGGCCGGAGACGGCCGGGCTGCCGGCCCCGCTGTCGGTGCTGCCGCCGCAGGCGGTCAGGGCGGGCAGCAGGACGGCGGCCAGGACTGCCGCGGCCGGGGCGGTGCGGCGCTGGGGGGCGGGGGGCATGCGGTGCTCCTCGGTCGGATCTGCGGCGGGCGGGCGGTGCCGGCCGCGGGATGGCGACCCGCGCCGGGGACGGCGGAGCGGGGCGGTGGGGCGTACGGGCGGGCCTCTCGCAGGCGCCGCGGGCGGGTCAGGCGCGGTCGATGTGGACGCTGGTGGACTTCACGCGGGCGGTGGCCCGCCGGCCGACGGCCAGGCCGGGTTCGGCGACGGCCTCCCGGGTGAGCAGCGAGACGATGCGGTGCAGGCCGGCCTGTATCCCGATCCGGGCGGCGACGTCGCCGAGCCGCACGGCGGTGACGATGCCGGGGAAGGCGTTGCGGGCCGAGGTGTGCGGTGCGCCGTCCTCGGCGGCGGCGCCCTGGCCCGCCTCGACGGCGAAGGCGGCCAGGTCGCGGCCGCCGATCACCCGTCGGCCGGCGGGGTCGCGGTGGGTCGCGACCCGGCCGGCGTCGGCCCGGCGGCGGGCCGTGTCCGGGCTGACGCCCGGCAGGCGCGCCGCCTGGCCGATGGTGTAGGTCTGCATGTGCGACACGGTAGGCGCACTAGTGGCGCATCTGCAATTGTCTTCGGATGAACTGCATGGCAGATGCGGCAGGGGTTGTGGCATCCGCCGAAACTCGTTCCGGTTTCCGGGCCTCCCCTCGCTAGAGTCGTGCCATGGCAGAGGGAGCAACCGAATCGGGGACGGCCCGGGTGGACGCCTGGATCTGGTCCGTCCGGCTGACGAAGACCCGCTCGATCGCGGCGACCGCGTGCCGCGCGGGCCATGTGAAGGTCAACGGCGAGCGGGCCAAGCCCGCGCAGTCGGTGAAGGCGGGGGACGAGGTACGCCTCTTCCACGCGGGCCGCGAGCGGATCGTGGTGGTCCGGCGGCCGGTGACGAAGCGGGTGGGCGCGCCGGTGGCCGCCGAGTGCTTCGTCGACAACAGCCCGCCGCCTCCGACGCCCGTCGAGGCGGCCGCGGTCGGCATCCGCGACCGCGGTACGGGCCGGCCGACCAAGCGGGACCGGCGCGAACTCGACCAGCTCCGCCGGCGCTGACCCCCGCGGCGGGGCGGTGTGCGCGGCGGGGCGGGAGCCCCTGCCCGGGCGCGCCGCCCCGCCGCGCGGTCAGCCCTTGCGATAGTCGTACGCCTCCTGCGCCGCCGCGGCGACGGCGTCTAGGGAGGCCCCGGACGAGGCCGCGACGAGCGCCGCCACCGCGCCTTCCACGAACGGGGCGTCCACCAGGCGGGACCGCGGCGGCAGCTCGTCGTCCGCCAGCAGCGCCTTCACCGTCAGCACCGCGCTGCCGAGGTCCGCGATCAGGGCCACGCCCGCCCCGCGGTCCACTTCCCGCGCGGCCGCCGCGATCCGCTCCGCGCTCGTCCCCAGGCCGCCGCCGGCGGTGCCGCCCGCCGCCGCCACCGGGGCCACCGCCCCGCCGGCCGCCAGCCCGGCCGCCAGCTCCGCGACCGACTCCGCGACCCGCGCGCTGTGCGACACCAGGACGATCCCGACCGGCCCGCCGCTCATCCGGCCGCCTCCGCCAGGGCCGCCAGCAGCAGCGCCGAGGACGTCGCCCCCGGGTCCTGGTGGCCGATGCTCCGCTCGCCCAGGTAGCTCGCCCTGCCCTTCCGGGCGAGCATGGGGACCGTGGCCAGCGCGCCGGCCTCCGCCGCCTCCGCGGCCGCCCGGTAGGAGGTGCCGAGCGCCGCCACGCCGGGCAGCAGCGCGTCCAGCATCGTCTTGTCGCCCGCCGCGGCGCCGCCCAGGGCGGAGACCGCGGCGACACCCGCGTCCAGCGCCGTGCGCAGGTCCTCGTCGGTGACCTCGGCGGCGTCGCCCAGCTCTTTGCCGGTGCGGCGCAGCAGCGTCCCGTACAGGGGGCCGGAGGCGCCGCCCACCGTCGAGATCAGGGTCCGGCCCGCGAGCCCGAGCACCGCGGCCGGCGTGGCGGGCGGCTCCGACTCCAGTGCGGCCTGCACCGCCGTGAAGCCGCGCAGCATGTTGCTTCCGTGGTCGGCGTCCCCGATGGGGGAGTCGAGCTCCGTCAGCCGGTCCGCCTCGCGCTCCACGGAGGCAGCGGCGGCCGCCATCCAGCGCCTGAAGAATTCAGTGTCACGCAACTCGGTCTCCTCGCCTCGCACCCCACCGGCCGGCGGTCCCGCCCGCCACCTTATGCTCAGGCGCCCCACCGCAGCGCGGCCGTCCGCACGGGCGCGTCCCAGAGACGCAGCAGTTCCTCGTCGGCGCGGCACAGCGTCACCGAACAGCCCGCCATGTCCAGCGAGGTGACGTAGTTCCCGACGAGCGTCCGGGCGACGTGCACGCCCCGCTCCGCGAGAACCGCGCAGACGTCGGCGGTGAACCCGTACAGCTCCAGCAGTGGGGTGGCACCCATGCCGTTGACGAGGGCGAGGACCCGCCCGTCCTGCGGCGCGATCCGCTCCAGCTCGTCCGCGACGGCGCCCACCGCGATCCGCGCGATCTCCCGCGACGGCATCACGGGGCGCCGCTCGCGGCCCGGCTCGCCGTGGATGCCGATGCCCAACTCCAGTTCGCCGTCCGGCAGGTCGAAGGTCGGGCTGCCCTTGGCGGGCGTCGTGCAGGCGCTGAGCGCCACGCCGAAGCTGCGCGAGGCCGCGTTGACCCGGCGGGCGATCTCCGCGACCTCCTCCAGCGGGGCCCCCGCCTCGGCCGCCGCTCCGGCGATCTTCTCGACGAACAGGGTGGCTCCGGTGCCGCGCCGGCCTGCGGTGTACAGGCTGTCGGTGACCGCGACGTCGTCGTTGACCAGCACCTGCTCGATGCGGATGCCGTCCTCCTCGGCGAGTTCGGCGGCCATCCGGAAGTTCAGCACGTCGCCCGTGTAGTTCTTGACGACGAAGAGCACGCCCTGCCCGGAGTCGACGGCGGCGGCCGCCCGCAGCATCTGGTCCGGAACGGGCGAGGTGAACACCTCGCCGGGGCAGGCCGCCGACAGCATGCCGGGGCCGACGAAGCCGGCGTGCAGCGGCTCGTGCCCGGAGCCGCCGCCCGAGACCAGGCCGACGCGCCCGCCCTCGCGCGCGCCGCGCCGTACGACGATCCGCCGCTCGACGTCGACCTCCAGGTCGGGGTGGGCGGCCGCGATGCCGCGCAGGGCGTCGGCGACGACGGTCTCGGGACTGTTGATCAGCATCCTCATGGCGTCTCCCGGAGTGGAGCGGCGGGGCGGGGCGGCGGGGCGGGCCGGGCGCGGGCCCGGCGGCCCCCGTCGGCGTCCTCGGTGATCGGAGGCGAGCCTATGCGCCGCCGCGGCGCAGCGTCACGGAACGCGCACGGGACGGGGGCGCCGGATCACCTGCCGGACCGGTGCGCCACGCGGCGGCGTTCGAGGGCGCAGCGACCCATGTAATCGAGCAGATGTTCGAGTGGCGAGGTACGCTGGACCCATGAGCACCCTCCGCGGCCCCTCCGCACCGGGCAGCCTCCCCGGCCTCCAGGGCTCCCTCTTCGACCAGGGGGAGGACATCGGGCTCGGACCGCTCGCCGGCCTGTGCCGCACCCCGCTGGGATCCGGTGCCTGGGTCGACCACCTGCCGGGCTGGCTCACCGGCGCGGACGCCCTCTTCGCCCACCTCGCCGAGCATGTCCCGTGGCGCGCCGAGCGCCGCCGCATGTACGAGCAGGACGTCGCCGTGCCGCGGCTTCTCGCCCACTACGGCGAAGGCGAGCCGCTTCCGCACCCCGTCCTCGCAGAGGCCCGCGAGACCCTCTCCCGGCACTACGCCGCCGAGCTCGGCGAGCCGTTCGCCACCGCGGGCCTCTGCCTCTACCGCGACGGCCGCGACAGCGTCGCCTGGCACGGCGACCGCACCGGCCGCTCCGCCACCGAGGACACCATGGTCGCCATCGTCTCCGTCGGCGACCCGCGCGACCTCGTCCTGCGCGCCCGCGGCGGCGGGCCGACCCTGCTGCGCCTCCCCCTCGGCCACGGCGACCTGGCCGTGATGGGCGGCTCCTGCCAGCGCACCATGGAGCATGCCGTGCCCAAGTCCGCCAAGGCCGTCGGCCCCCGCATCAGCATCCAGTACCGGCCGCGCGGCGTGGCCTGACGCTCAGACCGCCTCCGGCTCCTTCGCCGCGGGCTCCCGGCGCACCGCGTGCGCGGCGGCCCGCAGCGAGCGCAGCGCGAAGAGCAGTACGCCGATGTCGTCGAGGTAGACCGGGTCGGGCACCAGGTCCACCGGCGAGACCGTGTAGACGACGGCCGCCCAGAACAGGGCCTTGTCGCGCAGCGGCACCCCCGCGTCCAGCAGCATCCGCCGCGCCCGCACCACCCGTACCAGGAGCACGGCCGCCGTGGCGGCCAGCGCGAGGCCGGCCGCCGCCGCGGCCGTCAGCCAGAGCGTCGTCGTGTCCATGCACCCTCCCTACCCGTTCCGCGCACCGCAGCCGGACGGCCGCCGTGTCAGCCCTGCTCCCGCAGCCGGCGGCTGACCTCGCCGAGCCCGTCGGCGACGGCCTCCAGCTGCGCCGGGGTCAGCACGTCGATGAGCACCTCGCGGACCGCCGCCACATGCCCGGGGGCGGCCTCCTCCAGGCGGGCGCGGCCCGCCTCCGTGAGGACGGCGAAGACCCCGCGGACGTCGGAGGGGCAGCTGCGGCGCTGCACGAGCCCGGCCTTCTCCATCTGCGTCACCTGGTAGGTCAGGCCGCTCTTCGAGTTGATCAGGCCATTGGCGAGTTCCGTCATCCGGAGCTCGTTGCGGGGCGCAGCCGCGAGCCGCACCAGTATCTCGTACTGCGGGTGGGAGAGTCCGGAGTCGTCCTTGAGCTGCTGGTCCAGATGCCGGTTCACCAGGGCGGAAGCCGCCAGGAAACCCCTCCAGGCGCGCATCTCCCGCTCGTCCAGCCATCTCGTTCCAGCCATGCCCCCAGGGTACACAGGTTGTTCCAATTTGAATCACTCGCTACTGTCGGCAAGGATGGCGGTTCGAATTTGAACAACTCCCCTCGCCGCCGAGGGGCCGCCCGACCGGAAGGATCCCCATGACCAGCCCCTCCGTCGCCACGACGCAGCCGCAGGCCGCCGCACCGGCCGCCCCCCTCGCCCTCTCCGCACCCGGATACGACGCCGGCCTCCTCCTGCTCCGCCTCGTCCTCGGCCTGACGATCGCCGCCCACGGCGCCCAGAAGCTCTTCGGCTGGTTCGGGGGCGGCGGCATCAGCGGCACCGGGAAGTTCTTCACCTCCGTCGGCTACCCGGCGGGCGACGCGATGGCCGTCGTCGCCGGCCTCACCGAGACCCTCGGCGGCCTCGGCCTCGCCCTGGGCGTCCTCACCCCGCTCGCCGGAGCCGCCGTCGTCGGCACCATGATCAACGCGATCGCCGTGCACGGCACCGAGTCCTTCTTCGCCACCAAGGGCGGCATGGAGTACGAACTCCTGCTCACCGCCGCCGCCGCGGCCCTCACCCTCACCGGCCCCGGCCGCCACGCCGTCGACCGCCTCGTGCCCTTCCTGCGCGCCCACCGGCTGACCCACGGCGCGGTCGCGCTCGCCGTCGGCATCGCCGCCGCGGCCGTCACGCTCCTCGTCCGCTCCTGACGCACCGGCGCCCCGCCCGCCCGTCCGCCACGGGCCGACGGGGCGCCGCCCGCGCCGCTTCCGCTGATTGGTGCAGCCGATCCGCGGGAAAAGCGCACGAATGACACAACCCATCGAAGACTACGCAATCATCGGCGACCTGATGACGAGCGCGCTCGTCGGCCGCGACGGGTCCATCGACTGGCTGTGCCTGCCCCGCTTCGACTCCGCCGCCTGCTTCGCCGCCCTCCTCGGCACCCGCGAGAACGGCCACTGGCGCCTCGCCCCCGCCGCGGCCGCCTCGGACGAGACGTGCACCCGCCGCGCCTACCTCGACGACACCCTGGTCCTGGAGACGTACTGGGAGACCCCGGAAGGCTCCGTCAAGGTCGTCGACTTCATGCCGCAGCGCGACAAGGCCCCCGACGTCATGCGCATCGTGGAAGGCCTCTCCGGCACCGTCACCGTGCGCAGCACCCTGCGCCTGCGCTTCGACTACGGGCACGTCGTCCCCTGGGTCCGCCGCGTCGACGGCGAGCGCGTCGCCGTCGCCGGCCCCGACTCCGCCTGGTTCCGCAGCGAACCGCCCGTGCCCACCTGGGGCGAGGCCAACAGCACCTGCTCCGAGTTCACCGTCACCGCCGGCGACCGCGTCGCGTTCGTCCTCACCTGGCACCCCTCGCACGAACCCCGGCCACGCCCCGTCGACCCCGACACCGCCCTGCAGCACTGCATCGAGGACTGGCGGGCATGGACCGCGCAGTGCTCCTACGAGGGCCCCTACCGGGAGGCCGTCACCCGCTCCCTGATCACCCTCAAGGCCCTCACCTACGCCCCCACCGGCGGCATCGCCGCCGCCGCGACCACCTCGCTCCCCGAGGAGATCGGCGGCGTCCGCAACTGGGACTACCGCTACTGCTGGCTGCGCGACTCCACCCTCACCCTCGGCTCCCTCATCGCCACCGGCTACCTCGACGAGGCCCGCGCCTGGCGCGAATGGCTGCTCCGCGCCGTCGCCGGCGACCCCGCCGACCTGCAGATCATGTACGGGCTCGGCGGCGAGCGGCGCCTGCCCGAGACCGAGCTGCCCTGGCTGCCCGGCTACGAGCGCTCCGCGCCCGTCCGCATCGGCAACGCCGCCGTCGACCAGCTCCAGCTCGACGTGTACGGCCAGGTCCTCGACACCCTCCACCTGGCCCGCACCGCCGGCCTGCCCGCCGAGCGCCAGGGCTGGCGCATCCAACTCGCCCTCCTCGACTTCCTGGAGCACAACTGGCGCCGCCCCGACGAGGGACTGTGGGAGGTCCGCGGCCCCCGCCGCCACTTCGTCCACTCCAAGGTGATGGCCTGGGTCGCCGCCGACCGCGCCGTCCGCACCCTGGAACGGGACCCCTCCGAGCTCGGCGACGTCGAACGCTGGCGCGCCATGCGCGACGAGGTCCACCGCGACGTCTGCGCGAACGGCTACGACCCCGAGCGCAACACCTTCACCCAGTTCTACGGCTCCCGCGAACTCGACGCCGCCACCCTCCTCATCCCGCGCGTCGGCTTCCTCCCGCCCGACGACCCGCGCGTGATCGGCACCGTCGACGCCGTCCGCGCCGAACTCGGCAGCAACGGCGGCCTCCTCCGCCGCTACAGCACCGAAGGGCCCTCCGTCGACGGGCTGCCCGGCGACGAAGGAGCCTTCCTCGCCTGCTCCTTCTGGCTGGCCGACGCCCTCCACCTCACCGGCCGCGACAAGGAGGCGCGGGAGCTGTTCGAACGGCTGCTCGCCGTCCGCAACGACGTCGGCCTCCTCGCCGAGGAGTACGACCCCGTCTCCGACCGCCAACTCGGCAACTTCCCGCAGGCGTTCAGCCACATCGGCCTCGTCAACACCGTCCTCACCCTCTTCACCCCCGGCGGCCCCCCTTCCGCGCCGCACTGACGGCGCGCCGCAGCCCGGCCCGGCCGCCCCCGGAGTCTCACGGCCGCCGCGGGGCGGCCTCCCGCGAGGCCAGCAGCAGCGCCACGTCGTCCGCCCTGTCCTCGACCCCGCGCACCACGCCGATCAGCCGGTCCGCCGTCTCCTCCAGCGGCGACGGCGGGGCCGCGGCCAGCGCCGCCCGCAGCCGCTCGACCCCCACGTCGATGTCCGTGTCCGGCATCTCCACCAGCCCGTCCGTGTACATCGCGAGGACCGCCCCCGGCGCCAGCCGGAAGTCCGCCACCGGGTACACGGCGTCCGGATCGATCCCCAGCACCACCCCGCCCGGCAGGTCCAGCACCTCGGCCCGCCCGTCCGCGTGCCGCAGCAGCGGTTGCGGATGCCCCGCCCGCACCGCCTGCGCCCGCCCCGACACCGGGTCGAGGACCACGTAGCAGCAGCTCGCGAACTGCCCCGGGTCCAGGTCGATCAGCAGCCGGTTCGTGCCCGCGACGACCTGCTCCGGCGTGTTCCCGCTCAGCGCGAACGCCCGTACCGCACTGCGCACCTGGCCCATCGTCGCCGCCGCCGCCACACCGTGCCCCTGCACGTCCCCGATGACCAGCGCCAGCAGGCCTCCGGCCGTCTCCACGACGTCGTACCAGTCCCCGCCCACATCCATCCCCACCGTCCCCGGCAGGTACCGGCCCACCGTCGTGACGTGCCGCCGCTCCGGCAGCCGGTGCGGCAGCAGCGCCGACTGCAGGCCCCGCGCCAGGGCCGCCTCCGAGTCGTAGCGCTGCGCCCGCTCCAGCGCCTGTGCGATCAGCCCCGCCAGCGCCGTCAGGACCGTGCGCTCCTCCGGGCTGAAGCCGCGGGGCGCGTCGAAGCCGAGGATGCAGGAGCCCACCGGCCGCCCCGACGCGATCAGCGGCAGGAACGCCCGCGCACCCACGTGCGCGTCCAGCGGGATCCCCGGGTACGCGGCGGCCAGGTGCTCCATCGACTCGAAGAAGATCGGCCGGCCCGAGGTCAGCGTCTCCACGCCCGGCAGCCGCGCGTCGAGCCCCACCCCGTCGAACCGGTCCAGGAACCCCTGCGGGAAACCCGTCTCCCACGCCAGGTACAGGTGGCGGTCGCTCAGCAGGTAGATCGCCAGCTGGCGGCCCCCGAACGCCGGCAGCAGCTCCTGCGTCACCACCGCCGACACCTGCCGGGCCGTCACCGCCTCCGTCAGCGCGATCGCCAGCGCCACCGGCCGGTACAGCGCCGACGCCCGGTCCGCGGGCGCCCCCAGGTCCGCGCCGGGACGCACCACCGCCTCCGGCGCGTACGCCGGCTCCTCCGTCCCGCCGATGACGACCGTCACCCCGTCCGGCCCCGGGTACAGGTCGACCGCCACCCACTCCCCGGGCGGCTGCCGGCCCCGCCGTGCCGGGAAGTGGACCGGGTCGCCCGCCATGAACACCGCCCGGAAGTGGTCCTCGTACGCCGGGTGCCCCAGCCACGGCACCGCCTCCCACAGCAGCCGCCCCCGAAGCTCCGGCCCGCCCGCGCCCAGCCGGGCCGCCGCCGCGTTCACGTACCGGATGCGGCCCCCGCGGTCCAGGGACAGCACCGCCCGCGGAAACCGGTCCAACGCCTCCCGCGCCCCCTGCGCACGCCCCGGCGGCGGCGCCACCACCGGATCACCCGCCCACTCCACCGCGTCCCCGGCCGCCGCCAGGGCCGCCAGCTCGACGGCCAGCCCGGCCGCGACCGCCCGCAGCCGCTCCCGGTCCACGGCCGGCACCGCGGCGCCCGGCGTGGGCGGGCGCAGCACGAACAGCACCCCGAACCGGTCCCCGCCGGCCGTGACCGGCTCGTACAGCGACCCGTACCGGTACGGCAGCCCGGCCATCAGCTGCGGGAACCGCCGCGTCGCCGACTCCGCGTCCGGCAGGTACACGGCCGAACCTGTGCGGTGCGCCTCGGCGACCGGGAACGGCCGGTTCACCTGGATCCGCCACCACGGCCGGAACAGCGGGCCCGGCGCCCCGGTCAGCGCCGCCATCAGCAGCACACCCCCGGCCCCCGAGCGCAGATACACCCCGCCCGCGAACCCGCCGACGGCCCGCACCGCCTCGCCGGCCGCCCGCACGAGCACCCGGGCCAGGGCTTCGCGGCCCGGGCCGCTGTCCGGTCTCGCCGTCACACAGCCAGCATGCCCCCGCCCCGCCGCCACCGCGACCGCCGCCCGTGCGGCGGGCGGACGCACCTCCCGCCGGGGCCGGACACACCAGGCGGGGCCCGTACGCGGCGCCTGCACCGCGCACAGCCCCCGCCCGCCGGCCCCGCCGGCGGGGCGAACGACTCGCCCGTCCGGGGGGACGGGCTCGCGCCCACCCCGCCGCCCGCCCGGACCCGGGGCACGATACGCAGGCGTCCCACCCCTCCCACCCCTCCCGCCCCGGAAGGCAAGGCAGAGCATGCGGTTCCCGTACGACACCCTCGGCGACGAGTTCCCGGAGTCGACGACCACGGCGGCCTACTCCGCCGCCGACACCCACACCCTCCTGGAGGCGCTCGACGCGCTCGGCGGGGTCCACGGCCTCGACACCCTCGACCTGGCCTGCGGACACGGCCACAACACCCGGCTCCTGGCCCGCGGCGGAGCCCGCCGCGCCCTCGGCGTCGACACCTCCGAAGACCTGGTCCGCAAGGCCCGGGCCCACGCCGGCCACATCCCCGGAGCCGTCGCCTACGTCGTCGCCGACACCGCCAGTCTGCCCCGCATGGGGCCCTTCGACCTGGTCACCGCCGCCTACCTGTTCAACCAGGCCCCCGACCGCACCGCGCTCCACGGCATGTTCCGCTCCATCAGGGCCAACCTGCGCGACGGCGGCCGGCTCCTCGCCACCGTCCCCAACGCCGGCGCCTACCCGCACGTCGACTGGTCGCCGTACGGGGTCCGCATCGTCGAGCGCATCCCCGCAGGCGAAGCCCCCCTGCTGAAGGCGCAGCTCGTCGGCGCCCCCGCCCTCGAGTTCGAGTTCCGCGAGTGGGCGCACTCCGACTTCGCGGAAGCCGCCGTCGAAGCCGGGTTCAGCACCGTCGGCTGGCAGCCCAACCGCACCCCGCCCGCCGACGCGGCCCGCGACGAGGCCTACTGGACCGCGTACCGCGCCTGGCCGGTCAGCTCCCTCATGACCTGCACGGCCTGAGCCCGCCCGCCCCGCCCCTCACTGTGCGGCGGCGGACCGGACCAGCTCCACGATCCGGTCGCGGGCCGCCCGCCCCTCCGGCACCGGCAGCAGCGGATAGGAGTGCAGCAGCCCCGCCTCCTCGTACAGCTCCACCTCGGAGCCGGCCTCCCGCGCCCGCCGCACCAGCTCCCGGCTGTCCGTCGCCAGTACGTCCCGCGTCCCCGAGAACACCGTGATCGGAGCCAGCCCGCCCAGCGACCCGCGCAACGGGCTCACCTGCGGATCCTCCGTCGGCAGCGTCCCCGCGTACAACCGCCCCGCCTCCCGCAGCCCCGACCGCGCCTGCACCGGGTCCAGGGCCTCCAACGCCTCCTGGTCCGGATGGCTCACCGTCAGGTCCAGCCACGGCGAGATCAGCACGATCCGGGACGGCTGGGCCCCCGTACGGTCCCGCAGCCGCTGCGCCGCCGCCAGCGCCAGCCCGGCGCCCGCCGCATCCCCGACCAGCACCGTCCCGCCCTCGCCGCCGGCCTCGATCAGGCCGCTGAGCAGGTCCGCGGCGACCGGCACCGTACGGTCCGCCGTGCCCCGCGGAGCCAGCGTGTACGCCGGCACCACCACCCGTGCCCGCGCCTGCACCACCAGCGTCCGCACCATCGCCCAGTGCGGCCGCACCAGCTCGTGCACGTACCCGCCCCCGTGCATGTACAGCACCCGGGCCGCCGGCTCGGCGCCCCGCGGCGAGGCGTCGTACACCGGCCACGCCCCGACGAACGTCCGCGATATCTCCGCGACCCGCCCCAGCGACCGGGGCGGCAGGTGCGACGCCGGCCGGCGCGCCGCCTCGGCGACCAGCGCGCGCACCGCCTCCGCACTTGCGAGCCCCCTGCGCCTGCCCGCCGCGACCAGCGCGACCGACAGCGCCCTGCTGCGCAGACTAGGCACGCCCGACACCTCCCCGAACCCCGACCCCGACAGGCGGCCCTTCCGCAGGCCACCCGCCCTTCACGGGAGGAGCATAGGCGTGAAGCTGCGCTGTCGACCCGCTTAAGAAATCCTCGATGGACTGATTACTGCGCAGGTCGGCAGATTGGTCCCGTCGATAAGCCGCACCAGCCCCACGGGGCGCGGCACCCCCTGCACATGCCTGGAGCCACCCCATGAAGGCACTCGTCAAGCACAAAGCCGAACCCGGGCTCTGGCTGATGGACGTCCCGGAACCGGAGTACGGCGCCGGGGACGTGCTGATCAGGGTGCTGCGCACCGGCATCTGCGGCACCGACCTGCACATCCGCTCCTGGGACGGCTGGGCGCAGGGCGCCGTCAAGACCCCCCTCGTCCTCGGGCACGAGTTCGTCGGCGAGGTCGCCGCCGTCGGCGCCGACGTCCGCGACATCGAGATCGGCGCGCTCGTCAGCGGCGAGGGCCACCTCGTGTGCGGCAAGTGCCGCAACTGCCTGGCCGGCCGCCGCCACCTGTGCCGCAGCACGGTCGGCCTCGGCGTCGGCCGCGACGGCGCCTTCGCCGAGTACGTCGTCCTGCCCGCGCAGAACGTGTGGGTGCACCGCACCGCCGTCGACCTCGACGTCGCCGCGATCTTCGACCCGTTCGGCAACGCCGTCCACACCGCCCTGTCCTTCCCCCTCGTCGGCGAGGACGTCCTGATCACCGGGGCCGGCCCGATCGGGATCATGGCGGCCGCGGTCGCCCGCCACGCCGGCGCCCGCAACGTCGTCATCACCGACGTCAGCCCCGAGCGCCTGGAGATCGCCCGCAAGGCCGGCGCCACCCTCGCCCTCGACGTCTCGGACGCGACCATCGCCGACGCCCAGGAGCGGCTCGGGCTGCGCGAGGGCTTCGACGTCGGCCTGGAGATGTCCGGCCGCCCCGAGGCGATGCGCGACATGATCGACAACATGACGCACGGCGGGAAGATCGCCATGCTGGGCCTGCCCGCCCAGGAGTTCCCCGTGGACTGGGCGAAGATCGTCACCTCGATGATCACGATCAAGGGCATCTACGGCCGCGAGATGTTCGAGACCTGGTACGCGATGACCGTCCTCCTGGAAGGCGGCCTCGACCTCAGCCCCGTCATCACCGGCCGCTACTCGCACCGCGACTTCGAAGCCGCCTTCGACGAGGCGGCCACCGCCCGCAGCGGCAAGATCATCCTGGACTGGACCGCGTAGCCGCGCCTGCCCCGCACACCACTCCCCTCCGGCCGGGCCCCGCAGAACCCTCCCCCCTCCGCGGGGCCCGGCCCCTCTTCGTCTCCCTCCGCCGCACGGAGAAGAAAGCGAGCACCGCACCATGTTCGGACACGTCCGCGAAGACCTTCGCGCCACCCTCGACGAGATCCGCTCCGCCGGCCTGCACAAGCCCGAGCGGGTCATCGGCACCCCGCAGAGCGCGTCCGTCGCCGTCACCGCCGGCGGCACCCCCGGTGAGGTCCTCAACTTCTGCGCCAACAACTACCTCGGCCTCGCAGACCACCCCGAGGTCGTCGCCGCCGCCAAGGAGGCCCTCGACCGCTGGGGCTACGGGATGGCGTCCGTCCGCTTCATCTGCGGCACCCAGGAGGTCCACAAGGAGCTGGAGGCCCGCCTGTCCTCCTTCCTCGGCCAGGAGGACACGATCCTCTACTCCTCCTGCTTCGACGCCAATGGCGGCGTCTTCGAAACCCTCCTCGGCCCCGAGGACGCCGTCATCTCCGACGCCCTCAACCACGCCTCCATCATCGACGGCATCCGCCTCTCCAAGGCCCGCCGCTTCCGCTACGCCAACCGCGACATGGCCGAACTGGAAGCCCGCCTGAAGGAGGCCGCGGAGGGCGGCGCCCGCCGCAGGCTGATCGTCACCGACGGCGTCTTCTCCATGGACGGCTACGTCGCCCCCCTGGCCGAGATCTGCGACCTCGCCGACCGCTACGACGCCATGGTCATGGTCGACGACTCGCACGCCGTCGGCTTCGTCGGCCCCGGCGGCCGCGGCACCCCCGAGCTGCACGGCGTCATGGACCGCGTCGACATCATCACCGGCACCCTCGGCAAGGCCCTCGGCGGAGCCTCCGGCGGCTACGTCGCCGCCCGCGCCGAGATCGTCGAACTGCTCCGCCAGCGCTCCCGCCCCTACCTCTTCTCCAACTCCCTCGCGCCCGTCATCGCCGCCGCCTCCCTCAAGGTCCTCGACCTGCTGGAGTCCGCCGCGGACCTCCGCGAGCGCCTCGCCGCCAACACCGCGCTGTTCCGTACCAAGATGGCCGAGGCCGGCTTCGAGATCCTCCCCGGCGACCACGCCATCGCCCCCGTCATGATCGGCGACGCCGCCGAGGCGGGCCGCATGGCCGAGCTCCTCCTGGAGCGCGGCGTGTACGTGATCGGCTTCTCCTACCCCGTCGTCCCCATGGGCCAGGCCCGCATCCGCGTCCAGCTGTCCGCCGCCCACTCCACCGCCGACGTCGAGCGGGCCGTGGCCGCGTTCACCGACGCCCGCGCGGCCCTCGCCGCCGCCAGGGGCTGACATCATGGAGGGGTGATCGACCCCCGCCGGCTGCGCATCCTGCGGGCCGTGGCGGACCACCGTACGGTGACCGCCGCGGCCGCAGCCCTGTACCTCACCCCCTCCGCCGTCTCCCAGCAGCTCGCGGCGCTCGAACAGGAAACCGGGCACACACTGCTGACCCGCAGCGGCCGGGGCGTGCGGCTCACCGCCGCCGGCGAGATCCTCCTCGCCCACACCCACGAGGTCCTCGCCCAGCTCGAAAAGGCCGAGGCCGAACTCGCCGCGTACGCGGGCGGCACCGCCGGCGAGGTCACCGTCGCCGCGTTCGCCACCGGCATCGCCGAGGTCCTCGCCCCGGCGATCGCCCGCCTGGCCCGCGAACACCCCGGCATCCGCCTCCGCGTCCGCGACGCCGAAGGCGACGAAAGCCTCCCCCTCGTCCTCGACGGCGGGGCCGACATCGCCCTCGCCGTCGAATACCGGGGCGCGCCCGGCGCCGACGACGGCCGCCTGTCGGTCGTCCCGCTCTACGCCGAGCCCTTCGACGCGGTCCTCCCCGCCGGCCACCCGCTCGCCGACCTCCCCGAGGTGAGCCTGCCGGACCTCTCCGACTCGGACTGGGTCGGCCAGTACCCCGGCAACCCGTGCCATGCCGTCACCCTGCTGGCCTGCGAACTCGCCGGCTTCCAGCCGCGCCTGCGCCACTCCTCGGACGACTTCCGCGCCGTGACGGCCCTCGTCGGTGCAGGAGCCGGGGTCGCCCTGGTCCCGCGCTCGGCCCTGCGCGGCATGGACCTCAAGGAGGTCCAGGTCCGCCCGGTGGCCGGCCTCCCGGCAACCCGCCGCGTCTTCGCCGCAACCCGCAGGGGGGCGGAGACCCACCCGCTGCTGGCTCCCATCCTGGAGGCGCTGACGAGGGAGGCCGCGCGGCTGGACACGCGGGGGTGACGGTGCGGCGGGGGAGCCACCGCCCGGTGCGCCCGTCGGCCCCGGTCGCGAGGCTCCCGGTCACCCGGCTCCCGCCGTCGCCCCGGCCCCGCCCCGCGGCTGCCGGGCCTCACACCCGCCGCACCGCCACCCCCGCCGCCTCGAAGCGCTCCGCCACCTCGTCCGGCAGAGCCGTGTCCGTGATCAGGGTGTCCACCGCGGACGTCGGGCAGATGCGGGCGAAGGCGCGGACTCCCAGCTTGCTGGAGTCCGCCGCGACGACCACGCGGCGGGCGCGGTCGCACAGGAGGCGGTTCATCGCGGCCTCGTCCTCGTGGCGGGTTGCCGCGCCGTCGGCCGGGTCGAAGGCGTCGACGCCCACGATCGCCGTGTCCACGGACAGCTGGCCGAGGACCTGCTGCGCCAGCGGTCCCGTCAGCTCGTACGACTGGGCGCGGGCGACGCCGCCCGTCAGGACGATCTTGAACTGGGGGCGGATGACCAGCTCGCCCGCGATGTTGAGGGCGTTCGTCACCACCGTCAGGGCGGGCGCGCCGGAGCCCTGGGCGTCGGAACGGGCGAGGTCCGGGCGGGCGGCCAGGGCGCGGGCCACCTCGGTGGTGGTCGTGCCGCCCGTCAGGCCGATCACCTCGCCGGGGGTGACCAGGGCGGCGACCGCCTCGCTGATGCGGCGCTTCTCCGCGGCCCGGCGGGACGTCCGGTAGCGCAGGGGGAGTTCGTACGACACCCCGTGCACGACCGCGCCGCCCCGCGTGCGGACCAGGAGCTGCTGTTCGGCCAGCAGGTCGAGGTCGCGGCGGACGGTCGCGGCGGAGACGCCGAGCGTCTCCGCCGCGGGCTCGACCTCGATCTCCCCCCGCTCGACCAGCAGGTCCAGCAGCGTTTGCCAGCGCTCCTTGCGGGTCATGGATCCCACGCGTTCGCCCCCCAGGTGTTCCAGGTGTTCCAGGTGTGCCCGGCACTCCGGCCGGCGGCGCGTGCGCCGCGGCCCGTGCGCCGACACTAACCCAGGCGTCCGGGGCACCGGGATGCTTGAAGTTGCGTGAAAGTGCCCGATACCTTGCAGGAAAGCGCATCACGCGACATCAAGCGCCACGCCCACCCGACCCGCATCAGCCCGGCCAGGGAGCCGCCATGAGCCAGAGCCACGTCGCATACGAACTGGGCACGCAGCCCGAGTGCTGGGAGCGGGCCGCCGAACTGGCGCCGGGCCGGCGGGCGGTGCTGCCGCAGCCGGGGGAGCGGGCGGCGATCGTGGGGTGCGGGACCTCGTACTACATGGCGCAGGCCGCGGCCGCCCTGCGCGAGGAGGCCGGGCAGGGCGAGACGGACGCGTTCCCCGCGTCCGAGTTCCCCCTGCACCGCCGCTACGACAGGGTGGTGGCCGTGACGCGGTCGGGCACCACGACTGAGGTCCTGGAGCTGCTGGCCGGCCTGCGCGACGCGGGGGTGGCGGTGACCGCGGTGGTCGGGGACCCCGCGACGCCCGTGATGGCGCTCGCAGGCGACCTCGTCGTCCTGGACTTCGCGGACGAGCGGTCCGTCGTCCAGACCCGGTTCGCGACGACCGCGCTGACCCTGCTGCGCGCCCACGTCGGCAGGCACACCGCCGCCGCTGTCGCGGACGCCCGGACGGCGCTCGCCGAGGCGCTGCCCGACCGGATCGCCCTGCACCGCCAGTTCACGTTCCTCGGCCGCGGCTGGGGCGTGGGGCTGGCGCACGAGGCGGCGCTGAAGATGCGCGAGGCGTCGCTGTCGTGGGCGGAGTCGTACCCGGCGATGGAGTACCGGCACGGCCCGATCAGCATCACCGGCCCCGGGACGGTCACCTGGTCGCTCGGCGGGGCGCCGGACGGGCTGTCCGCACAGGTGGAGGCCGCGGGCGGCCGCTGGGTGGAGGGCCGGCTGGACCCGCTCGCCGAGCTGGTGCGCGTCCACCGGCTCGCGGTGGCGGTGGCCGCCGACCGGGGGCTGGATCCGGACCGGCCGCGGAACCTGACGCGCTCGGTGATCCTCGCGGCGGGCGAGGAGGCCGTCCGATGAGCCTCGTCCCCGCGGGTGCGCTGGTCGCGGAGGCGGCGGCCGGGGGCCGGGCCGTCGCGGCGTTCAACATCATCACCCTGGAGCACGCCGAGGCCGTCGTCGCGGGCGCGGAGCAGGCGGGGCTGCCGGTGATCCTCCAGCTCAGCGAGAACGCGGTGAAGTTCCGCGGCGGGGCGCTGCTGCCGATCTCGCGGGCCGCCGCCGCCTGTGCGGAGGCGGCCGGGGTGCCGGTGGGGCTGCACCTCGACCACGTGCAGAGCGCCGAACTGCTGCGGCAGGCGGCGGGCGCCGGCTTCGGGTCGGTGATGTTCGACGCGGCCCGGCTGCCGTACGCGGAGAACCTGGAGGCGACGCGCGCGGCGGCCGAATGGGCGCACGCCAACGGGCTGTGGATCGAGGCGGAGCTGGGCGAGGTCGGCGGGAAGGGCGGCGCCGCCCCTCTCGACCCCCACGCGCCCGGGGCGCGTACGGATCCGGAGGAGGCCCGGCGGTTCGTGGCCGACTCGGGGGTGGACGCCCTGGCCGTGGCGGTCGGCACGAGCCACGCGATGACGAGCCGCACCGCGTCGCTGGACCACGCGCTGCTGGCGAGGCTGGCGAAGGCCGTGGACGTGCCGCTGGTGCTGCACGGCTCCTCGGGGCTGCCGGACGCGGAGCTGGCCGCCGCGGTCGCGGGCGGCATCCGGAAGGTCAACATCGGTACGGCGCTGAACGTGGCCATGACCGACGCCATCCGCGCGCACCTCACGCCGGCGGACCCGCGCCCGTACCTGACGGCCGCCCGGGCGGCGATGGCGGCGACGGCCGTGGCCCTCCTGGGGGCACTGGCGCCCTGAGCGCGCCCCGGCGCCGCGGTGCCGGGGTCCGAGGTGCCGGGCCGTGCGGGCGGGGTGTCCGCACGGCCGCCCTTCCGGATTGGTGGAACGCGTTCTACCCTGCCCCCCACTCGCAAGCCCCCGAACGCGGCCGCGCCCGCGCCACCACACCCCCGGAGGGCCCGTGCACCTCGAATACACGCCCGCGCAGCAGCAGTTGCGCGCGGAGCTGCGCGCCTACTTCGCCGAGCTGGTGCCGCAGGACGTACGCGCCCGCCACACGGACCCGGCCGCCCAGAAGCGCTTCTACCGGGAGACGATCCGGCGCCTGGGCGCCGACGGCTGGCTCGGGGTCGGCTGGCCCGTCGAATACGGCGGGCGCGGCCTGTCGGCGGTGGAGCAGTTCATCTTCTTCGACGAGGCCGCGCAGGCCGTCGTCCCGCTGCCGCTCATGGCGCTCAACACCGTCGGGCCGACCCTCATGCGGTTCGGCACCGACGAGCAGAAGGCCTACTTCCTGCCCCGGATCCTCTCCGGGGAGATCGACTTCGCCATCGGCTACAGCGAGCCCGACGCCGGCACCGACCTGGCCGCCCTCAGCTGCCGGGCGGTCCGCGAGGGGGACGAGGAGACCGGCACCTACGTCGTCAACGGGCAGAAGACATGGACCACCAACGGCGACACCGCCGACTGGGTCTGGCTCGCGGTGCGCACCGACCCCGCGGCCCCGCCGCACAAGGGCATCACCCTGCTGCTGGTGCCGACCTCCGACCCCGGCTACTCCTGCACCCTCATCAACACCCTCGCCTCGCACGACACCACCGCCGGCCACTACGAGGACGTACGCGTCCCCGCGAGCCGCCGCGTCGGCCGGGAGAACGAGGGCTGGCGGCTGATCACCAACCAGCTCAACCACGAGCGCGTCACCCTGGCCGCCCACGGCACCATGGCCGTCCGGGCCCTGCACGACGTCCAGCGGTGGGCGGCCGGCACGAAGCTCGCCGACGGCCGCCGCGTCATCGACCTGCCCTGGGTGCGGACCAGGCTCGCCCGCACCCACGTCCGGCTGGACGCCATGAAGCTGATGAACTGGCAGATGGTCAGCGCCGTCCAGGACGGCACCCTCACCCCGCAGGACGCCTCCGCCGTCAAGGTGTACGGGTCGGAGGCGCGCCGGGACGCGTACGCCTGGCTGATGGAGGTGCTCGCCGCGGCCGGCCCGCTGAAGGGCGGCTCGGCGGGCGCGGTCCTGCACGGAGAGCTGGAACGCGGCTACCGCAGCGCCGTCGTCTTCACCTTCGGCGGCGGCAACAACGAGATCCAGCGCGAGATCATCGCGTGGACCGGCCTGGGCATGCCCCGCGTCCGCCGCTGAGCAGGCCGGCCGGCGGTCCGGCCGCCCGCCCCCGGGGACGGGCGGCCAGGAGCGCGTCAGGCGCCCACGTACTCGGCCAGGTGCTCGCCGGTGAGGGTGGAGCGGGCGGCGACCAGGTCGGCGGGCGTGCCCTCGAAGACGATCCTGCCGCCGTCGTGGCCGGCGCCGGGGCCGAGGTCGATGAGCCAGTCGGCGTGTGCCATGACGGCCTGGTGGTGCTCGATGACGATCACCGACTTCCCGGAGTCGACGAGCCGGTCGAGGAGGCCGAGGAGCTGCTCCACGTCCGCGAGGTGCAGGCCGGTCGTCGGCTCGTCGAGGACGTACACACCGCCCTTCTCCCCCATGTGCGTGGCCAGCTTGAGGCGCTGCCGCTCGCCGCCGGACAGCGTGGTGAGCGGCTGGCCCAGGCTGACGTAGCCGAGCCCGACGTCGACGAGCCGTTCCAGGATCCTGTGCGCGGCCGGCGTGCGCGCCTCGCCGGCCCCGAAGAACTCCTCGGCCTCCGTCACCGACATCGCGAGCACCTCGCTGATGTCGCGGCCGCCGAACCGGTACTCCAGCACCGAGGCGTCGAACCGCCTGCCCTCGCAGTCCTCGCAGGTCGTGGCGACGCTCTGCATGATCGCCAGATCGGTGTAGATGACGCCGGCGCCGTTGCAGGTCGGGCAGGCGCCCTCCGAATTGGCGCTGAACAGGGCGGGCTTGACGCCGTTGGCCTTCGCGAACGCCTTCCGGATCGGGTCGAGCAGCCCCGTGTACGTCGCCGGGTTGCTGCGGCGCGAGCCGCGGATCGGGGCCTGGTCCACCGAGACGACGCCCTCCGGGGCCGGGATGGAGCCGTGGATCAGCGAGCTCTTGCCCGACCCCGCGACCCCGGTGACCACGCAGAGCACCCCGAGCGGGATGTCGACGTCCACGTCCTTCAGGTTGTTGGCGGACGCCCCGCGGATCTCCAGCGCACCGGTCGGCTTGCGCACGGTCTCCTTGAGCGCGGCCCGGTCGTCGAGGTGGCGGCCGGTGACGGTGCCGCTGCTGCGCAGGCCCTCGACGGTGCCCTCGAAGCAGACGGTGCCGCCCGCCGTGCCCGCGCCCGGCCCGAGGTCCACGACGTGGTCCGCGACGGCGATGGCCTCCGGCTTGTGCTCCACCACCAGCACCGTGTTGCCCTTGTCGCGCAGCCGCAGCAGCAGGCCGTTCATGCGCTCGATGTCGTGCGGGTGCAGGCCGGTCGTCGGCTCGTCGAAGACGTACGTGACGTCCGTGAGGGACGATCCGAGGTGCCGGATCATCTTGGTGCGCTGTGCCTCGCCGCCCGACAGGGTCCCCGCGGCCCGGTCGAGCGAGAGGTAGCCGAGGCCGATCTCCACGAACGAGTCGAGGGTGTGCAGGAGCTTGCCGAGCAGCGGGGCGACCGACGGCTCGTCCAGCCCGCGGACCCACTCGGCCAGGTCGCGGATCTCCATCGCGCAGGCGTCGGCGATGTTGACCTTCCCGATCCGCGAGGAGCGGGCCTGTTCGCTGAGCCGCGTGCCCCCGCAGTCGGGGCAGTCGGCGAAGGTGACCGCCCGGTCGACGAACGCCCGGATGTGCGGCTGCATCGACTCCCGGTCCTTCGACAGGAACGTCTTCTGCAGCTTCGGGATCAGCCCCTCGTAGGTGAGGTTGATCCCGTTGACCTTCACCTTCGTCGGCTCGCGGTACAGGAGGTCGTGCCGCTCCTTCTTCGTGTACGCGCGGATCGGCTTCTCCGGGTCGAAGAACCCCGACTCGGCGATGACCCGCACCACCCAGCCGCCGCCCGTGTAGGTGGGGATGGTGAACGGGTCCTCGGAGAGCGACTTGGAGTCGTCGTACAGCTGGGCCAGGTCGATGTCGGAGACCCGGCCGCGGCCCTCGCAGTGCGTGCACATGCCGCCCGTGCGGCTGAAGGACACCTTCTCGGTACGGGTCTTGTCGGCGCCGCGGTCGACCGTGAACCCGCCGCTCGCCGACACCGACGCCACGTTGAAGGAGTACGCGGCAGGCGGGCCGATGTGCGGCTCGCCCAGGCGGCTGAAGAGGATGCGCAGCATCGCGTTCGCGTCGGTGGCCGTGCCGACCGTGGAGCGCGGGTCGCCGCCCATCCGCTGCTGGTCCACGGAGATCGCGGTCGTCAGCCCGTCCAGGACGTCGACGTCCGGCCGGGCCAGGTTCGGCATGAAGCCCTGCAGGAACGCGCTGTACGTCTCGTTGATCAGCCGCTGCGACTCCGCGGCGATGGTGTCGAAGACCAGGGAGCTCTTGCCCGATCCCGAGACGCCGGTGAACACCGTCAGCCGGCGCTTCGGAATCTCGATGCTGACGTCCTTGAGGTTGTTCTCGCGCGCGCCGTGGACGCGGATGAGGCCGTGGCTGTCCGCGGTGTGCGGCCCAGGCGACCCTGTGTCCGACTTCCTGGCCATTCTCACTGCTCCGTCCGTGGGGCGGAGCCGCCCTTGCGGCTCCTTCGCGTGTCGCCCGGTCCGATCCAACCAGCTTCGGACGGCCCGTGCGGCGCCGCCCGCCGAAACGTTGCGCCCCGGGTGCGGCCGCCCGGCGGGCTCCGCCTCCCCGCCGTAGCGTGGGCCGCATGGACATCACCCTTTCCCAGTGCTTCATCGCCGTCGACGACCATGACAAGGCGGTCCCCTTCTACCGCGACGTCCTCGGCCTCGAGGTGCGCGGCGACGTCGGCTACGGGGACATGCGCTGGGTGACCGTCGAGTCGCCCGCGCAGCCGGACGTCGCCATCGTCCTGGAGCCGCCCCTCGCCGACCCGAACGCCTCCCCGGCCGACCGGCAGGCCGTCGCCGACCTGATGGCGAAGGGCCTCCTGCGCGGGGTCATCTTCGCGACGCAGGACTGCGACGCCGCCTTCGAGCGGATCCGCGCGGCGGGCGGCGCGGTCGTCCAGGAGCCGACGGACCAGCACTACGGCGTCCGCGACTGCGCCTTCCGCGACCCCGCCGGCAACGTCCTGCGCTTCACGCAGCCGCTCGGCACCGCGGAGGCCTGACCCCCCGCGGCGGCCCGCAACCCCCCTGCGGCCCGCGGACGCTGGCGGAGCGCGCCGCGGAGTGCTTCCATGAGAGTGCGGGAAGAGCCCATTGCGAGGATGCGGAGAAGCGGACCCCGTGCCGCGCACCGCACAATCGGGTTCCGCGAGAAGCGGGCGGGCTCTTTCCGCCCCTCGGGCCGTCCGCGCGGCCGGAGGGGCGCCGGATTCCGCGCCCTCCGCCTCCAGGCCCGCACCGCCGGGCCGGCGACGACTTCCTGCGCGCCCCGCCCGTTCCCCCGCTGCCGGCGCCTGGCCGAAACCTGCTGTGCCGGCCTGTCGCCGCACCGGCCTGCGGACCGCTCCCGGCGTACGCGCACCGGCTGTCCGGCGGGCCCGCGCCCGCCCCGCGCACGGTGACCGGGCGCCTGCGCCCCACCGGTACCCTGCTGCGCAGCATTCCCGCAGGTCTGCGCTGGCGGCTGCCTCCAGGTCACATCTTGAAAGCGATGCGCCGCATGGGCCCCGGGAGCCGTCCCTCGGCGTACACACTGCGTACACCAGCGTCCATACTGGACCGGCCGGGGAGGGCGCAGGACGCAGCACGACAACGGGGGCGGCTTCAAGACATGGCGGAGTCCAGACTGATCCAGGGCCGGTACCGGTCGCTCGATCTGATCGGGCGCGGCGGCATGGGCGAGGTGTGGCGGGCCCGTGACGAGTCCCTCGGCCGGCACGTCGCCGTCAAATGCCTCAAACCGCTCGGCGGGCAGCAGGACAACCACTTCACCCAGGTGCTGCGCGAGCGCTTCCGCCGCGAGGCCCGCGTCGCCGCCTCGCTCCAGCACCGCGGGGTCACCGTCGTCCACGACTTCGGCGACGACAGCGCAGCGGGCGGCCCCCTGTACCTGGTCATGGAGCTCCTCGACGGCCGCAACCTCAGCCAGCTGATGGAGGAGAACCAGCCGCGGCCGCTGCCCGTGGACGTGGTCGTGGACATCGCCGAGCAGTTGTCCGCGGCCCTCGGCTACACGCACGACCAGGGCGTCGTCCACCGGGACCTGAAACCGGCCAACATCATGCGGCTCACCGACGGGACGGTGAAGATCTGCGACTTCGGGATCGCCCGCCTCGCGCACGACATCGGCTTCACGGCGAAGCTCACCGGCGGCGGCATGGCGATGGGCACCCCGCACTACATGTCGCCGGAGCAGATCGCCGGCGGCGAGGTCGACCACCGCAGCGACCTGTACTCCCTCGGCTGCGTCCTGTACGAGATCGCCACCGGCGCCCCGCCGTTCGACCTGGGCGACTCCTGGTCGGTGCTGGTCGGGCACCGCGACAACGCGCCGGTGCCGCTGCGCGAGCACCGGCCCGAGCTGCCCGGGTACTTCGAGCGGGCGGTCCTGGACCTGCTCGCCAAGTGCCCCGACGACCGCCCCGGCGACGCCCGCCACGTGCACCGGCGGCTCGTCGAGGCCCGGCTCGGGCCCGGCCCGGCGACCGGCGGCCCGGCCCCCCTGCCCCGGTGGGCCCGCGGCATGACCGCCGGCCGCAAGGCGGGCATCGACGCCCGGCCGGCGAGCGGGGAATGGGCCGTGCTCACCGGAGCCTGGACGGCCGCGCGCCCCCTCGGCGGCGGCCTGTCCGCCGCCGTCGGGGCCGCGGCCGGCGCGGCCATCCTGCGGCCCGCCCCCTCGGAGGACCCCCGGCTGACGGCGCCGTACGGCATCCCCCGGCCCGCCGCCGCCCCGGACGGCACCCACGGCACCGGCCCGCACGGCGCGGACGGGAGCACGGCCGGGCCGCAGGGCGCCGCCGCGCTCGCCGCCGCCCACGCCCGTGCCTTCGCCCTCAGCCGTGCCGGCCGACCCGCGGAGGCCCTCGCCGCGTACGAGGCCGTCGCCCACGGGCGTACCCGCGCCCTCGGCGCCGACCACCCCGACACACTCGCCGCCCGCCAGGAGGCCGCGTACGAGCTGGGCCGGCTCGGCCGCCACCAGGAGGCGCACGACCTGTACCGGGCGGTGCTCGTCGCGCGGGAGCGCAGCGCCGGCCCGCTCCACCGCGACACGCTGCGCTGCCGACACAACCTCGCCTGCGCCCTCGGCGCGCTGGGCCGCCACGCCGAGGCGCACCGCACCGCCGCCGCGGCTGCAGCCGACCGGGCGGCCGTCCTGGGACCGGAGCATCCGGACACGCTGCTGAGCCGGTACGAGGCGGCGTACGCACTGGGCCGCCTCGACCGCTGGGAGGACGCCCTCGACGCGTTCCGGGAGGTCGCCGCGGCACGCGAGCGGGTACTGGGCCGCGACCATCCCGACACCCTCGCGGCCCGCTACGAGACCGGGATCGCCCTCGGCCGCACCGGCCGCGCCGCCCAGGCCCTGGACCTGTTCCGGGGCCTGATCCGCGACCGCACCCGCGCGTACGGGGCCGCCCACCCGGAGACGCTGCGCGCCCGGCACGTCCTCGGCGTCAACCTCGGCCGGCTCGGCCGCTGGGAGGAGGCGGTCGCCGAGGCCCGGCAGGTCGCCGCCGCGCGGGCGGACGCCCTCGGGCCCGAGCACCCCGACACCCTGGTCAGCCGCCGCGAACTGGCCGTCGGGCTCAGCCGACTGGACCGCTGGGAGGAGGCGCTGCCCCTCTACCGGGACCTCGCGGGCATCCGCGAGCGCTCCCTGGGCGACGCCCACCCCGACACCGTCGCGGCCCATGCCGACGAAGCGCACTGCCTGGAGCGGCTCGCGCAGGTGTGTTACCAAGAGCCATGACGACCTTGGGCGCGACCAACGGGCAGGGCTCCTCCCGGCAGCCATACCGGGACGTGTACGACGACGTGATCGTGGGCGGCGGGCACAACGGCCTCGTCGCCGCCGCCTATCTGGCCCGCGCGGGCCGCTCCGTGCTGCTCCTCGAACGCCTCGGAGGCACGGGCGGCGCCGCGATCTCCACCCGCCCCTTCGCGGGGGTGGACGCCCGGCTGTCCCGGTACTCCTACCTCGTCTCCCTCCTCCCCGGGAAGATCGTCCGTGATCTGGGGCTGGACTTCGCCGTCCGCAAGCGGTCCGTGTCCTCGTACACGCCGTACAGGGCCGAGGCGCGCGGCGGCCGCCCCGACGGGCTGTTCGTGGGCGGCGACACGGGCCGCACCCGGGAGTCCTTCCGGCGCCTGACCGGCTCGGACCGCGCGTACGAGGCCTGGCGGGAGTTCTACGCGACGACCGGGCGGGTCGCGGAGCGCGTCTTCCCGACGCTGACCGAGCCGCTGCCGACGCGGGCCGGGCTGAAGGAGCGCATCGGGGACGAGGCGGCCTGGCGGATGCTGTTCGAGGAGCCCCTCGGACAGGCGGTGGAGGACCGCTTCGAGGACGACCTGGTCCGGGGCGTCGTCCTCACCGACGCCCTGATCGGCACCTTCGCCGGCGCGCACGACGCCTCGCTGGCCCAGAACCGCTGCTTCCTCTACCACGTGATCGGCGGCGGCACCGGTGACTGGGACGTCCCCGTCGGCGGCATGGGCGCGCTCACCGACGCCCTGGCCGGCGCCGCGCGGGCGGCGGGCGCACAGATCGCGACGCGGCACGAGGTGCTCCGCATCGACACCGACGGCCGCGGCCCCGCCGAGGTCGTCTTCCGCACCGCGACCGGCGAAGGCCGGGTCGCCGGCCGCACCGTCCTCGTGAACGCCTCCCCGCGGGCCCTGGCCGAACTGCTCGGCGAGGAGGCCCCGGAGCCCGCCGCCGAAGGCGCCCAGCTGAAGGTCAACATGCTGCTGCGGCGGCTGCCCCGGCTGCGGGACGCCTCCGTGGACCCGAGGCAGGCGTTCGCCGGGACCTTCCACGTCGCCGAGGGGTACGCGAACCTGGAGCGGGCGCACGCCGAGGCCGCCTCCGGAGAACTCCCCTCGGTCCCGCCGTCGGAGGTGTACTGCCACTCGCTGACCGACCCGTCGATCCTCGGCCCGGAGCTCGTCGAGCAGGGCTGCCAGACGCTCACCCTGTTCGGCCTGCACACCCCGGCGCGCCTCTTCGAGAGGGACAACCAGGGGACCCGGGAGGTGCTTCTGACCGCCACTCTCGCCCAGTTGGACGAGCACCTCGCCGAACCGGTCACCGACTGCCTCGCCTTCGACGCGGACGGCCGCCCCTGCATCGAGGCCAAGACTCCGCTCGACCTGGAGCGCGACCTGCGCCTGCCCGGCGGGCACATCTTCCACCGGGACCTGTCCTGGCCGTACCGGGAACCCGGCGGGGAGGGGGACGCCGGCGCGGCCGGCCGGTGGGGCGTGGAGACCCCGTACGCCAACGTGCTGCTGTGCGGGGCGGGTGCCGTGCGCGGCGGCGGCGTCAGCGGGGTGCCCGGCCACAACGCGGCCATGGCGGTCCTGGGCCGCTAGCCGCGCGCCGGCGGCCCGCCTCCGGTCAGGCGCCGGCGGCGGGCTTCCGCCCCGCGGGTTCGATCACGACGACCGGGATCTCGCGCTCCGTCCGGGCCTGGTAGTCCTCGTACGCCGGCCAGTGCCCGACCATGACGGGCCAGTACGCGGCCCGCTCCTCGGATGTCGCCGTGCGGGCGGTCCCCTGCATCACCTCCGGCCCGACCTGGATGCGGACCTCCGGGTGGGCCGTCAGGTTCCGGTACCACAGGGGGTGTTCGGCGGATCCGCCGCGGGAGGCGACGACGAGGTAGCTGCCATCGGCCTCGCCGTAGATGAGCGGGGTCCGCACCGCGCTGCCCGAGATCCGGCCGACCGTGGTCAGCAGCAGCGTCTGCGTCCCCCGCCAGTGGTGCCCCTCGGTGCCGCCCGACTCGACGTACTGCCGGACGTGGTCGAGCTGCCAGCCGGGGCGCGGGTCCTTCGGGTGGTCCCAGTCGATGCCGGTGGTCGTCATGTCGCTGCCTGCCTTCGCGGTCGGTTCCTCGCTGCCGGGCGGTGGCTGCCCGGGGGTGTCAACGGCGGGGGCCTTCCGGTTATGCCTCGGCGGGGACCGGGCGGGGGCGGGGCGGCAGCACGAACCCGCCGAGCAGGCCGTCCATCGCCCGCAGCGCCGGTCCGGCCGGGGCGGCCCGTACGGCGAGGTCGCGGACTGCCGCGGCCAGCGGGTTCCGGAGGGCGGCCATGCGGCCCGCCCGGCGGGCGCGCACCCGGATGGCGTCCGTGCGGGCGCACCGGGCGGTGCTGTAGGCGGCCAGCGCGGTGGACACGTCCGCCGGGGTGCGGGCGCCGTCCAGCAGGTGCGCGACGACCACGGCGTCCTCGACGGCCTGGCAGCCGCCCTGCCCGAGGTTGGGCGTCATGGCGTGGGCGGCGTCGCCGAGCCAGGCCAGGCGGCCGCGGTGGTGGCGGGGCAGGGGGGCGGCCAGGTCGTACAGGTCGTGCCGGAGCACGGCCGCGGGGTCGATCCGCTCCAGGAGGGCCGGTATCGGGTCGTGCCAGGTGCCGTAGCGGCGCAGCAGCTCGGCGCGGACGTCGGCCGGACGGTACCCCTCCGGGACGACGGCGGTGGCGTAGGCGTAGACGCGGCCGTCGGCGAGCGGGACGATGCCGAAGCGCTCGCCGCGGCCCCAGGTCTCGGCAGCCTCCGGCAGGTCCGCGCCGGAGGCGGGGAGCACGGTGCGCCAGGCGGTCTCCCCGCTGTACCGCAGGCCGGGGTGGTCGGGGAAGAAGCGGCGGCGGGTGGGGCTGTGGATGCCGTCGGCGGCGAGGACGACGTCGGCGGAGAGCTCGCCCTCGGAGGTGTGGACGACGGGCGAGCCGTCCGGGTCCTCGACGGAGTCGACGGCTGCCCCGTGGCGGACGGTGCCCGCGGGGAGGGCGGCGGTCAGGCCGGCGGCCAGGGACGGGCGGAAGACGGCGAGCGGCGGGAACCCGTAGCGGGCCGCGATGGCGGCGGTGCCGGCGCGGCTGAGCCAGCGGCCGTCGCGGCGGCGCAGCCCCAGCGCGGCCGGTACCGCGCGTCCCGCGGCGGTGCGGGCGTCGAAGCCGATCGCCTCGAAGGCGTGCAGGGCGTTCGGCGCGAGGACGATCCCGGCGCCGGCCGCCTGGGGCTCCGGGGCCCGCTCGCAGACGGTGACCCGCCAGCCGCGGCGGTGCAGGGCCACGGCTGCCGTGAGGCCGCCGATGCCCGCACCCACCACGACCGCATGACGCTGGGACATGGCGTCCCTCCCGATTCCTCGACGGTGCGATCCACTGGGCATGCCCTCTACATCCGTAGAGGCACAGTCTTCACTCTACAGCTGTAGAGTGGCGGCATGTCCAGCCCCGCAGACCGCAGCACCGCCCGGCCCGACCGCCGCACCCTCATCGCGGACACCGCGATCGGCCTCGTCGCCGCAGCCGGCCTGCGCGGACTGACCCACCGTGCCGTCGACGCCGCCGCAGGCCTCCCCGCGGGCAGCACCTCGTACTACCTCCGCACCCGGACCGCCCTGATCGGCGCCTGCTACCAGCGCCTCGCCGAACTCGACGTCGAGGACATCGACCGGACCTCCCTGACCGCAGGCGGGGCGGACGGCCGCGGCGGGGTCCCTGACCGGGAGGCGGTCGCCGCAGCCATGGCCGCCGCCCTCCACCGATGGCTGACCGAGGGGCGCGCGCGGCAGCTCGCCCGCTTCGAACTGAGCCTGGAGGCGGCCCGCAACCCCGAGCTGGAGACCGACTTCCACCGCGCCGGCGAGGTGCCGCGCGCGAAGGCCGCAGAGGTCCTCGCGGCGCTCGGCGCGCCCCGGCCCCGGGAGGCCGCGGAACTCCTGGTCGCCTGGATGGACGGACTCCTCTACGACCGGCTCGCGGGCGCCCTCGCCCGCTCCCGGCCGGAGCCCGACCCGGCCGAACTGGCCGACGCGTCGCGCCGGATGCTCGACGCGGCGCTGGCCTGAGGCCCTGCTCCCGCGGGCGCTCCCGGCGGCTCCGGACGTTGACAACCCGGGCGGATGATCGTTCTAATGTCGTCCGTGGCGCGTGGCGCCGGCCACAGAGCAGTGGGCCGGCCGGCGATCGGGCGACCACCCGTTTCCCCAGGACACCGCATGAGTCCTCCCACCGCAGGCCGCCCGTACCGGCCCCGCCGCGCCGTGCACACGGCAGGCACCCCGGCGCGCGACCGTACCCCCGCGCCCTCCGCGGCGCCGGCAGCCGGCCTCTGAGCACCCGGCGCCCGCATCCCGCGCCCGGCCCGGCACCCTGCCCGCGCCCCCGCCATCCCCGCCCCGTCCGCCCCCGCACACCCGCCTTCCGGTGTGCGGGGGCCGACGGGCCGCGGCCGGGCCCTGCGAGGGGTCCCGCCGCCTCCGTACCGCGCCCCCGCGCGCGCCCACGATCCAGGAGAACCGACTCCCCATGTCCGCAACCGACTTCAACCAGTGGGTCATCGAAGAGTTCCGGGCCAACGGCGGAAAGGTCGGCGGCCCCTTCGAGGGCAGCGACCTGCTGCTGCTCACCACGACCGGCGCCAGGACCGGCAGGCAGCACACCACCCCGCTGGGCCGCATCCCGCACGAGGAGGGCCTGCTCGTCGTCGGCTCCCACCTCGGCAGTGACCGCCACCCCGCCTGGTACCACAACCTGCTCGCCCACCCCCTCGTCCGCGTGGAGACCGCCACCGAGGAGTACGAGGCCGTCGCCGTCCCCGCCGAAGGCGCACACCGCGACCGGCTGTTCGCGTACGCCGCGGCCGCCGAGCCCGGCTACGCCGACTACCAGGACCGCACCTCGCGCACCCTGCCGGTCGTGGTGCTCCAGCGCTCCGATCCGGCACCGGGGGAGGGGCCGGCGGAGGTCCGCACCCTCGCCGACAAGCTCCTGGAGGTGCACGTGTGGCTGCGGGGACAGCTGCGGCACGTCCGCGCCGAGACGGAGGCGCTCTTCGCCGCCCGCGCGCAGGCCGCCCGCGAAGCCGCGGCACCGCCTGCCGCGCCCGGCCTGGGCCTGCAGATCCGCCAGCACTGCCTGGCCTTCTGCCAGGCCCTCGAATTCCACCACCAGGGCGAGGACGCGCACGTCTTCCCCGCGCTCGCCGCCGCCCACCCCCACCTGGAGGACGCCTTCGCACGGCTCGCCGCCGAACACCGCACCGTCGCCCGGATCCAGCAGGAGCTCGGCCTGCTGCTCGCGGACGCCGCGACGGCCGACCCCGACCGCTTCCGCACCGAACTGGCGCGGCTGAGCCGGGAGCTGACGGCCCACCTCGACTACGAGGAGGAGCAGGTCCTCCCGCTCCTCGCCGACATCCCGTTCCCGCCGGGCCCGCCCGCCTGACGGCCCGCCCGCCTGACGGGCCGCCCGCCTGAGGGCCCGGCCGGCGGGCGGGCGGCGGCGGGCGGGCGGCGGCGGGCGGGCCGGGTCAGTCGGCGGAGCGGCTCCAGCCGGCTGCCTCGATGCCGGCCGCGTCGGCCGGGCGGTCCTCCGCGAACAGCAGCCGGGCCGGCTCCGACACCCGTACGACGTCCACGTACACCCCGCGGCCGACGTAGCGGCCGGTCGCCTCGTGGCGGAAGCGGAGCCGGACCGGCCGCCCCGCCCACGCGGCGCCGAGCGGGGCCTCGAGGCGGTGCCAGATGCGGCCCGACCAGCCGTCGACGCGGCCCTGCGGCCACTCCTCGGCGGTCCCGCCCGTCGCGCGGACCGTGCTGAACGGCAGCGGCTCCCACGCCCGGCCGTCCGCGGACGCCTCCACGTGCAGGAAGCCCTCCCCCGGCACGGTGTCCCACCACACGGCGCAGCGCAGCCGAGCCGAGCCCGTCGCCGGCGTCAGCGGGGGCAGGGCCAGCGTGCCGGAGGCGCCGGGTTCCATCCCCGAGTACCAGGCGGGGCCGCCGTGCCGGGTGCGGACGGGGACGGCGCGGGCGAAGCGGTTGCCGACCGCGACGCGCGGTGCGCTGCCCGCCCGCCACGTCCGGACCGGGTGCACCGAATTGCCGAGCAGGACCAGGAACGAGTCCGTGGACGGGTCCAGGACCAGGGAGGTGCCGGTGAAACCGGTGTGCCCGGCGGAGTGCGGCGTGGCCATCGCACCCATGTACCAGTGCTGGTACAGCTCGAAGCCGAGGCCGTGGTCGTTGCCCGGGAAGGCGGTGTTGAAGTCGGTGAAGAGCAGTTCGACGGAGGCCGGGCGCAGGATGCGCCGGCCGGCGTACGCACCGCCGTCCAGGAGGGTGCGGGCGAGGACGGCCAGGTCCCAGGCGGTGCCGAAGACTCCGGCGTGGCCGGCGGTGCCGCCGAGGGCGTGGGCGTTCTCGTCGTGCACCTCGCCCCAGACCAGGCCGCGGTCCAGGCCGGACCACGGGGGCCGCTCCACCTCGGTCGCGGCCGTGGAGCGGCGCCAGGAGCGCGGCGGGTTGAAGCGGGTGCGGTGCATGCCGAGCGGGCCGGTGATCTCCTCGTGGAGGAGGACGTCGAGGGGGCGGCCGGTGACCCGCTCGACGAGCAGCTGGAGGGTGAGGAGGTTCAGGTCGGAGTAGCGGTACACGCTGCCCGGCGGCTCCTGCGGACGAACGGACCACAGCAGCCTCAACTGCCCCTCCCGGGTGGGCTCCTGGTAGAGCGGCGCCCAGGAGCGCAGCCCCGAGGTGTGCGTGAGCAGCTGCCGGACGGTGATCAGCTCCTTGCCGCCGCCGGTGAACTCGGGCAGGTAGCGGTGGACGGGCGCCTCCAGCTCCAGCCGGCCGCGCTCCATCTGCTGCGCGGCGAGCAGCGAGGTGAACAGCTTGGTGAGGGAGGCCAGGTCGAAGACGGTGTCCTCCGCCATCGGGATCCGCTCCTGCGGCGGCAGCTCGCGGACGGTGTCGGTCCGGCCGTCGTAGTCGGCGTACCGGACGGCGTGGCCCATCGCCCGGTGCAGGGCGACGGTCCGGCCCCGGCCCGCGAGGACGACGGCGCCGGCGTAGTACGGGTGCTCGGGGGAGGGGCCGAGGAACCGAGCCGCCTCCTGCGCCGCGTCTTCCAGGTGCCGCTCGACGAGGCCGGCCCGGCGGGCCGGGCCGTAGCGCAGCCGCAGCCCCTGGAGGGCGCGCCGCTCCGCCGGGCTGCCCGCGGCCCCCGCGGCCCCGGGCAGCGCGCCGTGCAGGAGCAGGACGCCGCCGAGGGCGAGCAGCCGGCCGCCGAGCCGCCGCCGGCTCAGGGCGGGCCCGCCCCCGGCGCCCGGTCCCGGCGGCGCTGTGCCCCCGCGCTCCCCTCCCGAGCCGTGCGGTGCCGTGCCGCTCCCGGCCCCCGTGTGTGCCTCCATCGCCTGGCCTCCCGTCCGGCCCCTCGGCCTCTCGAAGTATCTGCCCGCACGGGGCGCGGGGGCCGCACGCACACCCCCGCAAAGAATCTGACGCAGCATCAGAAAATGTCTTCCGCAGGCCGCCGCGCTGCGGCATGCTGCCGACCATGCAGACGGAGCTGAGCAAACAGCTGGGAGTCTCGTACGCCCTCTTCGGCTTCACGCCCTTCCCCGCCGTCGCGGCGGCCCTCACCCGCGCCGGCGGATTCGGCGTGCTCGGCGCGGTGCGCTACACCTCCCCCGACGACCTGCGGCGCGACCTCGACTGGCTGGACGCCCACACGGGCGGCCGGCCCTACGGCCTCGACGTCGTCATGCCCGCCGCCAAGGCCGTCGACGGCATCGGCGAGGCCGAGATCGAGGCGATGATCCCGGCCCGGCACCGCGCCTTCGTCCGCGACACCCTCGCCAGGCACCACGTCCCCGAACTGCCCGAGGGCGAGGCCTCCGGCTGGCGGATCACCGGCTGGATGGAGCAGGTCGCCCGCAGCCAGCTCGACGTCGCCTTCGACTACCCCGTCAAACTCCTGGCGAACGCCCTCGGTTCCCCGCCGGCCGACGTCATCGCCCGCGCCCGCGCCCGCGGCGTCCTCACCGCAGCGCTCGCCGGCAGCGCCAAGCACGCCCGCCGGCATGCCGACGCCGGCATCGACATCGTCGTCGCCCAGGGGTACGAGGCCGGCGGCCACACCGGCGAGATCGCCACCATGGTCCTCGTCCCCGAGATCGCCGAAGCCGTGGCCCCGCTGCCCGTCCTCGCCGCCGGCGGCATCGGCAGCGGCGAGCAGATCGCCGCCGGCCTCGCCCTCGGCGCCCAGGGCGTCTGGCTCGGCTCCCTCTGGCTGACCACCACCGAAGCCGACCTGCACTCCCGCGCCCTCACCCGCAGGCTCCTCGCCGCCGGCTCCGGCGACACCGTCCGCTCCCGCGCCCTCACCGGCAAGCCGGCCCGCCAGCTGCGCACCGCCTGGACCGACGCCTGGGACGACCCGGACGGTCCCGGCGCCCTGCCCATGCCCCTGCAGGGCCTGCTCGTCGCCGAGGCCCTCTCCCGCATCCAGAAGTACGAGGTCCAGCCGCTGCTCGGCACCCCCGTCGGGCAGATCGTCGGCCGGATGACCAGCGAGCGCAGCGTCCAGGCCGTCGTCGACGACCTCACCCGCGGCTTCGAGAAGGCCGTCGACCGCATCAACCGGATCGCCGGCCGAGCCTGACAACCGTCGAAGGAGGTGTGTGCAGCGTGAGCAGCCCGAGCGACACCGGCGGCGAGCGGCCGCGGACCCGGCCCCGGTCCGGGCCCCGGCCCCGACTCCAGCCCCAGCCCCAGGCCCAGTCCCAGGCCCAGCCCGAGGCCCGGCCCCCGCTCCCGAACGGCTTCTGGGCGCAGGCCGCGGCCGACCCCGCGCGGACCGTCCTGGTCGCCCCCGGCGGCGAGGAGTGGACCGCCGGCCGGCTCCACGCGGACGCCAACCGGCTCGTCCACGGCCTGCGCGCCGCCGGCCTCGCCCGCGGCGACGCCTTCGCCGCCGTCCTGCCGAACGGCCCCGAGTTCCTCACCGCCTACCTCGCCGCCTCCCAGGCCGGCTTCTACCTCGTCCCCGTCAACCACCACCTCGTCGGGCCCGAGATCGCCTGGATCACCGCCGACTCCGGCGCCAAGGTCCTCCTCGCCCACGAGCGCTTCGCGGCCGCCGCCGCGGCCGCCGCCGACGAGGCCGGCCTCCCCGCGAGCCACCGCTACGCCGTCGGGGCGGTGCCCGGCTTCCGCCCGTACGCCGAACTCCTCGACGGCCACCCCTCGGCACCCCCCGCCGACCGCACCCTCGGCTGGGTCATGAACTACACCTCCGGCACCACCGGCCGCCCCCGCGGCATCCGCCGCCCCCTGCCCGGCCGGGCCCCGGAGGAGACGTACCTCGGAGGCTTCCTCGGCATCTTCGGGATCCGCCCCTTCGACGGCAACGTCCACCTCGTCTGCTCGCCGCTCTACCACACGGCCGTCCTCCAGTTCGCCGGCGCCTCCCTGCACCTCGGGCACCCGCTGGTGCTGATGGACAAGTGGACGCCGCAGGAGATGCTCCGCCTGATCCAGGCCCGCCGCTGCACCCACACCCACATGGTCCCCACCCAGTTCCACCGCCTCCTCGCCCTTCCGGAGGAGGTCCGCTCGGCGTACGACGTGAGCTCCATGCGGCATGCCGTCCACGGCGCCGCGCCCTGCCCCGACCACGTCAAACGGGCCATGATCGACTGGTGGGGCCCCTGCGTGGAGGAGTACTACGCGGCCAGCGAGGGCGGCGGCGCGTTCGCCACGGCCGAGGACTGGCTGAAGAAGCCGGGCACGGTCGGCAGGGCCTGGCCCATCAGCGAGCTCGCCGTCTTCGACGACGACGGCAACCGGCTGCCGCCGGGGCGGGTCGGCACCGTCTACATGAAGATGAGCACCGGCGGGTTCAGCTACCACGGGGACGAGGCGAAGACCCGGGGGAGCCGCATCGGCGACTTCTTCACCGTCGGGGACCTCGGCGTCCTCGACGAGGACGGCTTCCTGTTCCTCCGCGACCGCAAGATCGACATGATCATCTCGGGCGGGGTCAACATCTACCCCGCGGAGATCGAGTCCGTCCTGCTGTCCCACCCGGCCGTCGCCGACGCCGCCGCCTTCGGCATCCCGCACGCCGACTGGGGCGAAGAGGTCAAGGCGGTCGTCGAGCCCGCCGACGGACACGAGCCGGGGGAGGCGCTCGCCGCCGACATCCTCGCCCACTGCGCCGGCCGGCTGGCGGCCTTCAAACGCCCCAGGACCGTCGACTTCACCGCGGAGATGCCCCGCGACCCCAACGGCAAACTGTACAAACGCCGCCTCCGCGCCCCGTACTGGCAGGACCGCGACCGCCCGCTGTGACCAGCCCGCCGAACGCCGGGAGGGCGCACGCCTCGGCGTGTGCGGTCCGACCGAGGCGGGCGCTCGCAGGCCGCGCCTCGCGGTCCCGGGAATCAGGATGTTTCCCTTCCTTCGACATGTTCGCGCCTTTCGTTGCAGGACATCCGGACATGGCAGTTTTGTGGCATGAGTTCGGCAGCCCGCAAGTTTCCCGTCCTCGACTGGACCGTTCTGGTGCCCGTCGCCGCGATCATCGCCCTGGCGTTCAGCTGGGGGCGGGACCTGCCCGGCGTCGCGGTCGTCCTCGTCGCGCTGTGCCTGGCGGGGGCGGTGCTCGCGGCCGTGCACCACGCGGAGGTCGTCGCCCACCGGGTGGGCGAACCGTTCGGGTCCCTCGTCCTCGCCGTCGCCGTCACGGTCATCGAAGTGGCCCTCGTCGTCACCCTGATGGCCGACGGCGGCGAGAAGTCCGCCTCCCTCGCCCGGGACACCGTCTTCGCAGCCGTCATGATCACCTGCAACGGCATCGTCGGCCTGTCCCTGCTCGTCGGCGCGCTCCGCAACCGCGTCGCCGTCTTCAACGCGGAGGGATCGGGCGCCGCCCTCGCCACGGTCGCGACCCTCGCCACCCTCAGCCTCGTCCTGCCCACCTTCACCACCAGCAAGCCCGGCCCGGAGTTCTCGGCCGCGCAGCTCACCTTCGCCGCCGTCGCCTCCCTCGCCCTGTACGGGCTGTTCATCGCCGTCCAGACCGTCCGCCACCGCGACTACTTCCTCCCCGTCACCGCCGAGCACGACGGCGGCGGCACCGGGGGCGACGGGGGCCATGCCGCACCGCCCACCGCACCCGCCGCCCTGTTCAGCCTCGCCCTGCTCGTCGTCGCGCTGGTGGCGGTCGTCGGCGACGCCAAGGCCGTCTCGCCCGCCATCGAGGCCGGCGTCGCCAAGGCCGGGATGCCGCAGGCCGTCGTCGGCGTCGTCATCGCCCTGCTGGTCCTGCTTCCCGAGACGCTCGCCGCCGTGCGGGCGGCCCGCCGCGACCGCGTCCAGACCAGCCTCAACCTCGCGTACGGTTCCGCCCTCGCCAGCATCGGCCTGACCATCCCGGCGATCGCGCTGGCCTCGCTGTGGCTGTCGGGGCCGCTGCTCCTTGGCCTCGGCGCGGTCCACATGGTCCTGCTCGCCCTGACGGTCGTCGTCGGCGCCCTCACCATCGTGCCCGGCCGGGCGACACTCCTCCAGGGCGGCGTCCACCTGGTCCTCCTCGCCGCCTACCTCTTCCTCGCCGTCAGCCCCTGACCGCGCACCGCACCCGTGCACGACCGCTGACGATGTGTCACGATCGCTGCCATGACCGCTGCACAGGAGGAACACGGCGCGGACCCGCACAGCGCGACGCCGCCGGTGCGCGACCACACGGTCGACGGGCTGGTACGCGCTGCCGCCCGCCGATTCCCCGACCGCGAGGCGGTCCGCTACCGCGACCGGACCTGGACCTACGCCGGGCTCGACGCGGCCGCCACCACCGGCGCCGCCGTCCTGCGCGGCCACTACGGGCTCGCGCCCGGCGACCGGGTCGCGGCCTTCGCCCACAACTGCGACGCCTACCTGATCGCCTTCCTCTCCTGCGCCCGGGCCGGCCTCGTGCACGTCCCGGTCAACCACAACCTCACCGGCGCGGACCTGGCGCACATCCTCGACAACTGCACCGCCTCCCTCGTCATCGCCGACCCGGACCTGGCCGGCCGGATCCCCGGCGGATGCGCCGTACGACCGCTGAGGGACGCCCCCGGCTCCTTCCTCGACGCGCTGTCCCACCCGCAGCCCTTCGAGGCGGCAGCCGCCCCGGACGCCGTCGTGCAACTGCTGTACACCTCCGGCACCACCGCCCTGCCCAAGGGCGCGGTGATGACGCACCGGGCGCTCGCCCACGCGTACGAGAGCGCGATCGAGGCGCTGGACCTGGACCCGGCGGACCTGCCGGTGCACTCGCTGCCGCTGTACCACTCGGCGCAGATGCACGTCTTCCTGCTGCCCTCCCTGGCGGTGGGCGCCCGCAACACGATCCTGGACGCCCCCGAGCCCGAGGAGGTCTTCGCACTGGTCGAGGCCGGGCGCGCGGACAGTTTCTTCGCGCCGCCGACGGTGTGGATCGGCTTCGCGAACCACCCGGAGTTCGAGCGGCGCGACCTGAGCGCCCTGCGCAAGGCCTATTACGGCGCCTCGATCATGCCGGTGCCCGTCCTGGAGCGGCTGCGGGCCCGCCTGCCCGGCCTCGGCTTCTACAACTGCTTCGGGCAGAGCGAGATCGGGCCGCTGGCCACGGTCCTCGCACCGGACGAGCACGACGGGCGCATGGCATCCTGCGGCAGGCCGGTCAAGCACGTCCGGGCCAAGGTCGTCGACGAGCACGGCGCCGACGTCCCCGACGGCACGGCCGGCGAGGTCGTCTACCGCTCCCCGCAGCTCTGCCGGGGGTACTGGAACGACCCCGAGGCCACCCGGCAGGCCTTCCGGGACGGCTGGTTCCGCTCCGGTGACCTGGCCGTCCGTGACGCGGAGGGGTACTTCACCGTCGTCGACCGGGTCAAGGACGTCATCAACTCGGGAGGTGTGCTCGTCGCCTCCCGGCAGGTCGAGGACGTCCTCTACGCCCACCCCGCTGTGGCGGAGGCGGCGGTCGTGGGGCTGCCGGACCCGCGGTGGATCGAGGCTGTCACCGCCGTCGTCGTGCCGCGCGGAGACGTGACGGAGGCGGAGCTGCTGGCGTGGGCGCGCGAGCGGCTGGCCCACTTCAAGGCGCCCCGGCGGATCCTGTTCGCGCAGGCCCTGCCCCGCAACGCCGGCGGCAAGGTCCTCAAGCGCGAACTCCGCGACCGGTACGCGCCCTCCGGCAACCGCTGACCTCCTCCCGCGCCCGCCTCCGCCGGGGGCGCGGCCGCGGCGAGGGGCGTGCGGTCGGCGGTCAGTCGATCGGCCAGTCCGTGTGGCCGAGGCGGCGGCGGGTCAGGTGCTCGTGGGCCAGCCGGCCCACCAGGCCGCCCCCGAAGACGACGAACCCGACGCCGACGAGCCATGACTGGACGACCAGCAGAGTGCCGAACGGCCCGTAGGTGACGGCGTTGGAGGCGATCAGCGGGGAGAACACCAGCTGGGAGAAGATCCGCAGCCCGAGCAGCCCGAGGCTGGTTGCCACCGCTCCGGGCAGCAGGGCCCGCCAGCGGACCCGACCGCCCAGCAGCAGCCGCTGGGAACCCCAGAAGAACAGGCAGGTTCCGGCCAGGTCACCCGCCGCGGTGAGGGCGGCGGCGGCGCCCTGTGCGGTGGGCATTCCGACGAGCAGGGCGAGGTAGCAGACCAGCAGGGCCAGCCACACGACGTGCCGCCACATGGTGTGCCAGCGGGCCGTCGGCAGGTCCCACACCTTCTCGTAGCCCCGCTGCACGGCCCAGCCGAAGGTGAGCCCGAACACCGCGAGGGCCGCGAGACCGAACGCGGTCGTCCGCTCCAGCGCCAGGTCGGCCGCACCGAACAGCATCTCCACACGGGTCCGCGAGGACACGCTCACCCCGAGGGCCTGCCCGAGCCAGCGCCCGAATCCGGAGCCGGAGCCCGGGGCTGCCGCCGCCACGACGACCAGCAGCGGCACCAGGGTCAGGAACCCCAGGGCGGCGAAGCCCATGGCCCGGTGCATCAGCTCCATCTCCCGGCCCCGGCTCCAGGCCAGCCCGACGTGGGAGGCCATGAGCCGGTCGTGGAGCCGTCGGAGCGCGTGGGTCACGCCTCATGGACTACCCGGACGGGCCCGGGGGCTCCCGGACGCCCGGCCGAAGTAGGGCCGAACGGGTGCTCCTGCCCGGGCCCCGCCGGACCGGGCCGTCACCGGTCGCCGCGCAGGTCCGACACCCGTCTGATCTTCCCCACCGACCGCTCCAGCGTCTCCGGGTCGACGACCTCCACCTCCACTGTCACCCCGATGCCCTCCTTGACCGCCCGGACGGCGGCGGCCGCCGATTCCTCCCGGAGGCGGGCATCCGCCTCCCGCCGCGCCTCCACCCGCACCGTCAGGACGTCCAGCCGGCCTTCCCGCGTCAGCCGCAGCTGGAAGTGCGGGGCCAGGCCCGGTATCCGCAGCAGGATCTCCTCGATCTGTGTCGGGTACAGGTTCACCCCGCGCAGGATGAGCATGTCGTCGCTGCGGCCGGTCACCCGTTCCATACGCCGGAAGGCAGGCCGTGCCGTGCCCGGCAGCAGCCGGGTCAGGTCGCGCGTGCGGTAGCGGATGACCGGCATGGCCTCCTTCGTCAGCGACGTGAACACCAGCTCGCCCGGCTCCCCCTCCGGCAGCGGCTCACCCGTCAGCGGGTCCACCACCTCCGGGTAGAAGTGGTCCTCCCACACGTGCAGGCCGTCCTTGGATTCCGCGAACTCCTGCGCCACGCCCGGGCCGATCACCTCGGACAGGCCGTAGATGTCCACGGCATCGATGCCCAGCCGGTCCTCGATCTCCCGCCGCATCGCCTCCGTCCACGGCTCCGCCCCGAAGATGCCCGTCCGCAGCGAAGTCGACCGCGGGTCGATGCCCTGCCGCTCCATCTCGTCGAGCAGCGTCAGCATGTAGGAGGGGGTCACCATGATGACCTCCGGCCGGAAGTCCTGGATCAGGCGCACCTGGCGGTCCGTCATCCCGCCGGACGCCGGCACGACGGTGCAGCCCAGCCGCTCCGCGCCGTAGTGCGCACCGAGCCCGCCGGTGAACAGGCCGTACCCGTACGCCACGTGCACGACCTGTCCCGGGCGGCCGCCGGCCGCGCGTATCGAACGGGCCACGACATCCGCCCAGGTGGAGAGGTCACGCTCGGTGTACCCGACCACCGTCGGGCGGCCCGTCGTGCCGCTGGAGGCGTGGATGCGGCGCACCTCGGTGCGCGGCACCGCGAACATCCCGAACGGGTACTGGTCGCGCAGGTCCGCCTTGGCCGTGAACGGAAAGCGCGCCAGGTCCGCCAGGGAGCGGCAGTCATCCGGGTGCACGCCCGCCTTGTCGAAGGCCTGCCGGTAGAACGGCACCCGCTCGTACGCCCGGCGCAGCGTGGCGCGCAGCCGGTCCAGCTGGAGCGCGGCCAGCTCCGCCGCGCCGAGCCGCTCGCCCGCGTCCCGCAGGTCCTCGTGCATCGTCATCTGCCCTCACCCCGTCGTGAGCCGTGGAACCGACCGATCATTCGGTAGATTGCCCGACTCCGGCGGTCGAAGGCAATGACTCGAACGAGTGATCGCACCCCACGGGCGGGCCTCAGCCCCCTGCGGCGGCGCAGCGGAAGGCCGTCACCCCCCGCCCTCGCCCCCGCCCTCCGCCCCGGCCGCCACGGCCTTCGCCCACCGGTAGTCCGCCTTGCCGCTCGGCGACCGCTGCACCTGCGGCGCGACGACCAGCCGCCGCGGGATCTTGTACCCCGCCAGCCTGGTCCGGCAGTGCGCCTGGATCTCCTCCAGCGTCGGCTCCGGCGCGCCCTCGCGCAGCTGCACCACCGCTGCGACCCGGCTGCCCCACCGGGGGTCGGGCACCCCGGCGACCAGTGCGTCGTACACCGCCGGGTGGGCCTTCAGCGCCTGCTCGACCTCCTCCGGATACACCTTCTCGCCGCCGGTGTTGATGCACTGCGAGCCCCGCCCGAGCACCGTCACCACGCCGTCCGCTTCCACCGTCGCCACGTCGCCGAGCAGCACCCACCGCTCGCCGTCCTTCAGGAAGAACGTCTCTGCCGTCTTCGCCGGGTCGTTGTAGTAGCCGAGCGGGACGTGCCCGCGCTGCGCGAGCCGTCCCGGCACCCCGGCCGGCACCGGCTCGCGGGTCACCGGGTCCACCACCTGTGTGCGCGCGTTGACCACCAGCCGGAAGCCGCGTCCGGGCCCGGCGTCGTCCGCCGCACGCCCGTTGGAACCGGACTCGGACGATCCGAAGTTGTTCAGCAGCAGCACGTGCGGGGCGAGCCTCCGGAAGGCCGCGGCCACCGAGTCCGACATGACCGCCCCGGACGAGGAGACGCTGAACAGGCCGGACAGGTCCGTCCCCCGCAGCGGCCCCTCCAGTGCGTCCACGAGCGGCCGCAGCATCGCGTCGCCGACCAGCGACACGCTCGACACCCGCTCCTTCTCGATCGTCCGCAGCACCTCCTCGGGCACGTACTTGCGGTGCAGGACCACCCGCTGCCCGTAGTTGAACGCGATGAACGAGGTCAGCGTGGACGTGCCGTGCATCAGCGGCGGCGCCGGGAAGAAGGTGAGCCCGGCGCCGCGCGCCGCCGCCCGCTCGGCCAGCTCCTCGGGCCGCTTCACCGGCTCGCCCGACGGCTCGCCGCCGAACAGCCCCGCGAAGAACAGGTCCTCCGCCCGCCACATCACGCCCTTGGGCAGCCCCGTCGTGCCGCCCGTGTAGATGATGAACAGGTCGTCGGGGGAGCGCGGCGCGAACCCGCGCGCCGGCGACCCCGCCGCCTCGGCGTCCCCGTACGCCACCGGCGCGAGCGCCGGCTCGGGCGCCCCCCCGGGGGCGGCGCCGACGCGCAGCAGGTGCCGGAGCCGGGGCGTGTGCGGCAGCGCCGCCGCGACCCGCCCGGTGAACTCGCCGTCGAAGACGAGCGCGGCCAGGTCGGCATCGCCGTAGAGGTGGACCAGCTCCTCCTCGACGTACCGGTAGTTGACGTTCACCGGCACCAGGCGCGCCTTGAGGCAGGCCAGCACGGTCTGGAGGTACTCGACCCCGTTGTAAAGGTGCAGGCCGACGTGCTCGCCGGGCCTCAGGCCGCTGTCCAGCAGGTGGTGGGCGACGCGGTTCGCCGCCGCGTCCAGCTCCGCGTACGTCAGGCGGCGTTCGGCGCCGGTCCCCGGGTGGTCCACGTACAGCAGGGCCTCGCGGTCCGGAACCGCGTCGACGACCGATTCGAACAGGTCGGCAAGGTTGTACTCCACCGTTCCTCCCTCACCCCGGGATCGGCCCGCGCGACGAGCGGCCCGCGGGGCCGCCGGGCGGCCATTACAGCGCCGCGCAACCCAACTGGGAAGGGAGCCGCCCAAGAAAACTGACTGAGTGTCAGGAAACTCTTGAACTGCTCCGGGCCCTCCTGCAACCTGTTCCAGGTCACCGGAGACGGGAGAACGGCCATGGGTGGGACGGAACACCTGACCGTGCAGCGCCACGGAGCCACGCTGGTACTCACCATGAACAGGCCCGAGGCGAAGAACGCGCTCTCGCTGCCCCTGCTGGTCGGCCTCTACGACGGCTGGCTCGAAGCGGACGCCGACGACGCCGTCCGCTCCGTCGTCCTGACCGGCGCGGGCGGCGACTTCTGCGCCGGCATGGACCTCAAGGCGCTTGCCGGGCGCGGCATGGGCGGCGAGGCCTACCGCGACCGCCTCAAAGCCGACCCCGACCTGCACTGGAAGGCGATGCTCCGCCACCACCGGCCCCGCAAGCCGGTCATCGCCGCCGTCGAGGGGTACTGCGTCGCAGGCGGCACCGAGATCCTCCAGGGCACCGACATCCGCGTGGCCGCCGAAGGAGCCGTCTTCGGACTGTTCGAGGTCAGGCGCGGCCTCTTCCCGATCGGCGGCTCGACCGTCCGCCTGCCCCGCCAGATCCCGCGCACCCACGCCCTGGAGATGCTGCTGACCGGCCGCCCCTACTCCGCCGAGGAGGCCGCACGGATCGGCCTCGTCGGCCGCGTCGTCCCGGACGGGACCGCGCTGGAGGCCGCCCTGGAGACCGCCGAGCTGATCAACGCCTGCGGCCCCCTCGCCGTCGAGGCCGTCAAGGCGTCCGTGTACGAGACCGCCGGCCTCACCGAGGCCGAGGGCCTCGCCGCCGAACTCGACCGCGGACAGCCGGTCTTCGACACCGCCGACGCCAAGGAGGGCGCCCGCGCCTTCGCCGAGAAGCGCCCCCCGGTCTACCGCCGCGCGTGATCCCCCTCCGCCCCCGCCCTCCCGCGCTCCTCCTCCCTCCCGCCGGGCCCGCACGCCCCCGGAGAATCCGGAGAGACCCATGACAGCCGCGCCCCCGCCCGAGGCGCTCCGCGCGCCCCTCGTCGTCGAGTTCCCCTTCACCCGCTCCCTCGGCCCCGTCCAGAGCGCCTTCCTGACCGGGCTCCGCGAACGCGTCGTCCTCGGCGCCAGGACCTCCGGCGGCACCGTCCTCGTCCCGCCCGCCGAATACGACCCCGCCACGGCCGAGGAACTCCGCGACCTCGTGGAGGTCGCCCCCGCCGGCACCGTCACCACCTGGGCCTGGAACGACCGCCCCCGCCCCCGCCAGCCCCTCGCCACGCCCTTCGCCTGGGTCCTCGTCCGCCTCGACGGCGCCGACACCGCCCTCCTGCACGCCCTCGACGCCCCCGGCCCCGACGCCGTCCGCACCGGCATGCGCGTCCGCATCCGCTGGGCTGCGGAACGCACCGGCGCCATCACCGACATCGCCTGCTTCGAACCCGTGGGCCCCGAGGGACCCGAAGCCCCGCCCCTCCACCCGCCCGCCGCGGCCCCGCACGACGGCCGCTTCCCCGACCCGGTCACCCGCATCGTCACCGAGGCACGCCTCGACTACACCCACACCCCCGGCCGCGCCCAGGGCGCCCACCTCGCCGCCCTCCGCGGGCGGCGCACCGTCGGCGAGCGCTGCCCCTCCTGCCGGAAGGTGTACGTCCCCCCGCGCGGCGCCTGCCCCACCTGCGGCGTCGCCACCACCGACCGCGTCGTGGTCGGCCCGGCCGGCACCGTCACCACCTTCTGCATCGTCAACATCAAGGCCCGCAACCTCGACATCGAAGTGCCCTACGTCTACGCCCACATCGCCCTCGACGGCGCCGACCTCCCCCTCCACGGCCGGATCGGCGGCATCCCCTACGACCAGGTCCGCATGGGCCTGCGCGTCGAACCCGTGTGGACCGCCGACGGCCGCCACCCCGACCACTACCGCCCCACCGGCGAACCCGACGCCGCCTACGACAGCTACAAGGAGCTCGTCTGATGCCCCGCCACGAGCGCGACATCGCCGTCGTGGCGTTCGCCCAGAGCGACCACCGGCGCCGCACCGACGACCTCAGCGAGCTCGAAATGCTCCTGCCCGTCCTCGACGAGGTCCGCGAGCGGACCGGCCTGCGCGCCCGCGACATCGGCTTCACCTGCTCCGGGTCGAGCGACTACCTCGCAGGCCGCCCCTTCTCCTTCACCATGACCCTCGACGGCGTCGGCGCCTGGCCCCCGATCTCCGAATCCCACGTCGAGACGGACGGCGCCTGGGCCCTGTACGAGGCCTGGGTCAAGCTGCGCACCGGGCAGGCCGACACCGCGCTCGTCTACGCGTACGGCAAGTCCTCGCCCGGCTCCCTGCGCGACGTCCTCACCCGGCAGCTCGACCCCTACTACCTCGCCCCCCTGTGGCCCGACTCGGTCGCCCTCGCCGCCCTCCAGGCCCGGGCCCTCATCGACGCCGGGGACACCGACGAGGAGGCGCTCGCCGCGATCGCCGCCCGCAGCCGCGCCGACGCCGCGGCCAACCCGCACGCCCAGCTCGCCGGCGCCGTCCCGCACGGCGGCCATCAGGTCCGGCCGCTGCGCACCGGCGACTGCCCGCCCGTCGGCGACGGCGCCGCCGCGGTGGTCCTCGCCGCCGGCGACACCGCACGCCGCCTGTGCGGGCGGCCCGCCTGGATCACCGGCATCGACCACCGCATCGAGGCCCACAGCCTGGGCGTGCGCGACCTCACCGACTCCCCGTCCACCCGCCTCGCCGCCCAGCGCGCCGGCCTCTTCACCGCGCCCGTCGACACCGCCGAGCTGCACGCCCCGTTCACCTCCCAGGAGGTCGTCCTGCGCAAGGCGCTGCGCCTCGGCCGGTCCACCGCCGTCAACCCCTCCGGCGGGGCGCTCGCCGCGAACCCCGTGATGGCCGCCGGCCTGATCCGCATCGGAGAGGCCGCCGCCCGCATCCACCGCGGCGCCTCCGACCGGGCCGTCGCCCACGCCACCTCCGGCCCCTGCCTCCAGCAGAACCTGGTCGCCGTCCTGGAAGGGGACCGAGCATGAGCAAGGAGCCCGTGGCCGTCATCGGCATCGGCCAGACCAAGCACGCGGCCGCCCGCCAGGACGTCTCCCTCGCCGGCCTCGTCCGGGAGGCCGCCGCCCGCGCCCTCGCCGACGCCGAGCTGGCCTGGCAGGACGTCGACGCCGTCGTCATCGGCAAGGCCCCCGACTTCTTCGAGGGCGTCATGATGCCCGAGCTCTACCTCGCCGACGCCCTCGGCGCCGTCGGCAAGCCGATGCTGCGCGTCCACACCGCGGGCTCCGTCGGCGGCTCGACCGCGCTCGTCGCCGCCGACCTCGTCGCGGCCCGCGTGCACCGCACCGTGCTCGCGCTCGCCTTCGAGAAGCAGTCCGAGTCCAACGCCATGTGGGGGCTGTCGCTCCCCGTCCCCTTCCAGCAGCCGCTGCTCGCCGGAGCCGGCGGGTTCTTCGCCCCGCACGTGCGCGCGTACATGCGGCGGACCGGAGCACCCGCCGCCGTCGGCTCGCTCGTCGCGTACAAGGACCGCCGCAACGCCCTGAAGAACCCGTACGCGCACCTCCACGAGCACGGCATCACCCTGGAGCAGGTCCAGGCCTCGCCGATGCTGTGGGACCCCGTCCGCTACTCCGAGACCTGCCCCTCCTCCGACGGGGCCTGCGCGATGCTCCTCACCGACCGGGCCGGCGCCGCCCGCGCCCCCCGCCCGCCCGCCTGGGTGCACGGCGGGGCCATGCGCAGCGAGCCGACGCTCTTCGCCGGCAAGGACTTCGTCTCGCCGCAGGCCGGGAAGGACTGCGCGGCCGACGTCTACCGGCAGGCCGGCATCACCGACCCGCGCCGCGAGATCGACGTCGCCGAGCTGTACGTGCCGTTCTCCTGGTACGAGCCGATGTGGCTGGAGAACCTCGGCTTCGCCGCCGCGGGCGAAGGCTGGAAGCTCACCGAGTCCGGCGCGACCGGGCTCGACGGGGACCTGCCCGTGAACCCCTCCGGCGGCGTCCTCTCCTCCAACCCGATCGGCGCCTCGGGCATGATCCGCTTCGCGGAGGCGGCCCTCCAGGTCCGCGGCCAGGCCGGCGCGCACCAGGTCCCGGGAGCCCGCCGGGCGCTCGGCCACGCCTACGGGGGCGGCGCGCAGTTCTTCTCCATGTGGCTGGTCGGCTCCGGGCTCCCGGCCTCCTGAGCACAGGCGGGCCCGGTACGGGACATCGCGGGGCGCGCGTGACGCGACGTGGCCCGCGCGACACGCCGCGTCGCCTCCAGGCCCGGCCCGGCGCGGCCCGGCACGCGGCGGCGAACGCCCCGGCAGCCCCCCGCCGGTCCCCGCGCCGGAGGGCCGGCACCGCACGGCGCACGGCGCCCGCGAACGGCGAACGGGCGCGGCGCCCCCGGATCCGGAAAGCGCCCCCGGCCACGTACCATGGCCGCATGTCCTTCCTCCGCCGCAACCGCGCCGCCACACCCGCCGGCCCGGACTTCGACGTCCTGGCCATGGACCCGGGGGACTGGCCGGGCAATCTCGGGGCCGGGCTGCTCCCCGCGCCCGACGGCAGCTGCCAGGGCGTCTTTCTCCGCTACGACCTGTTCGGCGGACGCGGCCCCGCAATGATCATCGGGAACCTCCCCGAGGGCTCCCCGGCCCGCGACCTCGCCGACGGCCAGATCCCCTTCGAGGTGGCACAGCTCCTCGACGCCCTGGAGAACGACGAGGAGGTCGAGGTCACCGGCATCGAGGACTGCCCCGTCATGCAGGGCGACAACCTCCTCATCGTCCGCAAGATCAAGCTCTCGGAGTCCCGGATCAGCTGCGTGCAGTTCGACCGCAGCGACAACGTCCTCGTGACGATCGCCAGCTGGGACCGGCCCATCAGCGACGACCTGTACACCCTGCTCAAGCCGCTGCCCGCCGAGCTCTTCCAGCAGGGCTGACCGCCCGGCCCGGTCACCCGTCCGCGATGTCGTTCGCCGCGGCGTAGCCGAACGCCATCGCGGGGCCGATCGTCGACCCGGCCCCCGCGTAGCTGCGGCCCATCACCGCCGCGCTCGCATTGCCCGCGGCCCACAGGCCCCGGATGACCGAGCCGTCCGGCCGCAGCGCCCGCGCCCGCGCGTCCGTCACGATGCCGCCCTTCGTCCCCAGGTCGCCCGGCACGATCCGGAACGCGTGGAAGGGCGGCAGCAGGACCGGGGCCAGGCAGGAGTTCGGGTACACCCCGGGGTCCGTGTAGTAGTGGTCGTACGCCGTCCGCCCGCGGCCGAAGTCGGCGTCGGTCCCGCTCCACGCCTGGGCGTTGAACCGGCTCAGCGTCGCCCGCAGCGCCGCCGCCGGCACGCCGATCCGCTCCGCGAGGCCGTCCCACGTCCACGCCGTGTGCACCGCCCCCGCCGCGTACCACGCGTCCGGAAGGGGCAGCGCGGGCAGCACGTCCTTGAACAGGTACTTGTTGCGGTAGTGCTGGTCCACCACCAGCCAGGCCGGGATGTGGGAGCCAGGCGCACCCCGGTCCTTCTCGTACATCACGTGCACCACGTCGCTGTAGGGGGCCGCCTCGTTGACGAACCGCGCCCCCGCCGCGTTCACGAGCAGCCCGCCCGGCAGGGTGCGCTCCGCCAGGCAGAAGTACGGCTCCCCGGGCAGCGGCACCGTCGGCCCCCACCAGGCGTCGTCCATCAGGTCCAGCGCCGCCCCGGCCCGCTGCCCGGCGCGGATCCCGTCCCCGGTGTTCTCCCGGGCGCCCACCGACCACTGCGTGCCGGCCGGCTGCTGCTGGTACTGCGCGCGCATCGCCGCATCGTGCTCGAACCCTCCCGAGCCGAGGACGACGCCCCGGCGGGCCCGCACGGTGCCGCGGACGCCGCCCTTCTCCACGACGACACCGGTGACCGCCCCGCCCTCCGTCACCAGGTCCGTCAACGGGCACTCCAGCCACACCGGTACCCCGGCCTGCGCCAGCCCCGCCCGCAGCCCGGCCGCCAGTGCCTGGCCCATCGTGAGCGGCTTCTCCCCGCGCAGCGCGGCCCGCGTGCCGCGCGCCAGGCACGCGGCGGCGACGGCGGCCCCCCGCGCGTTGACGGCGGCCAGGGTCAGCCACCGGTAGTCCTGGCCGAAGACGACCATCCCCGCGGGGACGGGCATGTACGGCGGGTTCAGCCGGGCCAGTTCGGCGCCGAGGACGCGGCCGTCGAGCTGGTCGGGCTCGATGGAGCGGCCGTTCGCCAGCCCGCCGGGCAGGTCCGGGTAGTAGTCGCTGTACCCGTCCATGTAGCGGAAGCGGAGGGGGCTGTTCGCCATGACGAAGTCCAGCATCCGCGGCCCGTTCGCCAGGAATGCCGCCTGGCGGTCCGCCGGCACGGACGGACCCACGACCGCCGCCAGGTACGCGGCCGCCTTCTGCGGGGTGTCGGGTACGCCGGCGCGCAGGATCACCGAGTTGTTCGGCAGCCAGATCCCCGCCCCGGAGCGCGCCGTCGACCCGCCGAAGGCCGGCGCCTTCTCGACCAGCAGCACGCTGAGCCCGCGCTTGGCCGCGGTCAGCGCGGCCGTCATCCCGGCGGCCCCGGACCCGACCACGACGACGTCGTACTCGCCGAACCCGGGTCCGGCGTCGGCGCGTGCCACGGATGCCGGAAGGCCGGCGGCGAGCGCGCCCGCTCCCGCCCCGGCGAGGAGCGCGCGGCGCGAGGGAGGGGGTGCGGGGCGCGGATCGGGGGCGGTGCTCGCGGTCATGGCAGGCTCCGGCGGGAAGAGGCGGCAGGTGTCTGATGCAGTGTCAGAAACCTGTGCCCGGGACCCCGCGATGTCAAGTCATCCGTCCGCATGCCGGCCCGGACGCACGAAATCCCGTGGAGCGCACACCGGTTGTGTGCGCCACGGGATTTTCGTGACGGTGTCGTTCGCCGCCTCTCAGCGGGTCCCGACGGCCGCGCGGACCGCCCTGCGGGCCATGCCGCAGTCGTCGTGCAGGCGGCGCAGCAGCAGCCGCTGCTCCTCGCCCGAGGACAGGGCGCCCGCCGGCAGGGGCTGGTTCGGGGCGGAAGCGGCCATCGACCGCTGCACCGCCGTCTCGCACATCCGGATCTCCCGGGTCAGCACCAGCATCAGGTTGACCAGGAACGCGTCCCGCGCCGCCGGTCCGGCCGCCTGGGCGAGCCGGCTGATCTGGCTGCGCGCGGCCGGCGCGTCACCCAGCACCGTCCACAGCGTCGCCAGGTCGTAGCCCGGCAGATACCAGCCCGCATGCTCCCAGTCCAGCAGCACCGGCCCCGCCGGCGACAGCAGCAGGTTCGACAGCAGGGCGTCTCCGTGGTTGAACTGCCGCTGCACGCCGGCCAGCTTCAGCCCGCACAGCAGCTTCTGCAGGTCTCCCAGGTCCCGGTCCGTCAGCAGCCCCAACTCGTGGTACCGCGCGATCCGCTGCCCGTAGTTCAGCGGGTCCCCGAAGAGATCCGCCGGCGGCCGCCACTGGTTGACCCGGCAGACCGCTCCCAGCGCCGCCCGCAGGTCGGGTCGCGGAGGGGCCTCCACCGGATGCCGCTGGAGTGCCGCGACCCGGCCCGCCATCCGCTCCACCACCAGCGTCCCGTTCTCGGGGTCCGCGGCGATCAGCCGCGGCACCCGGACCGGCGGGCGGTGTCGGACGAACGTCCGGTACGCCGCGATTTCGTGCCGGTACCGCTCGTGCCATTCCGGCGAGTGGTCCAGTAAAACCTTCGCCACGGCGGTCATCCGGCCGGTCGTCCCCACCAGCAGCACCGACCGGCCGCTGCGCCGCAGCACCTGCACCGGAGCAAACTCCGGGCAGATCCGCTGCACCGAGGCCAGTGCGGTGCGCAACTGCGCCCCCTGCGGCCCCGACAGGTCGATTCTCCCGCTGAGCGGCTGCGTGACGGCCCCCGGCATCCGCCGGGCCCGGACGGCGCCGGGAAGCGGCACCGCGGGGCGGGCGGCATCGAGATAGGAGCCCCCGCCCGCCTGGAGCGTGCGGTGGGGCCGGACCGGGGCGGACACGGAGGACGTTGCTGCATACATGGCGTTGCGGTTCCCTTCGTGCGCCGACGAGATCTGTACGCCGCCCCGCCGGCCCCGGGTTTCGCCCTGGGGAGTTCCGCCCGGCGACCGGGTCGGGGAGGCGCATTCCTACCTGACACCCTGGCGCGGGTGGCGGACCATCTGGCTGCCCCTGGCGAAGCCTGGCGAATAGTCGCTGGGCATCTGTCGGCGGGCTACTGTCAAACCAGCCGAGAACCTGGGGGCTTGACGTGAGCAAAGGACCAAACACCCGACTGAGCGACCTGTTCGGCCTGGCCGGCTGGTCGAAGGGTGAGCTGGCGAGGATGGTCAACCGGCAGGCGGCCGCGATGGGCCACCACCAGCTGGCCACCGACACCTCGCGGGTACGGCGGTGGATCGACATGGGGGAGACCCCCCGCGAACCGGTGCCCACCGTCCTGGCAGCCCTGTTCACCGAGCGGCTCGGTCGTGTCGTGACCATCGAGGACCTCGGGTTCGTACGGCAGCGGCGCACCTCCGGGCGGCAGCCGGACGGGGTGCAGGACAACCCCGAAGGCATGCCCTGGGCGCCCGAACGCACAGCCGCGGTCCTCACCGAATTCACGGGAATGGACCTCATGCTCAACCGTCGCGGTCTGATGGGTGCAGGAGTGGCGCTCACCGCCGGCTCCGTCCTCACCAACGCCATGTACGACTGGCTGCACACCGACCCGGGTGCGGGCGGCCAGGCCCAGCGCTTCGGCGAATCATTCCAGGCCGACCCGGCCGGCTTCGACCGGTACGAGGCCGCGCCCATCGGAGCGGAGGAGATCGAGGCGCTGGAGCGCTCCGTGGAGGTCTTCCGCGCCTGGGACGCCGCCAGAGGCGGCGGCCTGCAACGCAAGGCCGTCGTCGGCCAGTTGAACGAGGTCGGCGGCATGCTGGCGTACCGCCACCCCGACCACCTCCAGCGGCGCCTGTGGGGGGTGGCGGCCAACCTGGCGGTGCTGGCAGGCTGGATGTCGCACGACGTGGGCCTCGAACCCACCGCCCAGAAGTACTTCGTGATCGCTGCGCACGCCGCCCGCGAGGGGGGCGACCGGCCGCGGGCGGGCGAGGCGCTGTCGCGGGCGGCCCGCCAGATGGTGCACCTGGGCCGGCCCGGCGAGGCGCTGGACCTGATGAAGCTGGCCAAGTCCGGTTCCGGCGAGGAGACGCTGCCGCGCACCCGGGCGATGCTGCACACCATCGAGGCGTGGGCGCAGGCCGCGATGGGCAAGGGGCAGGCCATGCGGCGGACCCTCGGCGAGGCCGAGGACCTGTTCGTGTCCGACAAGGCCGACGTGCCGCCGCCCTCCTGGATGCAGCACTTCGACGAGGCGGACCTGCACGGCATGCAGGCCCTGGCCTACCGGACGCTCGCCGACCACGAGCCGTCCGCCGCGCCGATCGCCCAGCGGCACGCCCGCGAGGCGCTGCGGCTGCGGGCCGGCGGCCACCAGCGCTCGCAGATCTTCGACTACATCTCCATGGCCTCGGCCTGCTTCATCGCGGACGACCCCGAGCAGGCGGACCGGTACGCCCGCCTCGCCCTCGTCTCCATGAACGAGACCTCCTCGCACCGGACGTGGGACCGGCTGCGGGAGATGTACCGGCTCACCGGCCAGTACGCGGGGTACTCGCGCATCGAGGACCTGCGGGACGAGATCAAGCTGGCCCTGCCCAACAGCCCGGTGCAGCAGACGGTCTAGGGGTGCCGGTGCGCGCGCCGGACCTTCCGGCGGCGCCACGACGGAAAGGCCGCGCCAGGGGCGCGGCCTCCGACCGGTCCGGCGCGGCAGAGGGCTCGGCTCCGGCGGCCGTCAGGTACCGATCCGGGCGACCAGGACGCAGGCGCCGCCTTCGCGCCCGTCCCCGCCGAACTCCTCGACGACCGTACGCAGGCAGTCCTGCGCGGATGAGGCCGCGGAGAGCCGCGGTGCGAGAGCCAGGAGCCGCTCGGTGCCGTCCGCCCGGCCGAGCCCGGCGTCGTACGGCAGCAGCCCGTCCGTGTGCAGGACGAGCACGTCGCCGGCTTCGAGCCGCTCCTCGGCCTGCCCGTACGTGGCTCCGGTCGTGGCGCCCAGCAGTACGCCCTCGGGCGGGGCGAGGGTGCGGCCGGTGCCGGCGCGGACCAGCAGCGGGGCGGGGTGGCCGGCCTGCGCCCAGGACAGGACGCGGCTCCCCGGGTCGTACCGGCAGCAGACGGCCGAGCCGAGCGCGGGCTGCACGGAGGCTTCGAGCAGCCGGTTGAGCCAGCCCATCAGGGGGCCCGGCTCGATGCCGGCCATGCCCATGCCGCGGAGGGCGCCGAGCATCATCGCCATGCCCGAAGTGGCTGTGACGCCGTGCCCGGTGAGGTCGCCGACCGTCAACAGGGTGTGCCCGTCGGGAAGGTGCAGGGCGTCGTACCAGTCGCCGCCGATCGGTGCGCCCGCCGCGGACGGGAGGTGGTGGGAGGCCACGTCGAGGGCGCCGGCGCTGTCGTGCGGCAGCCGCAGGGAGGTGCGCCACGGGGGCAGGACGGCCTCCTGGAGTTCCACGGCGAGCCGGTGCTCGGTCCGGGCGATCTCCCGGCGGTGCCGCAGGGACTCGCGGGACTCGTGCACCGCGCGCCGGCTCCGGCGCAGCTCGCTGACGTCCCGGAAGACGGCCCACATGGAGGCGGTGCAGCCGTCGCCGTCGAGGACGGGCTCCCCCCGCATGTGCAGCGTGCGGACCCGGCCGTCGGGCCGGACGATGCGGAACTCCCCGTCGAGCGGCGTGCCGTCGACGAGGCAGGCGGTGAGCATCGCGGTGAGCAGGGGCTGGTCCTCGGAGAACAGGGTGGAGCCGAGCTCGTCGAGGGGAAGGGGGCCGGCCGCGGGGGAGCGCCCGAAGATCCGGAAGAGCCCCTCCGACCAGCTGGCCTCGTCGGTGAGGAGGTTCCACTCGGCGCTGCCGATGCGGGTGTGCCGGCCGTCGGCGCTGTCGCGGACGTCGCCGCCGTCCGGGCCGGGCTGCGTCTGCGCCCGGCCGTCGGAGGCCGCGGGCGGGGGCAGGCCCTTCTTGAGCTGGCCCAGCTGGTCGTGCAGGTCGTCGAGCTGGTGCACGGCAAGGTCGCACAGCGCCCGCTGCCAGCGGCCCTGTGCGCCGTCCCCGGCGGCGGTGTCGCGGCGCACCGCGTCGAGGCTGCCGCGCAGTCGCCTCGCCTGCGAGATCAGGGCGTCCACCGATGCCGGCTCGGGCGGCTGCGCGGGACGGTCCGCGAACAGATGGGACGGCATGTGCACTCCGATACAGGCGCGGCGCGGCCAGGTCTGAAACAGAAGGGCCTCTACGACTCTGGCACAGGCGTGAAGGGGCTGTAAGGCGATTGGCAACATCCGTCCCGGGCTTGCTTCTGGCATATGCCTGAGGCTTCCCGGCGGCCGGCCGGGGTGTGCGAACGATTCCGGTCACCACTCCGGCCTACCCGGCCGCCGGGCCCGTCCGTCACACCGTGATCGGCACGGGATGGATCTCGTTGGCGGGGTGGCCCGTGCGCTCGTGGATCCGCTGGACCGCCTCCGCGGACGGCGCCTCCGACAGGCAGTACACGGTCCCGGACTCGGGGTCGGCCCAGGCCCGCTCGAAGTGCACCTTCTCCTCGGCCTCGATCGCCAGGTCGGCCCGGTGGGCGGCGGACAGCTGCTCCGCCGTGATGCCCTTCATGCCGTGGTGGACGTCCATGAACTTCGTCACCGCTGCACACCTCCTCCATACGCTCGGCAGGGACGGGTCTCCTGCTTCCATCGTCCGCCCATGGCGGGAAAAAGGCGCCACGGTCACTCCCGCTCGAAGGCACGGCCGACGCGGCTCACCCCGCAGGGGCGTTCGCTTCGCACAAGGCGCCGGAGTGCGCCGCCACGGGGGACCCCCGAACGAAGGACCCCCGCCCGGGCGCGTACGACCGGCGGCCCCGGGGCCCTTGCCGGCGTTCCGCATCCGCGCCCGCCCGGCCCCCGCTTCGCTACCCGTCGGTAGGGTCCGGCAGCGGCGGAGCGGGCCCGGCGCCGGGCCGCCTCGTCGCCGCGCCGACGCTCGCCCTCGTCACGCACGCCGCCGCGGAGGCCCTCGCCCCGCACACCGCGCACGCCGCCGTCCCGTCCCCGCCCGCTCCGGCCGACCTCGTCGACCTCGGCGACCTGTTCATCCTGCCCGGCGCGCCCACCGCGGCCCTGCTCGCGCTGACCGCCCCGCGGGCTGCGCGCAGGGCATCGCCTTCCACGAGGAGTACCGCTCACGCACCGCCTGCCTCGTCGAGATCGACACCGCGACCCCGAGCGCGTCCGCGTCACCCGGGCCGTCATCGCCGTGGACGTGGGCCTGCCCGTCAACCCGCGCGGCCTGGAGGCCCAGATGGCCGGAGGCCTCACCGACGCGATCTCCACCACCCTGCGGGCCGGCCTGCACATCGACAGGGGGCTTCCGCCGAGCGAGAGCCCCACCGCCGACGCGCCCGACGACCTGCCCCTGCTGTGGGTGCTGCGCGACATGCTCGGCGTCACCGGCCCCGAGTACGGCTGCGGCGTCGACGTCTGCAAGGCCTGTACGAGCCACTCCGACGGCCGGGACATCCGGCCCTGCGTCGTGCCCGTCTCGCAGTGCGCGGGCAGGACGGTGACCACCATCGGGGGGCTCGCCGACGGCGACCGGCTGCACCCCGTGCAGGAGGCCTGGCTCGAACAGGACGTGTCGCAGTGCGGGTTCTGCCGGCCCGGCCGGATCATGGCGGCCGCCGCGCTGCTGCGGCGCACCGCCGAGCCCACCGACGAGGACATCGACGCGATCGCCGACATCTGCCGCTGCGGCACCCATCCGCGCATCCGGGAGGCCATCCGCAGCGCCGCGGCGCGCAGGTGAGCGGGAAGGCCCCGGGAACCCCCCGTGGTACCCGGGACCGACGCCCGCGCCCAGCGTAGGCGCGCGGCGGCCGCGCTGCCGGTTCAACACCGCACAGCGAGCAGGCGAGAGCGGTGTCACAGCGCACAGCGGGACAGCGGTGGTTGAATGCGGCGGCGCCCCCCGCACCGAACGGAGCCTGCCATCCCGAACCCGCCCGCACCGACCCCGCCGGTGCGCCCGTCCGGCACCCCGGCACCCCCGCAGAGCCGCTCCGACGACGTGCTGAAGATGCACCGCCTCGCGCACTCCGGCGGTTCGGCCGCCGTCCTGCGCTGGCTCGCCGCCCGGCTGGGCGGCTGGGTCGGCGTGGTCGCCACCGCCGCGGGCCCCGGCCCGCACGGCGCCGCGGACCCCGCCACCCCCGAACCCGCCCTTCGGGGAGCCGCCGAACTCGCCGACCGCGGCCTGCGGTCGGCCGTCCTCGACGGCGGCGGATCCACCGCGCTGCTGTTCGCGCTGGGGCAGGGCCGCGCGCTCGCCGCCGTACTCCGCCCGCCGCACGACCCGGCCGCGCCGGCGCTCCTGGCGGACGCCGCCGTGCCGCTGGCCCTCGTCCTGCGCGCCGAAGACGCGGAGCGGCGCGACCAGCGGGCCGAACTCGCCGAGTCCCGGGCCCGCGAGGCGGTCCTCCACCTGCTGATGAACGGCCGGCTCTCCACGGCCCACCAGGTCGCCGAGGCGCTGTCCCCCTCGCTTCCCGAGCCGATGCGGATGCACGTCGTCGCCTGCCGGCCCGGCGAGCGGACCGCTGTCGCCCGGCTCTGCGGGGAGCTGACCGGCGGCAGCGCGTGGGTGGTGCGCTGCCCGGTCTACGAGGGCCACCTGATCGTGCTGGTGCCCGCCGAGGGCCGGCACGGACCGGACGGGCACGCCGCCCTCGCCGCGGCCGTTGCCGCCGCCGTCCCCGGGTGCGCCGTCGGCGCGAGCGGGGAACTGCCGCTGCGCGAGGCCCCCGCCGCGTACACACAGGCGTTCCACGCCCTGGCCGTCGCCCGCTCCCGCCCCGGGCGGCACGCCCGCTTCGGCCCCGGCCCGGAACCCGAACTGGCCGCCCACGCGGCCGGATCCGGCTGGGCGGCGGCCCTGCTCACGCCGCTGCACACGCACCGGCCGCGCCGCCCGCAGGACCCCGGAGCGCAGGAGCTGCGGGCCACGGCCCGGGCCTGGCTGGACTTCGGACCGCACGCCACGCGGCTGCTGAAGGTCCACCGCAACACCCTGGCGACGCGGCTGCGCCTGATCGAGTCGCTGACCGGCGCCGACCTCTCCCGTCTCGCCGACCAGGCCGCCCTCTCGCTGGCACTGCGGCTCACCCCCGACAGCCCCCTCGCCGCGCCCGCCGGCCCCGGGACGCCGCCCGCGGACCTCGGCGCGGGCCTCGACGCCGTGCTGCGCCACCCCGACGTGGCCGCCTGGGCCCGCGCCCACCTCGCCCCGCTGACCGGCCCCGACGCCCCGCCCGGCGCGTACGGGACGGTCCTGGCCTGGCTGCGCCACGACGCCCGCCTGGCCCCGACCGCGGCCGCGCTCGGCATCTCCGTCCCGGGCACGCGCAAACGGCTCGCCCGCACCGAGACCGTCCTCCAGCGCTCCCTGCTGCGCTCGCCGAGCGCCCGCCACGACCTCTGGCTGGCCCACCGCGCCGCGGAGCTGGCCCAGCCCGGCAGCGAGCCGTGAACGCGCCCCGTCCGAGGCCCCGGCCGGCTGCTACGGCGCCCTGCGCGGGCGGGGGCGCCGTAGCGCGGCCGAGGCGGGGTGCTGGAGGTACGCCGTGTGGGCCAGGGACAGTTCGACCACGTGCGCCGGGTCGGACAGCGAGCGGCCCGTCAGCTGCTCCAGGCGGCGCAGCCGGTTGGAGACGGTGTTGCGGTGGCAGTACAGGCGCTGCGCGGCCAGCGTCGTCGAGCCCTGGCAGGTCAGCCAGGTGCCCAGCGTGCCCAGCAGCACCCGGCAGTCCTCCGCGGGCAGCGCCAGCACCGGGCCGAGCACCACCTGCCGCAGCCGGTCCGCCAGTTCGGCCTGCGCGGCCACCAGCGCCATCGGCAGCCGCTCGTCGAGCAGCGCCGCGCCGGTGCCCGCCGGGGCGGGGACGGTGCGCAGGGCGAGCGCGGCCAGCCAGCGCGCCCGCGGCAGGTCGCCGGGCGCCTCCACCACCGGGCTGATGCCCGCCCGCACCCCCAGCGGGGCCAGCAGCTCCCGGACCGCCTCCAGCGGGTGCCGGCCGAGGTCCACCAGACCGGTCCCGCCGTCGGAGCGGACCCGCCACAGCACCCGCGGCCCGGCCGCGGCCGGCGCCTCGGCCGGTACGCCGCCGGCGGCCCCGGGGCCGACGGCGACGACCGCGAACCGGCCCCGCTCGGGGAGCCCGAGCTGCGCCGCCGCCTCGGAGACGGCCGGGCCGTCGGCGGCGCCCCCGCCGTCCAGCAGCGTCTCCAGCAGGGCCGCGCGGCGCTCCCGGTCGCGGTCGCAGCGCGCCGCCTCCGTACGCCGGTACGCCTCCGCCACCGCGTCCGTCATCTGGTCCAGGACGTCCCACAGGACGGACGCGAGCGGCAGCAGCCGCGGCAGCGCGCCCGGGTCGTGCGCCGTGACCGCCTCGGTGAGGGTGTGCCAGAGCAGCCGGCCGCCGCGTCGGTACGTGCGCAGCAGGGAGGCGAGCGGCAGGCCCTGTTCGGCGCGCAGCGTCCCCGTCGCCCGGGCGTCGGCGAGCTCGACCGGCAGTCCGCGCGAGCTGCGCACCAGCCCGTCGACGGACTGCGCGAGGCTGTGGTGGATCCGGTCGCGCAGCTCGGTGCGGCCGAGGAGGGCGGCGTACGCGGGGTCGTCGGCCAGCGTCCGCTCGGCGAGCCGGTCCGCCGCCACGGCGATGCGGCGGGAGAGGTCCTCCCGTATCTCGTCGATGATGATCGGCTCCATGAGGGGCAGGGTGGCACGGAAGCCGGACCGGTGGACAGGGCCGGGGCGGCCCCTGTGCCGGCGGGTCCGCAAGGGGCGGCCGTCGGACACCCGCCGCGCCGTGATCAGCAATCACGGTCAAAAGTTGTCGGGTTCCAGCCAAGGTGTCGCGCGGTTCCGCGCATGTTCCCGCGGAAAATGCCGGAAGGCCGTTGCACGCTGCGGAACTTGAGTAGGTTCCCTCCTGTCGCGCCGAAGGACCGTGCACTTCGCACATCTGGCCGGGAGGGGAGCCCGCGTTGCCCGGGATCGACGAATGCCTGCTCGAAGCCATGGCGCTGCCCGGTGCACGCGGCGCCGCGCTGGTGGACTGGAGCAGCGGGCTGGCCCTGGGGACCGCCGGGGACTCGCCGGTCGGGGACCACGAGACCACCGCGGCCGAGACGGCGGAGCTGGCCCGGGCGGCCGCCGAGTACGAGTCGTTCGCGCAGGCGGGCCCCGATGCGGCGCCGGGTGCCGCGGCCGACCGGGCCCAGCCCGTGGAGGACGTGATCGTGACCACCCGCAGCGGCTACCACGTGCTCCGCTTCGTCGAGACCAGCTTCGACAGCAGCGTCTTCCTCCACCTGTGGCTGGACCGCACCGAGGGCAACCTGGCCCTCGCCCGGCACAGACTCAGGGCCCTCGCGGAGGGGCTGGTGCTCAGATGACCGGCCTCGCCACCGCCGCCGTGTCCCCGCTGCTCACCCGCCTCGCCGCCGAGCGCGCCACCGGCGCCCTGCTCCGCGACCGCGGCACCCTCTTCCTGGAGGACGGCCGCATCGTCCACGCGGAGAGCCCCGCCACCCCCGGCCTCGACGTCCTCCTCACCACCGGCGGGAGCCTCGCCCCCGAACGCTGGCGCGAGGCCGTCGACCGGGCCGGCGCCCGCCGCCAGGTCGCCCGCTTCCTCGTGGACAGCGGCGGCCTCGCCGGCGGCGAACTGGAGATATGCCACCTCGCCGCCATCTTCGACGCCGCCTTCTTCGCCCTCTCCCCGGGGAGCGGCCCCTCGCGGTTCCGCCGCGGCGCCACCCACTGGATCGGCTCCGTCCGCTCCGTCCCGGCCGCGGCCGTCGAGCGCGAGACCCGGCGCCGGCGGGAGCTGCTCGACGCGGTGTGGCCCTACCCGCAGCTCGACACCTCCCCCGTGGTGCCCCGCTCCGCCGCCCCCGGCCAGACCGTCACGGCCCGCCAGCGCGCCCTGCTCGCGTATGCGGACGGCCTGCGGACCCCGGCGGACCTCGCCTGGGTGCTGGGCCGGCCGGCCTTCCACACCCTCCTCGACGTGCGGCGGCTGGCCGCGGCCGGCCTGGTGGAGACCCCGCTCGCGCCGGTCCGGGCGGTGCGCGCCGCGACCACCCTGCCCGAATGGATGACCGACACCCAATCCCCGGACGTGGCGCTGCTCCGCCGGTTACGCGACGCACTGGAGGCAAGCCTGTGAGGCTCCCGCTGCGACCGGCTCTGCGCTCCGAGCGCGCCGACCGCCCCGAGCGCGCCGACCGCTCCGAGCGGGGGCAGCCCGAAAGGAGAAGAGCCGACATGAGCACGGCGATGGTGCCCGCCGAGGCCGAAGCCGAGATACTCGCCGAGCTCCGCCGGCTCCGAGCCCGGGTCCCGCAGCTCAGCGGTGCCCTGGCCGGCAGCTCCGACGGGCTGGTCCTCGCGCAGGACAGCGCCGCCACCGAGGTCGAGGCCGTCGCGGCCCTGACCGCGGCCGCCCTCGGGGTGGCCCAGCGGCTCAGCGACAGCACCGGGCAGGGCGGCTTCCGCGAACTGCTCGTCCGCGGCGAGCACGGCTACGTGGCCACCTACGCGGCCGGCGACGCCGCCGTCCTCACCCTGATCGCGGAACCCCGCGTCAACGTGGGCCGGCTGCACCTCGAAGCCCGCCGATCCAGCCTCCGCATAGCGGAGCTGCTCGACCACACCCTGGCCCGCCGGGTCGCGGCAACCGCCCCGCCCCGGCCCCCGCTGCCGCCCGCGCTCCCGCCGGCGCGGCCGGGGCCGGCCGGCTGACCCGCATGCAGCACCCCACCACCCGAAGAAAGAGGAACACACCGTGAACGTCGAAACCGCGCTCAAGGAAGCGACCACCGTGATCGACGGCGCGATCGGCGCCGCACTCGTCGACTACGGCAGCGGCATGGCGCTCGGCACCGTCGGCGGCGGCAAGGAACTCGACCTGGGCGTCGCCGCGGCCGGCAACACCGACGTGGTCCGGGCGAAGGTCCGCACGATGGAGATGCTCGGCCTCAAGGACGAGATCGAGGACATCCTCATCACCCTCGGCGGCCAGTACCACCTGATCCGGCTGATGAAGGGCCGCGGCTCCTCGGGCTTCTTCCTGTACCTCGCGCTGGACCGCGGCCGCGCCAACCTGGCCATGGCCCGGCACCAGCTGAAGAAGATCGAGGCCGAGCTCGAAATCTGAGCGGGGGTTCGGCCGGACACCGACGCCGAGGTGACGGGCGGCGGAATTCTTTGCCGTCCGTCCCGGCGGACCATGGGATATGTCCAGGATGGGGGGACTTTATCATCCTGTAACCGAGTAGGATGCTCTCACCTACTGATCATCCCAAGAGCTTTCCCCACGCTGGAGAACCCGCACCCCATGCCCCCGCGCCTGAGCATCGTCGTCCCCGTCTACAACGTCGAGCTCTACCTCGACGAGTGCCTGGAGTCCATCGCCGCCCAGACGTTCGCCGACTTCGAGTGCATCCTGGTCGACGACGGTTCCACGGACAACAGCGCCGCCATCGCCAAGGCCTTCGCCGCGCGGGACAAGCGGTTCCGGGTGGTCATGCAGGAGAACGCCGGCCTCGGCGCCGCCCGCAACGTCGGCGCCCGGCACCTCATCGAGGGAACCGAGTACCTGGCCTTCGTCGACAGCGACGACACCATGCCGGACTACGCGTACGAGCGGCTCATCGCCGCCCTCGACGAGACCGGCTCCGACTTCGCCGGCGGCAACGTCAAGCGCTTCCGCTCCGTCGGCATGCAGCAGTCCTGGGGCCACCGGGCGGCCTTCGCCAGGACGCAGCTGAAGACCCACATCTCCAAGTTCCCCGCGCTCGTCACCGACCGCACCGCCTGGAACAAGGTCTACCGCCGCAGCTTCTGGGACGAGCACGGCTTCCAGTACCCCGAGGGCATCCTGTACGAGGACGCCCCGGTCAGCATCCCCGCGCACTACTTCGCCTCCAGCGTCGACATCCTGAGCGACTGCGTCTACCACTGGCGGGTCCGCGAGACCGGCGAGCGCTCCATCACCCAGCGCTCCACCGACCCGGTCTCCGTCATCGACCGCGTCACCTCCGTCCGCCTGGTCCGCGAGGCCCTCAAGGCCAAGCAGGGCGCGAAGTACACCCGCTACCTGCGCGACTACGACCACAACGTGCTGAGCGAGGAACTCCCGCTCATCTACAAGTACGTCGGCGAGGGCGGCCCCGAGTTCCGCGCCGCGTTCGTCGAGCACGTCGGCGGCCTCATCAAGGAGATCGGCCCCGAACCGTGGCCGAACCTCACCGTCGCCGACCGCCTCAAGGCGTACCTGGCCGCCGAGGGCCGCGTGGAGGACTTCATCGCCCTCTGCCACCACCAGCGCGACTACGACTACAGCGTGCCCGTCAAGGGCCTCGCCCGCCCGCAGGCCGACTACCCCTTCCTGCAGGGCCGCCCGCCGGTCCCCGCCAGGCTCCTCACGCTCGGCACCCGCGAGCGCCGCGTCGTCAGCCGCCTGGAGCAGGCCGTCTGGAAGGACGGCAAGCTGCTCCTGCGCGGCTACGCGATCCCCGGCCACCTCGGCGCCGAGAACCGCCTCGCCTCCCGCAAGGCGCTCGTCTTCCGCGAGGGCGGCAAGCGCCGCCGCACCGTCGTGGGCGCCCGCACCGTCGCCTCCCCGATGGCCACCGTCAACGCCCCGCACCTCGCGCTGCGCCACGCCGACTGGGCCGGCTTCGCCGCCGTCGTCGACCCGAGCGTCTTCCAGTCCGGCGGCAAGTGGCGCGACGGCATATGGACGACCTCCATCGCCGTCACCGGCCCCGGCGGCCTCCACCGCGCCCGCCTCAAGGGCGGCGAGTCCGACACCGGCCAGAACCCGCCCTCCCACTGGGTGGCCCCCGACGTCCGGATCCTCCCCAACGCCCAGGGCGCCCTGACCATCCAGGTCGAGGTCGTCCGCGCCCGCGCCCTCGACGTCCGCCCCAGCGGCGACGACGCCCTCGAAGTGGCCGGCGAGCTCGCCGCGGGCATCAGCGGCGCCGCCCTGCGCGCGGTGCACGTCTCCACCGGCACCACCGCCACCTTCCCCGTCGAGACCGGCACCCCGCGCGGCGGCCGCACCCCGTTCACCGCCCGCGTGCCGCTCGCCGACCTGGCCGCCGTACCGGACGCCGAGACCGGCCCCGGCGAGTGGGCCCCCGAGCCGTGGAGCCTCTCCGTCACCGGAGCAGACGGCCGCGAACACCGCCTCGCGCACGACGAGCGCGCCGGCTTCGCCGGACTCGTCCTGCCGCTGCCCGGCGGGGACACCGGCCGGTCCGTCTACGCCAAGCGCGGCAACACCGGCCACCTCACCCTCTCGGTGCAGCCCTCGCCGCCGCTCGTCGACTCCGTCTCCGCCCAGGACGGCACCATCACCCTGGCCGGCCGCTTCACCGCCCCGACCGACGAGCCGTACGAGCTCGTCTTCCACGACGCCCGCGGCGTCGAGTTCAGCTACCCCGTCACCCGGGACGGCGACCGCTTCGAGACGGCCTTCGCGCCCCTCCTCCCCGAGCCGTACGCGGGCCGCACCACCCTGCCCAGCGGCCGCTGGTGGCCCACCCTGCGCCCCGTCTCCCAGGGCGGCACCACCGCCGGCCTGCTCGGCGTCGACCGCGGCGCCCCGGTCCAGTTCGCGCCGACCGCGCTGCACGCCGGCCCCGTCGCCCTCTCCGCCGAGGGCCGCCGGATGCGCGTCGAGGCCCGCTTCCACGACCGCATGGTGCTCGTCGCCGACCCCATGCTGAGCCCGCACGACCGCTCCCGGTACGCCCAGCGCGTCCTGCGCTTCGAGACCTACCCGGCGCGCCGTGCCCTGCCGCTGAAGGACGTCGTCGTCTACGACGCCTTCCAGGGCCACGGCGGCGGCGACTCGCCCCGCGCCATCCACGAGGAGCTCCTGCGGCGCGGCGAGAAGCTCGACCACGTCTGGCTGGTCCGGGACGGCCGCACCGAGGTCCCGCCGACCGCCCGCGCCGTCCAGCACGACAGCGTCGAGGCCTGGGACGCCCTCGCCCGCGCCCGCTACTACGTCGTGAACGACAGCGTGCCGCGCCGCTTCCGGCGCCGCCCGGGCCAGGTCGTCGTCCAGACCTGGCACGGCACGCCGATCAAGGAGATCGGCCACGACTTCATCCACGACTACTACACGAGCCCCGACATCCTGGAGGGCCTGGAGCACGACAGCGCCCAGTGGACCCTGCTCGCCTCCCCGAGCTCGTACGCCACCCCGATCCTCAAGCGGGCGCTCGGCTACGAGGGCGAGGTCATCGAGTCCGGCGCCCCCCGCACCGACGCGCTCGTCCGCCCCGACGCCGAGCGGATCGCCGAGGTCCGGCGCCGGCTCGGCCTGCCCGAGGGCAAGAAGGTCGTCCTGTACATGCCGACCTGGCGGGAGAACCGCGAGGACTGGTCCGGCGGCTACAAGCTCGACCTGCAGATCGACCTCGACGCGGCGCGCCGCGAGCTCGGCGAGGACCACGTCCTGCTCGTCCGCGGCCACCACCACGTCACCGAGCAGGTCCGCGACCGGGCCCGCGACGGCTTCGTCGTCGACGTCTCCCGCTGGCCCGACCCGACGGACCTGCTGCTCGTCGCCGACGTGCTGGTCTCGGACTACTCCTCGGCCCTGTTCGACTTCGCGCTGACCGACCGGCCGATCCTGCTCTTCACCTACGACCTGGAGCACTACCGGTCCACACTGCGCGGCTTCAACTTCGACCTGGCGGAGAAGGCCCCCGGCCCGCTCCTGGACGACTCGGCCGCCCTCGTCGAGGCCATCCGCAACGCCGACGCCCTCGGCGAGCAGTACAAGGACGCGCGCGCCGCGTTCCGCGCCGAGTTCTGCGACCTGGACGACGGCCGCGCCGCCGAGCGCGTCGTCGACCGGATGCTGGCGAAGGGCGCCGCGGGCGAGGCGTAGTCCGAACGGGTGCACTCCGGGCACCCGGCGCACCTGGCCCCGGGCCACCGATGAATCCGGGGCCCGGGGCCGGTCTACAAGGGACACGGGGCGGCGCCCGGCCGGGCGCCCCCGCGCACCCTCCTGGAGGCAGTCATGAGCAAGGGCTTCACCACGTGCCTGTGGTTCGACGGGGAGGTCGAGGCCGCCGCCGCGTACTACGTGTCCGTCTTCAAGGACGGGCGGATCGGCAGGACGGCCCACTACACCGACGCCGTGCCCGACCGGGCCGGCGAGGTGCTGACCGTCGAGTTCGAGGTCAACGGGCAGAAGTTCGTCGGCCTCAACGGCGGCCCGGAGTTCCGCTTCTCCGAGGCGATCTCCTTCCAGATCCACTGCGACGACCAGGCGGAGGCGGACCGCTACTACGACACCCTCGTGGGCGACGGCGGCGAGGAGTCCGCCTGCGGCTGGGTCAAGGACCGGTTCGGGGTGTCCTGGCAGGTCATCCCGCCCGGAGTGATCGACCTGGTCACCGACGCGGACCCGGGCCGGGCGGCCCGCGCCACCGCCGCCATGCTCACGATGAAGCGGCTGGACGCGGCGGAGCTGCGCAGGGCCGCGGACGCCGCCTGACCGCCCGGCGGGGGAGGTCCGCCGCCTGCCCGGCGGGGGCGCCGGTCAGGCGGCGAGCGCCCCGAGGAGCGCCGGCAGGGCCGTCCCGATCGGCTCCCGGACCACCTCGTCCGCGAGCGCGTCGTACGGGGTCTCCTCCGCGTTCACGATCACCAGCCGCGCGCCCGCCTCGGCGGCCATCCCGGCCAGCGAGGCGGCCGGCTGCACCTGGAGCGTCGAGCCGACCGCGAAGAACACCGTGCAGTTCTTCGCGACGGCCACGGCCTGCGCCAGCACCTCCGGATCCAGCCGCTCGCCGAACATCACCGTCGCCGGCTTCAGGATTCCGCCGCAGGCCGTGCAGGCGGGGTCCGCCTCGCCCGCGGCGAGCCGGGCCAGCGCCTCGTCCATCGGGGTCCGGGCGGCGCAGGCCGTGCACACCACGGCCCGGGCGGTGCCGTGCAGCTCCAGGACCTTCCGCGGCGGCATGCCGGCCAGCTGGTGCAGCCCGTCCACGTTCTGCGTGATCACCCGGACCGGGATGCCGCTGCGCTCCAGCCCGGCCACGGCCAGGTGGGCGGCGTTCGGCCGGGCGTTCAGCGCCCCGACCTCGGCGCGCATCCGCCAGGACCGGCGGCGGACCTCCGGATCGGCCATGTAGTGCTCGTACGTGACGAGCTTCTCGGCCCCGGGATCGCGGCGCCACAGCCCCTGCGGCCCCCGGTAGTCGGGGATCCCGGAGTCCGTGGAGACTCCGGCCCCGGTGAACACTGCGACGAGCGGCTTTCCCATGCGGGCGACCCTACGGACGGCGCAGGGCCGCCCGCGACCGGATTTCGCCGGCAGTATCGGTTCTGCGGTGAATCCCGCCCCCCACCGGAGTGAGATCGGGGGCCGGCCCCCGCCCGGGGCCCGGGCCGCCGGTTACACATCCCGCATGAAGCTCAAGCCGTACGGCCTCGGCGCCGCGCTCTCCGCCCTGCTCGTGCTCCCCGCGGCCGCCCCGGCCTCCGCGTCCGCCCCCGCGGATCCCGGCCCGGCGGCCGCCGCGGGCCACAGCCCCACGGCCATCGGCGCCTTCCTCATCGACTTCTACGGTGAGCGCGGCCCCTCCGACCGGGACCGGGAGCTGCGCGTGTCCCAGCACCTGAAGGACAGACAGGCGCACAGCGCGGACCTGGACGTCCTGCTGTGCGCCCGCACCGCGCCCCGGGGCGTCGGCATCGGCCCGGTCACCGTGGCCCCGGGCGCCGGCATCGGCTGGGCCACCGTCACCACGTACTGGGCCGAGGGCGGGACGGACACGTTCACGGCGTACGTGCGGCTGGACTCGCGGCCGATCAAGCTGGACGACGTCGTCTGCGCGGGCTGACGGCCCCTGCCGGCCGCCGGGCGTCTGGGGATCTCCGGGACGCCTGCGGGCGTTCCGCGCCTTCTGCTACAACACGGCACATGACGGGATTCGAGATCACCGGCGCGAGCGGCGCCGACATGGAGCTCATCCGCACCTGGGCCGACGCCGAGGGCTGGAACCCGGGCGACACCGACCGGTACGCGTTCGCGGTCGCCGATCCGGCGGGCTTCCTTGTGGGCCGGCTCGACGGCGAGCCGGTGGCCTGCATCTCGGCCGTGCGCTACGGCACCGGTTTCGGGTTCATCGGCTTCTACATCGTCCGCCCGGAGTTCCGCGGCCGCGGCTACGGCCTCCAGCTGTGGCAGGCCGGGATGAAGCGGCTCGACGGGCGGCTCGTGGGCCTCGACGGCGTCGTCGAGCAGCAGGGCAACTACCGCAGGTCCGGCTTCCTGCCTGCCTGGAACAACGTCCGCCACGAAGGCCGTCCGCGGCCGGACGGCGGCGGCCCCGCAGCCGGCGGCGCCACTGCCGGCTTCGAGCTGGTGGACGCCGCCTCGCTGCCGTTCGAGCAGCTCGCCGGCTACGACCGGCGGTTCTTCCCCGAGGCCCGCGACGGCTTCCTCGCCGCCTGGACCGGACTGCCCGGCCGCACCGCCCTCGCCGCGGTCCGCGGCGGCCGCGTCGAAGGGCTCGGAGTGGTCCGGCCGTGCAGCGGCGCGGCCCGGATCGGCCCGCTCTACGCGGCGGGCCCGGACATCGCGGCCGCCCTGCTGCACGGCCTGGCCGAGCAGACCCCGGACGGAGTCGTCGCCGTGGACGTGCCGGACGCCAACGCCGCGGCCACCGCCCTGCTCGCCGGACTGGGCATGGAGCCCGTCTTCGAGGCCGCCCGCATGTACACGGGGCCGGCCCCGCGGATCGACATGGCCGGCCTGTACGGGGTGACGAGCCTCGAACTCGGTTGACCGGCAGGCGCGGGCCGGACGGCGGTCGCACGGCGCCGCCCGGCCCCCGCCGGTGCAGGGCCGCCGTCAGAACGCGAACAGCGTGCTGCTGGTGTGGTAGAGGCCGCAGGGGTTGGCGTAGGTGTGGGTGTAGCTGAACTTGCGGCCCTGCCACACGCCCTCCGCGGTGACCGTCAGCGGGTTCCACTCGCGGGTGCAGTCGACTCCCGGGCCGGGCTCGGCGATCCTGTCGAGGTCCGCGGCGTGCCGGCGCATGTCGGCGCAGGCCCGTGCGGGGGAGGGGTGCGTGCCGTGCGCCCTGGGGGCGCAGCTCAGGGTCACCGCGCGCTGGACCGTCCCGTACGCGGGGTCCTCCCCGGCGATCACGGACAGGACCAGGGCGGACGGCGCGTACATGCTCTGTGTACCGGTCGGCGCGGCGTCGGCCGCTCCGGGCCAGGCCAGCGCGGTGAACGCGGTGAGCGCCATGGCGGCGGAACCGAGGCCGAGACTCCGTGCGATGGACCGCATTGCGAACTCCCTTGGGTGGGTTGCTTCGGATAGCGGACAGGAGTCTTGCCGACACAAGCCGTGAACGCCCGTTCGCACCGTGATTTTTCGTCACCGTTCGTGAGCGAGTGTATGCACTCCGCAGCGGCCTGGGGCGCACTGACCTGTGGGGGAGCGCGCCGGGGATTCGGCCGAACACACGCGCTGAAACGTTTCCCGCACGCGGTGCCCGGCCGCTCCCGGCGGCCGGCGCAGGGCCGCGGAGGCTACTGGACGGCCGACGCGGCGCGCGGCGCGTACATGTCCAGCAGCCGTGTGCGGGTCTGCTGCAGGCGCAGCGCGAGGACCCGCCCCACCCAGTGCCCGACCGCGGACCCGAAGGCCGGGTCGGCGTCCATCGCCATCCGTACGGCGGTCGCGTCGAACTCGTACGCGCGCACCGGGGTCATCGCCTCCGCGCTCAGCTGCCACACGTACGGCGGGAACAGCCAGGACCAGCCCACGAGCTCCCCGGGCCCGAGGTTCTCGATCGGCGTCGGCCGCCGCCCCCCGGGCACCGGGGTCTGGAGGGTGACCGTGCCGGAGCGCACGATCCAGAACGACTCCGACGGCGATCCCTCCTCGAAGATCCGGGCGCCTTCGGGGAAGTTGACCTCCAGAGCGTGGGACATCAGCCGGCCGCGGTGCTCGGCGGAGAGGACTGCGGCGATCCGGACAGGGGATGGTGTGCTCACGACGGCCTCCGATCAGGGTCCCCCGCTAACCCCAGTGTCGCCGACGACCCCCCGAATCCGGGATGCGACGCAGCGCCCGCCGTCAGTCCTCCGCGCCGGCCTCCAGGCAGGCCAGCTCCATCGCGTCGAGCACCGCCTCGTGGCTGCGCCGGCTCAGCTCGGCCACGTTCTCGATCTGGGCCGTCGCCCAGGCCGCCAGCGTCATCACCAGCACGCGCAGCCCGTCCGTGCCGTGCTCGGCGAGGATCTCGTCGGCCACCGCCATCGCGTCCTCGGGCACGCGCTCCGCCGGCTCCAGACCCGCGAGGCCGCGCAGCATGACGAGGGTGCGGCGCGATATCTCCGGCGTCATCCTCGCCAGCCGCAGGTCCTCTTCCTCGTCCATCCGCCCCACCCTCCGGTCCCCTCTGGCTTCCGCTGAGGGCACGGTAGAGGCAGGAGCCCGCCGCCGGAGGCCGTTTCGCCCGGTCGGCCCGGCAAGCCGGCCCGCGCACGCGGCTTCCACCCGTGCCGACCGGCCGGTAACTTGGCCGCGGCAGCCGCCCGGACACGGGCGCCCGACCGGCAGGAGCCGCCCGTGCAGAGCCTCGTCCGCCCCCTCCTCGCCCTCCTCCTGGCGGCGGCAGCGCTGCCGGTGTCGGCCCTCCCGGCGCAGGCCGCGCCGCCCGCGGCGGGAGCCGCCTCCGGCGCGCTGACCGCGGCCGCCGAGGAGTGGACCCCGCCCCTGTCCACCCGCGGCCGCTGGATCGTCGACGCCGACGGCGACCGCTTCCGGCTCCGCTCCGGCAACTGGGACGGCGCGCAGGGTTCCTGGAACGGCTCCGGCGACCGCACCGACCCCGCCGCCCACCACGCCGGCCAGAACTCGCACGGGATCCCCCTCGGCCTGGACCGCGTCCCGATGCCAGCCCTCCTGGCCGACTTCCGCGCCCTGGGCCTCAACAGCATCCGGCTGCCGTTCTCCAACGAGATGCTGCGCACCTCCGCCCCCGTTCCGGACGCGGCGGTCGCCGCCAACCCGGCCCTGCGCGGCAGGACACCGCTCCAGGTGTTCGACGCCGTCGTCGCCGCCCTCACCGGCGCCGGGTTCGCCGTCATCCTCAACAACCACACCGTCACCACCCGCTGGTGCTGCGGGCTCGACGGCAACGAGCGCTGGAACAGCGGCCAGACCACCGCCCGGTGGGCCGACGACTGGGTGGCCGTGGCCCGCCGCTACCGCGGCAACCCGCGCGTGGTCGGCGCCGACCTCTACAACGAGGTCCGCCGCGACACCTTCCACGACCCGAACTGGGGCCTCGGCGACGACCGCGACTGGCACGCCGCCGCACAGGAGGCCGCCGACCGGATCCTCACCGAGGGCAACCCCGACCTGCTGATCGTGGTCGAGGGCATCAACTGGACCGGCATCCCCGTCGACGGGTTCCCGCACGGCCGCCCGGCCCTCACCCCGGCCCGCACCCTCTCCCACACCCTCGTCCGCTCCGGCAAGCTCGTCTACTCCGCCCACTTCTACGGCTACACGGGCCCCCGGCACAGCGGCGCGACCGGCATCGGCGAGACCAGCGACCCCCGCTACCAGGACCTCGGCCGGGACGAGCTCGCGCAGGTCGTCCACGACCAGGCCCTGTTCGTGGCCGCCGAGTCCGGGGCGCACTTCACCGCGCCCGTCTGGATCAGCGAGTTCGGCATCGGCGCCGACGAGGCCGCCGCCCGCCCGAAGGCCTGGTTCCGCAACCTCACCGGCCTGCTGTCCGCCGCCGACGCCGACTTCGCGTACTGGCCGCTCGTCGGCTGGAGCACCGCCGCCGACGGCACACCGGGCGGCGACAGCTGGGCGCTGCTCCGGTACGACTCCGCGGGCCGCCGCTCGGGCGTACCGGACGCCGGGGACTGGCGTACGCAGCCCTGGGCCGGTCTCGCCGCCACCGCGGGGCGCACCGGACCCGTCGCCCCCGTCCCGTCCTGGCACCAGCTGACCACCGACCACCGCGACCACAGCGCCTCCCTGCTCACCCGCGCCGGAGGCGACTGGGACAGCGGCGCCCGCAAGGCCGCCTGCCCCGACGGATCCCGCCTGGCCGGCCTCTCGCACACCGGCGGGCGCGGCCTGTGCAGCACCTCCGACCTGCGTGCCGCAGCCGGCGCGCACACCGTCGTCCGGAACGAGGCGCACGTCCCGCCGGGCGGCGACTGGGCCACCGGGTACACCAAGCTCCAGTGCCCCGCCGACCGCTTCCTGATCGGATACAGCCTGCGCGGCAGCCGGGTTTCGGCCGCCCTCTGCGCTCCGGCCCGCACGGCGCTCCCCGCCGCGGGGCCGGGCCGCACGGTGTGGTTCGACCGGGGAGACGCCCGGCCCGCGGGCGCCGGCGGCGGGGAGTGGGCGTACGGCCACCACAAGGGCCAGTGCGGGCCCGGCGAGTACGCTGCCGGCATCGCCTTCACCACCCGCTTCGCCGCCCGCTCCGGCCCCGCGGCGCTCCTGTGCCGGCCGCTGCCGACGGCCTGACCGCCCCCGCACGGCCGCACCGATTTCCCCTCCGATATGCCAAGTCCGATGAACGGGCGCCGGATTCCCCCTAGGGTGCCCGTACGCAGGCCGCGGGCGCCCCACACGTCCGTTTCCGGCCACCAGCGCACCACTCCACCAACCACCTGGGGGGTTCATGCGTCGCAGAACCAGAGGGGCGGCCGCCGCGCTCGCCCTGTCCGTGGCCGGGACCGGCGCCTGCGTCGGCCTCGGCGTCCTCCCACAGGCGGGGGCCGTCACCCCGCCCGTGGCCTTCACCGCCGACGCCCTTCCGACCTGGCAGCCCAACGGCATCGTCTGGGCCCTCGCCGAGGCCGGCGGCACCGTCTTCGCCGGCGGCACCTTCTCCGCCGTACGCCCGCCCTCGGGCGGCGCCGGCACCGAGCAGCCCGCCGTGAACTTCACCGCGCTCGACGCCGCGACCGGCGCCCCGACCTCCTGCAAGCTGTCCTTCACCGTCGGCAGCGGCACCGCCACCGTGCGGGCCCTCGCCCTCTCACCCGACAAGGCCACCCTGTACGCGGGCGGCTACTTCGGCGCCGTCAACGGCACCCCCGTCTCCAGCCTCGCCGCGATCGACGTCGCGACCTGCACGGTGAAGCAGTCCTTCCGCCCCGCCTTCGCGGCGACCGTCCGCGCGCTCGCCGTCAGCGGCGACACCGTCTACGCGGGCGGCGACTTCCTCACCGTCTCCGGCCAGCCGCGCCAGCGCTTCGCCGCCGTCGCCGCCGCCGACGGGGCGCTGCGCCCCTTCCGGGCCGACGCCGACGAGCCCGGCCGGGCCGTCGAACTCACCCCGGACGGGCAGAGCGTCCTCCTCGGCGGCGACTTCTTCACCGTGGGCGGCACCGCCTCACACGCCCTGGCCGTCGTGGACGCCGCGAGCGGCGCCGTCACGAAGGCCTATCCGAACTTCATCCACACCAACTCCGTCGTCAAGGACATCGCGACCGACGAGAGCGGCTTCTACACCGCCAACGAGGGCACCGGCGGCGGCGTCTTCGACGGCCGCATCGCCCTCGACCTCGCCGGCTTCGGCCAGCGCTGGCGCGACACCTGCCTCGGCGCCACCCAGGCCGTCCTCCCGGACCAGGGCGTCCTCTACAGCGCCTCGCACGCCCACGACTGCTCCAGCGTCGGCGAGTTCCCCGACGGGGCCCGCCACCACCTCCTCGCCCAGCCCACCACCGGAACCGGGAAGCTGGGCTGGTCGCCCGACACCAACGACGGCATCGGCGAGGGCATCGGGCCGCGCGTGATGGCGGTCGGCGCCAAGGCCGGAGTGCGCTACCTGTGGGTCGGCGGCGAGTTCACCACCGTCAACGGGGCCGCCCAGCAGAGCCTGACCCGCTTCGCGTCGACGGGCGACACCGGCGCCCCCACGACACCCGTCGCGAGCGCGGCGAGCTTCCGGCCCGGCGAGGTGCAGGTCCGCTGGCGCACCAGCCTCGACCTGGACGACAGCAGGCTGACGTACCGGGTGTACCGCAACGGCTCGGCGACCCCCGTCGCCACGGTGGCCGCCGACTCCCTCTTCTTCAGGCGTCCCCAGGCGTCCTGGACCGACACCGCCGTCACGCCCGGCCAGACGTACTCCTACCGGGTGACGGCGACCGACGCGGCCGGCAACACCAGCGCCCTGTCGGCGACGGCGTCCGTGACCGTCCCGCACTCGGCCGACGCCTACGCGGAACGGGTCCGCGCCGACGGTGCGCAGCTGTACTGGCGCTACGACGACGCGGTCCTGCCGTACGCCGCCGACTCGTCCGCCGGCGGCAACCAGAACGGCGTGCACCTCGCCGGACCGGCCCTGCGCCAGACCCCGGCAGCCGTGACCGGCGCGAGCACCGCCATCGGCTTCGACGGCGCCGCGACCAAGGTGTACGGGGACCGCCGGCAGACGGTCGGCGCCGCCTACAGCATCGAGACCTGGTTCCGTACGAACACCACCCGCGGCGGCAAGCTCTTCGGCTTCGGCAGCAACCAGGACCGCCGCAGCAGCCAGTACGACAAGCACCTGTACATGACCAACGACGGGCGCCTCGTCTTCGGCGTCTACACCGGCGCCACCCGCACCGTCACCACCGCCGGCTCCTACAACGACGACAAGTGGCACCACGCCGTCGCCACCCAGGGGCCCGGCGGGATGGCCCTCTACGTCGACGGCGTCCAGCGGGGCACCCTGAACGTCACCACCCACGAGAACTTCGCCGGCTACTGGCACGCGGGCGGAGACAACCTGACCAGCTGGCCCAACCGGCCGTCCAGCGACTTCTGGGCGGGCCGCCTGGACGAGACGGCCGTCTACGGCAGTGTCCTGACCCCCGCGCAGGTCCAGGAGCACCACCGCCTCGCCTCGGCGCCCGCCGACTCGGTCGTCCGGGTGACCGCCGCCGAGGACACGTACGCCAACGCGGGGGCACCCGGCACCGCCTTCGGCACCTCCGGGTCGCTCGCCGTCCGCGGCAACCCGCTGTACACGTCCTACCTGCGCTTCGACCTGCCGGCGGCGCCGCCGGGCACGGTGCTGAAGTCGGCCTCGCTGAGCGTGAAGACCAGCACGATGAGCGGCGCCGGAACGGCCGACACCGTCTCGGTGGTGCCGGTCGCCGGGGCATGGAGCGAGGCAGCCACCACCTACAACACCCGTCCCGAGCCGGGCGGTCCGGCCCTCGGCACCTTCGGCCCCGTCCCCGACGGCTCGGCGGTCCACACCACGGGCCTGTCCGCGGCGCCGGTGGCCGCCGCCCTCGGCTCCTCCTGGAGCGTGGCGCTGACCGGCTCGGGGTCGGACGCCCTGTGGCTGTGGTCGTCCGAGGCGGCGGCCGGGGAGGGCACCCCGCAGCTGACCCTCGCCTTCGGCGCACCGTAGCCGGGGGAGGGCGCGGGCCGCACGGCTCCGCGCCCTCCCGCCCCGGTCGGCCCAGCTCGTACGCGAACGCATACGGCATACGGCATACGGCACGGACGAGTCGCCGTGCCGGTACGCGAACGAGCCCGAGCCGGACAGCCCGGCCGGCCCGCCCGTCCCCGAGCCGGGCACGACCCCGAACGCGCACCGGGTGCCGCCCGCGTCGAACGCGCCGTCCTCCCGCAGCAGGAACGTCCCAGGCGCAGCCGGTCGCCGTCGGGGACCTGTTGGGGCTCGGTGCAGAGGCCGAGGCCGTCGGCCCGCCCGGCCTCCGCTCCGCCGTCGCCGCCGAGGTCGCGGCACTGCCCCAGCCCGATCAGCAGGGCGCCTCGACCTCCACGAAGCGCCGGCTGCGGGGACCCCGGTAGAGCAGGCAGACCCACCCGAGCCGCTCCAGCACCGCCGCGCACTCCGCCAGCCGCTCCCGCTCCTCACCGGCCGCGCCACTGCCCGGCGGCCCGACCCACGACACCTGCGCCCGCCCCTCGGGGCCCTCCGCGACCCGGTAGCCGGTCCGCACCCGCCGCCCCTCCGCGTCCACGGCCGACGGCGGGAGACCCGCGGCCTCCAGCGCCAGCGCCACCGCCCGCGGCATGGCCCGGACTTCCCACGGTGCGGGAACTCCTTCGCCCTCCGGCCCGTTCACCACACGACGGATCTGCAACAGCCCCTCATGAGCGGTGCGCACCTCGTCGGCGCGCCGCCCGCCACCCGCCGCCGGCCCGTCCCCGTCGGCCGCCTCGAACGACACCCCGGACCCGACCACGCCGACCGCCTCCCCTCCACCCCGCCGCACCTGAGTACCCCGCTCCCGACGACCTGAGTATCCGCCCCGATACCCCGCCGCGCCGCCGCTGGTCGAATGGGGCCATGACCACCGACGCCCCGCTCCGCACCCCGCGCCCCCGTATCCAGCAGGTGGCCGTCGCCGGCTCGGCCCTGGCCGTGGCCGTGCTGCCCCTCGTGGTGGGCGTCCTGGTGGCCAAGGGCATGGCGACCGACCCGCACGCCCCGGTCAACGCCCTCATCACCAGCGGCGGCCAGCGCGCCGCCCTGCCCCGCGGCGAATGGCGGCGCCGCGGCCACACGACCCTGCGCCGCCTGCGCACCGCCCGCAGGCACACGGCCCGGCGCTGCGCCGCGGTCGCCGCGGGCGTCCGCCGGAGCGCCTGAACCGGTCAGTGTCCGTACTGCCGGACGCACAGGTCCATCACCGACGGCGGCACGGCACCCTCCGCCGCGGCACAGGGGTCGTCGCCGTACGGCAGGAACGCCTCCGGTTCCGCACCCGGCGGCCGCGCGCCCTCCGGGGACGCCACGGCGGTATGCCGCACCTGCCGGGGCCGCACCGGCCGCGGCCGCGGCGGCTGCACGCGCCGCGGCACGGCAGGGAGCGAGGCCCGCGCGGACGGCCGCACGACGGCGCCTTCACTCCGCGCCGGCGGATCGGGGACCCCGGACGGCGGCTGTTCCGCCCCATCCGCCGGGGCCGTCCGCGGCGGGGGCGGCGGCCCGGCCGTCGGGGCCGGCCCGCGCGGCGCCTCCCGCGCCGCCTCCCGCGCGGCGGGCGGCGGCACGGAGGTCCGCGGCGGCACCGGCCCGCGCGGCGGCGGCTCCGGGCCGGCCGCTGCGCAGCCCGCCCCGGCGAGCAGTGCGACGAGGGACAGGGGCAGGGCCCGGCGTAGCTGCATGCCGTCCACGATGCCTGACGGAGGCCCGGCCGGCGCCCCGCCCCTCATGCGTCCGGGTGACACCGCCGTGTTCCGCCCTCCCCGCACCGCCGACCACGGCAGGGCTCCCCGACCGGCAGGACGGATGGTGCAGTTCGGACACCGGGCTTGACCGGGTCCGCCCGGTCGGCGAGAGTGCGCCGGTCAGGAACCGCCCACCGGAACGGCCCCGACCGGCCGGGGGCCGGCGCCGCACCGCCACACCGGCCGTCCCATTCCCCGCCGGGAGAGCACGATGTCCCCAGACGCCCGCGAGCCCGGGTCCGACGACGGCCGCCTCGTACGCCCCTACATGACCCCGGTGGGCCCCCACCCGCACACCTCCACAGCAGCAGGGATCACCTGGCCGGAACCCGGCCCCGCGGCGCCGGCCGCCTTCCCCGAGCCCGCCGCACCCCCGGCCTCCGCCGCACCCCCGGCCTCCTCCGCACCCCCGGCCTCCGCGCCCGGTGGCCGCGCGGCGGCCCGCCGCCGGCGGCAGGAGGACCGCCGCAGCCGGAAGCCCCTGTGGGCGGCCGGCGGAGCCGCCCTCCTGCTCGGCGCCGGCGCGCTGGCCCTCCTGCCCGGCGGGGACGCCGAACCGGAGCCGGCGTTCTCCTCCCAGCGGCCCGACGTGTCCGTCCCGGAGCTGCGGGCCCCCGACCCGGCCCCGGACCCCGCCCCCTCCGCCACCGCGACTCGCACCGCCTCGCCGACCCCGTCGGCGAGCCCCAAGGCAGACAGCTCGCCGCCGCCGTCCGCGTCGGCGCCGTCCCGAAGGCCGCAGACCGGCGACGGGGGCACGCTCCGCATGGGCGACCGGGGGTCGGAGGTGACCGCCCTCCAGGAGGCGCTTTACGCACAGGGGTTCACGTACGTGAAGGTCAGTGGCGTGTACGACGGGCAGACGAAGCGCGGCGTCGCCCAGCTCCAGCGCGACCGCGGCATCAACGGCGACCCGTCGGGCGTCTACGGCCCTGCGACCCGAGCACAGTTCACCATCTGACGACAGGTTGCGAGAACTCGGCACATTAACACCCGGAAAAGAGCTGGACCAGCGCAAATAACTCCTCGGAAAGTGTGGGAGCCACCCCCCCGCCGAGCCGAGGAGCCGCCCATGTCCACGCTGAAGGTCACCGTCGAGCAGCTGACCGTCCACGAGCATCCCCACGCCGACGCGCTGGAGCTCGCCCAAGTAGGCCTGTACCGGGCGGTCGTCGCCAAGGGTGCCTACGCCACGGGCGACTTCGCCCTGTACATCCCCGAGCAGGCCGTCCTCCCCGCCGACCTGATCGCGGAACTCGGCCTGACCGGCCGCCTCTCCGGCTCCGGCGCCGACCGGGTGAAGGCGGTCCGGCTGCGCGGAGAGCTGTCGCAGGGCCTGGTGTGCCGGCCGCGCGCGCTCGCCGGCGTCGACCTGGCCCGCGCCGCCGAGGAGGGCACGGACTTCGCGGAGCGGCTCGGCATCACCAAGTGGGTGCCGCCGATCCCGACCTCGATGAGCGGCGACGTGGAGGCCGCGCCCGACCTGCTGCCGTGGGTCGACGTCGAGAACATCCAGCGCTACCCGGACCTCTTCGAGCCGGGCGAGCAGGTCGTCCTGACGGAGAAGCTGCACGGGACCGCCTGCCTGCTCACCTACCTGGCCGCCGAGGACCGGGTGCTGGTCTCCTCCAAGGGCTTCGGCTCGAAGAGCCTCGCCCTGACAGAGGACGACCGCAACCTCTACTGGCGCGCCGTCCGCGGCCACCGCGTCGCCGAGGCCGCCGCGAAGCTCGCGGCCCGGCTGGGCGCCACCCGCGTCGGCATCTTCGCCGAGGTGTACGGCGCCGGCGTCCAGGACCTCGCCTACGGCACCGACGCGCGCACTTCGGGCCCCGGGTACGCCGTCTTCGACGTGTCGGCCGAGATCGACGGGCAGGTCCGCTGGCTGGACGCGGCGGAACTCCTCTCCGACGGCGCCCTGCCCCTCGTACCGCGGCTGTACGAGGGACCGTACGACCTGGACACGGTCCTGGAGCTGGCCACGGGCCGCGAGACCGTCTCCGGCCGGCAGGCGCACCTGCGCGAGGGCGTCGTCATACGCCCGGCCGCGGAGCGGTACAGCCCGGTCGTCGGCGGCCGGGCCATCGCCAAGGCGGTCAGCCCCGCCTACCTGACCCGCAAGGGCGGCACCGAGTTCGAGTAGCGCGCGCCCGGCCGCGGACCGTGGTGGGATGGGACCGGCCCACACCCACACGAGAGGTCGGTGCGATGTCCGAGGACACCATGCGGGCGATGGCGTACGACGAGTACGGCGGGACGGAGGTGCTCCGCGAGACCCGCCTGCCCATGCCGAAGGTGGCGCCGGGGGAGGTCCTCGTCAAGGTCCGGTGCGCCGCGGTCAACCCCGTCGACTGGAAGATCATGGCGGGCGGCCTCGACGGGCTGATGGACGTCCTCTTCCCCGTGGTCCCCGGCTGGGACGTCTCGGGAACCGTCGAGCGGCTCGGCATCGACGTCCCCGAGTTCGCCGTCGGCGACGAGGTGATGGCGTACGCGCGCAAGGACTACGTCCACGGCGGCACCTTCGCCGAGTACGTGAGCGTCCCCGCGCGCGCCCTCGCCCGCAAGCCGGCCTCCCTCGGCTGGCGCGAGGCAGCCGGCCTGCCGCTGGCCGGCCTCACCGCCTACCAGCTGCTCACCCGCCTGGACACCGGCGAGGGCGACACGGTCCTCGTCCACGGCGCGGCAGGCGGCGTCGGCAGCTTCGGCGTACAGATCGCCCGGGCGCTCGGAGCCCGCGTCATCGGCACGGCCTCCCCGCGCAACCACGACCGCCTGCGCGAACTGGGCTGCGAGCCGGTGCAGTACGGCGAGGGCCTGGTCGACCGGGTCCGGGCACTCGCCCCGGACGGGGTGTCCGTCGTGGCGGACTTCGTCGGCGGCGTCCTCGACGTCACCCAGGCCGTCCTCGCGCCGGACGGCCGCCACGCATCGATCGCCGACCCCAGTGTCCTCGGCGCGGACGGCCAGTGGATGTGGGTCCGCCCCGTCGGCAGCGACCTCACCGAACTCGCCAAGCTCGCCGACAGCGGCCGGCTGAAGGTCACGGTCGCCGAAACCTTTCCCCTCGCCGATGCCGCAGCGGCCTTCGCCCTCAACCAGGAAGGCCACACGGCAGGCAAGATCATCATCGAACCCTGACCCGGCGGCAGCCCGCCCTGCGGGGGGAGCCCCGGCCACGGCGGCGGAAACCGGAGGCCGCCTCCGCCGCCGCGAACTCCCGACCGCCTGCCCCCGCCCTACCCCACCGTCGGGATGTCCCCTCCCTCCGCCCACTCCACACTCACGCCCGGCAGGGCCGCGCACCACCGGGAGGCCGCCTCCTCAAGGCGGGCCCGGTCCGGCGGGGCGGCCCCGAGCCCGACGGCGTACCGCACCACACCGCCCGAGGAGTCGAGAGGCCGCGGCCAGGCATGCACGCCTGCGCCCCCGCCGCCGCCGATGTCCTCCAGTGCCCCCACCAGAGCCCGCATCCGCCCCCGCGCCCTCCCCAGCGCCTCCTCGCACTCCCGCGGCGTGCCACCCCGTACGGTGACGACGGCCCACGCCGCGTGCCGGCGGTGCAGCGCCGGCACCGCGCACAGCTCCGCCACACCGGCCGGGTCGGCCTCGAGCAGCTCCCAGGCCCGGTACAGCTCCTGCGTCAGCAGGTCCCGCATCCCGGGCCCCACCTGCGCGGTGCAACTCCGCACCGGCTCAGACGGGGTGAGTACCGCGACGGCGCCCCCGCCCCCGCCGGGCACGGCCGACGGCCCCGCGCCGCCTGCCCCGGTCAACGCGACGGGCTCACGCCAGTCCCAGGCGGCCCAGGCCGCGAAGAACGCACGCAGCAGGGACGCGCCGCGCAACTCCGGGGCCTCCCGCACCGTGCGCGCAGCCATCACCGCCCAGGCCACCCCCGGCACCCCGCCGAACGGAGCCGAATCCACCCCGCGAGCCCCGGCCCAGGCCTTCACCTGCCGCGCCAGCTCGGCGAACGCCGCCTGCCGCTCCGGCCCGCCCTCGGCAGCGGCGGCGCACACGGCTTCCGCATCCGACACCGCGCTCAGTGCGACCGCCGCCGCCTCGCCCAGCTCCGCCCGGCGCGCCACGGCCTCCTCGGGCCGGATCCCGCCGGTGCCGACGACGACCACGTCCACGTCCAACCCGTCGACGTGCAGCCGCAGCCCGGGCACGCGCGCACCCGTCACGACCCGCAGCCGCCGCGCCCCGGGGAGCGCCTCGGCGACGCGCTCCCGCACGGCTTCGATGTCGGGGGCGCCGGGCAGGGCCGCGACGAGGTCCAGGTCCGCTCCGGGCAGGGCGCAGCCCGTGCGGCGGGATCCGACGAGGTGCACGACGCCGCCCGCGAGCGCTCCGGCGACGCGGTCGGCGACACGTCCGGCAACGGAGGCGTCGCCCTCGACGCCGTCCCGCCGCTGCGGCTCCCCGTCCCGCGCGGCCCCGGGTTCCGGCAGCCAGCGCACCCTCCCCGTTCCCAACTGCACCGTGGCCCGTACCCGCATCGGCTCGTCGCCGCGCCGCGAGAGTACGGCCAGCTCCTCCACCCGGGCGTCGCGGCCGGCCCCGGGTCCGCCCAGCCGGGCGGTGAACTCCGCCAGTGCCCGCTGCGGGTCGGCGTTGCGCCCCAGCGTCAGGTGCGGTGTGAACCCCCCGCCGCGCCCCCGGCACGCGGGGAACTGGGCGGTGAGGGCCTGCCGCAGCTCCTGCCAGGGGGCTTCGCCCGCCGCGGCCGGGTCCAGCCACAGCGCGGCGTCGTCGCGGTGCCCGAAGTCGTACACGCCCGCCATCCGCACCGGGAACGGTGCGGTCGCGGCGGCGGCTTCGGCGAGCAGGGGCACGGCCTCCTCGAAGGAGGCCTCGGGGACGAACCCGAACAGCAGGTTCACATGCGCGGGCCAGCGTCCGAAGGCGGGATCGTGCTCGCGCCGCAGCGCCGTGACGGCGGGATCGTACGGCGGCAGCCAGGCGACGGCAGTCCGCGAGGTCGGCGCGCCCGCGCGGGCGCCCGAGCCCTCGACGCGCACCGCGCCACCGCCACCGCCACCGGCACCGACCCTGACCTCGACCTCGACCTCGACCCCGTAGTGATCGGAAGGGAACAGGCCGCCCCCCTCCGGGACATCACCCCGCAAGGCAGCCCGCCGCACCCGGGCCGCGTCCGAGCGCAGCAGGACGCGGTCGAGCCGGGCGGCGCGTCCGCTCAGGGAGCCGACGGCCGCCAGCGGGTTGGCGCTCGGGTCGAACGTGGGGGTGTCGTCCGACGCCCCGTGCACCTCGCTCCAGGCGTCCCGCATCCCCAGGACCGCCGCGGGCCCGTCCGCCCCGCCCCGCCCGTCGTTGAAGTCCCCGACCAGCGCCACGTGGGCATCGACAGCGCCGAGTCCCTCGGCGACACGGGCCAGTTCCTCGGCCCGCCGCGCGGCCCCGTCCTGCGTGTGGTCGCTCGTCAGGTGGACGCAGGCCACGACGAGCGGCCCCGCCGCGGTCCGCACCGTCACCGCGGAGACCGCCTTGTGCGGGCCGAGGCGGTGCAGCCCGGCCTCCGCCACGGGCAGCCGGCTCAGCACCAGCAGGCCGAAGTCGGAGACGTCCCGGCCGTCGGGGGCGGCCGACACCGTGTACGCGCGGCGCACCCACGGCTGCTCCAGCAGCATGTCGAGCAGGGCCGGCTCCACTTCCTGCAGCGCGATGACGTCCGCGTCGGCGGCCTCCAGCTCGGCACAGAGCAGCGGCCTGCGGCGGGCCGTGTCGATGCGCGGCGCGTCGTAGCGGTCCCACAGCGTGTTCCAGGTCAGCAGCCGCACCGAAACGGGGGAAGCGGCCGACGCAGTCGGCCGACGCACCGCACCGGCCCCGGCCTCCTCGGCGGCCCGCCAAGCCCCGCCCGCGGCGCCGGGGCGGGCCGGATCCCACACGTACGGGGTCCGGGCGGCGAAGGCGGGGGCGCGCAGCAGGCGCGGGTCGCGGACCCGCCCGGCGGTGGTGGAGTCGATCCGGTCCGTGCCGGTGGCGCGGTCCCAGACGAGTTCGCCGTCCGCCTCGACGAACAGCACCCGGTGCCAGGGGATGTCGCCGCCGGGCACGAACGAGGGCAGCGGGACCCGCTTGGGCGGTGCCCCGCGCTGGTGCAGGCCCATCACGAACCGCGCCGGGTCGAACCGGGGGTCCCACCGGACCTGGTGGTAGAGCTGCTCACTGGTCCGCATCGGCGCGATCCCTCCCGACACGCGGTCCCACTCGGTTCCCCGGGCCCGGGCCCGGGGCCGCACACCCCGCGGCGTCCTCGACGTCCCCGCCGGCCCCGAGGTAGCGGATGCGGTGCCCCTGCCCGTCGCCGGGGTAGGGCGGGCTGAACCGGTGCAGTTGCGAGGCCAGGACCCGCGGCGGCACCGGATGCTCGCGTGCACCGTTGCGGCGGACGAGCTCCGCCTCCTCCACCAGGGGCACGACATGGGTGACGAGGGCGTCGCGCCGCCGGGCGACCGCCGCGGTCAGCCCCCGCTGCTGCCCGGTCAGGGACGTGGCGTCCCAGACCACCGTGCCGCCTGCCGCGAGCGCCGCGTCGAGCCGGTCCAGGCCCTCGCGCAGGATGCCGGCGTTGTCCCGCTGGTCCGCGCGGTTGCCGCGGGCGGCCCGCAGGTCGTCCAGGGCGATGTACGCGTCGATCCCCGGCAGGCTCCGGGCGTACGTGCTCTTCCCGCTCCCCGAGGGCCCGCACAGCTGCACCAGCCGCGGGAAGCGGCCGTCCCGCCACCGCCAGGTCGCGGCAACGGCCTCCTCGGCAGTGGAGATCCGGCCCTGCGCGAACAACTGCAGCGCCTCGGCCCGGCACCGGTCGGCGGCGTCCGGATCCAGCCCGGCGAGGGCGTCCCGCAGCCCGTTCCGCAGGGGCCGCAGCGGCTCGGGTCCCAGCAGCCCCTCCTCCTGCGCGTACAGGGCGGACCACTCCACGCACTCCGAGGCTTCGGCAACGGCAACACGGTCACCGCCCGCCCCGACGGCCGCAGCGAGCGCATGCAGCACCCCGAGATCGGCAGCCGCGGCCATGCGCACCAGCCCGGCCCGCCGCTCCTCGTCCGGGAACGCCCGCCGGAGGCGCGGGCTCAGGCCGACAAGGTCCGCGACGCGCCGAGCGGCCCGCATGCCGACCGGCCCCGCCGCGAGCCGCGCCCCGACCGCGGTCCGAGGCATCCGGTGGAGCAGCGCGGCCAGCACCCCCGCGAGGCGGGCGTCGCCGGTCCGGCCGGCCGCGTCGAGCCGGCCCGCGACCTCGGCCACGACGGAGGGCACCGCCGCACCGCCGACGGCCTCGGCACCGACGCCGACGGCGGCCGCCAGCGCAACCGGATCGGGCTCCGCACCGGACCGGACCTCCCACAGCGCTGCCTGCGGCCCGAGCCCGTTGGGCACGACCGGTGCGTACATCCAGTGCGCGTCAGTGGTGACGTGCCCGCGCCGCACCCACTTCCCGACGCACCGCCCGAAGTCCTCCCGCGGAAAGCCGGCCGCGGTGCGCACGACGTACCCCTCCTGCCGCGCGGTGTCGAGGCGCAGCCTGCGCAGAGCCCGCTCGTCGAAGACGCCGCGCCACAGCACGCGCGGGACGGGCACGCCGAGTCCGTGCAGGAAGTGCACGCTCTCGTCCCAGCCCAGGCAGTGGTCGCCGTCCCACACCGAGAACCCGTAGAACCAGCTGTCCAGGTCCTCGTACGCCAGTGAATGCCGGGCGTACAGGTTCTCGCCGCAGATGCGCCATCCCGCCGGGATGCCGGCGCCGATCCTGCTGTGCAGGCCCTTCACCCAGGCGCGCGAGGGGTGGTGGGCGGAGTCGAGGGAGCGGGCGTGCAGGCCGTCCGCGTAAAGGGTGGTGTTCTCCCCGTCGAGCTTCTCGGTGACGACCACCTCCCTCCCGGCGAACCATTCCGCCCCGGTGGCCCGTACGTCGTCCGCGGTCGCTCCCGGTGACCAAGGGAGGTGGGGGGTCCGGGGATAGGGGGTGCGCATGGCGGACTCTCGGCTTCGGCGACGGGCGTCCGGTCACTGTACGGACCGGCGTGCACGGGCCTCCACCGATTAACCCGGCCCCTGGGCACGCCCCTCACACCCGTCCGGCGGCCGCGGCCGCGCCGGCGAGCGGACCCCGAACGAGCCGGGCGCACTGCCGCCATGGCAGCAGCGAAGACCGTCGAGCGTCAACCGCAGAGGGCGACGATGGAGGGGGAGACCGTGCCCTTGGCGGCTTTGCAGAGCGAGGCCATGTCGTACGGGTGGCGGGGCGCCTGGCGGGGCTGCGGGCGTGCGGGCTGCTTCCGGCGCTTGGCCGGGGCCGCCGGTTCGGCGCGCGGCGGCTTCCGGACCCCGGCCGGCGTGCGGTCGGCCTGGCGGCGCTGCTTGCGCGGCGCGGGGGCCGTCTGCGGGGCGGAGGAGGCGGCCGGCGCCGACGTCGGCTCGGTGACCGTGCGACCCCCGGCCGGCAGCGGGCTCAACGGCAGTGCCACGGAGGTTTCCCGGCCGGCCGCCGGTGCGGAAGGCTCCGCCGGCGCAGGTCCTTCCGGCCGTACGGTCACGCAGCCCGTGGCCAGCACCAGGGCGGCGAGGGTCAACGGCAGGGGCCGTGCGGCCCGGCGCAACTCCATGGGCCCAGCGTGCCCTAGCTGCCCCGACCTGATCCATGCGCCATCACGCGTACGGGTGGTCCGGAAGCCGACGCCCCGGCGCACCGGGGCGTGCATGCGCCCCGCGGGCACGCAGGACGCCCACGGCCTCAGCCCGCGCGCCCCTGGCTGGCCACTCGCAGGACGTGTTCCAGCGGGCCGCGGCGCAGGGGGCTGCCGGCCCAGGCGTGCTGCCAGCCCCAGGCCGCCGCCATCGACACCGCGGCGAACACGCCGAGCGCGGTCCAGGACGCCGCTCCGTGCGCCGGTCCGGCCAGGACCAGGGCGTGGCCGACGTACGCGCTCAGCGCCATCGCCCCGAGCGCGGCGAGCGGTGCCAGCAGCCGTACGCCCGCCCGGTTCTGCGCCGCGAGCACGAAGAGGCCGATGAGGGCGCAGCCCACGCCCGCGTTGCCGAGGGTCTCCAGCGGCGTCTGGCTGTACGGGTCGGCGACGAGCAGCCAGTCCCAGGAGGTGCTGGGTATGGCGCCGAACTGGCCGTCCAGTACGGCGCGTACGGGGTCGGCGGCGCCAGCGGCCTCCGGGTGGCGGGCGGCTATCACCGCGAGGAGCCGGTCGCGGCCGCCGAGCAGGTGCGCGATGAGCCAGGCGGTGCCGTACCCGGCGGCGGCCGCGGCCGCGCCCCAGCCCGCCAGCCGCAGCGCGCTGCGGCGCTCCCGCAGGTCGCACAGCCGGCCGGCGGCGAGCCCGACCAGCACGTACGGGAAGTAGGTGGCCAGCGGGTAGGCGCCGGTCAGCAGCAGCTCGCACAGGGTCCGGCCCAGCCCCTCCCAGCTGGTCAGCCCGGCCGGCTCGGGGACCGCGCCGCGCCCGGACTGCCCGTACCCGAACACGGGCCCGAGGGCGAACGACAGGACGGGCCCGGCGACGACCGACGCCCCTGCGACGGCGGTGAGCACCGGCGTGGACAGCCGGGTGAACGGCTCCGCGGCGAGGAAGTACACGGCGAAGAAGGTCAGGATGACCAGGAACCCCGGCCACAGCGCGGCCAGGAGCAGCCCGAGGGCGGCCAGCACCGCGCAGCGGATCAGCAGCGGCCGGTGGCGCCGGAGCGGTCCGCCTGCCGGTGCAGGTGACGGCCGGCTGCCGCGCCCGGCGAGGGCCAGAGAGAACCCGGCGAGAAGCGTGAACAGGGCGGGGGCCCGCCCGTCCGCGGCGACGACCAGGTAGCCGGCCCCGTCGGGCTGCGCCCCGGGGCCGACGTGTACGGCGAACATGCCGAGTACGGCGAGTCCGCGCACGGCATCCACCCCGGTGAGGCGGCCCGCGCCTGCGCCGCCCGCGCCCGTGCGGGGACGGGTAGCGCCTCGCATGCCTGTGCCTCTCCTCGGTCCGGCCGGTCCGGTCGGGCCGGTTCCACGTGGTCGGACCGGCGGGTTTCATGCCGCCAGTCCGCGCGCCAGAACGTAGCAGCAGGGATGTAACCAAGTCATAAGGAGACACGGTCGGCAGTGCGGCCCCGCCGATCGCCGTCCCGGCCGCCTCCCCGGCCGCCGTTCCGGGTCCCACGGGCGGGCCAATCCGGCCGCCGCGGAGGGCCGTCCCGCAGCATGGGGGCATGACCGACAGCGCGATCACGTACACCGTCTACATCCGGACCGACCCCGCCGTCGTCTGGCAGGCCCTCACCGACCCCGGGTACACCCGCCGGTACTGGGGCCTGGCGTTCGAGACGGACTGGGCGGTGGGTTCGCCGATGGTGTGGGTGGAGCGCGGGGCGCGGACCGAGGATGCCGGGCAGGTCGTCCTGGAGTGCGTCCCGGACCGCCGGCTCGCCTACACCTGGCACACCTTCACTCCCGAGTGGGCGGCGTCGGCGGGGGTCGGGGAGGAGCTGCGGGCCGAGCTGGCCGCCCAGCCGCGGACGCGGGTGGCGTACGAGATCGAGCCGGTCGGGGACGCCCTGGCGCGGCTGACGATCCGCCACGAGGGCTTCGTCCCCGACGGCCCGCTGATCGGGATGTGCGGCGAGGCCTGGCCGATGCTGGCGTCGAGCCTGAAGACGCTGCTGGAGACGGGCGCCCCGCTGCCCGAGCCCGAGCCCGGGCCGGAGCCGGGTGGTCGGGCACCGACCGCCGGCTGACCGCCGGAACCGTCCCCGTCCCGTCCACCTCCGCGCCCACCCTGGGCGCCGCCCGTCCGGGGCCGTCGTGTGGAATGGGACCCATGGGGAGCACCGATGAGCCGATACCCGCGCCGGCGCCGGAGGGGACGGCACCGCCCGAGCACTGGCGTTACGCCCGCCACCTCGACGCCCTGGCCGCGGCGGCCGCGGCCGGCACCCCCGCGGCAGGGAGCCGCGCGGAGGCCGAGGCGGAGGCGTGCGCCGTCGCGGCGGTGCTGCGCGACCCCGACCCCGTGATGGCGGAGAGCGCGGTGGTGACGCACCTGGACCGGCGTGCCGTCCGCCTGCTGCACTCCGACGGCTTCGCCGACTGGGCGGCGGCCATGTCCGCCGCCGTCGCCGGGCGCGCGTTCGCCGCGGGCCGGCTGCGCGAGTGGGTTCTGCTGAAGGCCGTCGTCCGCGGCGAGCCCTGGTCGGCCGAGGAGCTGGCGCGGGCCTCGGACTGGTGCCAGCGCACTGCCGTCCGCTCGCCCGTCCCCCCGGAGGCCCTCGTGCTGCTCGCCGGGGCGGCACGCACGCGCCTGGTCCGCAACGGCGCGGCGCAGCGCCTGCGCCGCGCGAGCGCGACCGCCTGACACCGCCGGTCCGCACCGCAGGCCCCCGGTGCGGACCGGGACGAAGGCGGCATCGCGGGAGCGCCTGCGGACCGAGATTCCACCAGTGTGCACAAGGACTCGTCATCCGGCCGCCCGCAGGCTTATGGTCTGCCTACCCCCGGCCGGGTATCAGCGTCGATCCAAGCCGTTCCCCTGGAGGCTGCACTCCGTGTCGCACGTTTCGCATGCTCCCGTCACCACCCCCGACGGAGAGCCGGCCATCCCCGCTCCGACTGCGTACGAGCAGGTCGAGGGGTGGTTCTCGGACTACGACCAGGCCATCTTCGACTGGTTCCTGACCCACCAGGAGGAGAGCGGGGCCGAGCCGGGCGACCTGCTCGAACTGGGTGCGTTCATGGGCAAGAGCGCGATCTTCCTCGGGAGGTACCTGCGGGACGGCGAGGAGTTCACCGTCTGCGACCTCTTCGACTCGCCCGCGCCGGACGAGTCGAACCTGGCGGAGACGAAGGGCTCGTACCCCACCCTCACGCGCCGCGGCTTCGAGGTGAACTACCTGGCCTTCCACGAGCGGCTGCCGACCGTCATCCAGGCGCCGACGTTCGTGGTGGCCGACCGGGTCCGGCCGGCGAGCTGCCGGTTCGTCCACATCGACGCCTCCCACCTGTACGAGCACGTCGTGCAGGACATCGCCTCCTCCAGGGCCGTCGCCGCGCCGGGCGCGGTGATCGCCTTCGACGACTACCGCTCCGAGCACTGCCCCGGCGTGGCCGCCGCCGTGTGGGCGGCCGTGGCCACCGAGGGGCTGCGGCTGATCTGTGTCTCCGGGGCGAAGCTGTACGCCACCTGGGACGACCCCGAGCCGTACCGGAGGGGCCTCCTCGACTGGCTGGAGGGCCGCCCCGATCTGTGGCACGGCATCGACGACGTGGCCGGGCAGCAGCTGGTGCGCATCGGCGACCACGGCGCCGTCCCGCCCGAGCCGCCGAAGCCGCTGCACCCGGCTCCGGAGCCTGCCCCTGAGCCCGTCGCGCCCCCGAAGCCGGTGGCGAGGCCCCGGCCGGGAGCCGCCTGGCGGAAGCTGGCCAAGGACCTGCTGCCGCCGGTCGTCACCCGCGCGATCGTCACCGCCCGCCGCCGGCGCCGCGAGCGCCGCTGACGGCCGCGGCCCGGTACGCCGGCCCCTCCGGCGGGGGCCGGCCCGGCCCCCGTGCCGTCCCGCTCAGTGCCCTCGGCGGACGCGGGCCGCGCGCCGGGCTTCGGCGAGGGCCTTGGCCTCGGCGGTCTTGCGGGACTCCTTGCCGCGGCCGGCCTTGCCCGACCGGCTGCCCATGCCGCGGAAGCCGAGGTCCGAGCCGGACGGCCGGCCCTTGGCGTCGGTCGGCGAGGCGCCCGACAGCGGCACCCCGGAGGGGGCCTTGGCCCCGGTGATCCGGCTGAGCGCGGCCTCGCCGGAGCGGACCTGCGTGGTCGTGGGCCGGATCCGGGCCTCGGCCATGAGCCGGACCACGTCCCGCCGCTGGTTCGGGGTGGCGAGCGTGACGACCCTGCCGGAGCCGCCCGCCCGGGCGGTGCGTCCGCCCCGGTGCAGGTAGTCCTTGTGGTCGGCGGGCGGGTCCACGTTCACGACGAGGTCGAGGTCGTCGATGTGGATGCCCCGGGCGGCGACGTTCGTGGCGACGAGGACCGTCACTGTCCCCTCCTTGAACTGCGCGAGCGTCCGGGTCCGCTGCGGCTGCGACTTGCCGCTGTGCAGGCCCTCCGCGCGCACGCCCATGGCCCGCAGGTGCTTCACGAACTGGTCCACGCCGTGCTTGGTGTCCAGGAACATCAGCACGCGGCCCTCGCGGGCGGCGATCTCGGTCGCCGCGGAGTACTTGTCGGCGGCCTGGATGTGCAGGACGTGGTGGTCCATGGTCGTCACGGTCGCCGCGGACGGGTCGACGGAGAGCGGGACGGGGTCCTTCAGGTAGGCGCGCACCAGCTGGTCGACGTTGCGGTCGAGGGTCGCCGAGAAGAGCATGCGCTGCCCGTCGGGGCGGACCTGGTCGAGGAGTTCGGTGACCTGCGGCAGGAAGCCCATGTCGCACATCTGGTCGGCCTCGTCGAGCACCGCGGTCCGGACCCGCTCCAGGGAGACGTCGCGCCGGCCCACCAGGTCGTTCAGGCGGCCGGGGGTGGCGACGACGACCTCGGTGCCGCGGCGCAGCTCGCCGACCTGCCGGCCGATCGACAGGCCGCCGACGACGGCGGTCATGCGCAGGTCCAGCGCCGCGGCGTGCGGGGCGAGCGCCTCGGTGACCTGCTGCGCGAGCTCGCGCGTCGGTACGAGGACCAGCGCGAGCGGCCGCTTCGGCTCCGCCTTGCGGCCGGCGGTCCGGGCCAGCACGGCCAGGCCGAAGGCGAGCGTCTTGCCGGAGCCGGTGCGGGCCCGGCCGAGGACGTCCCGGCCGGCGAGGGCGTTGGGCAGGGCGGCGGCCTGGATGGGGAACGGCTCGGCCACCCCGGCCTCGGCCAGCGTCCCGAGCAGCTCGCGCGGCAGGTCCAGCTCCTCGAACGACGCCACCGGCGGCAGTGCGGGCACGGCCGGCTCGGGCATGGCGAACTCGCCCGCGGGCACGACGCTCCGGGGTGCCTTGCCGCCCTTGCCGGCGGTGCTCCTCGGGGCCGCCTTCGCGGCGGGCCTGACGCCGAAACGCCCGTAGGGTGACGGGTTCTTCATGCAGAGCCTTCCTCGGGGCGCGAAAAGGGAGATTTTACCATCGGGGCCTGTGCGCCCCGGGGGGCGCCCGCCGCGGCGGCGGCCAGGGCCGCGGCCCCGCCGGAACGCAGGCGGTCCAGGTGCTCCCGGGCTCTCGCGAGGTGAAACTTCCTGTTCGGAAGCCTACTGGGAGAACGCATGAGCGCGCACGGGCACGTGGACATGGGGCACACCGTGGCCGGCTGGACCGGAACCGCCCTGGCGGTCCTCGGCAGTGCCGTCGCCGGCACCGGACTGTGCCTCTCCTCGGAGCCGGTCCTCTGGCTGGGCCTCGCGGTCGTCGCGGCGGCCGGGCTTGCCACCTGGCTGCTGCACCTGGCCGGCTGGGGCAAGCCGAGCGGCCCCCGGCCCGAATCCGCATGGGACTGGCGGGTCCGCGACACCGCGGCGCGCGGCGGCCACACGGACTGCCTGGGCTGCCGCATGAGCGGAGGCCGCCGCGCCGCGGCCGGCCGCCCCCGCCGCGCGGCGCCGGCCCCCGCCCCGGACGCCGGCGTCTGAACAGCCGGCGTGCCCGCGCGTCCCGCCGCGGGCGGCCTGGTGTTCGATCCGTCCCCGGTTGGCTGCACCCGGAGTGTGGCGGGCGGGACACAAGGGAAGGATCGTGACGACTGCACCGTTTGTGCGGTCCGCGTGGCACGTTGAGAAGGATCAGCACCAATGGCAACAGGCATCGTGAAGTGGTTCAACGCGGAGAAGGGGTTCGGCTTCATCACGCAGGACGCGGGCGGCCCCGACGTCTTCGTCCACTTCTCCGCGATCCAGTCCTCCGGGTACCGGTCGCTGGAGGAGAACCAGAAGGTCGAATACGACGTGGTCCAGGGCCCCAAGGGCCCCCAGGCGGAGAACGTCGTTCCCCACTCCTGACCCGGACACCACTCCACGCATTCGCGAGACGTCCGGCAGCGGGCCCCGCCGGCAGGCATCCGGCGGGGCCCGCGACCGTCCGCCCCAGGGCCGGCGGCCCTGCGGCTCAGCCGCCCGTCCGCAGCGAGACCGCCGAGACGGGGCAGGCGCGGACGGCCTCCCGCAGCAGGGCGCTGCCGTGGCCGTCCTCCCGCCCCGGCAGCACCTGCCCGAAGCCGTCGTCGTCCTGCGTGAACACCTCGGGCGCGGTCAGGGCGCACTGGCCGGCGCCGATGCAGACACCGCGGTCGACGGCGACGGCGACGGCGCCGGCCGCGCCGCCGCCGGTGCGCCGCTCGCGCGGCGCGTCGCCGCTCACCACGCCACCGGCAGTTCGACCATGCCCTGGAGGGTGTCGCCCGGCTTGAACGGGATGCGGTCCGGGTCGGCCGCCAGCCGCAGCCCGGGCAGCCGAGCGAACAGGGTGCCCAGGGCGATCTCCATCTCGGCCCGCGCCAGGTTCTGCCCCAGGCACTGGTGCACGCCGAAGCCGAAGCCGAGGTGGTGGCGGGCCGGACGGTGCCAGTCGAGGACGTCCGGCCGCTCGAAGACGGCCTCGTCCCGGTTGATGACGGACGTGGAGAAGACGACCCCGTCATCGGCGCGGACTGTCACACCGCCCACCTCGATGTCCTCGGTGGCCACCCGCAGCATGCCGTCCGCGATCGACAGGAACCGCATCAGCTCCTCCACCGCGGCCGGGAGCAGCGAGGGGTCCTCCCGCAGCTCCGCCAGCTGCTCCGGGTGCCGCAGCAGGGTGAACGTCCCCAGCGAGATCATGTTCGCCGTGGTCTCGTGGCCCGCGATCAGCAGGATCGCCGCCAGCGACACCAGCTCGCCGACGTCCGTCCCGCCCGCCTCCACGTGCCGGCCGACCAGCTCGTCGAGGAGGCCCTCGCCGGGCTCGGACCGCTTCCGCTCGATCAGCTCCGCCAGGTAGGCGTTGATGCGGGTGCGGGCGTCCTCGACGTCGGCCATCTCCGGGCCGCGCAGCAGCCGGCGCGACTGCTCCTCGAAGAACTCGTGGTCCTCGTACGGGACCCCCAGCACGTCGCAGATCACCATCGACGGCACCGGCAGGGCGAACGCGCCGACCAGCTCCGCCCGCGGGCCGCGCGCCACCATGTCGTCGAGCAGCCGGTCCACCGTCTCCTGGATCCGGGGCCGCAGGGCCGCGGTCCGCTTCAGGGTGAAGCTCGGGATCAGCATCCGGCGCTGCGCGTTGTGCTCCGGGTCGTCCACACCGAGCAGGGCGGTGCGGCGGTCGCGCAGGCCCGCGAAACGCGGGGTGGGGGCGGGGAAGGCCGCGTTCTGCCGGTCGGAGGACAGGCGGGCGTCGGCGAGCAGGGCGCGTGCCTCGGCGTGCCCGGTGACGATCCACACGGAGCGGCCGTCGAAGAGGCTCACCCGGGACAGGGGGCGCCCCGCGCGCAGGGGTTCGTAGGCGGTCGGCGGGTGGTAGGGGCAGGTCCGGTTCTGCGGGAAGACAACGGTCTCTGACATGCAGCACCTCGTCGGCGTGGTCCGGGGCTCCGTCGTGTGAACCCATTACATGCCCTGGGCATCTATCCGACCCATACCCGTTTCGGCCAGATGGCCGCCGCGTCCGCACGGGCGCCCGACCCTGCCGCGCCCTGCGGACGCGGGCCTCAGGGCGCGCCGAGGTGCTCCCGCAGGAACGCCCGGAACTCCTCCGGCGCCGCCGGGCCCTCGTACCGCGCCGCCTCCCGCCCGTCGCGCAGGATGAGCGCGGTCGGCGCGGAGGTGACGCCGAACCGACGGGTGGGGCCGGGGCAGCGGGCCATGTCGGCGCGCACCGCCGTCAGGCGCGGCCCGTACTCCGCGGCTGCTTCGGCCGCGAGCGCGTCCATCTCGCGGCTCGCCGCGAGCGCCTTGGGCCAGCTCCCGACGAAACACGCCAGCACCGGCCCCTCGGCCATCCGCAGGACGAACGCGAACTCCTCGTCCTCGGCCGGCCGGTGTACGCGATGTGCCATGGCGGTGCTCCTGCTCGGTTGTCAGTGGCGTCTGTGAAGCTGGCGGGTATGGACGACAGGATGCTCCGGCGCCGGGTCTACGGCGCCGACCACGAAGACCCCGACCCCGGCGCGCAGCCCGGCCGCCAGTACGGCGAACTGGTCGGCGGGCCCCTCGACGGGCTCCTGCTCGACATCACGGGATGGAGCGCGCGCCGCCTCGCCGAGGAGGCGGCGCTGCCCACGGAGATAGGCCGCTACGGTCCGGGCGGCCGCGCCCACTACCGCCGGCGGGCCCATGACCCGGCGCGCTGGGACTGGTCGGGCGACAGCCGCTGAGCGTGCCCCGGGCCGGGCCCGGCGGCCCCCGGACCGGCAGCACCTCAGCGGGAGGCCGCCCCGCGGCTGACGCTGCGCGCCCACAGCACGAGCGGCACCTGCAGCGGCAGCCGGCCGAACGCCACGGCCCGGTGGGCGGGCGAGCGGCGGCGCGCGTCGGCGGCCATCTGCACGTTCGCGGGGAAGACCCCGACGAAGAGCGCCGCCGCGGCCAGTCCGGCGACCCGGCGGGTCCGCGGATGGGCGATCCCCGCCGCCACCGCCAGCTCCGCCGCGCCGCTCGCGTACGTCCACAGCCGCGGGCTGCCCGGCAGCGCCCGCGGGACGATCGCGTCGAACGGCTTCGGTGCGACGGCGTGCGCCACCCCCATCGCGGCCAGGAAGCCGGCGAGGAGCGCGGGGGAGGAAGGGGTGCGCGGCACGGGAGCGGTCCTTTCGCCGGAAGCAGGGGACCCCGGCATCGTACTGGCCGGTAGCCTCGCGCGGCAGTCCGCGCGGCGGCGGATCCGCCGCCGAGGGCCCGTAGGGGCGTGCGGGCGCCCCGGTCGCGGCGCCGGGAGGCCCGTACCGGCTTCCCTCGGGCCGCCCCGCCCGACCCGCGCGTGCCGCGGACGGTACCCCGCCGCCCTGCCTGCGCGCCTCAGCCGCGGGCGGCGTACCCGTATCCGCTGACCCCGAGCGCCGCCCCGACCGGCCCCCGGGGGGCAGCCAGCCCGATCGGGCGGCCGAAGGAGCCGTGGCGTGCGATCTCCGTGACCGTCCGCCGCAGCGCCTCCTGGAACGCGGCCATGGTGTGGCGTGCCGCCGGGGTGTCCACGTAGATCGAGTTCATGTGGAGCCCTTCCGCGTCGCGCTGGAACCAGGAGCACACACCGTTCGCACGCGCCGACCAGACGTGCGACGCGGGCCGCCAGTCGGCGTGCCGCTCGGCGCCGGGGCACTTGCGCATGTCGATGTACGAGAAGAAGTTCACCGGGTACGGCCACGACCGGGCCGCGAACTCCGCCGGCGCCAGCAGCTCCCAGGCCCGGACGAACGGCACGTCGATGTGGTCCATCATCGCGCCGAACCCCGCCCGCACCCCCGCCACGACCTCCGCGAAACCCCGCCCCGGCGAGGCGTCGAACTCGATCGGCATCGTGTTCACGAACCAGCCCACCGACTGCGACCAGCCCGACCGCCCGCGCTCGCTCACCGGCATGAACCCCCGGTACACGCCGGGCCCCCCGGCATCCCGCAGGCACACGGCCACCGCCGCCAGCACCCCCATGAAGGCCTTCCCGCCGGCCTCCCGGCACGCCTTGTCGAAGACCTCCGTCTCGGCGGCGTCCAGCAGCGGCGACGCCTCGTTGACGATGGGGTACATCAGGCCCGGCTCCACGCCCAGTTCGAGGGGGAACCGGGGGAAGAACTCGCCTCCGCCGCGGGCGATGAAGTCCTTCCAGTAGCCGAGCCGCGCGTCGCCCGCGCCGAAGGACAGGTAGCGGCGGCGCTGCTCCTCCGCGAAGTCCAGGTAGCTGGGCGCCGGCTGCTCGTCCGGCTGCTCGCCGCGGCGCAGCGCCTCGTACGCGTCCTGCACCTCCTGCACCACGATCGGCATGGACAGGCCGTCGCACACGATGTGGTCGAAGGCGAGGTAGACGGTCGCCGATCCGGGGCGCAGGACCGCGCCCATCGTGAACAGCGGCCAGGCCAGGGTGTCGATGCTCCGCTGGAACCGCTCGGACAGGAAGCCGACCAGCTCCGGGGCCGAGTCGAAGGACGCGACGGGGTGCACGGCGAGGGCGAGTTCGGCCGGCGGGATCGGCTCGCACGCCAACTCGCCGGCCAGGCGCCGGAACTCGCACCGCAGCACCTCGTGCCGCCGGACGAACGCGAGGAGGGCCCGCGTCATCGCCTCCTCGTCGAGGTCCTCGGAGACCTCGAATGTGACCGCCAGCCAGGAGGCGACGGGGTCGTCGGCGCCGCGGCTCTCCTCCGCGACGGTGAAGTGCTTGTCCTGGTTGAAGGACGCCCTCCTGCCCTCTGTCTCAGCGGCCGGCTCCGGCCCTGCCGTGGACCGCAACCGCCATTCGACGACCCGGCCCGGTGCCATGCCGTGCATCTCCAGAGGAAACTGCCGCATTCCGTCATCCCTTCGCCCCCCAGAGTCAACCCCTTGGCGCTAACGACACCCGGGCTGTGGAAGTGACGGGGCGGCGGCGGCCGCAGTGCCGACGGCAGCGGACCGGCCCGGCCCTCAGCCCGGCGCCCGCCCGCCCGGCCCGGCACGCTCGGCCTCCGCGACCAGCCGCTCCACCGCCGCCACCGGGAGCGCCGGATGGCCGACCGCCGCCCACGCCACCTCCGCGCATGGATGGTCCAGCAGCCGCACCACCACGGCCGCGGGCAGCGCGGGGTGGGCGGCGGCGTCCTTGCAGGCCCGCGCGTCCTCCAGGCACACCAGCAGCGCCGCTGGCGTCGCGTTCGGGTGGACGGCGATCGCGCGGAGCGCCCGCCGCACCGGCGGATCGCGCCGGGCCAACTCCTCCAGCAGGTCCGCGGGGGCGCCGGGGTTCGCGGCGACCCGCGCGCAGACCTGCCCCCCATGCCGCGCCACCATCGCGCGCAACTGCTCTCCGGACAGGCCCGGGTGCGGGGCCGCGGCCCTGGCCACCGCGGCGTCCGCGTCGTCGGCCAGGGCGTCCCGCAGCGGGGCGGGCAGGTCGTGCCGCTCGGTGATCAGCATGCGCACCGCCGCCGGCGACGAGGCGGCCGCACGGGCGAGGTCCTCCGGGTCCGCGGCGGCGACGGACGGCAGCAGGACCGGGCCGATGCGCACCGCCGACGCCACCTCGGCCAGTACGTCGAGCGGCAGCCGGGGGTGGCGGGCCAACGCGCGCAGCACGTCGGGGTCGTCGCGGCGAGCCGCCAGGGTGCGGATCAGGGGTTCCCGAATCGCCGGGTTCTCGGCGACCGCGCGGCGGACCGCGACGGCCGGGTCCGCGCCGAGGCGCGCGTACACCTCCTGAGGCAGGTCGGCCCGTTCGGCGAGCGCCCACCGGACCAGGACGGACGGGTGGCCGGCCATGCCCTCTGCGACCGAGGCCGGCGTCGCCGGATTGCGGGCGGCGCGCTCCAGGGTGTCGTGTACGGCGGACTCGTGCGCCCCGGAGCAGCGGGCCCGGGCGGGCGGTTCGTACGGGGCGGGTGCCTCCCCGCGGCCGCATACGGGGCAGGACCGCGCCGGCGGGAGCCCCTCGCCGGTGACGAGCGCGGTGAGCACCTCAGGCGGGGTGGCCCCGTTCAGCGCGGCGGCCGACCGGACCTCCGCGTCCGGGTGCGAGGCGAGCCGGGCGGCAAGCGCCGGGTCCGCCGTCCACAGTGCGATCTCGGCGGCGACGCCCGGGTCCGGGTCGGCGGCCAGCGCCTGCGCCACGTCCGGCGGGAGCCCCGGGCAGGACGCCAGCCGCCACCGGATCTCGCGGTCGGGGGAAGCCGCGAGCAGCCGGGCCCACCCGGGCCGACCGGAGCCCTCGTCCAGCAGGGCCAGCGCCGCCTGCGGCCGGGCGGCCGGATCCACGTCGGCGGGGGAGAGCAGCCCGGAACGGGCGAGTACGACGGCGGTGTCCGGGTCGGACGCGGCGAGGGCGCGCGCCCGCTCCGCGCCGAGGTCGCTGCGGTCGCAGAGCGTCCAGGCCAGCTGCCACACGGCAGCGCGGTCGTCGCCCGGCCCCCCTCCGGTGACGGCGATTGCCACCAACCGGTCGAGGAGGCCGGAGGGGATGTCCTCCCGGGCCGCGATGCCGGGGAGCAGGCGGCGGCTCATCCCGCGGCCTCCGCGGGCCGCGCGGCGTCCGCGGCCGGTCTTGCTGCGGCCGGTTCTGCCGCCGTGCGCAGGGCGGCCGCCAGCGCCTGCGCGTACGGCTGTGCCCGGCGCCGGACCGGGCCGAGCAGGCCGATGTGCCGGGGCGGGACGGGCGGTTCGACCCGTACGGCGGTGCATCCGGCGGGCGGGGCCAGGCACACCTGCGGGACCAGCGCGACGCCCACCCCGGCGCCGACGAGCGTCTGGGCGAAGAAGTAGTCCGTGGTGGAGGCCGCCACCCGCAGCTCGAACCCGGCCTGCGCCGCGTACCGGCGCAGGAAGGCCTCCGTCCGCAGGCAGCCCAGCACCCAGCGGGCGCCGCCGAGTTCGTCGGGGCCGAGGGCGTCCCGCCCGGCCAGCGGATGCGCGGGCGGCAGCACCAGCCACAGCGGGTCGTCCAGCAGCGGCGTCCAGGCGACACCCGGCGGCAGGGGCAGCGGGCCGTCGAAGGCGTACGCCACCGCGAGGTCGGCCCGGCCGCCGCGGACCATCGCGAGTGCGGCTTCCGGTTCGGCCTCCAGCACCGTCAGCTCGACCTCCGGGTGCGCGGCCACGAACCCGGGGAGCGCCCGCGGAAGGAGGTGTCGGCCGCCGCTGGTGAAGGTGGCGAGCGTCAGCCGCTGCCGCACCGCGGCCAGCCGGTCGATGGCATGCCGGACCTGGTCGAGCTCGGCGGAGATCGCCTCGGCCGCCTCCACCAGCAGCCGCCCGGCCTCGGTCAGCGTCACGCCGCGCGGGCTGCGCACCGCCACCGGGTGGCCGACGCTCCGCTCCAGGGCGGCGACGTGCTGGGACACGGCCGACGGGGTCAGCAGCAGGGCCGCGGCCGCCCGGTTGAAGCTGCCGTGCTCGGCGACCGCCCGCAGGACACGCAACCGGTGCACATCGAGCATGCAGTTTTCCTTACGGGATGATCAGCGGATCGTCGGTTCTCCGGCGGACCCTATCCCGGCAGAGTCGGGGCCATGAAGCGGATTCTCGTCATCGGCGGCAGCCGGTACTTCGGAAAGCACCTGGTCCACGGCCTGCTGGAAGCCGGCCACCAGGTCTTCGTCCTCAACCGCGGCTCCACCGCCCCGCCGCCCGGCGCCCTCCACCTCGTCGCCGACCGCGACGACGCGCCCGGCCTTGCCGCGGCACTCGGCCCGCACACCTTCGACGCCGTCGTCGACCAGGTCTGCTACACGCCCCGCCAGGCGGCCGTCGCCCGCCGCGTGTTCGCCGGGCGGACCGCCCGGTACGTCATGACCTCCACGATGGAGGTGTACGACCCGGCACCCCCCACCGCCGAGGCCCGCGCCTACGCCGACGGCAAGCGGCGCGCCGAAGCCGTCCTCGCCCGCCCGGCACCCGGCGGGACGGCGGCGCCCTTCGCCTTCGCCGCGGTCCGCACCGCGCACGTCCTCGGCGGCGGCCGCGAGGAGTTCACCGGGCGGCTCGCCCACTACGTCGAGCGGATCGGCGCCGGCGAACCCGTCGCCGTGCACGGCGCCCCGTACGCCACCTCGTTCGTCCACCACCGCGAGATCGCCCGCTTCCTGCACTGGGCGGCGGAGCAGGAGTTCACCGGAGCGGTGGACGCCGCCTCCCACGGCTCCCTCGACGTCCTCGGCCTGTGCGACGCGGTCGCCGCCCGGGTGGGACGCTCCGCCCGCCTCCGGGTGGTGGCGCCCGGGGAGCCGGCATCGCCGTTCTCCTACGACCGCGCCTACGCCCTCGACAACAGCCGCGCGGCCGGCCTCGGCTTCCCCTTCGAGCGGGTCGCGGACTGGCTTCCGCAAGCCGTCGCCGAGGCTCAGGCGGCCATGCCGAGCAGTTCCAGTACGCCGTCCGCGTAGGCCGCCGACACGGAGCCGGGCCGGTCCACCGCCTCGCTCCGCAGCGAGTCCGCGGCACGCCGCACGAACGCGGCGCACTGCCCGTACAGGCCCGCCTCGTACGCCGACCCGTCGTCCTCCGCGCCCAGCAGCACCAGCAGCGTCCACAGCAGCGCCTCGCGGGTCGCCTGCCGGGGCGGGCCGGCCGACCACACCGCCATCAGCACCCCGCACACCGCGGGGGCCGGCGGCCGCAGCACGCCCGCCAGGAAGGCGTGCCCTTCGAGCGCGCGGAACGCGGAGGGGTGCCCCTCGGCGGCGTTCCACAGGGTGTCCACCAGATGCCCGGCGCCGCGGCCGCACCCGCAGCCGACGGAATCCCAGTCATGCCGGGAGATTTCGGCCACGACGGCGTCGGGCACCAGCGGGCTGCTGCGCGGGTTGTCCGTCCCTCTCATGGCAGCAGTATGGGGATGCCGTCGGACAGCCGGACAGGGGACCCCCGCAGACCGGAACACGCGGCACCGGCCCACACGGCCGCCGGGTCCCGGCCGGCGGCCGGAACCGGAGCCCCGGGGCCGTCGTCTGAGACCCCGTGTGGATGAAAAGCCGCCGGATACCGGCCCTGCTCCTGGCCCTGCTCGCCACCCAGGCGGCCTCGCTGATCAGCCCCGCTTACGCGTGCGGCTGCGGGGCGATGATCCCGGCCGGCGGCGCCAGCCTCGGCGTCGAGCGCGAGACGTCCGTGGTCCGCTGGGACGGCCGCACCGAGCAGATCGTGATGCGGTTCACCGTCGGCGGGGACGCGCGCCGCGCCGCCTGGATCATGCCGGTGCCGACACGGGCGTCGGTCGACCTCGCGGACGCCGAGGTCTTCACGCAGCTCTCCCGGCTGACCGCGCCCGAGCGCCGCACCCGGCACTACTTCCTGCCGCGCAGCGGGGACTGGCCGTTCGACTCCGTGGACGGCGCCGCCGCCGGCGCCGCGCCGGGAGCCGGCGCGCCGGCGGTCGGCGTCGTCGGCCGCGAACGCCTCGGCGCCTTCGACGTGGCCCGGCTGACCGCCACCGACCCCGCCGCCCTGCGCGGCTGGCTGGAGGCCAACGGCTTCTCCCTGCCCGACACGCTCACCACCGAGGTGAAGCCGTACGTCGACCAGGGCTGGGAGTACGTCGCCGTACGGCTCGCCCCGCAGGACGAGGGCAGGCCCCTCCGCGGCGACCTCGACCCGCTGCGGATCCGCTTCGACAGCGACCGCCTCGTCTACCCGATGCGGCTGTCGCGGATGGCCAGGACGCCGCAGTCGCTGGGCCTGTACGTCCTCGCGGACCACCGGATGGAACCGGCGTCGGCGATCGGCGGGGCCGAACCGGAGGTCACCTTCGCCGGGCGGATCACCCCGCAGCAGCCGCTCGCCTCCCTCACGGACGGCAGGGAGGCGTTCCTGACGGCGATCGAGCAGCGGTTTCCCCATCCGGCCCGGATCGACGGCGACCACGAACTGCGCGCCACCGCCGCCGACACCCCGTACCGCCGGGTGGTGTACCGCGACCGGATCCTGGAGATCGGCGGCGTCCCGGCCTGGCTGCCGGCCCTCGGCGCCGCCCTGGCGGCCACCGCGGCAGCCGCGGCGGCCTGGCTCCGCCGCCGCAACGCCCGAACCGCGCCCCCCGTGTAGGTGCCCGGGCCGTGCTCTAGCGGGGCTGCGGCGGGAGGGAGTACGTGCCGCCCGGCTTGAAGGGCGGGGGGCTCTCGGGCAGCGTCGGCAGCGGCGGGGTGGAGGGCCGCTCCGGCCTCGGCGGGGCGGACGGCTCCGCGGTAGCCGGGGTCGCGGGGACCGTCGTGGCCGGCTCTGCGGGCGGCGGTGTCGGCCGGGGCGGGGCCGGGGACGGCGATGCCGGCGGCGTGGTGGCCGGGGCGGCGGGATCCGCCGGGGCGGCCGGGTCCGCCGGGTCGGCGGAGCAGGCCGCGGCCAGGAGGACGGCTGCCAGGACGGCGGCCGCCGCTCTTGCCGCCGCCTGGGTGCGGGAGTTCGGCGCCACCGGCCACCTCTGGGGTTCGTTCGAACGGATTGCGACGTGATCGTAGCCCAGGGACGCCGCGGGCATCAGGCCGTCGGGGGAGCGCCCTCCGCCGTCTCGGCGCGGGCCAGGGCCACGATGCCCGCGCAGACCAGCGCGACGCCGGCCAGCTGCGGCAGGACCCACCAGCCCGTCCGCAGGTGCTCGTCGTACAGGGCGACGCCCAGCACGATGCTGACCGTCGCGTCGCCCAGCGTCAGCGCCGGCTGCGAGGCCACCAGCGGGCCGCCCTGCATGGCGTGTTCGAGCAGCAGCAGCGCGCAGAGGCCGCTGAGGGCGAAGCCGTACGTCTGCCAGGCCGTCAGGAAGGCCGCCGCGCCGCCCTCGGCGAGCAGCGGCACCGAGTCCTTCATCAGGGCGGCCGTGAGGGCGTAGCAGACGGCGGTGGCGGCGCCCAGGCAGCCGGCCCGGGCCCGCCCCGGCGGCCTGCGCAGTCCGGCGAGCGCCAGCAGCAGCGCGGCCGCCGCGCATCCGGCGAGGGCGGGCAGCCACCGGTCGAGCGGGACGTGCGTACGGTTCTCCGACGGTGCGGCCGCGGCCAGCGCGAGGCCCAGCCCCCCGACGACCGCTGCGACGGCCCCCCACACCGCAGCGGGCAGGCGCTGCCGGACCAGCAGCGAGGCGATCAGCAGCGCGAGCGGCAGCTCCAGCACGAACAGCGGCTGTACGAGCACCAGCGCGCCGGTGGCCAGCGCCGCGGCCTGGCCCGCCCCGGCCAGGACCACCGCGAGGATCCCGGCGACCCACACGGGCCGCCGCAGCAGGTCCAGGACCAGCCCCGGCCGGAACCCCCGGCTCTGCGGCACGGTCAGGGCGGCCCGCCGCTGGAGCACGGTGGCCAGCGCGTTGCTGAGCGCCGCGAACAGCGCGAAGAGGACCGGCAGCAGGACGCCCATCCGCCGATCCTCACGCCGCCCCGGGCGGGCCCGGCCCGCCGACACGCGCCCGGCCGCGCAATCCCCCCGCCGGGTCTCAGCCGCGGCGCCGCCCGGCGCGGGCCCGGGCGAGGGCGAGGGCGGCCAGGGCCTGCGGCGCCCCGTCCTGGCCGCGGACGCCTGGGAAGGCGTTGACGTCCACGATGAGCGGGGTGCCGCCGCCGGTGTCGACGACGTCGACTCCGTACACGTCCAGCGAGAACACCTCGCCGGTTTGCAGGACGAGCTCCGCCCAGCCGTCGGGCAGGCCGGCCGGGGACTGCGGCCGGGCCGGTCCGCGGCCCTCCGGGGCCAGCTCGGAGCGGCGCAGCGCGGCGAAGACCCGGCCGCCGATCACCCACAGTTTGTGGTCCCAGCCGCTGTTCGGGGCGAAGTCCTGTACGACGACGGGCTCCCGGGGCCACTGCGCGGCGAGTTCCCGCAGCTGCGCGCGGTCGTCGACGCGGGCGACGAGGTCGTGGCGGCGGCTGTGGCGGCTCTTGACCACCACCGGCGGGTCCAGCAGCCGGCCGTCGCCCGGAGCCGGTTCCTGCGCCGCCCAGGCCGCCAGCGAGGCGTGCGTGCGGGTCCCCGCGAACGGCAGGCCTGCCGCGAGGGCCAGCGCGGCCATCTCCGTACGGTCCTGGCAGAGTGCGGTCGCCGCGGCCGAGTTCACGACGACGGCGCCGCGCCCCTCCAGCTCCCGGGCCAGCGCCAGGGCCCGCGGGGTCCGCGCCTTCAGCAGGTACACGTCCGCCGGCGCCCCGGCGGGGTGCTCCGCGGCCGGATCCAGGGCGTCGACGCGGTGTCCGGCGGCGCGCAGCAGGCCGGTTGCGGCGGCGAGCAGCGGGTGTCCCGGCTCGGGGGTGATCAGGCAGACCCTCACCGTGCGGCCTCGCCCGTCCGGGGGGCCGGCAGGGCCAGCGCGGGCGCTCCGGCGCCCGCCGGCGGGCCCGCTCCTGCGCCCGCCACAGCGGGCACCGTCCGCGCGAGCGCCGGCGGGGGCGGCCCGGCAGGGCCCCCGCCGCCGCGGCGTGCCAGGCCGAGGACGGCGCGGGCGACGCGCGCGGCCGCGTCGGGGACCTGACGGAAGCTCGGGAAGTCGTTGACGTCGACCACCGCCGGGCCGTCGGGCCCGAGCAGCACGTCGACCCCGTACAGGTCCAGCCCGTACACCGCCCCCACCCGCGCGGCGATCGCCGCGACCTCCGCGGAGAGCGGCACGGGGCGCTCCCGCACGGCCGGGTCCGGGTGGAGCGGCGAGCGGCGCTCCGTCGCGAACAGTTCGCCGCCGACGGCGTACACCTTGATGTCGCTGCCCGAGTTCGGCACGTACGGCTGGGCGATCAGCATGCCGCCCTCGGCGGCGAGTTCGGGGAGCAGCGCCTCCAGCCGCTCCGGGGAGGACACGAGGCGCACGCCGCGGCCGGAGCTGCCGTCGGCGGGCTTGACGACGAGCGGGTACCGGGCCGCGGGCACCTCCCGCAGCAGCTCCGGCCGGGCGGCCGCGTACGTGGCCGGCACGGGGAGGCCGGCGGCCCGCCCGAGGGCGGCGGCGAGCGCCTTGTCCCGGACGCCGCGGATGGATCGGGCGTCGTTGACGGTGGTCATCCCGGCGGCGGCCGCCGCCTCCAGCAGGACGAGCCCGGGGCCGCCCGACACCGTCTTGAGGACCCAGGCGTCGTGTGCGCCGGAGCCGACGCCTCCGGTCATGTCCAGCAGCGAGCCGCCGGGGCGCACCACGTCGACGCGGTGTCCCCACGCGGTGAGCTGCCCGATCACCTCGTTGGGCATCCCGTCGCGGCGGTAGTGCTCCTCCACCAGGAAGCACAGCCTCATGGACCTGGACATTCCCCACCCCATCATCGCCGGATGTCCGCCGACTACGTCCGGCGAATTGTGATGTCACAGGATGTCATGAACCGCAATGTGATGATCAGTCCGGTCCGCGGCGCGGGGGCGCACCGGCCTCCGTCCCGGCCTGCACCGGGGGCGCCCGCGGCGGACGGGGCGCCACGGGTTCACACGCAGCACCGCACCCGCCCGGTTCCGCCGGCCCCCGGGAACGCCGTACGGGGCCCGGCCGCCGGGGGAGTCGGCGGCCGGGCCCCGCAGGACCGGCGGGCGCGGTCAGACGGCCGCGGGGACCGGCACCGAGACGAACGTCTTCCCGGACTCGTTCTCCACGAGGACCTCGCGGACGTCCGCCGGGTCGACCCAGGCCGAGCCGTCCAGGGCGGCGCCCTTCGCCTCGCCGCCGGCCGCCCCGCCCTGGCTGCCCGCCTGCGCCTGCCCGCCGACGACCCAGCTGCCGGCGGTGCTGCGCTTGCCGTCGCGCGCGACCACGACCAGCCGGCACCGCTCGCCCGCCGGGACGCCCGTCACGGCCGCGTGGACACGCACCCACCTGGCGGCCGGGGTGACCTTCACCGTCATCCGCGCCCCGGTGCCCGGGTCGGTCGCGGAGGCCACCCTGGTCCCGGCCGGCGGCGGCGACGGGGCCGCCGTCACCGCCGGGGACGGGTCCGGCGGCGGCGCCGCGACGGGCTCGCCGCCGCCCATCCGGGCGCCGGTCCAGAACACCGCCGCCAGCGAGGCCGCGGCCGCAAGGCCCGCCAGCCCCCACCGCCTGCGCCGGGCCGCGGCGGCCTCGCCGCGCACCCGCCGCAGCGTGCGCTGGAGCAGCAGGTCGCCGCCGGCCGGCGGCCCGTCGAGGAACGCCTCCGCGGGCACCTCGCCCAGCGCCGCTTCCATCTCGCGCAACGCGGCCACCTCCTCGCGGCACCGCAGGCAGCCGCCGACGTGTTCCTCGACCCGGCGGACGTCCTCCGCGTCCAGGACCCCCAGAACGTACGGGCCGAGGAGCTCCTCCTCGTGCTCGTGCCGCTGCCGGTTCATGCCACCACCTCCCGCAGTCCGGCGGGCTGCTGGGGCGGCCTGCCCGACCGATGTCGACGGCCCTTGGCGGCGCCGCCGTTCTGCCGGAACACCTCGCGCAGGGCCTTGAGCGCGTAGTGCGAGCGCGACTTGACCGTACCGGCCGGGATGCCGAGGCTGTCCGCCGCCTCCGCCACGCTCAGCTGCCGGTAGTACAACTCCTTCAGCACGTCCCGGTGTTCCGGCGACAGCTGGTCGAGCGCCCCCAGGACGGTCATCGTGTCCACGACGGAGTCGGCGTGGTCGACCTCCACCGGGGGAGCGGCCGCCGCCCCGGACACCTCCTGCGGACGGGCGGCCTTGGCCCGGTACCGGTCGGTGATGATGTTCCGGGCCACGGTGAGCAGCCATCCGCGCACCGAGCCCTTCCCGTTCACCAGGACCTCGGCGTGCCGCCAGGCCCGGATCAGCGTCTCCTGGACGACGTCCTCGGCGGTGGCCCGGTCCCCGGTCAGCCGGGTGGCGTACGCGAGCAGGGCGTGTCCGTGCTCCTCGTAGACCGACCTGATCAGCGCCTCGTCGGTCGCGCCCCGCCGGGTACGGGGCCACAGTGGTCCGGCCATATCGCCCTCTCGTCCTCGCTTGCCCTGCCGTGCGGTCAGAACACGCTGTTCCGGAGCCGCCGGTTCAAGTGAGCTGCGTCACATCGTCCAGGCGGGCGGCGGACGGGGGGTCAGAGGCGGCAGCGCGCACCCCTGTTGAGGCAGTCGGCGACCGCCGCCATCTGCTCGTCCGTCATGGCGTTGACGAACATGGCGTGGTCGGTCCGCGGATCGTGCCGCTGCTCGGGGAAGGAGTCGACGGCGACCGGGACCCCCGGCTCCACCTCGTACTCCAGCCCGATCCGCAGCTGCGGGACCGGGAAGGAGTCCGCCGGGCAGACGCCGTTCGCGGCGGGGAACCGCAGGTGGGCGCGGTGGTCGGGGCTGTCGGTGTCCAGGCCGTTCCAGCAGCTCGGGAAGACGAGCGTACGGGTGACGCGCTCGCCGGCCGGGCAGCGCGGGTAGCGGGTGGTGGACCGGTCCGGCGTACCGGAACAGCCCCAGCGGGCCCGTACGCCCCCCTTGTCGCGGGCGGTGCCCGCCGCCGCGTCGCCGGTGACGGCCCGCAGGAAGCGGGGCATCGGCACGACCCGGCTCACCGGGCTGCCGCGGTACTCCACCGTGACGGCGGCCTCGGGCAGGATGCGTCCCGTGTTGCCGTGCCCGGCGGCGCGCTCGTGCGGGCGGGTCCCCAGCCGGTCGGTGCGGCGCAGGACGGGCCAGAAGTACGCGGAGCGGTCGCCGCCGCGGCAGCTGGTCGCAGCTGCGGCCAGCGAGGCGTCCGTCGAGGCCGCGTCCGTCGACAGGTTGCCCACGTACGCGTGGGTGTGGTGGGCGCCGGCGCGGAGTCCGGGGGAGAGCACTACGTTGTCCTCGTTGTGGTGGCCCTCCTCTCCCCGCCCGCAGTCCACGGACACGGAGCCGGACGAGGCCTGCGGCCCGGCGGGCGGCGGATCCGCCGGTACGGGCGGATCCGCGCTCGGCTCCGCCGTGGCCGGCCCGGGCGCGGGCAGTCCGGAGGCGCGCGGTCCTGCGCGGTCCGGCCGGGCGCCGTCCGGCAGGGCCGCGGCCAGCCCCGCCCCCAACGCCAGGCACAGCACCGGCGCGAGCAGCGCGAGCGGACGGCGTCCGCGGCGCCTGCGGCGCCCGCTTCCCCTCACCATGCGGATCACCGTCGCCGCTGACCGCCCCCGCGTCAACCCGCAGTCCGCATCCCGGCCGCCGGCCCGCCACAACCGGCCCGAGGGCGCCTTGCCCGGCTGCGCGCGGCCGAGCACAGTACCCGGCATGACAACCGCACCCGGCCCGGCCCCCGCCGAGCTCCTGCGCGCCTTCGCCCGCGCCCGCGCCTCCCTCGACGGCGCCGAAACGGTCTTCTGGTGGTCCGGCGACGTCCACTCCTGGGCCCCGGACGAGCCCTACCGCCGCCTGTTCGGCTTCGAAGGCGTCAACGCCGCCCGCCTCGTGGCGGACGAGGAGAGCGGCGGCTACCGCCTCCTGGCCCGCGAGGCCGCCTTCTACCTGGACCCGCGGACCCGGGACATCCTCGACACCTGGGAGGGCAGGCGGGTCGTCCACGTCTGGAACGACCCGGCCAACCTGGCCCTGCGCCCGTTCCCCGTCCCGCTGACCCGGCTCGGCGACCAGGTCTGCTTCAGCCTGGAGATCCCCCTCTCCTACCCCTCGCCGCTGCCCGTCGCCGACTACCCCCTGCACTCCGCGGGGGACACCTACCGGGCCCTGGAGCTCTTCCAGTTCTTCGCCCCCGCCTCGGTGCTGGACACCGGGGAGCCCGGCGTGCCGTGCACGATGTCCTGGACGCGGATGTCGCCCTGGCTGCCGTGGATGGAGCAGGGCCAGCGCCCCGGCGGGCTCACCTTCCACTGCCGCGGCCGCAAGCTCGGCTCGTACGCGGAGGTCCCGGAGCGCACCCGGCGGTTCATCGCCGACCGGCATCCCGAGTTCGCGCACGCCCCGGAGAAGTGGTCCGAGCCCAACGAGACGAGCTGGACCCACTTCCGCCGCCTCGGCACCACGGGATAGGGCCCGCGCGGCAAAGCCCCAGCTCGGCGGGGGTTCCGGCAGGTGGCCTGCGGTCCCGGGAGGGCAGCTCGGGGGTCGGCAGGGGGCGGACAAGGGTTTTCCCCGTATCGAGTTCACCTGCGCGTTGCCTACTGTCTGGCCACCGGCGATCTTCCCCCGCCCGCGGCCCCCGTCCCAACCCCACATGGTGCGAAGCCGCGAGCCGGACGACCGCCCAGCACCGACGCCGTCCCAGCCCCGCCGAAGCGGCAGGGACGGCGCGGCGATCCCGCGGTGGCCGGGCCGGAACTGACCAGCCCGCCCGGCCCCGTAAGATCGTCACCCCACCTCCCACACCGCCCCAACCGGGGTCGCTCCGGCCTGCCCGGGACCGGCCCGCGAAAGGGAAGACCGTGCACGCAACGCGACGCAGGCTGATATCCGTGGCGGCGATGTCCGTCACCCTGCTGGCCGGCTCCGCCACCGCCTCCGTGGCTCTGCCCGGCGCCGAGGCCGCCCCGGCCGGCCGGGCCGCCGCCTCGACCATCCCGGCCCCCGGCGCCCCCGCGGCCCCGGCCGCCGCCCCGGTCGAGAACCTGATCGTCGGCTACAAGTCGACTGCCGCCGAGGCCAGTTCCAACAGCGCCGCCGCGACCGACGCCGCCGCGAAGGGCAAGAAGGCCGGCAAGAAGGCCGCCTTCGACCGCCGCCTCGGCACCGGTGCCGCCCTCGTCAGCCTCGGCGGGGCCACCGCCCCCAAGGACGCGGCCGACCTGATGGCCCAGTTCCGCTCCGACCCCGACGTCGCCTACGTCGAGCCGGACACCCGTGCCTACGCGATGGCCGCCCCGAACGACACCGAGTACGCCAAGCAGTGGGACCTCTTCGAGCCCACCGCCGGCATGAACGTTCCGGCAGCCTGGGACAAGGCCACCGGCACCGGCGTCACCGTCGCCGTCCTCGACACCGGCTACGTCGCCCACTCCGACCTCGCCGCGAACATCGTCCCCGGCTACGACTTCATCAGCAGCTCCGCCGCCGCCCGCGACGGCAACGGCCGCGACAGCAACCCGGCGGACCAGGGCGACTGGAACGCGGCCGGCGAGTGCGGCACCGGCTCCAGGGCGAGCGACTCCTCCTGGCACGGCACCCACGTCGCCGGCACCATCGGCGCGGCCGCCAACAACGCCAAGGGCATCGCGGGCGTCGCGTACAACGCGAAGATCCAGCCCGTCCGCGTCCTCGGCAAGTGCGGCGGCGCCACCTCCGACATCGTCGACGCCATCACCTGGGCCTCCGGCGGCACCGTCGCGGGCGTCCCGGCCAACGCCAACCCCGCCAAGGTCATCAACATGAGCCTCGGCGGCTCCGGCACCTGCTCCACCAGCTACCAGAACGCCATCAACGCGGCCGTCGCCCGCGGCACCACCGTCGTCGTGGCCGCCGGCAACAGCAACACCGACGCCGCCGGCTTCACCCCGGCCAGCTGCAGCAACGTCATCACCGTCGCCGCCAGCAACCGCGCCGGCGACCGCTCGTACTACTCCAACTACGGCGCCAGCATCGACGTCGCCGCCCCGGGCGGTGAGACCCGCCGCGCCACCGACACGCCCGGCACCGTCACCACCCCCGAGAACGCCATCCTCTCCACGCTGAACACCGGCCTCACCACCCCCGGCTCGGAGAACTACAAGCCGTACCAGGGCACCAGCATGGCCGCCCCGCACGTCGCCGGCCTCGCCGCGCTCATGGTCGCCGCCAAGCCCTCGCTGACCCCGGCCCAGATCGAGGCGGCCATCAAGACCAACACCCGCCCGCTCGCCGGCACCTGCACCGGCGGCTGCGGCACCGGCCTCGCCGACGCGGCCGCCACGCTCAACGCGGTGACCTCGACCACCCCCGCCCCGGGCTTCGAGAACACCATGAACGTGAACATCTTCGACAACTCGACCGCCGAGAGCCCGATCACCGTCACCGGTGTCGCGGGCAACGCCCCGGCCACCCTCAAGGTGGGCGTCGACATCAAGCACACCTACATCGGCGACCTGAAGGTCGACCTGGTGGCCCCGGACGGCTCGGTCTACACCCTGCACAACCGCGCCGGCGGCAGCGCCGACAACATCAACCAGACCTACACCGTGAACGCCTCCTCCGAGGTCGCCAACGGCACCTGGAAGCTCCGGGTCAACGACAACGCCGGCGGCGACACCGGCTACCTCGACGCCTGGAACCTCGCCTTCTGACGCACCCCCGCCCGGCCGCCCCGGCGGCCGGCGCACGCACCACCCGATGACACCCGCGGGCCTGCCGATACCCTCGTACCGGCAGGCCCGCGAGGCTTTCCGGGCCGTGACTGAATTGTGCGTCACACTTCGCCTCCACCCGGCCCGCGACCTCGTATTCTCGCTCCTCACAGGAAAGGCACAGAGTGGGGACCGAGAGGCTGGTGGCTGTGCGTGGCAGCGGGGCGCGCCAACGCGACCGTAGGACACGGTGAACTGATCAAGGCGGTCGAGCAGGCGCTCGCCGAGCACGGGCGCGCCCTGCTCACCGCACCCGCCGGCGCGGGCAAGACCGAACTCGCCGGCGCCATCGCGGCAGCGGCCGAGGCCAGGCAGGACACCGTGCTCCGCCTCGCCCCCGAAGCCGCCGACCGGTGGATCCCCGAGGCGTCGGCCGCCGCGCTGCTCGCCTCGGTCCCCTGCGCCGCGCTCGAAACCCTCTCCGGGCCGCAGCGCACCGCCATCGCCCACCTGCGCCGCGAGACCGACACCCCGCGCGCCGGCCGCGACCACGTCGCCCTGCGCCTCGCCGTCGTCGAGGTGCTCCGCACGCTGGCCGCACGCAGCCCTGTCCTCCTCGTCGTCGACAACGCCCAATGGCTGGATCCGGAAAGCACCGATCTGCTCCGGTTCGCCCTCCGGCTGACGCCGCCCCGGGTCCGCGTCCTCGTCGCCGAATGCGTCCAGGGCGGCGTACCCGTCGCCGCGCCCCTGTGCGGCCCCGGCACCCCGGCGATACGCATCCCGCCGCTCGGCGCCGACGAGGTGGCCGAACTCCTCGTCCGGCACGGCCTGCCCGCCCGCCTCGCCGGCCGGGTCCACCAGGCCAGCGGCGGCAACCCGCGCCTTGCCCTCGCCCTCGGCCACTCCCTCGCCGAAGCCGCCGGCTCCCGCGACGGCGCCGCCCACCACGCCGACACCCTGCCCCTGTCCGGCCAGGCCCGCGAGGTCGCCCGGCGCCTCCTCGCCGAGGCCCCCGCCCGGACCCGGCGCACCCTGCTCCTCGCCGCCCTCGCGGCCCGGCCGACCACCGCCCTGCTGCGCCGCGCCGGCCGCCCCGACGCAGAAGCCGAACTCGCCGAGGCCGAACGGGCCGCACTGGTCACCGTCGGCGAGGACGGCACGGTCGCCTTCACCGCCGGTGCCCTCCCCATGGCGCTGGCCGCCGACGCGGGCTGGCCCGAGCGGGCCGCCGGGCACGCCGCGCTCGCCGCCGCCGTCGACGACCCCGTCCAGGCCGTACGCCACCGGGCCCTCGCCGTGGACACCCCCGACGAATGGCTCGCCGCCGAGATCACCCGGGCCGCCGCGGACTGCCGCCGCCGCGGACAGCGCGCACTGGCCGCCGAACTCGGGCTGCTCGCCGCCGAACGCACCCCGGGCGACCGGCCCGGCGACGAACTGGCCCGGCTCGTCGCCGCCGCCGAGGACGCCGGCTGGGCCGGCCGGGCCGACCTCGCCCGCCGTGCCACCCGGGCCGTCCTCGCCCGCGACGCCTCACGCTCCGACCGGGTCCGGGCCCGCCTCGCCGTCATCGACGCCGCCGGGCAGGCCCTCGGCACCCTCGACGAGACCTTCGCACACGCCATGGACGACGCCGAGGGCGACCCCGCCCTCCAGGCCGCGGTCCGCCTGCGCGTCGCCTGGAAGCACAACCTCAGCGACGGCGACCCCGTCCGCGCCCGCGACGAGGCCGCCGAGGCCGGCCGGCTCGCCGCCATCGGCGGGGACCAGGTCGCCGAGGCCATGGCGCTCACCGTCCGGGCCCGCATGGGCCGCATCCTCGGCGACCCGGACGCCGAGGAGATCCTCGCCGAGGCGCTCGCCCTGCCCGCCCCCGAGGTCCCCCTCGGCATGCGCAACGCCCCGCAGTACCTGGCGGTCCGGCACGCCCTGTTCGACGACCGGCTCGCCGACGCGCGCCGCGAACTCCTCGCGCTGCTGCCCGCGGTCCGCCGCACCGGCTCCGCCGAGGACGTCTTCGAGGTGCTGCGCAGCCTGACCGAGGTGGAGCTGCGGCGCGGCCGGTGCTCGACCGCCTCCGACCACGCCCGCCGGGCCCTGGAGCTGACCATCGAGGCAGGCCTCTCACCCGGGCCCGCCTGGTACGTCGCCGCGATGGCGGAGGTGACGGGCGGGAGCTTCGCCCGCGCCGCCGGGTACGCGCGCCGCGGCATCCAGGCCTCGGAGGAGGAGCGCGACCAGGTCTTCCTGTCGCGGAGCCTGTACGCGCTCGGCCTCGTCGAACTGGCGACGGGCGAGGCGGCGAAGGCGGTGGCGACGCTGCGCCGGGTCGCCGGCCTGGAGGCGGCCCAGCAGGTGGTCGACCCCTCGATCCTGCGCTGGCACGGGGAGCTCGCGGAGGCGCTCGTCGCCGCGGACGCGCCCGCGGAGGCGGTGGAGCTGATCGACGAGGTCGGCGCGGTCGCCCGGTCGCTGGGGCGGGGGACGGTCGTCGCGGCGCTGGACCGGGCGCGCGGTTCGGCCCTGTCCGTGCTGGGCGAGGCCGATGCGGCCGTGGAGCTGCTGACGCGGACGGCGGCCGGATTCCAGGCGTTCCAGCTCCCGGTGGAGCGCGGCCGGACGCTGCTCGCGCTGGCCCGGGCGGAGCGGCGGCGGCGCCGGAAGGCTCCGGCGCGGGCCGCGCTGCGGGCGGCGGCGGCGGTCTTCGAGCAGGCGGGTGCGCGGCCGTGGGCGCAGTTGGCGGCCGAGGGGCCGGAACCGGTGCCGGCCGAGGCGGGGCCGGCCGTGGCGCTGGCCGCGCTGACGGAGGCCGAGGCCCGGCTCGCGCTGCTGGTGGCGCAGGGGGCGAGCAACCAGGAGGCCGCGGCCCGCCTGTTCGTCAGCGTCAAGACCGTCGAGGCGCGGCTGACGAGGATCTACCAGAAGCTGGAGGTGCGCTCGCGGGCGCAGCTTGCGACGGCCCTGAGGGCCCCCTGAGCGCGGGCTGCGCCGCGGGGGCCCTCTCCGGGCGGGCGGGGCGGGCCGGTCGGGCCCGGCCCGGTCAGCAGGTGAGGTTCGGCCCGGGGGTGGTGCCGAGCATCTCGGTGAAGTTCCGGTAGGCGTTCACGCGGCTCTGGACCTGGGCGGGGTTGCCGCCGTTGCACTCCAGGGCGCCGTTGATGGAGCGGATCGTCTCGCCGAAGCCGGAGCCGTTCGTCATGGCGGCGTGCGCGGTCATGGTGCCGGGGCCGTTCTGGGTGTTCCAGTACCACAGGGCGGTCTTCATGGCGACGGCCGGGTCCCGCTCGACCAGGTAGGGGTCGCCCAGCAGGTTGATGCCGAGGGCGTCGCCGGCCGCCTTGTAGTTGAAGTTCCAGCTGAGCTGGATGGGTCCGCGGCCGTAGTAGGCGGCCTGGCCGGCGGGGCAGCCGTAGGGCCGGGCGGCGTCGCAGTAGTGCGGGTAGTTCGCGGTGTTCTGCTCGACGATGTGGACGAGCCCGCCTGTTTCGTGCGAGACGTTCGCGAGGAAGGCGGCGGCCTCCCGGCGCCTGGTGGTGTCGTCGCCCGTGTTGGCGAAGCCCGGGTAGGCGGACAGGGCCGCCACGAGGCCGCGGTAGGTGTAGAAGGGGTTCCGGTTCGGGAACATGCGGTTGAACTGGTCCTCGGTGACGACGAACCCGGACGGATCGGTGCCCGGGTCCGGGTCCGTACCGCCGCCGGTGCCGCAGGCCCCCTGGTCGGACCAGACGCCCCACTGGCCGGTGGTGCCGGGCGTCTCGCCCTGGGTCCACCACTTGGCCTGCCAGTTGCGGCCGTTGTGCGAGGCGGTCGAGCCCCCGGTGTAGACGGCGGAGGAGGCCCAGGCGGTGGCGCAGGCCGGTGCGGCGGCGGCCGGGGAGGCGGGCAGGGCCGCGGCGATGCCGAGGGCGGCGGCCGCGGCGGCGGCGAGGGCGAGGGCGCGACGGCGCAGCGGACGTATCACGCAACTTCTCCTTGGGCGGGGGGAATTGCCGGTGGGGCGGCACTGCCCCCAGCCAAGCGAACTGGTATGGACCTGTCAAGGTCTAGACCAAGTTGGGGGCAGGGTGGTAGCGCGGACCGGGCCCGGGCGCGGCAACGGGCAGGGCCCGTACGCGGGGTGGCGCGTACGGGCCCTGCCTGCCGTGCGGGGGGAGCGGCGCCGCGGCCGCGCCCGGAGGGTTCAGCTGCCGGCGGAGAGGTTGCCGGAGAGGACCGGGATGTTGTCCAGGATGTGGGAGAGGGACTCGTCGCCCTTGGCCTGGGTGGAGTTCTCGGCGCACTGCTGGTTCATCGGGTTGGACAGGACGTTGATGTCCTGGACGCCGATGTTGAGGGCGCCGATCAGCGACTGGGCGTTGACCTTGGCGGGCAGGCCGACGCAGAGCTTGTTCAGCGAGCCCTGGACCAGGCCCAGCTGGGGGCTCATCGCGCCCTTGGTCTCCTGGTTGCCGTAGATCTGCGCGGAGTCGTTGCCGTTGACGGTGTTGACGCCGTTGTCGTTGCCGATGGCCATCGCCGGGGAGGCGGCCGCGGCACCGGCGCCCAGCACGGCTGCGGTGGCGGCGGTCGTGGCCATGAGCTTCTTGAGCATGAGGAGGATCCTTCTGTCGCGCTGTCGCATGGATGGTGGTCCCCGGCGGGACGAGCTGATCAACTGCCGTTCCCGCCGGGGGTTATCGCCTGTCACCCATGTGGCCCAGCGCGCGCTCGGGCGGGCCGGTCAGCCGGCCTTGCGGCGGGTCCGCTTCTGCCCGCCGCCTGCCCCGGAGCTGATGCCCTGGATCTTCGTCCGGCTCTGGTGGGCCTGCTGGGCCCGCGCGTTGCGCGCGTTGCGCTCCAGGGCCTCGCGGAACCTGCGCTTGGCCTCCTCGGCGGGCGACTCGTCCTGCGGCGCGTCCGACTCCTGTGCCATGTGTCCTCCTCCGGTGTGCGAAGCCGCCAGTCTGTCAGCCCCGCGCCGCCCGGACCAGCGAGTTCTCCCCGCGACGGGGTCCCGGCGCGCCGGAGTCCGGCGGCCAACGCAAAGTCCCGGACCCCCGCGGGGGCCCGGGACGTCACGGGTGCACTTCGCTTGACCACCGTGACCAACGACGGGCCGCGCCGGAAGTCACGGTCCGCGCGGCGGCGGATCAGACGGTGAAGGGCTTCTGCCCGAGGAACTCCGGCGACGGGCTGCCGGTGGTGTGCAGGTTGGGCACCTGCGTGCGCGGCAGCCGCTCCCGGATGGCCCGGTGGAAGTCCCGGTAGGCGCCGGAGAAGGCCCCCGCGTCCCACACGCGCAGCAGGGCTTCGGTGAACGCGCCGTTCACCCGGCCGTCGAGGGCGAACTGGTCGTCCTGGCAGGCGGAGATCAGCAGGGTGCCGGGCTCGCCGTCCACCCCGTTCTTGCGCAGCTCGCGCTGGAGCTCCTGGTAGAACTCCCGGTCGCGTTCGAAGAGCTGCTGCTGGCGTACGGCGGGCATGACGCGGACCGCCGCACCCCCCTCGCCGCCGGACTGCGAGGCGGCCTCGGTGGCCGTCCCGCTGTGGCAGCAGTCCAGCAGGCAGAAGATCCGCACGCCGGGGGAGAAGCGGCGGAACTCCCGGTGCAGCTCGTCGTCGAGGAACTGGCGGTCGAAGAGGACGAGGGTCTCGTCGAGGGCGTCCGGCTCGTCGCCCTCCTCGTCGGGGACCTGGCCGCCGTGGCCGGAGTACGTGAACAGCAGGATGTCACCGTCGTCCAGCCGCCCCGCGGCCTTGCGCAGCTCGGCCGTGACGCGGTCCACGGTGCCCTCGGGGGTGAGCAGCACCGTCGGCTCGAAGCCGGCGGCCCGGGCGACCGCCGCCATGTCGCGCGCGTCGTTCTCGCACGCCAGCAGCCGGCCGTCCCACCCGCCGTACGCGGCGGGGTCGACGCTGTTGAGTCCTACGTGGACGGAGAGTCCTGCGGGCACGGGGTCCTCCTCGGGGATCGGTGCAGGGGCGGGATGCCTCGGGGATGGTTCCGCGGCGCGGCTCCCCGCGAACCCGGCGGAGGCCGGTGCCGCCCGATCGGGACCGGCACCCGCCGGGGGAGCGGCGGGCGGCCGAACGACGTACCGGCCGGGGCCGCCACCGCAGCGGATGTCCCGACCGGACGCGGCCGTGTGAGTCCGCCCGCGCGGCATGCGGGCGGAGCAACGGCTGCGACCAACCGGCCCCCGGCCACCCGGGCGCCGACCGCCCCGCGCCGGAGCAGGTCCGCACCCTCGGCTCCCCGGCCCTGCACCCCGGCCCCGAACCCCGGCCTTGCACCCTGATGAAGCGGGTGAAACCATGACAGATACCACCAGTGGATCCGTCGGCCGCCCCACGGGCGGACGGGCAGGTGCGCAATGCCGCTCACCGACACCGAATGGGGCGTGGTCACCGCCTGGGTGCGGGACTACCTCCTGGACACCCCCGACCCCCACGACCGCCTCCGGCAGGCCGGGTACCCGCCCGCGTTCATCGGCTCGCTCAGCCTCACCGCCAAGGCCGGGGACAACGCCGCCGCCCTGGTCCGGGCCGTGCGGCAGAGCATCACCGCCCAGCTCTTCCTCCTCGACGTCCTGCTCACCCTCGACGAACTCACCAGCCAGTTCCAGCCGCAGGTCCTCGCCCTCCGGGTCAGGATCGCCGACGACGAGCGCGTGCACGTCTCCGACCAGGACCACTTCCGCGCCGGCGTGCTCCGCAACGGCGCAGAGGTGTTCATCGACCGCGCGCAGCTGCGCGAACGGCTGAGGGAGTTCCTCGCCGACCCCGAGAAGACCGTCCTCGTCGTCGACGGCGAACCCGACAGCGGGCGCTCCTACAGCTACAGCCTCATCCGCTACCTCGGCCAGCACTGCGGATTCCGCCCGGTCCGCGTGACGCTGACGCACACCACGACCGCCGCCCGGCTGATCCGGCAGATCGCCGCACGCCTCAACCCGGAGGCCGAGCCGCCGCAGTTGAATCCGACACCGTTGAACGATCCACTGTCCGCGCACGAATGGGCCGTCCAGCAGATCGTCACCCGTGCCACCGCGGCCCCCGAGGCCTTCTGGATCATCCTCGACGAGTGCGACCGGCTCGCCTCGACCTCCGATGCCTGGGACGCCATCGGCCAGCTGGCCCAGGCCCTGTTCGAGCACGGGCCCGAACCCGAGGGCACCGCGCCCCGGCTGGTCCTGCTCGGCTACCCCGGGACGATGCCGCAGCTGCCGTACGAGATCCGCAAGACCGTGTGCCGGGACACGGCCCGCATCCTCGGACGCGACGACGTGGACGACTTCTTCCGCACGTACTTCACCCAGGCCCCCGTACCCCCCGCGGAAGCCCTCCGCCTGGCCGCGGCCTCCGCGGCGGCGGTGTGGGAGGCCGCACAGGCGCCCGCCTCCGGCGACAGCCTCATGCGCAGGCTGTGCACGGCCGCCGAGACCGCCGTCGGCGCCTGGCGGTCCCTGGCGCCCGGCGCCGACTACGCCGGCCTGCTGCACCGCGAGCTCGGCGCCCCGGCCGCCCTGGAGCCAGCGGCCCCGTCCGAGGAGCGCCGGGCCTACCGGCAGGCCGCCTGCCTCCTCGTCCGCTTCGAACCGGACACCCTGCGCCTGCCCGGCGAAGCCGAACCCTCCGGCCGCGCCCAGCAGGAACTCGTCGACGACTGCACGACGCTCACCACGAACCCGCCCGTCTGGACCATGCGCGACGACACCCGGGAGGCCGCCCTCGCCGACCTGCCCGGGCCGGCCGCCGCCCGGCGCTGCCTGGAGGCCAACCTCGCCCAGGTGCAGGCCGGCCCGGCACCGGAGCGCATCGCCCTCGCCTACCTCAGCGGGCGGCCCCCGGATGCCGGGCGGCTCGACGCGGACGCCCTCGCCGCCGCCCACCAGGCCGTGCTCTGGCTGTCCCGGATCCCCGGCACCGCCGGGATCCCCGACCCCGGGCAGCTCGAGCGCCTGCTGGAGCGGGTGCGCCTCCTCCAGCCGCTGCGCCGCCTGTTGGAGGAGTGATGGAGCAGCAGGCCTTCTACGGCCGCACCGCCGAACTGTCCCGGCTGCGCGCGTACGTCCTCGACGACGGAGCCGACGGCACCGGCCCGGCCGAACGGCCCCCGCTGCTGATCCACGGGCTCGGAGGCATGGGCAAGAGCACCCTCCTGGCCAAGTTCCTCCTCGACTGCCTCCCCGACGACGTCACCGCCCCCTTCCCCTTCCCCTTCGCCTACGTGGACTTCGCGCGGCCCACCCTGTCCGTCCACGAACCGGCCACGCTCATCGGCGAGATGGCCCGGCAGCTCGGCGTCCAGTACCCCGACCACCGCCCCGCCTTCGACGCCCTCGCCGGCCGGTGCGAGGAGACCGCCCGCACCCAGCGCGAGGAGCGGGGAGCCATCGACGAGCTGTACGGGCTCTCCTCCACCCGGTCGAGCATGGGGCGCACCGCGGCCGAACGGTTCCACACCACCGCCCGCACCCGCGAGACCGAGCTGGTCCGGCAGGTCGCCGAACTCGTCTCCCTGGCCGTCGGGGCCGCGCATCCCGGGGAGCAGCCGCCGGCGGGCGGCGCCCCGGCCCCGCCGCTGGTCGTCGCCGTCGACTCCTTCGAGGCGGCCCAGTACCGGGCCAACCCCGCGATCGGCCGGCTGTGGGCCATGTGGTCGGTGCTTCAGAAGGTCTACCCGCGGCTGCGGTGGATCGTCGCCGGACGCGCCCCCGTGGACCACCCCGCCCGCGTCGTGGACCCCCTCGCCATCGAACTCGGCGAACTCGGTCCCGACGCGGCGGTCGCGCTCCTGCGCAGCCGCGGGATCGACGACGGGGCCGTCGCCCGCGCCCTCGCCGAGCGCGTCGGCGGCCACCCGCTCAGCCTGAAGCTCGCCGCACGGGCCGCGATGACCGTCGGGGACGGGGCGGAGGCCCTGGGCGAGCTGGTGGAGAGCCTGCCCCGGCGCCGCCAGGTCCTGCGCAAGGTGGACCAGATGCTCGTCCAGGGGCTCCTCTACGACCGGATCCTGCGCCACATCGGCAACCCCTCCGTACGGGCCCTCGCCCAGGGCGGACTCGCCCTGCGCAAGATCACCCCCGAGCTGGTCAGGGACGTCCTCGCCGAACCGTGCGGGCTGCGCGTCGACACGGCGGAGCAGGCCCGGACCCTGTTCGGCCTGCTGGCCCGGCTCGACCTGATGGAACCCGCCGGGCCCGGCCGGATCCGCCACCGGCCCGACCTGCGCGCCATCATGCTGCGCCTGTCCGACACCGCCGGCACCGCCCTCATGCGCGGCGTCGCCCGGCGCGCGGTGGAGTTCTACGCCGCCCGGCCGGGTGCGGAGGCCCGCGCCGAGGAGATCTACCACCGGCTGCGCCTCAACGAGAACCCCCGCACGGTCGAGGAGCGCTGGGAGCCCGGCGTCGAACGCCACCTCGGCGGCGCCGCCGACGACATGGCGCCCCGGTCCGCGGCCTTCCTGGACGGCCGCCTCGGCGGGCACACCGCCGGGCTGCCGCTGCACGACGCCGACCAGGAGGACTGGGAGCGGATCACCGCGCGGGAGGTCGAGGACCTGCTCGCGCAGGGCTACCTCCGCGAGGCGGAGGCGCGGCTGGCGGAACGCCGGCCGTGGACCCCCGGCAGCGTGCTCGACCCGCTGCTCGTCGAGACCCTGGCCCGGCTCGGCCGGCGCGCGGAGGCCAGGGCCGAGGCGGACAGGGCGGTCGACCGGGCGGAGGAGGCGGGCGACGCCGACGCCGAACTGGACCTGCTGCTGCTCGCGGCCCGGCTCGCCGAGGAGGACGGCGATCCGGCGGCCGCCGACCGGGCCCTCGCGGAGGCCGAGGACCTCGCGACCGGTCTGGGCCGCGACTTCGACGCGATGGGCGCCCTCCTGGCCCGCTCCCGGCTCGCCGCCGCGACCGATGCCGGGCCGGAGGCCGTGACCAGGCTCGCCGAGCGGCTGCGGGCGCTGCCCGACGAGGCGATGGCGCAGCAGCCCGCCCTCGTACGGGCCGTCGCCGCGGAGGTGTCCGGCCGGGACCCGGCCGCACTGGACCACACCCTGAAGGTGCTGGGCCTGCCCGACGCCGACGACGCGGCCCTGGAGCAGCTCGCGGAGTCGATCCGCCTGGCCGTGGCCGGGCAGCCGCGGCTCGGCGAGGCCCTGGGCCGCGTCCTCGCCGACGCCGCCGGCACCGCCCCGCAGCCACCGCCGCCGGCGGGAGCCGGGCCGCCGCGTGCGCCCGCACCGCCCGCCGGGGGCGGACCGCCCGGTGGGCCCGTGGCAGCCGGCGGGCCTGCGCTGTCCGGTGCGCCGGTGGAGCCCGGTGAGGCTGGAGGCTCCGTGGCGCCTGGCGGGTCCGGGCCGCCCGGTGGGACCGTACCGCCTGGTGCGCCCGGGGGTCCTGGCCGCCCGCCGGATGCCGCCCGGGCCGGGCCGCCCGCACCCGCGCCCGAACCCGCCGGCGAAGGCACGGCCGGGATGCTGCGGGAGGCCCGCCGCCGCGGCACCCTCGGCGAACTCGCCCGCCGCCTGCTCGTCCTGCGCGACGACCGGGGCGACCTCGTCTCCGGAGTGGCGGCCGCCATGGCCGCGGCCGCCCCCGGAACCGCCCGGCCGGTGGACCCGGCCGACACCGGAAAGGAACGGCTCCCACGGGGCCTGGACCGTATGAACGACACCTACCTGCCGCGCGAGGACATCCTCCGCCTCAGGGACACCGCTCTGGAGACCGGGCTGGCCGACCCCTCGACGAGGCCCCTCCTGCTCGCCGGCATCATGCCCCGGTACCGGGGCGTCCTGCCCGTCCTGGCCGCGCCCGGCGCACAGGTGCAGTCCGACCTGGAGGCCATGAACCGGGTGGAGCGCCTCGTGGACGGCTCGGTCCCGCTGGAGATCTGGCTGCGCAACGCCGTCGCCCAGACGGCGGAGGCCGGCCCGCTCGCGGTGTTCCAGAGCGCCCTTGACCGGGTGGCGCGCGACGCCGCGGGCGAGCCCGACGTGCCCGAGCCGCCCTCCGGCGAGACCAAGGAGGAGATCGTGTTCCGCGACGACACGGTCCCCTTCGAGTTCCTCCTCGCCGGCGAGGCCGCGGGCCGCGCGGTGGCCCGGCTCAAGGTGACCCCGTACGAGGCGGGCGCGCCGCTCGGGCCGGGCGGCTACCCGCACGCCGGCACCGGCTGGCTCATCGCGCCCGGACTGCTCGTCACCAACCACCACGTCGTCAACGCACGCACCCGGACCGCCGCCGGCCGGGCCCCCGTCGACCCCGGGGACCTCGCGCTCCAGGCCCGGAACACCCGCTGCCGCTTCGACTACGGGGCGGACGCCGCCGCGGGCGCGACGCCGCCCGACGAGGCGGCCGTGGCCGAGCTGCTCGCCTGGGACGAGGACCTCGACTACGCGGTCCTCCGCCTGGCGGACGGGCCGCCGCGCGAACCCCTGCGGATCGCGGCCGACCCGCTGGCGGTAACCCCGCAGGAACCCGTCCCCGTCAACATCATCCAGCACCCCGGCGGCGAGCCGAAGCGCGTCGCACTGCGCAACAACCTGGTCTACGAGGCGGACGCCAAGGACGTCCGCTACTTCACCGACACCCGCGGCGGGTCCTCGGGATCGCCCGTCCTGACCGACGACTGGACGGTCGTCGCCCTGCACCGCGGCACCCGGCGCGTCGAGGACGTCCTCTACCAGGGCAAGACGACGGCGTTCGTGAACGTCGGCACCCAGATCAGCACGATCATGCAGCACCTCGCCGAGCACAGCCCCGCCGTCCACCGGGAGATCGCGGACGCCCAGGCCCTGATCGGCGGACGGCGACCCGCGGAGGTGGTCTGAGATGACGGCCCGATCACCGGTGGCCACCCGGCCCGAGCAGGTCTTCGGCGACCTGCGCGAGGTGGCCGCCCGCGTACGTCAGGCCCTGGAGGCGGAAGTGCCCGAGTCCGCGCCGCTCCCCGGCGGGGCGGCGGGCCTCGCGCAGGCCGGGGCCGCGGCCCGGGAGATCGCCGCCTGCGCCGTGCAGGAGCGGGCGCGGGTGCTGGCGGCGGGCGCCCGCGGGCTGGAGAAGCTCGCCGAGGGCCGCGCGGACGACGTCGACGAGGACGAATACTTCGGCGTGGAGGCCATCGTCCTGCTGGAGGGCCGGCCCGCGATCCTCGTGCAGGGCCGCGACTTCCCCTCCCAGCAGGGGGATTGGGCGGTCCTGGACGGGCACCGGCCCGCGATCCGCGAGTCGCTCGCCCGCGTGGGCCGCGTCGACGTCGAGGGACATCCGCGGCTGGCCTGGGTGGGCACCGCGTTCCTCGTCGCCCCCGGGGTGGTGATGACCAACCGCCACGTGGCCGCCGAGTTCACCGCCAGCCGCGACGGCGACGGCGGGGGCGGCGCCTGGACGTTCCGGCCGGGGATGTCCGCCCGGCTGGACCTCGCCGAGGAGGCGGACACCGCGGCCGGGGATCCGTCGCTCGAGTTCGCCGTCACGGAGGTGATCGGCATCCACCCCGATGTCGACCTGGCCCTGCTGCGCGTGGACACCGCCGCGGACGGCCGCGCTCCGGCGACGCCCCTCGCGGTGGCCGCCGACCCGCCCGGCGACCTGCCGGGCCGGCCCGTGTACGTGGTCGGCTACCCGGCGGAGGACGGCCGCCGCAACGAGCCCGAGGCGATGCGCCGCATCTTCATGGACGTTTACAACGTCAAACGGCTCCAGCCGGGGACGACGACGGGCCTGGCACCCGACCGGCTCACCGTCCGCCACGACTGCTCCACCCTCGGCGGCAACAGCGGCTCCCCGGTCTTCGACCTCGCCGACCACCGCGTCCTCGGCCTGCACTACGGCGGCCGCTACGGCTTCGGGAACTACGCGGTCCCGCTGTGGGAGCTGGTCGACGACCCGCTGCTCGCCCGCGCCGGGATCAACTGGGTGTGACGCGCAGGGCGTCGCCGACGAGCCGGACGGCCCTCGACAGACGGCCGAGCTGCTGGAGCTCCACGGCGTACATGCGGATCGAGTTCTCGATGACGGCCTCGCCGACGCCGAGCGCCGGCAGCTCGGCCCGGCTCGTCTCCAGGGCGACGCGGACGGTCCGCATCTCGTGCTGGAGCTGGAGCTGGGCGTGCCGGGCGAGGAGGACGGAACTCCGGGTCAGCGTGGAGTAGCTGCCGTAGCGTGCCGGGAGCAGGTCCCGGAGCCAGCGCATGGCCGTGCGTTCCCAGTCCTGGGTGCCCGGAGCCTTGACCTGGCAGGGCCAGTCGGGGCTGAGGGCGGGGGAGAGCGTCTGGCGCATTCTCGTCGCTTCCGAAGGGTGTCGAACGGTGATCGAGACGTCGGTGGGCGGCGGCCCCGGCCCAGGGGTTGACCGGGGGCCGCCACAAGCGCTCTGGATGGACCCGCTGCCGGGACCGGCACCCGGGCAGGACGTGAGGAGGAGTCGTCCGGCCCGGGTATCCGTTCCGGGAAGGCGTTAGGGGTCGCCCTCCTTGGCGCGTCTGACGGATCCGGCGCGCTGCTCAGTAAACATATATACCGTCGAGTAGACAAGAGAATGAAAAATTACATGCGCCTCGACGGCATGAAAATCCGCAGGTCACCACAGGGCAAACCGGTCCCTAGAGGAAGAATCCGTGCTGGTCGGCGACCTGCTCGTACCCTTCGAGCCGGGCCTGCGTCCGCTCCGGATCCGCATCGGCCATCGCCTGGAGCAGCGCCGCCGACAGCATGCCCGGCGCCGCGTACGAGTCGAACACCAGCCGCGCCCCGGTCCCCGCGGTCAGCGCGACATCGGCCTCGTCCACCAGCGGGCCCAGCGTGTGGTCGGTGATCAGCGCGATCTTCAGCCCCGCGTGCCGGGCCGCCCGCAGTGCCGAGAGGGTCTCCTTGGCGTGCCGCGGCATGGCGAACGCCAGCGCCCAGGTCCCGCCCGCCTCCCGCGACTGCAGCAGGGCGTCGTAGGCGACGCTGCCGCCCCGGGTCACCAGCCGCACGTCGGGGTGGATGCGCCGCGCCGCGTACGCGAAGTACTCGGCCAGCGACACCGAGATCCGCAGGCCCAGCACCGTCAGCGGCACCGAGCGGGCCAGCTCCCGCCCGATGTCGAGCACCTGGTTGGTGTCGGCGAGCAGCCGCCGCACGTTCTCCAGGTTCTCGATCTCCGCGTCGACGGCCGCCTGGAGCTCGTTGCGCCGGTACTGCTCACGCGCCTCCGGCGAGCCCGCCACCGCGCTCAGCGCCATCGGCTGCAGGACGTCCCGCAGCGCCGGATAGCCGCTGAACCCGAGCGACGTCGCGAAGCGCGTCACCGACGGCTGGCTGACACCCACCCGCTCCGCGAGCTCGGTGATCGACAGGAACGCCGCCTCGGTGAGGTGGTCGATCAGGTACTGCGCGATGCGCCGCTGGCCGGGCGAGAGGCGGCGGCCGTCGAACAGGGCGCGGACCCGGTCACCGGGAGCCCTCTCGTGGTCGGGCGCCTGCCCGCTCGGCGTGATCGCAGCCGCCTGCGCGCGTGCCTGCTGCCCGGATGACACCCGTGTGCCTCCCTCTCATGTCACTCGTCTTCCAACATAGCTCACGCCCTGTGGTCGCCCCCGGGTGCTCCGCCCCTGCTCCGGCCTGTGGGAAGGCCGTCGGGGAACCGTACGGCACCGGACCTGTCGCGGCCCGCGCAGACCTGCAAATATGATGGGCACGGGTCTGGGGCGCAGACACGCCGCGAGAACCGAGAGCAGGGACGAGCGACGTATGGATGCAGCCGGGAGCAGTCCGTGATCCCGCGCCGCGGCCCGCGGTCGCAGAGCGCGGACGATCTGCTGAGCACCCTCGGACGGCTCACCGCCCGCGCCCGCGCCGGGGCCGAACACCAGCAGGCCCGCGTCGAGCTCGCCGAAGCCCTCCAGCGCGAGATGCTGCCCGCCTCCCTGCCCGCCGTCCCAGGACTGCGCACCGCCGCCAGCTACGCGCCCGCCCGGCACGGCCTCGACATCGGCGGCGACTGGTACGACGGCTTCCGGCTGCCCGACGGCGCCCTCGCCTTCTCCATCGGCGACGTCCAGGGGCACGACGTCGAAGCCGCCGCCTTCATGGGGCAGGTGCGCATCGGCCTGCGCGCCATCGCCTCCGTCGTCGGCGACCCCGGCGAGGTCCTCGGCAGGACCAACGACGTGCTTCTCTCGACCGGACCGGAGCTCTTCGCGACCTGCACCCTGCTCCGCTTCGACCCGCAGACCTGGGAACTGGACTGCGCCCGGGCCGGCCACGTCCCCGCGATATGGGCCACCGTCGACGGCCGCTACGGCATGGCCGAGGACGAGGGCGGCGTCCCCCTCGGCATGCTGCCCGGCGCCGGATACGCCGTCACCCGCCGCAGGCTGGACCGGGCCGGATCCATCGTCCTGCTGACCGACGGCGTCGTCGAGGGCCCCGCCTTCCCCATCGACGTCGGCCTCGAACGCGTGCTGGGCGTCGTACGCGAGGCGGCGGGCGCCGACCCCGCCGAACTGGCCGCCGAGGTCATGAAGGTCGCGGACTCCACCGGCCACGCCGACGACGCCGCCGTCCTCGTCATCAGCCACGACGGAGGCGGACGGGGCGCCGAGTAGCGCGTGTCACGCCCGGCCCCGGGGCGCCGCCTGTTGTCTGATGCTGTGGTGCGTACCGTGGAATGGCGAGCCCTCGCCGCCGACGTCCTCAGGATCCTCGCGGTCGCGGTCGCCTACTACGCAACCGGACAGGCCGGGCTCCTGCTGAGCATCGTCGTCGACGGCGCCATGGTCACCCCGCTGTGGCCGCCCACCGGCATCGCCCTCGCCGCCCTGCTGTGGTTCGGCCTACGCGCCTGGCCCGGCATCACGCTCGGCGCGTACATGAACATCGAGCACCTGGCCTCCTTCGAACCCGGGGACGCGGGGCTCCTCCTCGGCAACACCCTCGCCCCCGTGTGCGCGTACCTGCTGCTGCGCCGGGCCGGGTTCCGCACGCAGATGGACCACCTGCGCGACGCCCTGGCCCTCGTCTTCCTGGCGGGCCTGCCCGCCATGCTGATCAGCGCGACCATCGGCACCGGGATGCTGGTCGCCACCGGCGACCTGCCGCCGTCGGATTTCTGGCCGGTGTGGGCCGCCTGGTGGGCCGGCGACGCCATGGGCGTGCTCCTCGTCACCCCGGTGCTGCTGATCCTCCCGCAGGTCACCCCGCCGGCGGATGCCTACCGCGCCGCCGAGGCGCTGGCCCTGCTCGTCACCTGCGGCCTCGTCACCACCGTGGCCTGCCGCAGCTCCCTGTCGGTGCTCTTCCTCGTCTTCCCGCTGCTGATCTGGGCCGGCGTCCGCTTCCAGCACGTCGGCGGCGCGCCGTGCGCCCTGCTGGTCTCCGTCATCGCGATCTCCGCGGCGATCGACCAGGCGGGCCCCTTCGCCGACCACACCCTGTTCGAGATCATGGTCAACCTCCAGGCGCTCAACGGCTCCGCGGCCCTGACCGTGCTGCTGCTGTCCGCCCTGGTGACCGAGCAGAACAACATCCGGCTGCGGATCGAGCAGGTGTGCGAGGACCTCTCGGAGGTCGTGGAACGCCTGGCCCCGCGGCGGAACGGGACCGACGACTGACGGCGGCCGACGGCGACCGGCTGGGCCCGTCCCGCGGCCCCGGGACGCGGACCGGGGGCCCGCCGGCATTCGGCAGGCCCCCGTCGCCCTGCGGCTGCTAGCCGCGGCCCTGCGTGTCCTGGGCGACGATGAAGTACCGGCCGCAGTCGCCGCCGAACCTCCACTTCCCGCGGCCCACCCACTTGCCGTAGACGGTCTTGCCGTTGCTGCACTCGGTGACGGACCGGGCCTGTCCGCTCCTGACGGTGCAGACGGCGCTCCAGGTGTTGACCTTCTGCTTCCAGCCGGTGCAGCCGTAGTTGCCGGCGGCGGAGGCCGGGGCGGCCGTGGCCACCGCGCCGAGCAGGAGGCCGGCCGTCGCGGTTGCCAACGCCGCGCGGCGCAGCGCGTCGTGCTTCACAGTGCTTCTTCCCGTAAGTGCCCGATCGGGCAGTCGACATGGATCGCGAACCGCTCCGGATGGAGCGTTCTTGATCAGCATACGGCGCTGGACCGGCCGGTGCGGAATCGGCCGCCGCGGGGCATACCGCATCAACACCCCAGTGTGCGGCGCTGGTTGCCCACCGTGAACCAGGGATCCGGAACTGCGGTCGCAGGAGCCCGCGGCGCGTGGCGGTGCCCCGGCAGGCGCCGCCACCCGCCGAGGGGGCACACCACAGGGCCCGCACCCCGCGGCCTGCTCCCGACCGCTGCGCGGGCGCCCGGGCTGCACCCTCGTGTGCGATCGCGACGACCGCCCGCCGGGACTCCGCCGCCCCGCGGCCGGGCACGGCACCTGTCCGCTCCGGCAGGTGACGACCCGTCGGGCTGTCAGTGCACGCACCTACGTTGACGCCCATGAGCCGATCCATGCAGGCACTCGCCTACGCACGCCCGTCGTCCCTGGCCTCCGACCCGCAGGGGCACCTCCTGGGCCTGGAGACCGCCGGCGGCCTCACACCCGCGGGCCCCGAGGAGCACCCCCGGTTCTTCGCCGGGTTCCTGCGATCGCCGCAGGCCGCGGCCCGCGGGCTGCTCGCCGTCGCCGACGTCGCCGCGGCGCGCTACCACCAGCGCACGCTGCGGGCCTCACTCGACCCCGTCGTCACCGCCAACGGGGACCGGCTCCGCTTCGAGTCGTTCTCCGGGTGCTGCGGCGTCTACGCCCGGCTCGACGTGCTTCCCGAAGGCCTGGACGGCGCCGACACCGGCCACGGCACCACCAACGTCGACGTCAACAACCCGCTGCGGGAAGCGCTGTCGCGGCTTGCCGGCGACGACCCGATGCACCTGCGCGTCGGCCCCGACGAACTCGCCGTCACCACCCTGGAGGGGCCCGTCGTCGAGAAGAAGGTGCCGCTGCCCGACCGCTGGCTGCGCGGCTTCGCCGAATCCCAGGTGGTCTCCGCCGGGTTCGACCTGCGCGCCGAACTCCCCGCCGCCGAGGCCGTCCGCTTCCTGCGCACCCTCCCGCGCGCCGCCGCCGGCGGCAGCAGCGCCACCGGGCGCGCCCCGCTGTGGGTCGTCCCCGCAGGGGCCTCCCTGCGCCCCACCACCCGGCCCGTACCCGGCGCCGTCTGCCTCCCCGGACCCGAGCGGCTCGCCGCCCTCCAGCGGGTCCTGCGGCACGCCACCGGCCTGCGCGTCTACGGCCCCGCGGCGCACGGCGGCGCGGCGACCGCCTCGGCCTGGGAAGTCGCCGGGCCCGGCATGCGGCTCACGCTCACCCTCTCGCCGGAGCCGCACCGGGGGTTCTCCGGCGAGGGCGGCGTCCTCGAGGCCCTCGCCACCGACGACGCGGCCGCCGACGCCGAACTCGTCTCCGCCCTCCTCGCCTGGGAGCCGCGGATCGACACCGCCGACCTCGCCGAGCAGTCCGGCCTGACGGTGCAGCGGGTCCGCGCCGCCCTCGTCCGCCTCGGCACCGCCGGACGCGTCGGCTACGACGCCGCCGAAGCCGCCTACTTCCACCGCGAACTCCCCTACGACGCCGCCCGGGCCGAACGCCACAACCCACGGCTCGGCGCCGCCCGCGCCCTGCTCGCCGACGGCGCCGTCGCCCTGCGCGCCGACGCCACGGCGACCGTGGCCTCCGGCGAACGCCGCTACCAGGTCCGCGAGTCCGCCGGAGGGGTGCTGAGCTGCACCTGCCAGTGGTGGGCTGACCACCGCGGCCGCCGCGGCCCCTGCAAGCACGCCCTCGCCGTACGCATGGCCCGGCGCGCCCGGACCGCGCCCCCCGCCGACCGCACCACCGACACCCGCACCACCGGAGGAACCCGATGAGCACCGCCGCCGTCCTCGAAGCCGTCCGCCGGGGCGCCGGCGACACCCTCCCCGCCCTGCTCCAGCCCCTCACCCCGGCCGAGCGGCGCGCCCTCGTGCCCGAACTGACCGCCCTGCGCCGCGAGATCCGCGGCTGGGACTGGTCCCGCTGGCAGGAGCGGGCGTGCATACGCCGCGGCCTGCTGCTCGCCGGGGCCGCCTGCCACACCGGAGCCGCAGCCGCCGCCTCCTGGATCGCCGCCCGGGACCTGCGTACGGACAGCCCCGCACGGCGCACCGCACTCCTCCTCCGGGTCCTGGCCGACCGCGACCCCGCCTGGCTCGGCGACGTTGCGCACCGCCTCGCCGCCCGCGCCGCCACCGCCGAGGAGGACTACCCGCTCATCCGGGAACTCGTCCGCAGGACCGGCTGCCCCCTGCCCGCCGGCGACGGCTTCGTCCGCGGCTGGGTCCGCGAGATGAGCACCGGCGGCCCCGAACGCTCCGCCGGCCGCGGCCGCCCGCTGGGCGCGGCACTCCGGGCGGAGCCGCAGCTGCGCGCGTTCGTCCCCCTGCTGTTCGAGACGGCCGAGCCCGCGGAGCCGCTCTCCTGGCACGGCCGCTCCACCGACGGCGGCGGCTGGCCCGCCGAACTGGCCCGGCTCGCCGCGGAGGGCCTCCTCGACCGGAGCGTCCTCGCCGACGGCTGCACCGCCCGCCTGCTGCGCGGCGGCCGCCCCGCCCACCTGTCCTTCTACCTCGACCTCCTCCGGGCGCTCGACCTCACGCAGGACGAGCAGCAGGCGCGCGCCGGCGACTGGATCGCCGTGGCCGGCGACGCTCCCTCGCCGCTCGCCGGGCACGCCCAGGGGATCCTCGCCGGCCTGTCCGAGGCGGGCCGGCTGACGGCCGAACAGCTTGCCGAAATGTCCGCCGCCGTCCTCTTCCGACCCGAGAAGAAGCTGGTACGCGCCCAGCTCGTACTCCTCGGCAAGGCCCTGCGCCGCCGCCCCGACGACCGGTCCGTGCTGCTGCCCGCGGCCGCGACGGCGTTCGGACACGCGGACACCGCGCTCCAGGAGCGCGCCCTGCGGCTCGTCGCCGCGCACCTGCGGCCCGACGACGGCGCCCTGCGCGCCGAACTGGCCGGCCAGGCCGGACTCCTCGGCCCCGTGCACCGGCGCGCGGCGGCCGACCTCCTCGGCGCCGTCGCCGACGACACCGCGGCCGAGCCCAGGGAGGACGTGCTGCCGCCGGCGCCGGAGCGCCGCCGGCCGGCGCGGGCCGCGGACCTGTCGCTCGCCGCGACGGTGGAACTGGTCGCCTCCCTCGCCCATGCCCGGGAGCCGGGGCCCGCGGAGTTCGAGACCGCCCTCGACGCCCTCGTCCGCCACGCCCACCGCGACCGCGCGGCCCTCGCCGCGGCCCTGCACCCCGCCCTCGCCGACCGCCGCTGGCTCCGGGCCGACAGCTGGACGGACCCCGAGTGGATCGAGGGCGTGGAGCTCGTCGCCGCGACGGTGCTCGGCTGCGTCCGGGCCGCCGACCTGCGGACCGCGGGGAGCCGCCGGGGCGTCGGCTACCCGCAGGACTGCGTGCACGCCGCGCTCGGCGCGGTCACCGCCGCCCGGATCCGGGAGGCGGCCGCCCGCATCCCGGCCGACCCGCTGCCCTTCCTGCTGGCCGCGCCCAGCTGGGACACGGGCACGCTGGAGCCCCTCGAACTCGTCGCACGCCTCGCGGAGTACCGGCGCCTCGGCGTGGCACCCGCCCCGGCCGACTTCGCCCAGGCCCTGCTGCGCGTCCGGCGCGACCCGGAGGCCGCGGCGGCGGCCGCCGCGCTGGGCACCGCCGAGGGCGGGCGCCTCGCCGCCTGGCTCGCCTCCGACGGGGAGCCGCCGCGGACGGTGCGCCGCGTGCAGGAGCCCGCCCCGGCGGCGAGCCGCCTCGGGTGGGACAGGACCCGCGAGACGGTCCCGCGCATCGTCGTCGAACTGTCCGAGCGCCCCGGACTGCAGAACGGCTCCTTCCCCGCCGAGTTCCGGCGGCTCGGCCGCGCGTACACCGACTCGGGCCGGCGCTGCTACCACTGGGCGGGCTACGAGCTTGCCCAGCACCCCGTCATGCCCGAGGACCGCGAAGCGCAGGCCGTCTGGCTGCTGCCGGCGCTGACCGCCTGCGCCACGGTCGGCGAGCGCGGGGCGGGGGAGCTGCTCGCCCGGCTCGCCGAACTGGGCGGCCCGGCCGGCCCGGTCCTGCACCTCGCCGTCGCCACCGGCCTCGGCGCCCGGCACGCCGAGGACCGGCTGGCCGCTGTGGACGCCCTGCTGGTCCTCGCCGCCCGCGGGGAGCTGGACGCCGCACTGCTGGGGCGGGACCTGGCCGAACTGCTCGCCCTCGGCACGGTGAAGCCCAACCGGCTGGCCGACGCTGCCCGCTCGGCCGCTGCCGCCGGCGCGTACGCCCTGACCTGGACGCTGCTTGCGCAGGCGCTCCCGGCGCTGCTGGCCGGGGGCGGGGCCGGGGCGCGGGGCGCGGGGGAGGTGCTGGCCGTGGCCGCGGACTGCGCCGAGCGGTGCGGGGCGGCCGGCCCGGTGCCCGAGGGGGTGGCCGGGGCGGCGGACCGGGCGGGTTCGTCCCAGCTGGCCGTGCAGGCCCGGCGGTTGCGTGCGGCGCTCGCCGAGGCGGCCGCGCGGGCGGGCGGCTCGGGCCGTGCAGGAGGCGGGGGCGGCGCGCGGCGGCCGGGGGGCGGCGCGGAGGCCGCTGCCTGAGGCGGGGCGGCCGGGCGGCTCCGCCGGGGCCGGCCCGGGAACGCGGACGCCCGGCAGCGCCGGGGAGCGCTGCCGGGCGGGGGAGGTCCGGGGAGCGGTCAGACCTTGGGGACGCGGACGACGACGGTGCTGCACACCTTGTCGGCGAACGTCTGCTTCTTGTCGTCCCACAGCGGCCACAGCCAGCCGATGTAGCAGGGCAGGCCGTCGAGGACGTGGGCCAGCTTGCGGACGAACGCCATGCCGAAGCCGAGGGGCGTGCCGTTGGCCTCGCGGAGCACGCTGATGCCGACGACCTTCTTGCCGATCGACTGGCCGGTGGCGCCTTCCTTGTACAGCTGGAAGATGGCCATGCCGAGCGCGTACAGGATGCCGATGGTGAAGAAGATGCCGGGCTCGGCGGTCGCCGCGTCGGAGGCGGTGGCCAGGTCGATGAAGCCGAGGGCGTACATCGGGCCGACGATGATCAGCATGTCGAGCAGGTAGCCGCCGACGCGGAGGCCCCAGTGGGCGAGTTCGGGCATGCCGGCGCCGGGCATGCCGGGCGCCGGGTAGCCGCCGTACGGCGCGGCGGCCGGCTGCTGCGGGTAGCCGTACTGCGGGGGCGTGCCCGGCGCGGGCTGCTGCGGGTAGCCGTACTGCGGCGGCACGCCCTGCGGGGCCTGCTGCGGGTAGCCGGGCTGGCCCTGCGGGGGCTGGCCGTACGGGTTGTTCGGGTCGCCGAAGCTCATGGCGAAATCTCTCCGGTGTCGGAATTGGGGACGATGCGGACCGAGCGGAGGAACGACACCATGTGACCGGTTTGCCCCCCTGAGCTGCCGCGATGTTGCGCCCATCATCGTGGTCGCTCACGCGTGCGGTTGTCCAATCCGAATCCCTCTGCGGGGGCCGCATGCAGGGCGTTCGGGACGTGTCGGGCGGGTGTCGGGCGGGGTCCCCGGCGGGGCGGGGCGGCGGTACGGCGGGCGGATCGGCCAGGCGGGGCGCCGAGTTGGCGGTGTGGCCGAAACGTGCTCACCGTATTCTTCGACCATCTGACCGAGTGGTAACTTCCGCGAGTTGATCTTGCCGGGCCCCCTCTGCGGCGACGGCGATCCCTCCTGCAAGGAAGTCACATTGCACCGCCATACCCTTTTCCGCCCTTCCGCCCTCGCCACCCGCGCCGCGGTCGGGGCCGCCCTGCTGTCCCTGTGCGCCGCCGGCCCCGCCGCGGCCGCCCCGGGCAGCGGCCCCGCCCCGGCCCGGGGTGCGGCCCCGCACCTCGACTCCGTCGAGCAGATGCTCCGCCAGGTCTCGCCCGGACTCGAAGGCTCCGTGTGGGAGCGGACCTCCGGCAACGCCCTCGACGCCTCGACCGCGGGCGGCGGCGACTGGCTGCTCCAGACGCCCGGCTGCTGGGGCGACGACACCTGCGCCTCCCGCCCCGGCGCCGAGCGCCTCCTGGCGAAGACGACGGAGAACATCGCCCAAGCCACGCGGACGGTCGACATATCGACCCTCGCCCCGTTCCCGAACGGCGGCTTCCAGGACGCGGTCGTCACCGGGCTCAAGTCCGCCGCCGCGCGCGGGAACAGGCTCAAGGTGCGCATTCTCGTCGGCGCCGCGCCCATCTACCACATGAACGTGGTGCCGTCGAAGTACCGCGACGAGCTGGTCGCCAAGCTCGGCCCCGACGCCGCCTCCCGGATCGACCTGAACGTCGCCTCCATGACCACGTCGAAGACGGCGTTCTCCTGGAACCACTCCAAGCTCCTCGTGGTCGACGGCAGCTCCGTCATCACCGGCGGCATCAACAGCTGGAAGGACGACTACCTGGAGACCACGCACCCCGTCGCCGACGTCTCCCTGGCGATGCGCGGACCGGCGGCAGGCACGGCCGGCCGCTACCTCGACGAGCTGTGGTCCTGGACCTGCCGGAACAAGAGCAACTTCGCGAGTGTCTGGTTCGCCTCCTCGAACGGCGCCGCGTGCATGCCCGCCCTGGCCGGCGAGAACGCCGCCGCCGAGGCCGCCGCCCCCGGCGCGGGCACCCCCGGCGGCGTCCCGGCCATCGCCGTCGGCGGCCTCGGGGTCGGCATCAAGCGCAACGACCCCGCGTCCTCCTTCCGGCCGACCCTGCCCACCGCCCCCGACACCAAGTGCGGCGTCGTCGGCCTCCACGACAACACCAACGCCGATCGCGACTACGACACCGTCAACCCGGAGGAGAGCGCCCTGCGGGCCCTCATCTCCAGCGCCGAGCGGCACATCGAGATCTCCCAGCAGGACATGAACGCGACCTGCCCGCCCCTGCCGCGCTACGACATCCGCGTCTACGACGCGCTCGCCGCGAAGATGGCCGCCGGCGTCAAGGTCCGCATCGTGGTCAGCGACCCGGAGAACCGGGGCGCCGTCGGCAGCGGCGGCTACTCCCAGATCAAGTCGCTCTCCGAGATCAGCGACGTCCTGCGCGCCCGCCTCGCGCTGCTGACGGGCGACCAGGCCAAGGCCGGGGCCGCGATGTGCTCCACCCTCCAGCTGGCCACGTTCCGCAGCTCGAAGAGCCCGAAGTGGGCCGACGGCCGCCCGTACGCCCAGCACCACAAGCTGGTGGCCGTGGACGGGTCGGCCTTCTACATCGGCTCGAAGAACCTCTACCCGGCGTGGCTCCAGGACTTCGGCTACATCGTGGAGAGCCCCGCGGCGGCAGGCCAGCTGAACGACCAGCTGCTCGCACCGCAGTGGCGGTTCTCCCGTGACACCGCCACCTTCGACCACGAGCGCGGCGTCTGCCAGGCCTGATCCGGCGGCCGTACCGGGCCCGCCCGCCCGCGTCCGCGCGGTGCGGGGCGGGCGGGCCCGCAGCTCAGCGGAAGAGCATCGAGGCGCCGCCGGCGGCCGTGGTCACCGAGCCCGGGCAAAGGAAGCTGCCCGAGACCTTCGTCGCCGTAAAGGCCTGGTTGACGTACTTGCGGGTGTCGCCCTCCCGGTTCCAGGTGATGCCGGCGGCCTTGTAGCGGCAGGAGATGAAGCTCTGCTTGCCGGTGATGTCGATGGCGTCCGTCCGGGCGGTGCCGGCGGCGTCGTCGAAGGTGAACTGCGGGTTGTTGTTGAGGGCCGCCGTGATCCCGCCGGCGCAGCTCAGGTTGCCGCCGGGTGCGTTGATGCTGGTGCGGTCGACGGTGAGGGTGCTCGGGGGGTTGGCGCTGGTGCGTGCGTCCGTCCACGTACAGGTGTTCCCGGCCACCGCGATGGACCCGTCGAGCCGCTGCTCGGCCGAAGGGCCGAAGGCGGAGGCGGGTACCGCGGTGCCGACGAGCAGTCCGGCGGCCAGGACGGTCAGCCCGGGCCAAGTCGCCATCTTCATCTGTCGCTCCTCTTCGCCACGTCCTCGTGGGGTGTGACGCGCGGCCGCGGGAGGGCCGCGCGGGCGTGCGCCCGGGCGGGCGGAGGCGGTGTCCGGCCCGGACCGGGGGAGAGAGCCGTGCGACGTGCGAGGGGAAGGTCCCACGAAGACCTTGAAATGTCAGGTGCACGTCATAGCGGGTCCCGCATTTGTCCGAATCCCGCCCTTCACCGCCCACCCCTGCGAGCGCACCCGGCCGACCGACTGACCGCCGCCCGCCCCCCTCCGGATGCGGTCCCGCCGGTCCCGGCGGAGGCTGGCCCCATGCACCACGCGCCGATCCTCGTCCACCGGATCGCACCCGCCGGCGGCCGCCGCGTCTCCCTGCGCGCCGAGGGCCGCGACACCGTCCTCGGCCTCGCCCGCAGCGACGCCGACGTCATCGAGTTCCTGCGCCGGGCCGGCGTGCCCGACCCCGACGAGATGGTCCTCGGGGACTCGCCGCTCGTCGAGTGGATGGTCGACGACCCGCACGCCTACGAAGCGGAACCCTCCGACACCGACATTCCCTGAGCAGCACCCCTCCCGCCCCGCGGCCCGGCACCATGGGGACGGCCGGCCGCCCGGACCCCTCCCGCCGCGGCCGCGACCCGCCGACCGCGACCGCCCGCGGCGGCCCGCACTCCGAAAGGGAACGGGGCCCATGCTGAAGGACTTCGCCGACCTGTCCACCCCCCTCCTCGCCGACGCCTGCGTACGCACCGGCGCGCCCCTGCGCACCGCACCGCCCGGCATCGCCGCCGTCGTGCCCGGCCACCGCATCGCCGGCCCCGCCCTGCCGGTGCGCCACTACGGCAGCGTCGACGTGTTCCTGGAGGCCTACGGCAGGGCCCGCCCCGGCGACGTCCTCGTCATCGACAACGGCGGCCGCGACGACGAGGCGTGCATCGGCGACCTCGCCGTCCTGGAAGCCGGGCACGCCGGCGTCGCCGGCATCGCCGTCTGGGGCCTGCACCGCGACACCCCCGAGCTCGCCGAGATCGGCCTGCCCGTCTTCAGCTACGGCACCCACCCCGCCGGACCCGTCCGGCTCGACGACCCCGAACCGGACGCCGCCGCCGGCGCCCGCTTCGGACCGCATTTGGTGACCGGCCGGGACATCGTCTTCGGAGACGCCGACGGCGTCCTCTTCGCCGAGGCGTCCCACGTGGAGGAACTCCTGGACACGGCCCGGCACATCATGCGGACGGAACGCGAACAGGCCCGCCTCATCCGGGCCGGCCGCAGCCTCCGCAGCCAGACCGCCTTCGAGGACTACCTGGTCCTCCGCGAGGCCGACCCCTCGTACACCTTCCGCCGCCACCTCCGAAGCCTCGGCGGCGCCATCGAGGAGTGACCTCCGGACCGCTCGGATGCGCCGCCACCGATCGAGGTGGAACGCGTGTCCGCTGCGTCGAGCCATGCGTCCGGCGCCTGCGAAGTGCCCCTGCTGGGCGACACCGTCGGGGAGAACCCGGACCGCACCGTACGCCGGTTCCCCGACCGCGACGCCCTCGTCGAGGCTGCCGCCGGGCGCCGCTGGACGTACGCGGACTTCGCGGCCGACGCCGACGCCGACGCCCTGGCCCTCGGGCTCCTCGGCCTCGGCACCGCCCAGGGCGACCGGCGCCCGCCGGTCGCGCGTCGGCATTTGGGCCCCGCACCGCGCCGAGTGGACGCTGACCCAGTACGCCACCGCCAAGATCGGCGCGATCCTCGTCACCGTCAACCCCGCTTACCGCGCCCTCGAGTTGGGGTACGCGGTCCGGCAGTCCGGGATGCGGCTGCTCATCGCCGCCGAGCGCTTCAAGACCTCCGAGTACGCGGCGGTGATCGCCGAAGTACGGCCGAACTGCCCCGCGCTGGAGTTCACCGTCCTTCTCGACGGGCCCGACTACGACGTCCCTGCTTCGATCCGTACAGCTTGAGGGTGACTTCTCGGAGGGCGACTCAGCCGTCCTGAACAGGTGTTTCGTCTGCTTCCCCGGTCAGGGAATTCATGTCGGGGCGGCGCCGCCGGCAAAGCGGAAGTGTACGAGCGCGTCGCTGTTTTCGCCTCCGCAGAACGCGCAACACCAGATGCCCATGAGTCCCCCCGCTACTGACCTCGGTCCTCGGCGGTCGACTGTACTCTCGAACCATGGCTGAGCACCTGGGGGATCGACTCGCACGGCTCCGCAAACTGGCCAACCTCACGCAGGAGGGCTTGGCCGAGCTGTCCGACGTATCCGTGGACGTGATCAAGAAGCTGGAGCAGAGGCGGAAGCACTCCGCCCGGCTCCCCACCCTCCACACTCTCGCCAAGGGCCTCGGCGTCGAGCTGATCGCCCTCCTGGGGGATCCGCCCGCGGTCCCGTCGACCGGAGAGGCGGACCCCCCTCAGCTTGTGGCGCTGCGCCGCGCCGTCATGCCGCCGATGTTCGCCCCGCCGCCCGAGCCGGCCGACACCGAGCGCCTCACGATCCCGCTCCTGCGCAAGGAGCTGGCGGCTGGCTGGACGCTGTACCACGCCGCCCGTTTCGGTGAGCTCATGACCGTGCTGCCCGGCATCCTGAACGACGCCCGGTTCACCGCCTCCGTGGGTGGCGGAGACAGCCGCGCGGCGGGCCAGGCGGCGCTCGGCAAGGCCCTCCAGCTCGCCGGCCACCTTGCAATCCGCTTGGGCAAGACTGACCTCGCCCTGTCTGCGCTTGAGCGCGCGATGGCCGCCGCGGAGCAGTCTTCCGACCCCCTGCTCGGCTCCATGATCAGCAACTCTGTCGCCTGGAACTACCAGCGCCAGAACCGACTCGATGACGCCACGCACCTTGCCATTTACGCGTCCGACAAGGTGGAGCGGGAGCAGCCCGACACCGCAGAGAAGGTGCGCGTCTGGGGCGGCCTGGTGATGTCCGCAGCCACTTCCGCCGCGCGGGCCGGGGACTACGAGACCGCCAAGGACATGATGTCGACGGCCGAGGACGCAACCAAGAAGCTCCTCAGGCTCCCGCCCCCTGTCGACGGCAAGCTGGTGTCGGTCTTCAGTCGCTCCTCGGTGCGCGTCGAGCGCGTACGCCTCGCAGTGCAGCACGCCCGCCCCGACGAGGCGCTGCAACTGGCCAAGGGCGTACGCCTCAGCGCGGACACACCCCCCTCATGGCGCACGTGGATGCTGCTCGACGTAGCTCGGGCCCACACCGACCTCGGGGACGCCCAGGGGGCCGTGAAGGCCCTGACGAGACTCAATGATGTGGCCCCGGGGTGGATGCGCCACCACACCCACGCCGTCTCGATCGTGAGCGACCTGTGGGCCGGGCCGGCACGCCCCCCGGGCCTCCGGAAGCTCGCCGCCGCGCTCGGAGTGGCTACGTAACGTCGCGAAAGGGGGACGTTCCGTCCCTGTAGCCAGCCCCCGTCTCCCGCGACTCTTGTCGCCAGGTGAACGATACGAGGGGCTGGCGACCATGTCGGAAGAGAGAGAACTCCTGGCCCTGGCCATGCGGATGTACGGCCGGGACGGGAGGTTGTTGGTCTCCAAGGCGGAAGACATGTTCGGCCTTGACCAGGACGCCGTCGTGGTCGCGCACGACGAGGCCGGCGAGGAGTCGCAAGAGAGCCTCAGGCGCAAGCTCGCGGCCGCCAACGCACGGAGTCGTGGCGAGATCCTGTAGTGGCTCGCACTGACCCCCGGAAGCCGGTCAGCGCGCTCGACGCCCTCCTGTACTGGGGAGACCTCTGCGGAATGTGCGCCGGTCACGCCCGGATCTGGTGTCCCGACTGCTACGGATTCGAGGGCTGCGCTACCTGCATGAGGCTGTTCAGGGTCCCATGTCCGGACTGCGTCGGCGGCTCACGCTTCCCCATCACCTCGTACCGATGAATCCGACCTCACGCAAGCCCGCGGGGTCGCCTCGCTGCGATCAGCGCACCGGACAGGCGCCGGTGGCGCAGTCCTCGTCAGTGCCGTCCGCGATGGAGGACACGCCGTGGGCCGCGAACTCCTCCTCGGCGATCCGCTCGTGTCGGCGTGGCACGTCTGGCAGAGCGCCTGCAAGGCAAGGAGCCGGTACAGCGAGAGCTCGTCCGCGGACTGGACGATGCTCCCGCTCAGCCCCAGGGCCTCCACTTCGGCGCCGAGCGGTGACGGAAGAGTCCGCAGGGTGGAGATGCGCGAGGCGGCAGCCCGCCTGCTCGGCACCTCCACCTGACGGGGGCCGGCCGCTCAGGCCCCGCGCGGGGACAGCTCGGCCATGGCGCTCCAGCCCTGGCCGGGCACCTCGACGTGGATGATCTCCGGCGTGGTCGCGATGGCCCCGGCCATCGCCTCCATGCCGGCCTTGAAGTGGTCGGAGGCCACGTGCGCGGCACCCGCCTCGGCGTCGGCGAAGGCCTCCAGGAGCGTGTACTTGTTCGGGTCGTCGACACTGCGCGACCAGTCGTAGAAGAGGTTGCCCGGCTCGTTGCGGGTGGCCTGCGTGAAGTCGTCGACGATCGCGAGCCACTCGTCGCTGAACTCGGGGCGGACGTCGAACCTGACAGCGATGAAGATCATGCTGCCCAGCGTGGCAGCCCGCCGCGCCCGCCGCATGCTCGGCCGGCCGGAATTCCGGCATCGTCGGAAAACCCGCAGCCCGTGCGGCCGAGGGCGCCGGACGCGGGCGGTGAGGCCGTCAGGCCGTCCCGCCGCCCCCGGGCGCCGCCGCGGCCGCGGCGCGCGCCGCCGCGCGGACGAGCGCGCCGCGCAGCTCCGCGGGCCGGCGGCGGTACTCCCCGCTCGGCAGCGACACCGACAGCGCGTGCACCGCACCGCCGTCCGCGCCCTCCGCACCCGCCCCGCGGGGCAGGGCCACTGCCACGCAGGTGAACGCCGGATCCGCCTCGCCCTCCGACACCGCGAACCCCTGCCCCCGCACCCGCGCCAACTCCGCCTCCAGGACGTCGGCCCGCGTGATCGTCGCCCCGGTCAGCCGGGCCATTCCGTGCTCGGCCAGGTACCGCCGCAGCACCGGCCGCGGCAACTCCGCCAGCAGCGCCTTGCCGTGGGCCGTGGCGTGGGCGCGGGTCTCCCGGCCGGGCGTGAACGGATTGCCGGTGTCCGTCACCGGCGCCGTCGTGTCCACGACCGTGATCAGCCCCCCGCGGTACGCCGTGTAGTACGCCTCCGCCCCCGTGGCCCGCCGCAGCCCCGCCAACAGCCCCGCCATGCGCGGAGCCGGCTCCAGATCCCGCCGCAGACTCCGGTGCAGCCCCGGGATCCGCGGGCCCAGCGCGTAACCGCGGACGGTGCGCACCACGTACCCGCGGTCGGTGAGCGGCCCCAGCAGGTGGTACGCCGTCGACAGCGAGCACCCCAGCCGCCGCGCCAGCACCTTGGCACTGACCGGCCCGGCCGCGTCCGCCACGGCGTCGAGGATGGCCAGGGCGCGGTCGACGGACTGCGGACCGGGACCGGAGTACGGCATCGTGCATTCCCCAGGGTGGACGGCGGAAACGGGCGCAGGACCGCCTGCGCGCGTACGTACGGGCCTTCGAGCCTACGGGCCGGCGCGGGCGTTCATCGAACGTTGACCGGACGGACAGCCCGGGCGCGCACAGTCGTACCCATGAACAGCGATCGTGTCACCACGGCAACCCCGCGCGGTCTGCGGGCGGTTCCCGACCTGACCGGCCTCCGGCTCGCCCACCGGGCAATTCTCGCCGACGCCGACCGGCTCGCCGGGCTGCTCGCGGACCTCGCCGCCGGGGCACGCCCGGTGTCGCCCGAGCGGGCCGCCGCCATCGCCGCGTACCTGCGCCGCTACCACGGAGCCGTCCGGGCCCACCACCGCGGCGAGGCCGAGATCCTGTGGCCGCTGGTCCTGGACGCGGCGGCCGACCCCGCAGGGGCGATCGCCGACATCGTCCGCTTCGTCGACGACCACCGCGCACTGGAGGCCCTGCAGACCGCCGCCGACGCGGCCGCCGACGGCTTCGCCGCCGACCCGGCCCACGGCGCGCCGGAACTGGCGGCACTTCTCGCACGCCGGCGCGACCTGCTGGCCGACCACATCCGGGCGGGGGAGGAACACCTGCTCCCGGTCATCACGGCCCGGATCCCGGCGGCGGCCTGCGCGGCCGCCGAGGCGGCCATCGGGAGGGCCGTGACGGCCGGGGCCGGGGCGGCCGGCGGGGACGCGGACTGGGTCCGCGGCTGGCTGCTGAGCCACGCGACGGCGGAGGAGGTACGGCGCCTGGTCCGGGGTGGGGCGGGGGCCGCGGCGGGGTCGGCGGTGGAGCCGCTGGTGCAGGGATACCGGGCGGAGGCGGAGAGGGTGTTCGCGGGGTGAGACGCCGAGTCCCGTCCCTCACCCCCGCGTCGCGTTGCTCGTTATCGTGCCGTCCCCGGCCACCGTCACCGCGTGCCGGATGCCGTTCGTGTCCCGTAGGACGACGAGCCAGGCGCTGCCGCCGCCCTTCTGGGGGATCACCCGCACTGCCTCCGCCTTCGCGTCCTTGACCGCGGCTGTGGCCTTCGCCAGGGCCTCCGCCGCCGGGAGGGCGGGCAGCGGGAGAGGGGCAGCCTTCGCCGCGGCTCCGGTGCGGTGGCCCGGGGCCGGGGCGCGGCCGCGCCCCGGGTCGCCGTACGGTGAGGCCTCGCCCGTGCGGTGGCGCTTCGGTTCCGGCCGCGGCGCGCCCTTCGGCTGCCACTCGCCGAAGCGGTGGTGTTCGCGGACCATCGCGCTGAAGCCGGCCCGTGCGTGCTCCCTGTGGTCGTGCACGGTTGCGGCGAGTGCCACCGCGCCGCCCGTGCCGGCCGCGGCGACCAGTCCGAGCGCGATCCACCGCGTACGCCCCTGGCGCACCAGCCGGGCCATGCGCCCGCGGCCGGCCGCCTTCGGCGTCTCGGACTGCTCGGGGGGCCGGGGGCCGGCGTTCTGGCTCATGGGGCTGCTCCTCGTGTCGTACGGGTCCGGCTACGGGGGAATACTGCACCGCGGATCCTGAAGCCCCGCTGAAGGAGTCTGAAGACCTCTTCAGCCTTCCGGCCGGCGGACCTGAGAGCCTGTCCCCATGCGTGTACTGGTGGTCGAGGACGAGCGGCGGCTGGCCGCCGCCCTGCAGCGGGGCCTGCAGGCGGAGGGATTCTCCGTGGACGTTGCCCACGACGGGTTGGAAGGCCTGTGGCTGGCCTCCGAGCGCGACTACGACGCCATCGTGCTCGACATCATGCTGCCCGGCCTCAACGGCTACCGGGTCTGTGCCCGGCTGCGCGCCGGCGGCTGCGAGTCCGGCATCCTCATGCTGACCGCCAAGGACGGCGAGTACGACGAGGCGGAGGCGCTCGACACCGGCGCCGACGACTTCCTCTCCAAGCCGTTCTCGTACGTGGTCCTCGTCGCCCGGCTGCGCGCCCTGGTCCGGCGGACCGGCCGCCGGAGCCCGCAGGTGATGGAGTTCGGCGACCTGGTGATAGACCCGGCCAGGCAGCGGTGCACGCGCGGCGGGACGGAGGCACGGCTGACGTCCCGTGAGTTCGCGGTCCTGGAGTGCCTGGCCAGGCGGGCCGGCGAGGTCGTCGCCAAGCGGGACATCCTGGACCACGTCTGGGACGCCGCCTACGACGGCGACCTGAACGTCGTCGAGGTGCACGTCAGCGCCCTGCGCCGGAAGATAGACGCCCCCTTCGGCCGGTCCGCCGTCGAGACCGTGCGAGGCGCCGGCTACCGCCTGGCGGCCGACGGTGGGTGAGCCGGAGACGGCGGCGGCCGCCGCCGGGCCCGCTCCCGCGTCCGCCCGGCTGCGCGCCCTCCTGCGGCGGCTGCGGCCGCGCTCCGTGCGGGCCCGGGCCACGCTCGGGGCGACCGCCGTGGTGGCGACGGCCCTGGGCGCGGCCTCGTTCGCCGTGCTCGGCATCCTCGACGGCAACCTGGTCCGCGGCGCGCAGGCCGATGCCGAGCGGCAGGCCCTCGCCACCGCCGCCACGGCGGCGCGCGGCAGGCTGGAGCCCGTGCTCGCACCGGGCCGGGGGATCGACTTCCTCCAGGTCGTCGACGCCCGCGGCCGCGTCCTGGCGGCGACGCCGAACCTGTCCGGCAGCCCCGCCCTCACCCCGACCCGCCCCGGCAAGCCGGGCACCGTCCGCGACACGTGGCAGCGCGGACCGGTGCGCGGCGGGCAGCGCCACCGCGTCGTCCAGGTCACGACGGTCACCGGTGGCGGCCTCGTCACCGTCTACGCGGGCACGTCGCTGCGGCAGGCGGACGCGGCCGACGAGACGCTCAAGGCCGTCCTGGCCGTGGTCGTCCCGCTGCTCGTGCTCACCGTCGCCCTGGTCACGTGGCGGGTCACCGGATGGGCGCTGCGCCCGGTGGAGGCGATCCGCGCCGAGGTCGCCGAGATCAGCGAGCGCGATCTGCACCGCCGCGTGCCGGTGCCGCGCAGCCAGGACGAGGTCGCCCGCCTCGCCGTCACGATGAACGCCACCCTGGACCGGCTGGAGGCGGCGGGGATACGGCAGCGCCGCTTCATCGCCGACGCCTCGCACGAACTGCGCAGCCCCATCACGGTCCTGCGCACCCAGCTGGAGGTGGCCCGCGCGCACCCCGACCCGGCGCTGTGGGGCGAGCTCGTCAGCGGCGCGCTGGAGGACACCGTCCGGCTCCAGGACCTGGCGTCCGACCTGCTGCTGCTGGCCCGCCTCGACACGTCGGAGCCGCCGCCGGACACCCGCGTGGACCTGGCCGGGCTGCTCCGGGAGGCGGCCCGGGCGCGGCGGGGCGGTCCGGTCCCGGTCGAGCCGGACCTGGTGGGGGCGGCCACCGTCCGCGGGAGCACGCTGTGGCTGTCGCGGCTCGTCGCCAACCTGCTGGACAACGCGCAGCGGCACGCCGAGCGGCGGGTCGTGCTGTCCCTGCGCGTCGACGGGGACCGCGGCGCGGCCGTCCTGGAGGTGTGCGACGACGGTCCGGGCATTCCCGCCGCGGACCGGGAACGGGTTTTCGAGCGGTTCACCCGCCTCGACGACGCCCGCAGCCGCGACGAGGGCGGGACCGGCCTGGGCCTTGCCATAGCGCGGGACATCGCGACCCGGCTCGGCGGCACGCTCGTCGCGCTCGACGCGCCTCAGGGGGCCCGGCTGCGGGCGACCCTGCCGCTCGCAGCCGGTTGAACGGCGACCGGCTGCCGGTCGGCGTCTGATTGTTCCCCGTTCCGATCCGTTCTGCTTTTTTCCGCCCCTGTCCGTCCGTGTTCACTCCATGCTTGCTTCCGGCTCTTGGAGGGGGCGCCGCCGGTGCCGGGAGCCGGATCCCGAACGGACATCGACAAGACGTGGCAGCCGGAGGACGGCGCATGAAGAACAACCGGATGATCGTCACGGTGGTGGCCCTGTTAGCCATCTCCGCCTTCTGCGCGGTGATGGTCGCGGCCGGGCAGCCCGTGGCGGCCGTCGCCGCCCTGATCCCCTCGATCGCCCTGGGCGTGCAGCAGATCGTGCAGGCGGGCAGCGGACCCGCCGACCGCGAGCCCGCCGACCGCGAGCCCCCCGACGGCGGTGCCGAGCCGCTCCCCGGCCGGCCCGCGGACCGGGGCCCGCAGGGGGAGGTGCGGGCATGACGATCCCCTCGGCGTCCGAGGACGTCCCCCAGGACCGCCGCGGCAAGCCGGGCCGGCCCCTCGGCCCCATAGCGGACGGCGCCGGCGCGGCGCACCGCGCCTGGCTGGAGCCGCTTCGGGACGCCTTCCACGACAGCGGCCTCACCCTGGACGAGCTCCGGCTCCGCACCGGCCGCCCCAAGTCCCACCTCTCCGAACTCCTGCGGGCCGTGGGCCGCTACCCCCGCTGGACGTTCGCCCGGGCCGTGCTGATGGCCCTGCGGCCCCGCGTCCCGTACGAGACGATGCGGCTGCGCTGGGTCATGGCGGCCCGGCACGCCGGCAAGAAGACGTCCTGGATCAAGGACTGCCTGCACGAGGACCGCGGCGGCCCGGTTGCACCGGCCCGCCAGGTCCCGCTGGACTACCTGGCGTTCCAGGAGATGCACCGGCCGCGCTACCGCCGGTACGCGGCCGTGTTCCTGCGGCGGCCGGCCCTCGTCGACCGGGCCGTCGCCGACGTGTTCACCCTCCTGCTGCTGCTCTGGCACGACGCGCTGGCCAGCGAGAACCCCGAGCGGTTCGCGTGGCCGATCCTCCGCCAGACGGTCCTCGAACGCGCCCCGAAGGAGGACGGCCGCCTCTCGCTTGCCCAGACCGCGTTCGACACGGTCGCCCTCGCCACCGCCCCCGACCCGCTCGGCCAGATCGGGGAGAGCATGGCCCTCTTCCGGGCCGTCGCCGAACTCGCCCCGATGCAGCGGGACGTCATCGTCCTGCGCCACCTGTGCGGCATGGAGGACGGCGAGGCCGCCGCCGAACTCGGCGTCTCCCTCGCCTCGGTGCGCTCCACCGAGCGGCACGCCAAGCGCAACCTGCACACCATCCTGCACCCCGCGAGCACCGCCGAGGAGGGACACCCCCGTGGCCTCGACCGTTGACGAACTCCTCTCCCGGGCCCGCCTCCGCGACGCCCCGCCCCCGCCCGCCGACATCGCGGACTCCGCCCCCGCCGCCCCCGCCGCCGGCGAGGGCCCCGGCGCGTGCCGGCCCGCCGCAGGCCCGCCCGCGCCCGCCGGGGCCGCCGAGCGGCAGGCGGCCATGCGGGCGGCGGCGCACGACCTGCGGGCGCTGTGCGAGGCGGCCGCCAGCGGGGCCGCCGTCACCGCCCTCGGCGGCGGCTTCCTCACCCAGTCGCTCCCGCAGCCCGCGGGCGCGCGCGTCCTCGGCTGCCTCCTGCTGCTCGCCGACACCGAGGACTCGGCCCGCTTCTGGTGGCAGTACGCCTCCGGGGCCGGCGACCCGATCGCCTCCTACTGCCTCTACCTCCACCACCTCGCCCTGGGCGAGAACCGGCAGGCGTCCTGGTGGCACCGCCAGACCGCCCCCGCGGCCGAGGCGGCACTGCCGGCCGCGCTGCGCGTGCTGCGGGCGCTGCGGCCGGGCGGTCCCGGCCCCGGTCCCGGCCGGGCCGCCGTGGACGCCGTACTCGAATACGTCCCGGCCGCGGTCAACTACGTGGACGACGACCTCGAACTGCCCCTGCCCGACCCGGACTTCAGCGAACGCATCCGGGCCCTCACGGCCGCCGCCCGGCGCCGGCCCTGACGCGGGCCCGGGCGGACGGCCCGGGCCCCTCCCCGCGCGATTTGACGAAAGTCGATCAACCGCTGCACCATTCCACTAACACATTAGTGGAATGGTGCAGGAGTGGGAATGATCGAGTTCCAGGTGGACCGGCACAGCGGTGTGGCCACGTATCTGCAGCTCGTCAACCAGGTCAAGCAGGCGCTCCGGCTCGGCGTGCTGGAGCCCGGTGACCGGCTGCCCACCGCCAGGGCCGTCGTCGAGGCGACCGCCATCAACCCGAACACCGTGCTGAAGGCCTACCGCGAACTGGAGCGCGAGGGGCTCGTCGAACCGCGCCCCGGACGGGGCACCTTCGTCACCCGCTCGCTCTCCCGCCCCGAGGCCGCCGCCGACTCGCCGCTGCGCGCCGACCTCATCGCCTGGACGGCCCGCGCCCAGGCGGCGGGGCTCGGCCGCGCCGACATCCTGGCGCTCGTCGAGGCGGCCCTCGCCGACACGGCCCCGCCCGGCGCGGCGGCGGGCGGCGGCAGGGCCCCGGCCCCGGCCCACCCGGCACCGACCGACCCGGCGGACCCCGCGCCCGCGCCCTGACCAGGCACGGACGCACCGCCACGAGAGGAAACACGTGAACGACCCGACCGCCCCGCCAGCGATACGGGCCCAAGGAGTCCACCACTCCTTCCGGGGGAAGGAAGCCCTTGCCGACTGCGGCTTCGAGCTCCCGGCCGGCCGCATCGCCGCCCTGGTCGGCCCCAACGGCGCCGGCAAGAGCACCCTGTTCCACCTGCTGACCGGCCTGCTGCGGCCCACCCGAGGGGAGATACGCGTCTTCGGCGCCGCCCCCGGCACCCGCACGGCACGCGAACGCACGGCCTTCGTCGGCCAGGACAAGCCCCTCCACCAGGACTTCACCGTCGCGGAGACCCTCGCCCTGGGCCGCAGGATGAACCGCCACTGGGACACGGCCAAGGCCGAGCGCATCGTCCGCGACGGCGACATCCCCCCGAAGGCGCGCATCGGCAGCCTCTCCGGCGGCAAGCGCACCCGCGTCGCCCTCGCCCTCGCCTTCGGCAGGCAGGCCGACCTCCTCCTCCTCGACGAACCGCTCGCCGACCTCGACCCGCTGGTGCGCCACGAGATGACCGGGCTGCTCATGGCCGAGGCCGCGGACCGCGGCATCACCGTCGTGGTCTCCTCGCACGTGCTGCCCGAACTGGAGAACGTCTGCGACCACGTCCTGCTCCTCCAGAGCGGCCGGATACGGCTCGCCGGCGACACCCAGGACCTGCGGGAGGCCTACACCCGCGTCACCGGCCGCGCCGACCCCGACACCCCCGACGGGCTGCCCGCGGCCGCCGACCGCTCCGCCGTCGTGCACGCCGCGACCACGGGCCGGCAGCTGACCGCCGTCATCCGCAACGCCCCCGGCTCGGCCCTCCCGGCCGGCGCCGACGCACGCTGGATCACCGCGACGCCCTCGCTGGAGGAACTCCTCCTCGCCCACCTGCGCTCCGCACCCGGCACCACCCCTCCGGGCCCGCCCGCCCCGCACCCCGCGCACCCCGCGCAGACGGGAGCCGCCGCATGAACGGCACCCTCTGGCTCGCCTGGCGCCAGCAGCGCCTGCCGGCCCTCGCCGGCCTCCTCCTCGTCGCCGCCTGCGCCGTCTGGGCCGCCATCCGGCACGCCGAGCTCGCCGACATCGTCGGCGGCCACGACCTGACCGCCTGCAAGGGCTGGAACGGCACCTGCCCCGTCGACGTCGAGGTCGCCATCTTCGACCACACGCCCGGCATCCGGGCCCTCGGCACCCTCGCCGTCCTGCTGCCCGCCGCCATCGGCATGTTCTGGGGCGCCCCGCTCGTCGGCCGGGAGATCGAACGCGGCACCGTCAAACTCGCCCTCACCCAGGGGGCCGGCGCCCGCAGCTGGTTCGCCGCCCGCTTCGGCCTCGCCGCGCTCTGCGCCACCTTCCTGTCCGCCGCCGTCGCCGCCCTCCTCGCCTGGTGGTGGGAGCCGATCGCGAACATGCAGGACGGCGTCTACTGGTTCGACCCGTACATCCTCAGCGGCACCGGCCCGGCGGCCGTCGCCGGCGCCCTGTTCGCCCTCGCCGCGGGCACCGCGATCGGCCTCCTCGTACGCCGCACCCTGCCCGCCATGGGCCTGACCGCCGCCGCGGTCCTGGCCACCACCGCGTTCCTGACCTTCTTCCGCCGCGACTGGGTCGCCCCCGTCGACCGCATCACGCCCGGCATGACACCCAAGCGGCTCATCGGCAGCGGCTGGTCGGCCGGCTACCGCTACCTCACCCCCGACGGCGTACAGCACCCCCTGGAGAACTGCGCGCTCTCCGGCGAGGAACTCCGCGTCTGCATGGCCGGGCACGGCTACACCGGCCGCGTCCACAAGGTGTACCCCAGCTCCGACTTCTGGACCTTCCAGGCCATCGACACGGCCGTCTACCTCGGGCTCGCCGCGGCGCTCGTCGCCCTGACGGCGGTCCTGCTGCACCGCCGCCGCGGCCTAGTCTGAAATCCGCGGGGGAGGCCCCGTCAGCCGGGGCCCTCCACCCACCCACCACCTGGAGGAACACCTCGTGGCCACCAAGAAGAACCTCACCGCCGACCGCTCCAGCGTCGTCCACAAAGTCCGCTACGCCCTGCGCCACCCGGAGCGCATCGGCGGATACGTCCGCCGGGCCGCCCGCGACGGCTGGCTGCGCACCAAGCACCGCGACCACGTGTCCTACTACCGGGCCGTCATGGCCTCCGACACCGCCCGCAACCCCGAGGCCGCCGTCGGCAGCCAGACCCACGACCGCTGGCTCGCCCTCGGCAAGATGCAGTTCGACTACCTCCTCGGACACGGCCTGGCCCCGCACCACCGCATGCTCGACATCGGCTGCGGCAACCTCCGCGCCGGATGGCGCTTCATCCAGCACCTCCACCCCGGGCACTACTACGGCATCGACATCTCGCCGGACATCCTCATCTCCGCCAAGCAGACCCTCACCCGGCAGAAACTCCAGGACAAGCTGCCGCACCTGACCATCACCCAGGACCTCAAACTGGAGTTCCTGCCGAGCGCGCACTTCGACGTCGTGCACGCCCACAGCGTCTTCTCCCATTCGCCCGTCGAGGTCATCGACGAATGCCTCGCCCACGTCGGCCGCGTCCTGGCCCCCGGCGGCTTCTTCGACTTCACCTTCGACCGCACCGAGGGCGAGGAGCACCAGGTCCTGCGCGAGGACTTCTACTACCGCACCCAGACCCTCGTCGACCTCGCCGCCCGGCACGGCCTGACCGCCCGGTTCATGGACGACTGGGAGCAGCTCGGCCACGGCCAGTCCAAGATCCGCGTCACCGCCTGACCGGCGCCCCACCCCCGTGGGGGCGCCGGCCGTACGGGAGCCCGGGCCCGGCGTCAGCCGCGCTCGGGGAGGTCCGCCTCCACCGGGACGGAGGAGCCGCGCCCCGACCGCGGGGCGGCGGCCTTCGCCCCGCAGAACGCGGCCTCCAGCGTGCCGCCCAGGGCCGTGTTCGCCTGACCCCGGTTCGAGGTGTTCGCCATGGCCGCCAGCGACCGCCGGCCGTCCCGCGTGGCGAAGGCGTACGTGTAGTAGCCCTGCACGGTGCCGGTGTGCCCGTACACCGGCACCCCGCACGACAGGTCGTAGCGGCGCAGCCCCAGCCCGTAGAAGCGGGTGCCCGCCGCGTCCGTCGGCGTCGCGGCGAGCATCGCCTCCAGCAGCGGCGCCGGCAGCAGCCGGCCGCCGAGCAGCGCCGAGACGAAGGTGTTCAGGTCGGCCGGAGCCGAGATCATCGTCCCGGCCGCCTGAGCCCAGGACGCCGTCTGCTCGGTGGAGTCCACCAGCCGGCCCGGCTCGTCGGGGTGCAGGTAGCCGCGCACATGCCGGCCGCGGATCGCCGTGGCCGGGTGCACGTACGCGGTGTCCCGCAGCCGCAGCGGCCCGATGATGCGGCGCCGGTACTCCTCTCCCACGCTGCGGCCGGAGGCCTTCTCGATGAGCATGCCGACGACCACGAAGTTGGTGTTCGAGTACGCGTACGCCGCGCCCGGCTCGTTGGTCCGCGGCTCGCGCAGCGACAGGCGGACCAGCTCCCGCGGCTCGAACACCTTGTTCCGTACGGCCTCGAAACCGGGCACGGTGCGCGCGAACATGGCCTCCGTGTAGTCGGCGAGGCCGCTGCGGTGGGCCAGCAGGTGGCGGACGGTGATCCGGTCGTCGGGCAGCAGCCCGGGCAGGTGGCGGCCCACCGGGTCGTCCAGGCCGAGGCGCCCCTCGTCGACCAGTTGGAGCAGGACGACGGCGGAGAACGTCTTCGTGACGCTGCCGATCCGGAACCGCGCCCCGACGTCCATCGCCGCACCGCTTCCCCGGTCCCGCACCCCGGTCGTCCGGGTCAGGACCCGGCCCCCGGGGCCGGTGAACCGGGCCATCGCCCCGGGCGCCCCGGCCGCGGTGGCCGCGGCCAGTGCCCGCTCCAGGGCGGCCGCGTCGGGGGCGTGCGCCGGCGCCTGCTGCGGCGGTGCGGCGGCGGCGGGGGAGTGCGGCGCGGCGTGGGCGGCTGCGGCGGGGGCCAGGCCGGCGGCGAAGGCCAGCAGGGCGGCCCCGGCGGTCAGGCGGCGGGCGTGGGGGGTCAGGTGCACGGGGCTCCTCGGCGCTTCGGTACGGAGTGGGGGGAGGGCACGGTGCGGCCCGGGCGGGCGCACGGTGCCGGGGAGAGGGGGATCGTACGGGCCGCCCGGCGGCCGGCCCGTACGGCGCGGCGGGTCAGGTCCCGCAGGCGGGAACGCCGTCCAGCCATGCGGGCCCCTGGATGTAGATGTTCGTCATCCAGGCGTCGTAGTCCGGCAGGTAGGACCAGACGTCGTTGGTGTAGCCGTCCGAGGTGACCTTCTCGGCGTGCTTCTGGCAGCCGACGCGGATCGTCGTGGGGCCGGGGAAGGCGTACACGCGGGCCGCGGACAGCTTCGGCTCGGCCTTCGTCCACACGCCCGTGCCCCACGTCCGGAAGAGGGGCCCCTCGACGGGACCGGGGTTGACGCGGATGGCCCCGTGGTAGCCGGAGCCCAGCCGGACGTCACTGACCATCAGCTTGGTCCCGGACTGCCGGGCCTCCGCCATCTTGCCCGCGCCCAGGTAGATCGCGATGTGGTGCAGGTGCCGGGGGGTCCCCCACACGAGCAGGTCGCCGGGTACCAGCGGGGCGAGCCCCTGCGCGGCGGTGAAGCGCCCGGCCGCGCGGTGCGTGTAGTACTGGGCGGACGCCACCCCGTTCAGGATGTCCGAGCCGGTGGCCCGCGCGTACGCGTACCGGACGAGGCCGGAGCAGTCGAAGCCGAGCCGTTCCGGATCGTGCTCGCTCGCCGGGTCGTCGGGGTCCACCTGGCCGTACGTGGCCCCGGGCTCGGGGCCGTGGCCGCCGCCCCAGGTGTACCAGACGTCGGCGGCGACCTGCTCGCAGGCCGCGGCGACGGCCCGCTCCGCCGCGGCGGAGGCGCCCGGTGCGAGGATGCGGCAGGAGTCGTCGGCGGCTGCCGCGGCGGGCGCGGGCGCCCACAGCAGGACGGCCAGGAGAGCGATGAGCGTGCCGATGGGGCCGGACCGGCGAAGCATGCGGATCCCTCGATTCGTGTGGCGCGGGGCATGGTGAGCCCGTGTCAGGAGGCGGGCGGGTCGCTCTCGGGGTGTGACGCCGCCCGCACCCCGACACTGGCCGGTCGCGGGCCGCCGCGTCGACCCCGCCGCGCCGCCCCACCCGGACGGGCAACGGGAAACCCTGGGGAAACCCCCTCCCGTCAGGGGCGTTCGGGCGGCTCCGCACGCCGGGCGGCGGGCTCGGGATCCCACAGCCGGACCGTGCCGTCGTTGCCGCTGCTTGCGACGGTGCGCCCGTCGGGGCTGAACGCCACGCCCCACACCGCGTTCGTGTGGCCCGACAGCGCCGCCCGCAGCCGCCGGCCGGCCACGTCCCACAGCCGGACCGTGCGGTCGTTGCCGCTGCTGGCCAGGGTGCGGCCGTCGGGGGAGAAGGCGATGCCGCGGGCGGAACCGGTGTGCCCGGCCAGGACGGCCGCGACCGCGTGCCGCTGCGGGTCCCACAGCCGGACGGTGCCGTCGTTGCCGGTGCTCGCCAGCGACCGCCCGTCGGGGCTGAACGCGACCGCCCGCACCGCGCCGGTGTGGCCGGTGAGCGTGGCCAGCGGGCGGCGGCCCGGCACGTCCCACAGGCGGACCGTCAGATCGTCGCCCGCGCTGGCGAGGGTGCGGCCGTCGGGGCCGAACGCGACGTCGTTCGCGAAGTCGGTGTGGCCCGTCAGCGTGGCCAGCGGCGCCCTCCCCGGCACGTCCCACAGACGGACCGTGCGGTCCGAGCCGGCCGACGCGAGGGTCCGCCCGTCCGGGGAGAACGCCACCGAGAACACGGCGCCCGTATGCCCCGGCAGGACCGCCGGCCCGGTCCGTCCCGCGGTGTCCCACAGCCGGACGGTCCCGTCGGAGGCCGCCGAGGCCACCGTCCGGCCGTCGGGGGAGAACGCCACCGCGTACACGGCTTCCGCGTGCCCCTCCAGCCGCCGGACCGGCCGCCGGCCCCGTACGTCCCACAACTGCACCGAGTGGTCGCCGCACGCCGCGGCCAGCAGGGCGCCGTCCGGGCTGAACGCCACCCGCCAGAACTCGGTGAACGGACGCGCCGTCAGGGTCCGCCCGCGCAGGTCCCACAGCACCACCGACTGGTCGAACGAGGCGGTCGCCAGCACCGCGCCCTGCGCGTCGACGGCTGCCGCGAGGACGTAGTCGGTGTGCCCGGACAGCGCGGCGGTCTGCCGGCCGCTGCGGACGTCCCACAGCCGGGTCGTCCCGTCGCCGCCGGCACTGACCACCGCCCCGCCGTCGGGCGTGTACGCGACGCCGTTGACGTCGTCGTTGTGGCCGGTCAGCGTCGCCGTCGCGGGGCGCTGCGCCGCCTCCCACAGCCGGACGGTGCGGTCGCCGCCGCCGCTGGCCAGGCTCCGGCCGTCCGGCGCGAACGCCACCCCCAGCACCTCCGCGGTGTGCCCTTCGAGCACGGCGAGGCTCCGGGCGCCGGCCGTGTCCCACAGCCGGACCGTCCGGTCCGAGCCGGCCGAGGCGAGGGTCCGCCCGTCCGGCGCGTACGACAGCGCGTTCACCTTCCCGGTGTGCCCGGCGAGGACCGTCGGGGGGCCGGTCCCGCCGGCCGGGTCCCGCAGCAGCACCCGGCCGTCCGGCATCGCGGCGGCGAGCGTGCGCCCGTCGGGGGAGAACGCCAGGGCGCGCGCGTCCGCGGTGTCCGCCGGGAGCACGGCCGGACCGCCGCCGCCCGAGGCGTCCCACAGGCGTACGGGGCCCTCGGTGGACGTGGCGGCGAGCCGGCTCCCGTCGGGGCTGAAGGCGATGTGCCGGACCCTGCCCGGCATCGTCAGCACGGCCGTCGTCCTCCGGTCGGCCACCCGGCGCAGCAGCACCCTCCCGTCGGACCCGGCGCTCGCCAGCAGCCCGCTGCCCGGCGCGAAGGCCACCGCGTTCACGGGCCCGCTGTGGCCGCCCAGCCGGGCGAGGAAGGGCTGGGACTGCGTGCTCAGCAGCGCCCCGCGCGCCTCCGGGGTGGCGGCCGTCCGGTACGCCTCCTGCGCGAGCCGCAGCGACTCCTCGGGCCGCCCCGCCGCCAGCGCGGCGGACTGCGCGGCGAGCGCCTGCGACCGCGCCTGCCGCTCCTGGCCGAGGGCGGCCTCCCGCTGCCGGTAGGCCAGCCCGCCCGCGGTCAGCGCCAGCACCAGCAGGACGACGAGGAGGCCGAGCATCCGCTGCCGGAGCCGGACCTGGCGCCGGTCGTGGGCGCGCCGGGCCTCCTCGGCGGCGGCACCCGCCCGCAGGAACTCCGCCTCCAGCGGGGTGAGCCGGGCCCGGCCGCCCACCTCGTCGGCCCAGGTCCGGGCGGTGTCCAGGCGGGTGCCGTGGTAGAGGACGGAGGGATCGCGGCCCTCGCGCTCCCACTCCTCGGCGGCACGGGCGAGCCGCCGGTGCACCAGCAGCCCGTCGCGGTCGGCGTGGATCCAGCCGCGCAGCCGCGGCCAGGCGTGCAGCAGCGCCTCGTGCGCGATCTCCACGGTCTCGCTGTCCGCGGTGACCAGCCGAGCCCGGACGAAGGCGTCGAGGGCACGCCCGGCCGCGCCCGGGTCGGCGGACTGCTCCAGCAGCACGGCCCGCCGCATCCGGCGGCGGGTCGCCGCGGCCCCGTCGCCGACGTGGACCAGGCCGAGCAGCATCCGCCGCAGCACCCGCTGCTCGGCCGGGTACAGCCGGGCGAAGACGCTCTCGGCGGTCTGCGCGACCGCGCCCTGGATGCCGCCGCTGTGCTCGTACCCGGCGACGGTCAGGGTGGCGCCCTCGCGACGCTGCCAGGTCGCCATCAGCGCGTGGGAGACGAGCGGCAGCGCACCGGCCGGCGCCGCGAGGCCCGAGGCGGCCGCCGGCCCGGCCGCCGCCCCCCGCACCCCGGCGTCGCGGAGCAGCAGCGGCACCAGGCCCGGTTCGAGGGTGAGGCCGGCCCGCGCGGCCGGCCGCGTGACGGACTCCCGCAGCTCGGCCACGGTCATCGCCGGCAGGACGAACAGCCCGTCCGCCAGCGCGGCCGCGAGCTCCGGCAGGTCCAGGCAGCCGGCGGTGAAGTCGGCGCGGATTCCGAGGACCACCACCGCCGGGTCCAGGCCGGCCCGGTCGGCCCGCCGCGCCGCGGACACGGCGCACAGGACCCGGACGAACGCCCGCCGCTCCTCCTCGTCGCAGCAGAGGGTGAAAAGTTCCTCGAACTGGTCGACGAGCAGAACCGGCCGCAGCCCGTGCCGCCGGCCCGGGGCCGCGCCTTCCGCAGGGCCGGCCCCGGCCCCGCCGGCGCCCCCGGAGAGCCGGTGCACCGCCTCCAGGAGCCGCTCGGGCCGCTGCCGCAACTCCCGTACGCCCACCCCCGGATCGCCGTCGAGGGCCTTCGCGGTGCAGTCCAGCAGCTCCTGCAGCGGATGCGCCGTCGGGGTCAGCCGGATCACGGGCCAGGACTCGGCGCCTGCCATCGGGAAACCGCCCCCGCGCCGCAGCGCCGGCACCAGACCGGCGTTCAGCAGGGAGGACTTCCCCGCCCCGGACCGGCCGACGAGCAGCAGCGGGCCGCTCCCGATGCGCTCGAAGACCCGCTCCACCAGCGCCGCGGTCGCCCGCTCCCGGCCGAAGAACCAGTCGGCGTCGTGCGGGGTGAAGGCCGCCAGGCCCCGGTAGGGGCACTCGCCCTCCGCCTGCCAGGGCGCCGACGGCGCCGCGGGCGGGGCCTGCGCGGCGGCCGCCCGGGAGGCGTCCGCGTCCGCCTCGCGGGCCAGCCGCACCAGCGCCCCGTCGGCCTCCAGCACCCGGTCGCAGCGCAGCGCGACGTCGAGGGTGACGCGCTTCGCCCCGGTCTCGATCTTGCTCAGGTAGCCCTTGCTGTAATGGGTCTGGCGGGCGAGCCCCGCCAGCGACAGGCCGCGCTCCACGCGCAGCCTGCGCAACTGTGCGGGAAAGGAGCGCACCGCGGCCCCGGCTGCGTCCGCGGCCGGTTCCGCCTCGGCGGCCGGCGCGCCCTGCGCGGTGTCGGCGGCTTCGGAAGAACCGTACCGGTGTGTCGTGTTCCGCCCGCTCTCCGGGTCGCCCACGGCATCCCCCATGGCAGTGTGCGCCGAGGTCGTGAGATGGCAGCCCAAGGCTACAGCGGAGTCAACACGGCCGTGTACGCGCTGTGACCGGCGTGGCGGGAAAAGGCGCATGCGGAAGGCCTCCCGGGCCCGCCGAAGGGCGGCCCCGGGAGGCGTTCCGAACAACCGGCCCAGAACTACGGCCGGTACAGGGCGACGGAGTTGACGGGCGTCAGGTTGGCGTAGACGCCGGTCTGCGCGGCGATGCGGCCGCCGCAGCCCGTGCCGCTTCCGCCGGTGCACAGGGCGGCGGTGGCGCCGCCGGTCTGGTTGTTCAGCACCCAGTGGTTGCCGTACTGGTTGTAGATCTTGTGTGCCCCGTAGCTGTAGAAGACGTGGGTCGGCTTCACCGCCGGGTTCTGGTCCTGCGGGTAGATGCAGACCGCTCCGGACGGGCAGCCCGCCCAGTCGCCGGCGGGCTTGGCCTGGGCCGCCCCGCCGAGTGCGACGACGGCCGCGGCGGCGGTGGCGAGTGCGGCGGCGCCGCGGATCATCTTGCGCATCGGTTCCCCCTGGGGGTTGCGTTCCGTGCTGACGGATCCAGCCTGTCCGCCGCGCCTCCGGAGGTCGACGCGTTTCCTGTCTCCCGTCCGCCGCCGGCCCGGGAAACCCCTCCCGGCCTGCGGGGACGCCGTCCGGGAGGCAACCCCGGCCCACCCGTGCGGCGGCACCCGGACCGGCGCCCGGACCGGGACCCGGACCGCCCGGGGCGGCTTCGGAGCCGATCCGTGATGTCCTGTGGCGCGACCGCGCGCAGAATTGAGGCAGTGGCCCGTGCCGGGCGCGGGCCCCGAGAGCCGCCTGCGTGGAAGGGGGCCGCCCGATGCCACAGGAACGGCCGGGAGGCGGAAGCGGCCCCGGTCCGCTCCTGTCCGAGCCGGGGCCCCTGCTGGAGCAGGTCGCCGTGGCCGTCTTCGCCCTCGACGACGCGGGCGGGATCGCCCACTGGGGACCCGGAGCCGAGCAGCTGTTCGGCCACGCCGCCGCCGACGTCCTCTCCCGGCCCGCCGCCCTCCTCTTCCCCGACCCGCCCCCGGACGCCCCCGACGCGGCCGCCCGGCTCGTGGAGCGCGCCCGCTCCCTCGGCTACTGGCGGGTCCGCATGCCCGCCCGGCACCGCGACGGCGGCATCTTCGACTGCGGCTTCCGGGTGTTCCCGATGGCCGGCGCCGGCGGCGGCACCGTCGTGCTCGGGCTGGCCGCGCGCGGCGAGGAGCTCGACCGCGTGAAGACCAACCTCCTCTTCCTCGACGCCCTCTTCGAGACCTGCCCCATCGGCCTCGTCATGCTCGACGAGGACCTGCGCTACGTCCACCTCAACCAGGCCCTCGCCGACATGGACGGCATCCCCCTCGCCGACCACCTCGGGCGCCACGCCGCCGACATCATGATCACCTCGGACGGCGGGGAGCTCCAGCGCACCCTGCGCGACGTGGCCCGCGGCCGCCGCTCCGTCGTCGGCGCCCTGCTCGGCCTGCGCACCCCCGGCCGACCCGACCGCGACCAGGTCCGCTCGGTCAGCTTCTTCCCGCTCAGCGGAGCGGGCGACACCCGGCGCGGGGTCGGCGGCCTCCTCCTCGACGTCACCGACCGCGAGCAGGCCATCCTGGAGGCCACCGCCGCCCGGCAGCGGCTGGCCCTCCTCGACCGGGCCGCCGCCCGCATGGGCACCACCCTCGACCTGGACACCACCGCCCGCGAACTCGTCGAGGCGGCCGTGCCCGACTTCTGCGACGGCTGCGTCGTCGAACGCGTCGAATGGATGGACGAGGACGAGGACTTCGACCCCGAGCGGCCGCTGATCACCCGCCGGATCGCCTCCGGGACCGTCCTGCCGGCGCCCGCCGAGGAGCTCGTCAAGGGCGCGGACCGCGTGACCTACCCGCCTGGCTCCAGCATCCACCAGATGGTCAGCACCGGCCGCCCCCTCGCCGTCCCGGTGAACGAGGAGTTCGTCAGCCGCACCGTCGCCCACCCCGGGCGCGCCCGCCTGCTCCTGGAGAGCGGCTTCGACTGCATCCTCGTGGCGCCGCTGATCGCCCGCGGCACCGTCCAGGGCATCGCCCTGTTCGGCCGGTCCGCTGCCCGGCCCGCGTTCGCCGACGAAGACCTCAGCCTCGCCGCGGAACTCGCCTCCCGGGCCGCCCTGTGCCTGGACAACGCCCGCCTGTACGGCAGGATCCACGACATCGCGCTCACCCTCCAGCACGCGCTGCTGCCCAACGCCCCGGCCGCCGGGCCGCACGTCGACATCGCCCACCGCTACCTGCCCGGCAGCCGGCTCACCCAGGTCGGCGGCGACTGGTACGACGCGGTGGCCCTTCCCGGCGACCGCGTCGCCCTCGTCGTCGGCGACGTGATGGGCCACGGGGTGCCCGCCGCCGCGAACATGGGCCGGCTGCGGATCACGGCGAAGACCCTGGCCCGGCACACCGCCGAGCCGGCCGACCTCCTCGCCGAGCTGGACGCCTGCGCCGAGGAGTCCGGCATCGACTGGGCGACCTGCCTCTACCTGGTCTACGACGCCCGCACCGGCGGCGCCCGCATCGCCAACGCCGGACATCCGCCGCCCCTCGTACGCAGCCCCGACGGCACAGTGCGGACCGTCGGCGAAGGGCTCGGGGTGCCCCTCGGGGTCGGCGGCGTCCCCTACCGCTCGACGTGGGCGCACCTGCCCGAGGGGGCCGTGGTCGCCCTGTACACCGACGGCCTCGTGGAGGCCCGCGGCCAGGACATCGACACCGGAATCGGCGCCCTGCGCGCCCTGCTCGCCGGCCCGGTCTTCTCCCTGGAGGAGGCGGCCGACCGGATCCTCGCCGAGCTGCTGCCCGCGGCGCCGACCGACGACACCGTCCTCGTCCTGGCCCGCGTCCGCCGCGCCCCCGGGGTACAGGAGCCCCCGCAGCCGGCCTGACCTGCGGCCGGTCGGGAACCGCGGGCGCCGCCGTACGCGTCCTACGCGCGGCCGGACCGCCTGCCGGGGGCGTCCGCCGTACGGGGGAGAGGCGGGCGGGGATGGGGCGAGCGGGAGCGTGGCGGAGCGCGGGAGGACGCTGGTCGTGGCGCCGGGGCCGGGGTGCGGCCCTCCTCGCCGCGGCGGCGGGCGTGCTGCTGGTCCGTCCGGGGCTCCTGCCGGACCTGCCGGGGCGTCCGGGGAGCCTCGTCGAGGCGTTCCTGCCGTGGCTCGGCCTGGCCGTGCCGCCGCTGGCGGGGTGGGCGGTGCTGCGCCGGTCGCGGACCGCGCTGTGCGCGGCCGCGCTGCCGGCGCTCGCCTGGACGGCCGCGTTCGGCGCGTTCCTGCTGCCGCGCACCGGACAGCCCGCCGACCTGCGGGCCGTCCAGCACAACATCGCCGACGACAATACCGACCGGGCGGGCACGGCCCGGGCCCTGGCCCGCACCGGCGCCGACCTGATCGCCGTGGAGGAGCTGACGCCCGCGGCCGCCCCCGTCTTCGCCGCGGCCCTGGGCGCGGAGTACCCGCACCATGCGGCCGCCGGCACCGTCGCCCTGTGGTCGCGCCACCCGCTCGCGGATCCGCGGCCGGTGGACATCCGGCCCGCCGGAGTCGGGGAGGGGTGGAACCGCGGCCTGCGGGCGACCGCCCGCACCCCGCACGGCGACATCGCGGTCTACGTGGCGCACCTGCCGTCGGTACGGCTCGGCCCGCTCCGCGGGTTCGACGCCGCCCGGCGCGACGAGAGCGCCGTCCTGCTGGGGCGGGCTCTGGCCGCCGAGCCGCTGGACCGGGTGGTGCTGCTCGGCGACCTGAACGCCACCGTCGACGACCGGGGGCTCGCGCCCGTCGTACGGCGGACGGGGCGGCCGGCCCCGGACTTCGCGTTCAGCTGGCCGGCGGCGCTGCCGGCGGCGCGTATCGACCACGTCCTGGCCCGCGGGGCCGAGGTCACCCGGATCCGGACCCTGCCGCCGACGGGGAGCGACCACCTGCCCGTCGCCGCCGACATCCGGTTCTGACGCCGGCCGGCGGGGCGGGTCCAGCGGCTGCTCCGGCTCACCGCATGTGCGTGATCCACCGCCGGACGGCCGTGTACGTGGCGTCGTCTGCCGCCGACAGCACGGTGATGGCGTGCAGGTCCTCGGCGGCCGGGGGGACGCCCGCCACGGTGAGGCACGCGTGCAGGTCCAGGCGCCGCCGGTCGCAGGACGTGAGCGAGTCGGAGGACCGGGCGGCCGGGGGGAGCGGGTCCTCGGGCTCCAGGGCTTCCGGTTCCGTGTCGGCGGTGAGGCCGCGCAGGCCGGGGAAGCGGTAGGGGTCGAGTGCGGCCCGCGGTGCCTTCGGGCGTTTGAGGGACTGCCATGCGTCCATGCGCATACTCCGAACGTGGGGGAGGGGCGGACCACGGCGGCGTCGCCGTGGCGGAAGGAGCCGGCCGCGGCGCGGGCGCGCCGGAGCCGGAGGGGAGGGAGGGGCCGCGGCAGCGCTCAGGGCTGCACGTCGTGCCCGGCACGGGCACGGGCGCCGGCGGCGATGACCTCGGCGAGCCTGTCGGCGACGGCCGTACTGCAACCGCCGAGCCGGACGATGCCCCGGCAGCCCACCGGCCCGTCGTTGCCCAGGGAGGGGAGGACGAGGCCGGCGAGTGCCAGGGCGGCCCGGAGGTTCGCGGCGGCCGCCTCGCCGGCCTGGAACGCCTCGTCCTGGCGCTGCCGGTACTGGATGCGCTCGGCGCGCGTGAGTTCGTAGGCCATGGTGGTGTCCTTTCGTTTCGCAGGGATGGTGTGCGCGCAGGGCTCGGCGGCGCCCGGCGCACGCCCGGCCCGCCGAGGGGGCGGACCGGTGCGGGGCGTTTCGCGGGAGCGTCGGCGGTGGCCGACGCCGGGCCGCGCGGGGGCAGCAGGCCGGAGCCCTGCGCTGCCCCTCGCGGCTGGTCAGTGGGGTGGACCCGAAGGACTGACACCGCGGGCAACCCGTGACCTATCGCTTTCGATCTTCGTTTCCCGGACAAGTGCGTGATCACGGGCCTCGACGGTCCGGGAAGGAGTGAGGTGCCGAGGAGTCGCCACCGGTTACCGGCCGCGCCGCGCCCGGCCGTGTCGGTACGTGTGCCGGCGCGTGGAGCGCGTCGCGCGGGGGAGGTGTGCGGGGGTGCGGCATGCGCCGCGGGAGCAGGGTGCCGCCGCGCGGTCAGGACCCGTAGCGGAATCTGCGCCCTGGGGAGGGCGGCAGGCTGCCGCCGCGGTCGGCCAGCGCGAAGTCCGGCAGGCCCGCGGCCGCCTGGCTCCGCACGGCCGCCTGCGGCGGGATCGGGGCCGGCGCGCGCGTGCTGCGGCTGTTGCGGTGCCGCGGCGAGGGCTGGCGGGGCGGTCGCGTGAGCGTGATCTGGCGGACGAGCTGCTGGAAGCAGGCCAGTGCGGCAATCGGCGGAAGGGTCGCCGCCGCCTGCCCGGCGAGGGTTCTGGGCGCCTGGGCCAGGCACAGCAGGGTGGCGAGGGTGGAGAACAGCAGGACGATCGACCAGGAGTGGATGGCGCGTCGCTGGTGCAGGGCGGCCCGGAGGATCGACAGGGAGGCGACCATCCAGGGCCCGTAGATCAACAGGGGCCACCAGCTCACCACGTCGTGCGCGGTCCGCGGCCCGGCGCTGTGGCGCAGCGCGTCGCAGATGGCCATGCCGCTGAACAGGCTGACGACGGCGGCGATGACCGCGACCAGCACGGAGGTGAGCAGGCTGCCCGTGCGGAGCAGTGTCACGGTCGAAGCCCCGGACGTCGTCCGGCGGTGGCCGGCGTGGGCCGGCGGGTGCGGCCACTTGTCGGCGGCCGAGGGGGCCATGCCCGCCCCCATGCCCGCGCCCGTCCCCGTACCGACGCCTACGCCTGTGCCCAGGCCGGCGACGGCGGGGCCGACCGGGTCGGCCGGTTCGTCGAAGACGATCCGGTCGAGTGGCTCGGCCGGTATGGCGCCCGCGGCTTCGTGGAGTTGGTAGGCCAGCTCCTCCGCCGCGTCCCACGGCACGCCCCCCTCGGCCGTCGGCGTGCCGAGGAGGGTGTGCCGGTCGTGCCGGTCATGGCGCTCGTGGTGGTCGTGCCGCTCCTGGTGCTGGCCGGGCCAGAACAGCAGCGTGTCCGGGTGCGGGTGGGGGGCGGCGGTCATGTCGTGGAGACCGTACGGTTCAAACACGGTGGCTCTGCCCGGGGTACTCGCGGACGGACACGTCGAACGCCGTGGCCGGCACGGCAGGCCGCGCCATGGCCTGCCACCTCCGCGTGCACGCGATCTCGACGCTGCGGAGCGTGTCCAGGAGGGCCTCCAGCGCGGGGGCCGCGTAGTGGAGGACCACCTCGTCGGCGCCGCGCCGCAGGAGCGGGCCCGCATCGGGGTCCCCGTAGGCCGGGGTCGGAACGTACGTCCACGAGCCCGCCCTCGTGGTGCCGGTTCGCACGTCGCCGCCGTCGCTGTCGACGCTCCGCGGGTACATGGCGGGGTGCTGTGCTGTTGTCATAGTCCACCCAACGCGCGGGCCGCCGGACTGGGTTGTGCTCCATCCAGGTGAGGGCGGCCGGTGTCAGCGGGCGTTGACCCGTGTCTTCTTATCGGTTCTGCACGGGTCGGGGGGTGGTCGGCCAGGTGCCCCGCACCCCGTCTGTGCTGCACGTTCGGCCGATACCGCGCCGGGCGCGGGCGCGCCCCCCGGGACACGCGAGTGACGCGTGTGGCCCATGGTGCGAAGGGGCGGGAACAACCGAGGATGCGCATGCGCCACCCCGCGCGGCGCGCGGCGGCCGGCGCGCGCCCCTTGCCTGCATGAGGGCCGTCGGCGCCTTCCTGCGCAGGCCGCAGCGTTCGCCGGAGGGGTCGGGGGTGAGGGGGCGGGGCTGCAATCGGATGACAGGGCGCAACCCTGCATATGCCGCTGCGTTATGTCGAGGTGTTCCCGGATCGTCTCGGGAGCGCCCTGAGTCAGTCGAGGAAGGCAGCCGTCGTGGCAGACGTGTTCTTGTGGAGTGTGCTGGTGTGCGCCGTGCTCGGTACGGCCCTCACCGCGTGGTCGTCGGGAGGAGTCGGCCGGCTGCACCCCGCGGACCGCCGTGAACTGCAGCGCCAACAGCACTTCGAACACGTGCTGTCCCTGCACGTGGATGCCGTGCACACGCCGCGCGAGGGGGCCGAGGGAACTGCCGTCGGCGCGCCCCGGGTCCCGGCGTGCGCGGTGTGCGGTTCCGTGCTCAACGCGTCCTGATGCGCGGGAGCCGCCCTCCGTGCCGGGCGGTGGCGGGGGCGTACGAGAGCGCGCCGCAGGGCCGTGGCGCTGCAGCGGCTGGTCCGCGCCGTGTCGAGGCGCTTGGGAAGGGGTAAGCCGTGGTCCCCGGAATCCGTCACGATCAACGAATTTACCCGCACTTTTGTTGAGGCCGAGACGGACCGGGGCAAACGGGTGAACCTCGCGAAAAACTCCCTGCGAGGGTGGCCGGTCTGCTATAAGTCCCGCCTCGGCCCCGTGGGACCGCGCCGCGCCTGTCGGGTCTGCCCTGTCGGAGCGGTCACCAGGGGACGTGCCGGCAGTCCTTCAGGAGCACCCCGTGGAGCGGGGTGCCCGACTGGCCCTGCACGACGGGGTGGCAAATGCGGGCCCTCGTCGTCCGGCGGGAGCCTGCGGGTCCCGTCCAGCAGGTCCGGACACGTTTCCACAAGCTCGCCGTCCGACGGCGTACCGGTGGTGCGGGTGGCCGAAGCTGCTGACTGCACCGCTCAGGCGCGGGGCCGGGCCGCGGATGCGGCGCGGTCGCGGATGAGGCCCGCCAGGCGGGCGGCGCCGTCGGCGGAGTGCCCCAGGAAGAGGTCCGGCTCGACGAGTTCGAGCTCCATGACGACCGGCCGGCCGTCGTCCGCCGTCGCGATGTCGACGCGCGCGTACAGCAGCGGGCGGTCCGCGGGCACGGCCGCCAGGGCCGCCCGGGCGAGTTCCCGTTCGGGTGCCGTGGGCTGGTGCGGGGCCAGGCCGGGGTGCGGGGTGCGGGTGTTGTCGAGGCCGGTCTCGGTGAGCACCGGCCCCTTGCGTATCGCGTGGCTGAACACGCCGCCGAGGAAGACCAGCGCCCGCTCGCCCTCCTCGATTCGCGACAGGTAGGGCTGCACCATCACGGTGCGCCCGGAGGCGTGCAGGGCGGCGGCGTGCGCGGCCGCGAGGCCGCGCTGGTGCGGGGCGTAGCGGGCGGTGTCCTGCGCACCGGCCGAAACGGACGGCTTGACGACGAAGTGCCCCTCCTCGGGCAGCGGCACGTCCTCGCCCGGGGCGGCGAACCGGGTGGGGACGACGGGGACGCCGCGGTCGGCGAGGTCGTGCAGGTAGCGCTTGTCCGTGTTCCACCGGACCACGTCGGCGGGGTTGTCCAGCAGGGTGGCGGCCTCGACGGCCTCCGCCCAGGCGAGGAACGAGGGCCGCCGGAGGGCGTAGTCCCACGTCGACCTGATGGTCACGGCGGAGTAGCGCGACCAGTCGCGGTCCGGCTCGTTCCAGTCCGCGGCCTCCGCCTCCAGGCCGCGGGCGCGCAGCGCCTCCAGCAGCACGGGCAGGTCCGAGTCGTGGGCCAGGCCCAGGGCCGAGGTGGCGACGGCCACCCTGGTCGTGCCGGTCATGTGCGTGTCCTCCGCGGTCGGGTCCGGGTGCCGCGGCCGGGGCGGCCGTGGCACGACCGGCCACTGTGCCACAGGGATGATCATCTGCTCATGCGGTTTTCGTCCGCTAGCGGGGCCGTTTGCCGTCCCCCGGATCGTCTTTGCCGTTGGTCTTGCGGCCGCGCACCCACATCGGCAGGGCGAACCAGCACAGCAGGTACCAGGCCAGGACGCCGACGACCAGCCAGGGCACGATGTGGTCGTCGGTGGTGACGCGCAGGATGAGGGAGAGCGCGGACACGAGGGTCGCGAGCAGCAGGACGATGCCTGTCATGGTGAGGCGGGAGGCCCACGTGACCGCCTCCGGCTTGATCTTGCGGCCCGAGACGATGCGGTGGAAGGCCACCGGGCCGATGAGCGCTCCGGTGGCGAGGGAGCCCAGGACCACGGTGATGATGTAGATCGTCCGGTCGGGGTCGTCCAGCTCCTGGAAGCGCGGGGTGAACGCGACGGTCAGGAGGAAGCCGAAGAGGATCTGCACGCCGGTCTGGACGACGCGTATCTCCTGGACCAGTTCCTGCCACTGGCGGTCCGCCCGCTCGTTGCGGTTCTCGTTGCGTCCGTTGCCGCGGTGCTCGCCGCCGGCGTAGGCCTGGCCGGCGTCGGCGTTCGAGGCGCGCCCGGGGTCGCGATCGCGGGCCCCGGCTCCGGCTCCGTCCTGGTCCTGTCGGCGGGTGGCGGTGTCGTCTTCCGGCATGCTGGCTCCCTCGGGCATCCCGTCCGGCCCGGACGGGTGGCTTCCCGTCCGCCCGGAAGCGGAGGACGTGCATGCGTATCACCCGTCACCGCCCGGTCAAACCCGTGTTCGGTCCAGGGCCGGGGTCAGCCCCCCGGTGCCTCCCCGGTCATGACGGCGTGGAAGGCCGACATGCAGGGCAGGCAGTGGCGGTCCGTGTCGCTGCCGCCCGCCGGGACGAGGGGCCGGCCGCAGAGGGTGGCGGACCGGTCGTGGGCGACGACGTGCCAGACCGGGCCGGGCCCGCTGGTCGCCTCGCCGAGGTGCATCTCGTACATGTGGCCTCCCCGTCGGGTGGACTGCTCCTACGTCCACCACAGCAGGGCATCGCCCGGAAGGCCTCGACGAGTGGTCCGTACGGGTGACCCGCGGCGGTCTGGGGGGGGAAACGAAAAAACCCCGGAGCGATTTGGCTTCCGAGGGAGGGGGAGCGATATATTGGATTCTTCGCGCCTGTTTTTCGAGAGCAGCGCGAAGCAGTCTTACGAGGACACTATATCGGGTCGGGAGTGGAATTGTCAACCACGGAATTCCGTAAAGAGCAGCAATTCGTCGACGGGCTCTACGCACGTCTCGACGACCTGCGTGAGCAGGCCGAACGTGCCGTGCGTGAGGCCCTCGCCAAAGGTGCGGGCAACGGTTTCCAGGCACGTCTGGAGCGCGACGTCCTGGTCGCTGAGCAGTCCGGGCTGCTTTCCGCCCTGAACTCCGGGGAGAACGGCCTCTGCTTCGGCCGGCTCGAGTTCTCCGACGGCCGCGACCACCACATCGGCCGTATCGGCATCAGGCAGGACGACGCCGACCGCACGCCCCTCGTCCTGGACTGGCGGGCCGACGCCGCCCGCCCCTTCTACCTCGCCACCGGCCACCACCCGATGGGCCTGCGCCGCCGCCGGCACATCACCACCCGCGACCGCGAGGTCACCGCCCTCCACGACGAGATCCTGGACCTCGCCGACCCGGAGCGCACCGGCCTCGAAGGCGCGGACGCCGACGCCGTGCTGCTCGCCGCCCTCGACGCGGCCCGCACCGGCCGCATGCACGACATCGTCGAGACCATCCAGGCCGAGCAGGACCGCATCATCCGCTCCCCCCACCAGGGCGTCCTGGTCGTCGAGGGCGGCCCCGGCACCGGCAAGACGGCCGTCGCCCTGCACCGCGCCGCCTACCTGCTGTACGCCCGGCGCGAGCTGCTCGCCAGGCGCGGCGTCCTGATCGTCGGCCCGAACCCCGCCTTCCTCGGCTACATCGGCGAGGTCCTCCCGGCCCTGGGCGAGACCGGCGTACTCCTCGCCACCATCGGCGAGCTCTTCCCCGGGGTGACGGCCGCCGGCACCGACAGCCCGGCCGCCGCCGAGATCAAGGGCCGCGCCGGGATGGCCGACGTCCTCGCCCGCGTCGTCGCCGACCGCCAGACCCTCCCCGAGGCGCTGCCCGCCGCAAGCGGCGAGGACAACGACCTCGTGCCCGAGCCGGCCCTGGAGATCGACCACGACGGGTACGGCACCCTGCTGCTCGACCGGACCATGGCCCACGCGGCCCGCGACCGTGCACGGTCCACGGGCCTGCCGCACAACCTGGCCCGCCCCTACTTCGCGTTCTCCGTCATCGACTCCCTGACCGACCAGCTCGCCGACCGGCTCGGCGCGGACCCGTTCGGCGGCCCCAACCTGCTCGGCGCCGACGACATCGCCCAGCTGGGCAAGGAGATCGCCACCAGCGCGGACGTGCACGCCGCGATCGACGCCCTGTGGCCGCCGCTCACCCCGCACGCTCTCGTCGCCGACTTCCTCGCCGATCCCGCCCACCTGCCGCAGGAGGAGGCCGCACTGATCCGGCGGCCCGTGACCGGCCCCGGCGACTGGACGCCCGCCGACATCCCCCTCCTCGACGAGGCCGCCGAACTCCTCGGCGTCGACGACAGCGCCCGGCGTGCCGCGCAGGAACGCGCACGGCAGGAGCGGATCGAGTACGCGCAGGGCGTGCTGGACCTGTCGGCCGGGTCGGAGTCGTACGAGTTCGAGGACATGGAGAACGAGTACCTCGCCGCCCACGACATCATCGACGCCGAACGGATGGCCGAGCGGCACGAGGAGGCCGACCACCGCAGCACCGCCGAACGGGCGGCCGCCGACCGCACCTGGGCCTTCGGGCACGTCATCGTGGACGAGGCGCAGGAGCTGTCCGCGATGGCGTGGCGGCTGCTGATGCGCCGCTGCCCGACCCGCTCCATGACCCTCGTCGGCGACCCCGCCCAGACCGCGGAGGAGGCCGGCTGCGGCTCGTGGGCCCAGGTGCTGAAGCCGTACGTGGGCGACCGGTGGGAGCTGGTCCGGCTCGGCGTCAACTACCGTACGCCGGCCGAGATCATGGACGTCGCCGCTGCCGTGCTGCGGGCCCGCCACCCCGGCTTCGAGCCGCCGCGGTCGGTGCGGTCCACCGGGCGCCGGCCCTGGCTGCGGCCCGCCGGCGGGGCCGGGGGCGGCGGGCCTGCGGACCTGGCCGAGCAGGTCGGGGAGGCGGTGCGGCGGGGTACGCCGGCCGAGGGCCGGCTCGCGGTGATCGCCCCGCGGGGGCTGCACGAGGCCATCGCGGACCGTGTGCCCGGGGTGCGGGCCGGAGCCGAGCCCGACCTCACCCGCAAGGTCGTGCTGCTGGAGCCGCGCCAGGCCAAGGGCCTGGAGTTCGACTCAGTGGTCGTCGTGGAGCCCGCCGACTTCGCGCCCAGCGACCTGTACGTCGCCCTGACGCGCGCCACACAGAGCCTCGGGGTGATCCACGGCGGGCGGCTGCCGGAGGGGCTGGCGGAGGCCCTGGAGGCCGCGGGGTGAGCGGTGGGCGGCGGTCGGCCCTGCCGCCCGCCGCCCCGGCCCGGGGTTGCGCAGACCTCTGGCATGAAGCAGTGAATCAGTGCTTCAATTCTTCGCATGCCCTACCGCCGCCCCCCGGCCGTGCAGGCCCGCCTCGACGCCCGCCGCGACCGCGTCCTGGAAGCCGCCGTCCGCCTGCTGTCCCGGGAGGGGTACACCGGCTGCTCCGTCGCCGCCATCGCCGCCGAGGCGGGCATCTCCACCGGCAGCGTCTACCAGGTGTTCTCCGGCAAGTCCGAGCTCGCCGCCGCCCTGTTCCGCACCCTCGTCGCCCGCGAGGTCGAGGCCGTCGCCGCGGCGGCGGACCGCCCCGGCACCGCGGCCCAGCGGGTGGCCGCCGCCGCGGAGACCTTCGCCGACCGGGCGCTCCAGGCGCCGCGACGGGCGTTCGCCCTGCTCGCCGAGCCGGCCGACCAGGCCGTCGAGACCGAGCGCCTGGTCTTCCGCCGCGCCTTCCGCGACGTGTTCGCCGCCCGCATCGCCGAAGGCGTCGCGGGCGGCGAACTCCCCCCGCAGGACCCCGACCTGACCGCCGCCGCCCTTGTCGGAGCGACAGCCGAGGCGCTCGTCGGGCCCCTCGCCGACGGGGACGCGGCCCCCGGCGACGTCGTGCCCGCCCTGATCACCTTCACCCTGCGTGCCCTTGGAGGACACGATGCCCCGGACGCATGAGGTCACCAACCAGGTCCCGCCGCACCACGGCTACGACGCCGCCGCCGACCCGGCCCTGCTGGAGGCCGTCGACCGCGAGGGCGCGGACTGGGCCCTGCCCGAGATCCACCGGCTCGGCGTGCTCGCCGGCTCCGAACAGGCCGCCGAATGGGGGCGCCTGGCCAACGAGAACCCGCCCGTGCTGCGCACCCACGACCGCTACGGCCACCGCATCGACGAGGTCGAGTTCCACCCGCACTGGCACGAGCTGATGCGCACCGCCGTCGCCCACGGACTGCACGCCGCACCCTGGACCGAGGACCGCCCCGGCGCGCACGTCGCACGCGCCGCCAAGTTCATCGTCTGGAGCCAGGTCGAGGCCGGGCACACCTGTCCCGTGTCGATGACGTACGCCGCCGTCCCGGCGCTGCGCACGACGCCCGCGCTCGCCTCCTGGCTGGAGCCGCTGCTCGGCTCCCGGACGTACGACTTCGGACTGCGCCGGCCCGACACCAAGGCCGGGCTGATCGCCGGGATGTCGATGACGGAGAAGCAGGGCGGCTCCGACGTGCGCGCCAACACCACGACGGCCGTCCCGGCCGGAGACGGCATGTACCGGCTCACCGGGCACAAGTGGTTCACGTCCGCGCCCATGTCGGACGTGTTCCTGACGCTGGCGCAGGCCCCGGGCGGACTGTCCTGCTTCCTGCTGCCGCGCGTGCTGCCCGACGGCAGCCGCAACCGGATCGCGCTCCAGCGGCTCAAGGACAAGCTGGGCAACCGGTCCAACGCGTCCGCGGAGATCGAGTACGAGGACGCGTCCGGGTGGCTGGTGGGGGAGGAGGGGCGCGGGGTCGCCACCATCATCGAGATGGTCAACACGACCCAGCTCGACTGCGTCCTCGGCGGCGCATCGGGCATGCGCCTCGGCACCATCAGGGCCGTCCACCACGCCACGCACCGGCGGGCCTTCGGCAGGGCGCTCGTCGACCAGCCGCTGATGCGCAACGTCCTCGCCGACCTGGCACTCGAATCGGAGGCCGCCACCGCGGCCGCGCTGCGGCTGGCCGGCGCCACGGACCGGGTGGCCGGCGGGGACTCCGACGAGGCGGTACTGCGCCGGATCGCCCTGGCCGTCACCAAGTACTGGGTGTGCAAGCGGGCACCCGGGCACGCCGCGGAGGCGCTGGAGTGCCTGGGCGGGAACGGCTACATCGAGGACTCCGGCATGCCGCGCCTCTACCGTGAGGCGCCGCTGTCCTCCATCTGGGAGGGCTCGGGGAACGTCGCGGCGCTGGACTCGCTGCGGGCGATGTCCCGGCAGCCGGAGACCGTCGAGGCCTTCTTCGCCGAGGTCGGGCTCGCGGCCGGCGCCGACCGGCACCTGGACGCGGCCGTCGCCGGACTGCACAAGCAGCTCGCCGACCCGGCCGAGGCGGAGTACCGGGCCCGGCAGCTCGCCGAGACCATGGCCCTCGTCTTCCAGGCCGCGCTCCTCCAGCGCCACGCCCCCGGGGCCGTGGCCGACGCGTTCTGCGCCTCCCGACTGGGCGGCGAGCACGGAGGGGCTTACGGGACGCTGCCCACGGGGGTGGACGTCGAGGCGGTCCTGGAGCGGGCGCGGACGGAGGGCGCAGGGGGCTGAGGCGCCGGTCCGGCGGGGGCGCAACCGGGGGAGGGGATCCGTACGTCTCCACCGCCGACGGCGGCACGGCGGCGGCAGCGGCGACAGGGGACCGGCATGGGACGCGGGCGCGGCGGGGCGGGGCGGAGAGCGGCCGCCGTGGCGGTGGCGGCGGCAGTGGGTGTGACGGGTCTCGCGGCGTGCTCCCCCGAGGAGGAGCCGGTCGCGCCGCCCCCCGCCTCCTCCCCTTCCGCTACTCCGCCGTCCGCGCCGGCGTCCGCACCGCCGCCGGCCCCGGCGACGCCCGCCGTCCGCGCGGGGGTGCCCTGGCACCTCGACCGGCTCGACCAGCGCACCGGCCCCCTCGACGGCCGGTTCGCGGCGGGCACCGACGGCAGCGGGGTCCGCGTGTACGTCCTGGACACGGGCCTCGATCTGAAGCACGCCGAGTTCGGCGGGCGGGCCGTCCTCGGCGCCGACTTCGTCGGCGACCCCGACGCCGGGGACTGCCACGACGGCGGCGGCCTCGGCCACGGCACGTTCGTCGCCGGCATCATCGCAGGCCGGACGTACGGGGTCGCTCCCGGCGCGGAGCTCGTCCGCGTGCAGGCCCTCGCCTGCGAGGGAGGGAAGCGGGCCGGGCGCGCGCAAGGACGCCGGCCCGTCCGCCGGCCCGTCTTCCGGTCCGACAGCGGAAGCGGCCGTCATCAGGGCCGTGGAATGGGTCGCCGCCCACGCGCGGCGCCCCGCCGTGGTCAACATGTCGCTCAACCTGGCAGAGCGGTCCGCCGCCCTGGACGCCGCGGTCGAGCGGCTGATCGCCTCGGGCATCCCCGTGGTGGTCTCGGCCGGCAACTTCGCCGACGACGCCTGCGCCCACTCCCCGGCCGGGGCACGGGGCGCGATCGTCGTCGCCGCGTCCACGCGCAGCGACCGCCACTGGACCGACGGCGGCAGCCACGGCTCCGGACACGGGGCGTGCGTGGACCTGTACGCTCCGGGCGCGGAGATCACCTCGGCGCTCGCCGGCGCCGGCGCCACGACCGCCGACGCCGCGGCGACCTCCTGGGCCGCCCCGCACGTGGCGGGCGCCGCCGCCCTCCACCTCGCCACCCACCCGTCCGCCACCCCCGCCCAGGTCCGCGCGGCACTCCTCGGCCGGGCGGTCCGCGACGCACTCGGCGACGTCCCCGCCGGAACCCCGAACCGGCTGCTGCACACCAGGGGCCTGTGACCCGGGCCGGGGTGCCGTTCCGGGGCGGTGATGCGCGGTGGAACGGCGCGGCGCCACCACCCGGGGCCCCGGCCGGCCCTACTGTCTGCCGCATGGCTGAGACCTTCGACCACAACCCGCAGGTATGGACCGCCGGACGGCTGCGCGAGGCGCTTGCCGCTCTTCCCGACGAGACCCCGATCCACATCGGCGTCGCGGACAGCCCCGGCGATTTCGACAGTTACGGCGACCACGTACTGGTGGCCGCCGAGCCGGTGGAGCTGGAGATCGGCGGAGAGGCTTTCGTGCAGTTCACCCTCTTCGCCGATGCCCTGGCCGGCGTCTACCACCGCGAGGTGGAGTGACGGTGCCGGGTGCGGGCCCGGGTGCGGGCCCGCACGCCGTCCTTCGACGGGAAGAGCCGGGCCCGGCGACGTAGCCTGGTCTGAACGCCCGCCCGCACACCCGGGGAGGCGGCGCATGACCGACCCGTCCGGATTCCTGCACACCGCACGCAGCCCCGTTCCGCCCCGGCCCGCCGAGGAGCGGCTCGGGGACTGGCGCGAGGTGTACGCCGGGCAGGTGCTGCTGCCCCTCGTGTCCGCCCAGGCCAACCGCTGCATGGACTGCGGGGTGCCGTTCTGCCACGGCGCGTGCCCGCTGGGCAACCTGATCCCCGAGTGGAACGCGTACGCCGCCCGCGGGGACTGGCGGGCGGCCTCGGACCGGCTCCACGCCACCAACAACTTTCCCGAGTTCACGGGGCGCCTCTGTCCGGCTCCCTGCGAGGACGCGTGTGTGCTGGCGCTTGAGGGCGCCCCGGTGACCATCAAGAACGTCGAGCAGGCCATCGCCGACCACGCGTGGGAGAGCGGGTACGTCGGCCCGGCGCCGCCCGGCAGGCACAGCGGGCGGAGCGTGGCGGTGATCGGTTCCGGGCCGGCCGGGCTCGCCGCGGCGCAGCAGCTGACGAGGGCGGGGCACACCGTCGTCGTCTACGAGCGCGACGACCGGGTCGGGGGGCTCCTGCGGTACGGCATTCCCGCGTTCAAGATGGAGAAGTCGCACCTGGAGCGGCGGATCGCACAGATGCGGGAGGAGGGCACCGTCTTCCGCACCGGGTGCGAGGTGGGGGGCGGGGTGGATGCGGCGGAACTGCGTCGGCGCCATGACGCCGTCGTCGTCGCCGTCGGGGCCGGGCAGGCCAGGGATCTGGACGTCGGGGGGAGGGAGCTGGCGGGAGTGCACCAGGCGATGGAGTACCTGGTGTGCGCCAACCGGGTGGGGGAGGGGGACGCCGCCGAGCCGCGGATCACGGCCGAGGGGCGGCGCGTCGTCGTGGTGGGGGGCGGGGACACCGGGTCCGACTGCGTCGGGGCCGCGCTGCGGCAGGGCGCCCTGTCGGTCGTGCAGATCGACATCAACCCCGAGCCGGGGAGCGGACGGGCCGGCCATGAGCCGTGGCCCGTGTACCCGAAGGTGTACCGGATCTCGCATGCGCACGAGGAGGCCCGCGGGCGGCAGGGGGCCGACCCGCGGCTGTTCGCCCTGGCCACGCTGCGGTTCGAGGGCGACGCCGGCGGGCGGGTACGCGCCCTGCACCTGACCCGGGTCGAACCGCAGGACCGCAGCCCCGTCCCGGGGACCGGGCAGGCCGTCGAGGCCGAACTGGTCCTGCTGGCGCTCGGCTTCTCGGGACCCGACCGTGCTTGCGGTCTGGAAGGGCAGCTGGGGCTGGTACGGGACGGGCGCGGCGCCTTCGCCCGGGACAGCGGGTTCGCGGCGCCCCGTGCGGAGGGGGTGTTCGTCGCCGGCGACGCCGGGCGCGGGCAGTCCCTCGTGGTGTGGGCGATCGCCGAGGGGCGGGCCGCGGCCGCCGCCGTCGACTCCTATCTGACCGGGCGGACCGAGCTGCCTGCGCCGGTGCGTGCCGACGACCGGCCACTGACGGCCTGACCGGCACGGCACAATCATCGGGTGACCGAAGACCCGTATGTGTGGCTGGAAGACGTGGAAGGCGCGACCGCGCTGGCGTGGGTCGCCGAGCGGAACGCCGAGACCGCCGCCGTGCTCGCCGCCGACCCCCGGTTCGACGCCCTGCGGGCCGAGCTGCGGGAAGTCCTCGACGACGCCGAGCGGATCCCCTACACCGTCCGCCGCGGCGGACACCTGTACAACTTCTGGCGCGACGCCGGCCGCGCCAAGGGCGTGTGGCGGCGCACGACCCTGGAGCAGTACCGCAAGGACGAACCCGCCTGGGAGATCCTCCTCGATGTCGACGCGCTCGCCGCGGCCGAGGGGGAGGAGTGGGTCTGGGCCGGCGCGTCCGTGCTCCGCCCCGAGTACCGGCGCGCCCTGGTGATGCTCTCCCGGGACGGCTCCGACGCCGTCGTCGTGCGCGAGTTCGACCTGGAGCGGCGGGAGTTCGTCGAAGGGGGCTTCCGGGTCGCCGAGGCGAAGACGCGGATCGGCTGGATCGACGAGGACACCGTCTTCGTGGGGACGGACTTCGGGCCCGGCTCGCTGACCGCGTCCGGATACCCGCGCACCGTGCGGCGCTGGCGGCGCGGCACCCCGCTGGAGGACGCGCAGACCGTGTTCGAAGCGGAGGCCGGCGACGTGTCCGCCTCCGCCTGGCACGACCCGACACCCGGCTACGAGCGGTCCTTCGTCTCCCGTTGCACGGACTTCTTCCGGTACGAGGTCCACCTGGTCGACGGGGAGCGGCTCGTGCGGATCGACGTGCCCGACGACGCCGGGAAGTACGTGTGGCGCGAGTGGCTCGTCGTCACCCCCAAGAGCCCGTGGCTCGGACAGCAGGCCGGGTCGCTGCTCGTCTTCGACTTCGAGGCCTTCCTGGCCGGCGACCGCACGCCGCAGGTGCTGTTCGCGCCCGACGGGCGGACCGCTCTCGCCGGGCACTGCTGGACCCGCCGCCACCTGGTGCTGGACACCCTCGCCGATGTCGCGACGCGGTTGGAAATCCTCACCCCCGGGCCCGGCGGGTGGAGCCGGCGGCCGCTCGCCGAGGTGCCGCCGCTGTCGTCGGCCGCGATCACCGACACCGACGCGCACGCCTCCGACGAGTTCTTCCTCGACGTGTCCGGCTTCCTCCAGCCGTCCACCCTCACGTACGGGCACATCGGCGCCGACTCGGAGGTGCTCAAACAGGCCCCCGCCCGCTTCGACACGTCCGGCCTGGCCGTGCGGCAGTTCTTCGCCCGCTCCGCGGACGGCACCGCCGTCCCGTACTTCGTCGTCGGCCCCGAGGAGCAGGACGAGCCCGGGCCCGCCCTGCTGTACGGGTACGGCGGCTTCCGCGACCAGCAGACGCCCGGCTACGACGCCGTCACCGGGCGCGCCTGGCTCGCCCGCGGCGGCACGTACGCCGTCGCCAACATCCGCGGCGGCTCCGAGTACGGGCCCGACTGGCACCGCGCCGCCCTCGGCGCCGACCGGGTGCGGGCCTTCGAGGACTTCGCGGCCGTCGCCGCCGATCTCACCGCCCGCGGCATCACCGCCCCGAGCCGGCTCGGCATCACCGGCGCCAGCAACGGCGGCCTCCTCATGGGCGCCATGCTCGTCCGCAACCCGGAGCTCTTCGGCGCCGTCGTCGCCCGCGTGCCCCTGCTGGACATGCTCCGCTACCACCGGCTGCTCGCCGGCGCCTCCTGGACCGCCGAGTACGGCGACCCGGACAACCCCGCCGACCGCCCCCACCTGGAGGCCATCTCCCCGTACCACAACCTCGCCGCGGACCGCCCCTACCCGCCGGTGCTGCTCATGACCTCCACCCGCGACGACCGCGTCCACCCCGGACACGCGCGCAAGGCCGCCGCCCGGCTCCGCGCGCTCGGCCACCGCGTCCTCTTCCACGAGAACACCGGCGGCGGCCACAGCGGCGCCTCCGACAACGAGCAGGCCGCCGCGAACGAGGCGCTCGCCTTCACCTTCCTCTGGCAGCACCTGGGGGAGGCCGCCGCACCCTGACCGAAAACCCTTTGCCGGGGCGCCTGGGCGTCACCCACGATGAACGGCTGTGAGTACCGCCTTCCTGTCCCGGCTCGTGCCCGACCTCGCCCCCTGGCGCTCCAGCCGGGACTTCCGCACCCTGTTCTTCCAGGGTGCGATCACCTTCTTCACCTCGTTCATGGCGATGATCGCGCTGCCGCTGCAGATCAAGCACCTGACGGACTCACCGCTGGCCGTCGGAGCGATGGGCGCGGTGGAGCTCGTCCCGCTCGTCGTCTTCGGCCTCTACGGCGGCGCGCTCGCCGACGCCCTCGACCGGCGGCGGCTCATCATGCTCAGCGAGGCCGGGCTCGGCGTGCTCGCGCTGCTCCTGCTCGTCAACGCCCTGCTGCCCGAGCCGCTGCTGTGGCCGCTGTACGTCGTCGCCGCCGGGGTCTCCGCGCTCGCCGGGCTCCAGCGGCCCGCGCTGGACTCGCTCATGGCGCGGATCGTGCCGCACGAGCAGATGACCGCGGCCGCCGCGCTCAACGCCCTGCGCTACCAGATCGGCGCCATCGCCGGGCCCGCCGCGGCCGGCATCGTCGTCGCCTCCGCGGGCTACGCCGCCGCGTACGCCGTCACCGTCGCCGGCTTCGCCGTGTCCGTCCTCCTGTGCACCCGCCTGGCGCCCGCCCCGCCGTCCCCCGGAGCGGAACGGCCCTCCCTGCGCGGGATCGCCGAGGGCGCCCGCTACGCGTGGAGCCGCCCCGTGCTCCTCGGGACGTATGCCGTGGACCTGGCGGCGATGTTCCTCGCCTTCCCCCACACGATCTACCCCTTCCTCGCGGACGAGCTCGACGCCGTGTGGGCGCTCGGCCTCATGTACTCCGCGGGCGCGGTCGGCTCCCTGCTGCTCGGCATGACCAGCGGCTGGACCTCCCGGATCCGCCGGCACGGCCTGTTCGTCGTGTGCGGCGCGGCCGTCTGGGGCGGGGCCATCGCCGCCGCCGGGCTGTCGGCGGACATCTGGCTCGTGCTGCTGTGCCTGGCCGTCGCCGGCGCCGGCGACATGCTCAGCGGGCTCGGCCGCGCGACGATCTGGAACCAGACCATTCCGGAGGAGCTCCGCGGACGCCTCGCCGGCATCGAGGTCCTCTCGTACAGCGTCGGCCCCCAGCTGGGCCAGGTCCGCGCCGGCGCCATGGCCGGCTGGACCGGCACCCGCTCGGCGTTCTGGGGCGGCGGGCTGCTGTGCGTCGGCGCCGTCGCCGCCCTGACCGCCCTGCTGCCCTCGCTGGTGACGTACGACTCCGAGACCGACGAGGACGCACGGCGGCGACGGGCAGCCCGCGAGGCCGGCGCGGCGGAGGAACGCGAGGCCGGCACCGCGGCCTGAACCCGGCCTTGCGCGCCCCGCACACCGGCGCACGCCGGTGGCAAGGGGCGCATGCAGGGCTGATGCGCCGCAGGGAGCCAATCGAAGGGACTTCGCCCGGACATCCGGACCATTCGTTGCATCCGCCGCATTGCGTACCTATGGTCCACAGGCGTTCGACGTTGGCTTCCCACGCGACCACCGGAGGTCCGTATGCCCGTCCGCACATCCCCCATGATCCTGGCGGCCGCCGCGCTGCTCTCCCTCGGGCTGCCGGCGGTGGCCGCGGACGCGGCCGAGGAGGCGACCTGCTTCGGCCGCACCGCGACGATCACCGGCACCGGGAAGATCACCGGCACGGAGGGCGATGACGTCATCGTCGGGTCGGCCGCGGCGGACACCATCGACGGGCTCGGCGGCAACGACCTGATCTGCGGTCTCGCCGGCGACGACACCCTGGCCGGAGGCCTCGGCAACGACCAGCTGGACGGCGGCGAAGGCTCGGACGTCGTACGCGGCGACCTGATCGGCACCCGGACGGACGTGGAGGGCGGCGGCAACGACATCGTGTTCGGCGGCCCGGGCGACGACCGGCTGGGCGGCGACAGCATCGCCTTCGGCGCCAGCGCCTCGGGCGGCGGCAACGACATGCTGTTCGGCGGCGACGGCAACGACGCCATCATCGGCGACAGCCGGGGCGGCATCCAAGCCTCGGGCGGCGGCAACGACGTCCTCGACGGCGGCGCCGGCGACGACGAGCTGACGGGCGACTCCTCCGCGGAGGGCACCGCCACCGGCGAGGGCAACGACGTCCTCATCGGCGGCCCCGGCAAGGACACCATCATCGGCGACAACGTCTCGGGCCACGCCGCCCGGGGCCGCGGCGACGGCGCCTCGCCGGCCCCGGCCGCGTCCCCGGGCCGTCCCTCCCGCCCGGCCTCCCCCGCGCCGGCGAACCCCGCGGCCCCCGCCCCCGACCCGGCAGCCGACGCGGCGACGGGCGGCAACGACGTCATGGACGGCGGCGACGAGGCAACCGACTCCTGTGACGGCAAGGGCGGCTCGGACGTCGCCCTGGCCTGCGAGACGACTGCGAACGTCCCGTAGGGCGCCGTCGGCCCCGACCCGCCGCAGGGGGGCGTCCCGCCGGACGGCCGGTGGGACGCCCCCCTGCAGCCGGGGCGGTCAGGGCTGTCGGCGGAGGCATTCGATCTGGTAGTCGCCCGTTTCCGGGTCGATCGTCACGCCGTGGGCCTCGCTGTGGAAGCCCGGGAACGTGCGGTCGAATGATTCCAGGGCGCGGAGGTAGCGGAGCAGGGGGCCCGTTTCGGTGCCGGTCGACTCGCCGGGCATCAGGACCGGGATGCCGGGCGGGGTCACCGTCACCATGGCCGCCGCCACCCGGTTCGCGGCGTCGGCCAGCCTGACGCGCTCGGTGCCGCCGCGGATGAGCTGCTGGTAGCAGGCGCGGGGCGGGGCGACCGGCTCGGGCAGCTCCTGGAAGGCCGTGTCCAGGGCGGTGATCAGCTCGGCGTGCGTGAGGTGCTCGTGCATGCGGGTGCACAGGCCGCGCAGGGTGGTGCCGGCGTAGGGCCTGGGGAACTGCCCGACCAGGTCCGGCAGGACCCGGTCGAGCGGCGCGTCCGCGTCGTGGAGCGCCTTGAAATCCATGAGGGCGTCCATCAGGGTGCCCCACTTGCCCTTGGTGATGCCCATGGAGAACAGCACCAGCGCGGTGTAGCTGTCGGTCTTCTCCACCACGATGCCGCGCGCCGCCAGGTACGCGGTGAGGATGCGGGCCGGGATGCCCCACTCCTGCGTCTCCCCGGTGGCGGTGACGCCCGGGCAGGTCAGGGTCACCTTGACCGGGTCGAGCAGGCAGTAGCCTTCGGTCAGGTCGCGGAAGCCATGCCAGGCGGCGCCGGGCTCCAGGTGCCAGCAGCTCGGCTCGCGGCTCAGCAGCGCCGCCGGTGCCTCGGCGAACGGCAGGCGCTCGCCGGTGGCCGGGTCGGTGACGGTGTCCGGCTGCCAGACGCCGAAGAACCAGTCGGGCCGGTCTCCGGCGGCCGCGATCCGCCGGCCCGTGCGCACGACGGCCTGCCGGAACCGGATCGCCTCGGTCACCGCCTCGTCGACCAGCCACTGCCCCTGCGGCCCGTCCATCATTGCTGCCGCCACGTCCAGCGAGGCGATCGCCGGGTACAGCGGGGACGTCGTCCCGTGCATCATGAACGCCTCGTTGAACCGCTCGTGTTCGACGGGTGCCCGCGGCGCCGACCGCACGTGCACCATCGCGCACTGGGACAGCGCCGCCAGCAGCTTGTGGGTCGACTGCGTCGCGAACACAGTGGGCCGCTCGGGCCCTTCGACGGAGTCCGGGAAGGTGTCCGGGCCGACGGCCATGCCGTACCGGCCCGCGTACAGGGGATGGAAGCGTGCGTACGCGAACCAGGCCTCGTCGAAGTGGAGGCGCGGTGTGCTCGGGGCGAGGGCGCGGGCGGCCGCGACCGTGTCGTAGCACAGCCCGTCGTACGTGGAGTTCGTCAGCACCGCGTACTGGGCGTCCCGCGAGAGCGCCCCGGTGGTGAGCGGGTTCGCGGCGATCCGCGCGGCGACCGCCGCCGCGTCGGTCTCGGCCGGGGGGAGGGGCCCGGCCAGCCCGTAGCCGTTCCGGGTCGGCACCAGGTAGACGGGGCGCGCGCCGGAGATGACCAGGCCGTGCAGCACGGACTTGTGGCAGTTGCGGTCGACGAGCGCGATCTCGTCCGAGGTGACGCTGTAGTGGCCGACCATGCGGTCCGCGGTGGAGTCGCCGTGCAGGACGAAGTAGGTGCGGTCGGCGCCGAAGATGCGGGCGGCGTTCCGCTCGGCCTCGCCGATCGGCCCGTTGTGCTCGAAGAGCGACCCCAGCTCTCCGACGGAGATCGACAGGTCGCTGCGGAAGAGGCGCTCGCCGTAGTAGTCGAAGAACGCCCGGCCGGCCGGGGACTTCAGGAAGGCGACGCCGCCCGAGTGGGCCGGTGTGTGCCAGGAGTACTCGTGCGCGTCGTCGAAGCGGCGCAGGGCCTTGAAGAACGGGGGCAGCAGGTCCCGGTGGTAGTTCCGGGCCGCGGTGCCGACGCGCCCGGCGATGAAGGACGGGGTGTCCTCCAAGGGCCAGATGTAGCCGACGACGGCCTCGGAGACCCACAGGGGCAGCCGCTCCAGGTCCTGGTCGCACTCGTCGGCCATGACGAGGAAGACCGGCAGGTCCTTGAAGCGGCGCCCGATGTGGCGCAGCACCTCGCCCCCGCCGCCCGCCTCGGCGGGAGCGCCGGCCCCGCCCGGCAGGTCCCAGGCGATGACGGCAGCGCAGAGGCCCGCCTCCGTGCGGAGTGCGGCCCGGGCGTCGGCTGCGGTGGCCGCCCACCGCAGCTCCAGGCCCTCGTTCTCCAACTCCTTGCCGATGCGGCGGATCTGCTCGGCGCTGACGCCGCCGCCGAGGGGGTTTTCACGCAGTGCCAGCAGGACCGTGCCGTTCGCCATGGGCGTCCGCTCTCCGTGGGGTGTGCCGATTGTCTGAGGTGCGACAGTGTTACGGCTCGGCGGCACCGGCCGCTGCCCGCCTGCGGAGCTTCACCCGCAGGTGGGCGCGTTGGACGGCGGCCTTGACGGGCAGGCTCGGCGGCCCGGTTCAGCGGCGCGCGGCGGCGTGTGCGAGGACGGCGCGGACCTCGTCGGCGATGGCGGTCTCGTTGTCCTCGAACTCGGGCCCGGTCAGCGCCTGGGGGTCGGCGGGCAGCCCGGTGAGCACGGGGGTGTGGAGGTGCCCGCCCGGCAGGTGCGGGCGCAGCACGCCGCGCAACCGGTTGCTGCGGTAGGCGACTTCGTTGGACAGGTAGCCGCCGCCTCCGCCCGCGACGGCCCGGGAGCCCGCGGTGGGCCCGTCGGTGCGGTCCACGGGGGCGGTGGCGCCCGCGGGGATCTCGGTGACCGACGGGTTGAGGCGGACCGGGTACGGGCTCTGCACGGCCGCCGTGACGGCGCCGGCGGGGAGGGTGGTGCGGATGAACTCGGGGCCCGGGCCGAGGCCGGGGGCGGTCACCGGGTGTTCGCGCGTTCCACCCGACAGGGCGCGGGTGTTGTCGGGGTACGGGTCGGCTGAGCGGTTGCGGCCCGCCCAGTCCTCCAAGGTGAACTCGCCCGGGTAGCCCTGGCTGACCGTGGTGATGGCGTCGGCGCCGCCGGGGCCGACGGCCAGGCGCGGCGTGAAGGCGCGCTCGACGATGCCGGCGTCGAAGTCGGCGTAGCGGACGGGGAGTACGACGGCGCGGACCTCGGCGGCGCTGCCGTCGGCGAGGGTGATGCGGCGGCCGTTGAGGCGGAGCGCGGCGGACCCGGAGGGGTTGGCGCGGCGTATCTCCCCGTCGAGTCCGAAGGGGTCGAAGCCGCTGATGAACACGCGCCGCACGCCCGGTGCGGAGCGGAAGGCGTTGTCGGCGAGTCCGCGCGAGGCGTCCTCGAAGCGGGTGCGCAGCGCAGCCCGGTCGACGGCGAACTCCGGTTCCCAGCGGGCGAGGTGCGCCGTCATGGCGACGCGGGCCCAGTACAGCGGGCGGTCGTCGCCCGAGGCGAGGCCGCCGCCCGGCCGCCGGCCCTGTGCGCGGTGGACTGCCGCCTCCCACAGGGCGGTTCCCCAGGCGTCGAGCAGCCGGCCGGCCTCGGCGGGGCCGCGGGCCGAGCACAGGGCGGCGGGGAAGCGGGCCGTGAAGGCGCCGAGGCCGCCGCCTTCGACGAGGGCGGCGGTGCGGGGGTCGGCGAGCCGGGCCTGTTCGGCGTCCAGGGGTGCGGCGGGGGAGGTGCGGCACGAGTGCGTGGCGGAGCCGTCCGCGTGGGCGGGGGAGGCAACTGTGGTGGAGGCGAGGGTCGCGAGGAGGGCCGCGGCGGACGCGGCACGCCGTAAGGACATCATGCGGTGTGACATTACATAGAGCGTGCCGCCGCTCACCAGACACCCGTGTCCCACCCGCACGTTCGTGCCCATGGATCCGGACACCGCCCACGGGCGGGTGAATCGGGCTGGTACGCGGCGGATTGGTATGAGATGGGCCGCGCACACCCGCTCACTCGATGGGAGACCCACATGAAGATCCGCACCATGGCTGCGGCAGCCTGCCTGGCCGTCTGCGCCACGCTCGGCGGGGTCGGATCCGCCGTCGCGGACAGCACGGCGAACGGCGCGGCCATCGGCTCGCCGGGCATTCTCTCGGGCAACGTGGTCCAGATCCCGATCCACATCCCGATCAACCTGTGCGGCAACAGCATCAACCTGGTCGGTGCGCTGAACCCGGCGGCCGGGAACGTCTGCGTCAACTCCTGACGCGGTGCGGTGGGCGGTGCCGCCGACAGGCTTCGGCGGCACCGCCCCCGCGTGTCCGGCGGTGCCGGGCGCGTCACGCCGCAGGGGGCGTCGCCGCCGGTCCGCCCCCGCCACCGGCCAGCCCCTCCGTCACCTGCCGCGCCCGATCACCCCGCGGTACCAGGCGTACGAGTCCTTCGGGGTCCGGCGCAGCGTCGCGTAGTCGACGTGGACGAGGCCGAACCGCTGCCGGTGGCCCTCCGCCCACTCGAAGTTGTCGAGGATCGACCACACGAAGTACCCGCGGACGTCGACCCCTTCCTCCATCGCCCGGTGCAGCGCCCGCAGATGGCCGTCGTGGTACGCGATCCGGCGGGCGTCCGCGACCCGCCCGGTCACCGGATCCGGCCCGTCCCCGTACGAGCAGCCGTTCTCCGTGACGTACAGCGGCGGCAGGCGGCCGCCGTAGCGGCGGTGCATTCCGGTGAGGAGCTCCCGCAGGCCGTCCGGGACCACCGGCCAGCCGAAGTCGGTCCGCTCGTACCCCTCGATCTCCTCCAGCGCGAAGGGCAGTTCGGGCGGCAGCTCGACGCCGGCGTACGAACTCCCCTCCGTGCGAACGGCGTCCGCCGGCCGCGGGGCGCCGACGCGCACCGGGTTGTAGTAGTTGACGCCGTACCAGTCCAGCGGGGCCGAGATCGTCCGCAGGTCCTCCGCGACCGGGCCCGGCATCATCGAGGCCAGGGCCTCGTCGGGGTAGCTGCCGGTCAGGACCGGGTCGGCGAACATCCGGTTCGTCAGCAGGTCGTACAGATCGGCCGCCGCCCGGTCCTCCTCGCCGTCCCCCGCCGCCCACACGGGGCTGTGCGAGGCGGCGATGCCGATCCGCTGCGCCCCGGCCGCGCGCAGCGCCTGCACGCCGAGGCCGTGGGCCAGCAGTTGGTGGTGGGCCGCCGGGAGGGCGCCGAAGAGGAGCCGCTTGCCCGGCGCGTGCTCCCCGATGCCGTAGCCGAGGAGCGTGACCTCGGCGGGCTCGTTGACGGTGATCCACATCGGAACCCGGTCGGCCAGCCGCTCGGCGACCACCGAGGCGTACGCGGCGAACCGCTCGGCGGTGTCCCGGTTCAGCCAGCCGCCGCGCTCCTCCAGCGCCAGCGGTGTGTCCCAGTGGAAGAGGGTGGGGGCGGGCGCGATGCCGCGGGCGCACAGCTCGTCGACGAGCCGGTCGTAGAAGTCCAGCCCCGCCTCCTCGACCGGGCCGCGGCCGTCGGGCAGGATCCGCGGCCAGGAGACCGAGAACCGGTAGGCGCCGACGCCGAGCCCGGCCATGAGGGCAACGTCCTCGCGGTAGCGCTCGTAGTGCCCGCAGGCCGTGTCCGCGAGGGTGCCGTCCTTGATGCTGCCCGGCCGGCGCGTGAAGGCGTCCCAGACGGAGGGGCCGCGGCCGTCCGCGGCCGTCGCCCCCTCCACCTGGAAGGCGGAGGCCGATACGCCCCACAGGAAGTCGGAGGGGAACTCCGGCAGCGGCGCGGGCCGGGAGGCGGGGACCGGTGCGGGGCGGGGGCCGGGCAGGCGTGCGGTCATACGGGGCTCACTTCGGTCGCGGGGGTGCGCAGGGCCGCCGGGGCGGTGCGCGCGTGCGGTGGCGCGGAGCGGTGCTGCACCGACTCTTCGCCGCGGGGGGCCGCCCTGTCAACGGAAAGATGAACACTTCTCAACTTCGGTGCGCCGGCGGGACCCGCGGCCGCTACGAGGCGGCGGCCCGGGCGCCGATCCCGGACAGCTCCAGCGCCCGCAGCATCGCCGGCAGGTCCCAGTCGTCGTCGTGCGGGCTCTGCGCCCGCTCCGCCAGCTGCTCCAGGTCCTCCGGCCGGAGCCGGTAGCCCTCCGCCGCGGCCAGCAGCTCCTCCCCGACGGCGCGCGCCACGCCCAGCTCCCGGTGGATCTCGTCGCCGGCGAACCGCCCGATGCCGCAGTCCAGGCCGTCGTCCTCCAGCGTCTCCGGATAGGGGGCGCGGGCCCAGGCACCGGCCTCGTACCAGTACACGCAGCCCAGCTGCGCCCCCTCCAGCAGGTCGTCCAGGGTGGCGCGGGGCAGCCAGCCGGGGGCCCCGGCGAGCATGTCCACGGCCGGCTCGTGCCACTTCACACCGCTCGACTCGTCCTCGCCGTACAGCGCGTAGCGCCCGCCGCCCAGCGGCTGGTACGTCCACCAGGTGCAGCCGCCGTCGTCGAGGTGCAGGCCCCCGGCGTCGACCCACGTGCCGGAGCGGTGGACTCCGAGGCCCTCGTCCTCGGTCGACGCCTGCAGGACGGCGGCCAGTGCCCACCGCGCCCACAGCGCCTCCGCTGCGGGCAGGTCCCCGGGACGCCCCGGCCGGTGAATCGTCATGGGTGGAACTCCTCCTGTCGGCGCCGGCTCCCGCCGGCATGATCACAACCACCCCTGAGGACTGCTCCGGCGGTCGGCCGGTTCCCTCCGCCACGGGGCCGGCGCCGGGGAACTGCCGTGCGGGCGTGCCTCCCTCAGCGGGCCCGGCCCGCCCCCGGGCCGGGCCGCCGGGGCGTCCAGCCGAGCTGCGCCGTCGCCTTGGCGTGCGAGACGCGCAGCGCCGTGTCGAGCATCAGGTCGCCGAGGTACGGGACCGCGCGGCGCAGCAGCCATCCCGGCAGGCGCGGCGACCGCCGGCCGCCGCGCGCGAGGCCGGCGGCCTCGCCCCACGTGGCGGGCGCGTCGTCGACGATGTTGTACGCCTCTCCCGCGCCCCCGTGCTCCAGCGCGGCCACCGTCGCGGCGGCGGCGTCCTCGACGTGCACCCAGGACATGACACCGCCTCCGCCGACCGGTACGGGGACGGTGCCGCTCGACGGGTCCGGGTCGAACCAGGTGCCCGGCCCGTGGAAGACGCCGTACCGCAGGGCCGTGCCGGCGACGTGCCGGGCGGCGAACACGCGGCCCTCGACGGCGGTGAGCCCGTCGACCACGTGGTCGGAGACCGTGCCGCGGAGCACCCCGAACGGGTCGCGCTCGGTCAGCATCCGGTCGCCGTGGTCGCGGTAGCCGTAGCCGGTGACCAGGGACTGCGCCACGAAGCGGGTGGCGCCGAGCACGCCGGCCGCCTCCAGCAGGTGCTCGGTGCCCGCGGCGCGCAGCACGTTCGACGGGTCGTCGGCGGTCAGGGTCCGCTTCGGCGCCTTGAGCGCGGTCAGCTGGTGGACCACGGCGTCGGCGGTGCGGCCCTCGACCGCGCGCAGCAGGCCCTCCCGGTCGAGCGCGTCGGCGTGCACCGGTTCGGCCCCGAGGCCGCGGACGCGCTGCGCCGAGGCCTCGGACCGGGCCAGCGCCAGCACCTCGTGCCCTTCCGCGACCAGCATGCGGGTCAGGGGGCGGCCGATCGCCCCGGTCGCACCGGCCAGCAGCACCTTCATCGTTCTCTGCCTCCTCCGCGGCACCGGGGCGTCCGGCCCCGGCCGTGCCGCGCTCGCACGGTTGCCCGCGCCGCTCCGTGTGTCGCGTCGCGGCGCCTCTCCGCACTCCGGACCGGGCGGCCCGGCCGTTCGTGACAGCCGGGCGCACCGCGGTCATGTGACGTGTGCCACACCGGGCGGCTGGACGCGACGTCGGCGGCCGGCGGCCGGCCGCGGGTGTCACACCATCGGATGGAATCACCGCCCGCTCGGGTGGAACACGCCGCGGCGGCCCGGCGGCGCCGCCCCGGACGTGCACAGTGGGGGCCCGCCCCACCCCCCACCCGACAGAAGGGCCGCACCCTATGCCGTTCGCGACGGGCGTGCTCCCCGCCGTGCTGTCCGCCGTGCTCGCCGCGGCACCGTCCGCCGCGCCGCAGGCCCTGCCGTCCCCGGCCCCGCCGGGCGCTGCCGCCGGTCCGGCGCCCGGCGCCGCGGCGGCCCCGTACGACGGGCAGCCCCTGCACCCGACCGCCCTGTTCGGGGTGAAGTCCCCCGACCGCGCGGCCGCCCAGGAGTTCACCGTCGACAGCAGCCGCATCACCCGCGTGAGCGTCTACGTGGGCAGTGCGGCCGCCACCGGCAGCATCACCGCGCAGATCCGCCGCGACAAGGCCGACCCCGCGTCCGCCCTCGCCTCCCGCACCGTCACCCTCGCCTCCCTGGGCGGGGCGGGCGCCGGCTGGCTGGAGTTCCCCCTGAGCGCGGACGTCACCCCCGGCACCACCTACCACCTGCACCTCCAGGCGACGACCGCCGAGAGCGGCAACATCGCCTGGTACGGCACGAAGAACGCCGTCCCCGGCTCCCTCACCAGCTGGAACCACGACCGCGCCTACTGGGGCGGCTGGCACGCCGACCCCACCCGGCTCGCCTTCCACGTGAACCCCTCCGACGGCGAGCGCTGCGGCGAGACGGAGCCCTGCTACGTGCCCGCCACCGCCCTCGCCGCCCGCACCGCCGGCCTGCTCTCCAACGGCACCGCCGTCGAGGCCGTCGCCCCCTCCTTCGCGGTCGGCGCCTCCTACGTCGAAGGCAGCAGCGTGCTCCGCCTGCCGTCCGGCCGGTGGCGGCACCTGCCCGACGGGGCGACCGCCTCGGTTGTCGTCCCGGCCGGGGACCCCGGCGCCCGCGCACAGATCGAGGAGAGCCGCGCCTGGCTCGCCTCCGGCCGCGTCCCGGGCGCCGGCACGCCCCGGCAGGCCGCCGCGGAGCGCGCCCTGCTCTCGATGCGCGCGCTGCTCCGGCCGAACGGCGCCTTCGCCGCGGGCTGGGCGCCCGCCTGGGAGTACTCGTGGCCGCGCGACGGGGCGTTCGCCGCCGTCGCGTTCGCGGCCACCGGCCACGACGAGGAGGCGTACCGGATCCTGCGGTACGACGCCGCCACACAGCGCCCGGACGGCACCTGGGAGGCCCGCACCAAGCTCGACGGCAGCGGCCCGCCCGACGCCCGGGCCTGGCAGCTCGACGGCAGCGGCTGGGTGCCGTGGGCGACGTGGCACTGGCACCGGCAGGCCCCGGCCGCGGACCGCGGGGCGCGGCTGCGGGTGCTGTACCCCATGGTGCGCAAGGCCGCCGACCACGCCGCCGGCTCGCTCGGCGCGGACGGGCTGCCGCCCGCCTCCCCGGACTACTGGGAGCTGGGCACCGACAGCCCCAACATCGGCACCGCGGCCCCGCTGCTCGCCGGCCTCAACGCGGCAGCCGACCTCGCCGCCGGCCTCGGCGAGACGGGCGACCGGGACCGCTGGGCCGACGCCGCGCGGAGGCTCTCGGCGGGCATCGCCGCCTCCTTCGCCCCGGGCGGCTACCCGCGCACCGCCGACGGGCGGCACGGCCGCGACAGCGCCGCCGCGTTCATGGCGCCGCCGGTCAACGACGCCCCGCCGGGCCTGGCCGCGGCGCTGGACTCCACCCACCAGGCCCTGCTGCTGCCCAACGGAGGCCTCTCCCCGGGCAACGACCCCGGCTTCAGCTGGGGTTCGTACGCCTGGACCGCCAGCACCTCCTTCTTCGCGGTGGCCTGGGCGCACACCGGCGAGGGCGCCAAGGCGGACCGGGTGCTGGACTGGGTGCTGTCCAAGCGGAACGGGCTGGGCGAACTCCCGGAGACCGTCAACGGATCCGGCCGGCCCTCGGCGGTGGTGCCGCTCGGCTGGACCGGGGCGCTGCTGCTGATCGCCGCCCTCGCCCGGGACGGCGCCCCGCTCCCGGCGCCGCCGCTGCGGCCGTAGCGGCACGGGAGGGCGCCGGGCCCGGGAGGGCTCCGCGGGTCCGGCGCCCCGTGTCCGCCCGCGGGCGGTCAGGACAGCTTGCCGCCGTAGTCCGGCAGCTTGAAGGTGCGCTCCGCGTGGCCGCCGGCCAGGTCGCTCTGCTTGTTGCCGATGTTGGCGATGATCGTGTAACCGCGCGACTCGATCTCGGCGCGCTGCTCGGTCTTGTACGCGCTGACCTCTTCGAAGAGGTCGGGCAGGTCCCGGACGTACAGCCCCGAGACCGGATAGCCCACCTGCCTGAGGTTCCAGTCGGTGAGCGAGCCGATGATGCCCGGGCGGGCGGTGACGAAGAAGATCGCGGCGCCGTGCTCGTGGGCGTACCGGGTCAGGTCGCGCACCTCGGCGATGGCCGGCGTCGGGAGCGTCCAGAACCAGTGGAAGTCCGTCTCCAGAGAGGAGTTGTCGATGTCGAGGACGATCGCGGGGCGCTCGCCGGAGGGCGAGTGGGCGAGGCGCTGCTCGACGTACGGGCGGGCCTCGGCGATGACGGCGGCGACGTCGCGCTTCCACGTGCCGTAGTCGATGCCGAGGATGGCCGCGTTGCCGCCGGGCGCCCACGTCGTCGAGGTGGCCGGTGCGGCAGCGGGGGCGGGCGCCGCCGCCGGGGCTGCCGACGCGGTCGCGGCGGGGGCCAGCAGGAGGGCGGCGGTCGCGGCCGCCGTGCCTGCGGCGGCTCCGAGGGTGCGTATACGGCTGCGGGTACGGGTGCTGCGCATGTGGGGGCGCTCCTCACGACATGGGGATTTGGCATGTACGCGGCCAGAATCCGCAGCGGCGCAAGGGATGTCTACCGGTCGGTAGGAAATTTCTTCCGGCCTTCCGGTGAACAGCCGTACCCGGCAGTCGAACGGGTGGGCCCGGGCGGCGGGTTCCGTCAGGTCCGCCGCGCGCGCCCTCAGCGCGTGATGCGCAGGTAGGCGACCTCGTAGGACATCTCCGAGACGTCCGGCTCGGGCGCGGGGTGGTAACGGCCCGCGCACACCGACAGGTTGACGATGATGTACGCCCGCCAGCGCCGCCCGACGCCGGTGCGGTCTGCGTACACGCGGGTGCCGTTCACCCACCAGACGACCGACCTGGTGCCGAACCTGACCTTCAGGTCGACCCAGCCGCCGGGCTCCACGGCCGGGTTGCGGTGGTAGTGCGAGCCGCGGCCCCGGACGTGGTTGGAGAGTTCGAGGAGGTCCGGGTTGTCGGGGTGGTACTCGAAGACGTCGACCTCGTTGCCGCCGTCCCGCCAGGTCCAGATCGCAGGCCAGGCGCCGAGCTCCCGCGGGAGTCTGACACGGGCCTCCAGGACGTCCTCCGCGCGCAGCTGGAAGCCCTCCCGGCTGCCCTCGGTGGTCAGCAGTCCCGCGTCCCACTTGCCGTCGGGACGGCGGGTCGCGCGAAACGTTCCGGTGCGGCTGTACGCGGGGTCGGGGACGAGGTAGTCGAGCTTGTTGTCGCCGGGGTTGACCGGGCCGCCGTTCGGATAGGCCCAGGACCGGCCGGCGACCCATTGCGTGGTGGACGTGAAGTCGGCAGTGAACACCGTCGTGGCGGCAGGGCGGAACCATGCCATGAGTTGCGAGATCACACGAAATGCCTGCCCGCACGGCAGGTCGCCCATTCTGCGGATCCCTACCGGAACCGCCCGAAACCGGCTCGGTGCACCGGTGCGCCGGGTCTGCTCCGGCGCACCGGGCGCCCCTCGGCACACGGGCGGGTCACACGGTGTGCGAGGGGCGGGCGCGTCTCAGGCGTCAGCCTGGCGGCGCGCCTCGCGCTCGGCGTTGCGCTCCTTGATCCGCACCGCTTCCTTGCGGACCTCGGCCTGCGTGGCGCGCTCCTTCTGCAGCCACTCGGGGTTCTCCTGCTTCAGGGCGTCGATCTGCTCGGTGGTGAGCGCCTCCGTGACGCCGCCGCGGGCGAGCCCCGCGATGGAGATGCCGAGCCGGGCCGCGACCACCGGGCGCGGGTGCGGTCCGAGCCGCCGCAGGTCCCGGAGCCACTGGGGCGGGTCGGTCTGCAGCGCGTTCAGCTCGCTGCGGGAGACGGCCCCCTCCCGGAATTCCGCGGGGGTGGCCTCGAGGTACACACCCAGCTTCTTCGCCGCGGTGGCGGGCTTCATGGTCTGGGCGGTCTTGTGCGACGTCATGCGACAACAATATCGAGCATGTGCGCTACTCCTGACCACGCCCGGTAACCTGGGCGGGTGACAGGCTCGGAAGCATCTCCCTCGTTCCGGCTCGCGTACGTCCCCGGAGTGACGCCCAGCAAGTGGGTGCGGATCTGGAACGAGCGCCTGCCCGACGTCCCGCTGACCCTCGTGCAGGTGTCCGCCGCCGAGGCGCCGGACACGCTCCGTGACGGCGGGGCGGACGCGGGCCTCGTCCGGATCCCCGCGGACCGCGGCGGCCTCGCGGCGATCCCCCTCTACACCGAGACCACGGTCGTCGTGGTCCCGAAGGACCACCTCGTCGCCGCCGTCGAGGAGGTGTCCACCGCCGACCTCGCCGACGAGATCGTCCTGCACCCCCTCGACGACACCCTCGACTGGGAGGCCCTGCCCGGCCGTCCCGCGTTCGAGCGGCCGGCGACCACCGCCGACGCGGTCGAGCTCGTCGCGGCCGGGATCGGCGTACTCGTCGTGCCCCAGTCCCTGGCCCGCCTGCACCACCGCAGGGACCTCACGTACCGGACCGTCACCGACGCCCCCGCCTCCCGGGTGGCGCTCTCCTGGCCCGAGGCCGACCCCACCCCCGACCTGGTCGAGCACTTCATCGGCATCGTCCGCGGCCGCACCGTCAACAGCACCCGCGGCCCGCAGCGCGGCCCGCAGGACGCCAAGGACGCCAAGGGCGGCGGCCGGGGCGCCGCCGCAGGCAGGGCCGCGGCCGGGCGGAACCCGCGCGGCGGAGCCTCCGGCGGCAAGGGCGGCGCGGCGAAGAGCGGCGGCGGCAAGGGCGGTACGGCCAAGGGCGGCAGGGGAGCAGGACCCGCCAAAGGCGCCCGTACCGCCAAGGGCGCCAAGGGCGGCCGCCGCCGGCCCTGACCGGCATCCCTCCGCCGGGGCCGCCCGTACGCCTACGAGCCGATCCGCACCAGCGCGAGCGTGATGTTGTCGGGTCCGCCCGCCTCGATGGCGGCCCGCCACAGCTCGAACACGGCCATGCCGTCGTCGTGGGCCCGCAGCAGCTCCCCGACCTCCTCCTCCGGGACCGGATCGGTCAGCCCGTCCGAGCAGACCAGGTAGCGCGCCCCCGGGCCGGCCGGCTGCACCGAGACGTGCGGGAGGATCCCGCCCGGCCCGCCCCCGCCGCCGATCGCCTGCGTCAGCACGGACGACGTCCGCATCCCCGGCGGCAGCGGGGGGTTGTCGTCCACGCTCACCAGCCGCAGCTCCTCCCCGGTCGCGTCGAAGACCCGGCTGTCGCCCACGTTGAACGAGATCAGCGACCCGTCCAGGACGACGGCGCCCGCGACGGTCGTGCCCATCGCGGTCAGCTCCGGATCGCCGTCCGAGGCCGCGTACACGGCCCGGTCGCACAGGGCGACGGCCTCGCGGACCGCCTCCTCGCCGCCCAGGGCCGGCCCGAGGGCCGAGAGCTGCCGCACCACGAGCGCGCTGGCCACCTCGCCGGCCGGCTGGCCGCCGATGCCGTCGGCCACCGCCACGACGAGGGGGTCGCCGAGCGGGAAGACGAACGTCTGCGGGGTGCGGGTGGCGGTGGCGCACAGCGTCCACGGCCCGACGACGAGGCTGTCCTCGTTGTGGTCGCGGACCAGGCCGGGGTGGCTCAGGGCGCTCACGGCTACGTACGGCATCGCACCCCCCATTGTCGTCCGGTACGCGCCCGCCCGCGCGGCTCAGCCGCCCAGTGCGCGCCGGCGCTGCATCCGGGCGATGTCCGAGGCCGTCACGATCCCCACGAGCCGCCCGCCGTCCACCACCAGCACCGGCAGCCCGGTGCCCGGCCGCAGCCGCTCGAGGGCCTCCGCCAGCGGCAGGTCCGGCGGGGCCACCGCGTACCGCTCCACCGGGTTCGCCACGTCGCGCACCCGCAGCTCCTCGCGCCGCTCCTCGGGGACCGACGCCAGCCGGGCCACCTCCACCACCCCGCTGGGGCGGCCGTCGAAGTCGTGCAGCGGCACCACGGAGTGCCGGGCGTCCAGCGCCACCTCGTCGATGAAGCGCCGCACGCTCAGCCAGTCCGGCGCCGCGGCCACCGGGCTCGTCATCGCGTCGGCCACGCGCACCCCCTCCAGCGCGGAGCGCAGCTCGGCGGTCCGGCGCTCGGCGGCGGCGACGAAGGCCATGAACAGGCCGATCAGGATGAGCCACAGCCCGTCCGGCGCCCCCCGCAGGAACGCGATCCACCCGCCCGCCGCGAGCAGCATGCCGAAGACCTGCCCGCTGCGCGAGGCCGCCCGCTCGGCCCGCTCCCGGTCGCCCGTGCGCCACCACAGCAGCGCCTGCAGTACGCGGCCCCCGTCGAGCGGAGCGGCGGGCAGGAGGTTGAACACGCCGAGGAAGACGTTCGTCCATCCCAGCCACACCAGGACCGCCGCCGCGACCTGCCACCCGGTCAGGGCCTGCAGCCCCGTCCCGGCGGCGAACGCCGCAGCCCCGAGCAGCAGGCTCACCAGCGGCCCGCTCACCGCCACCGCGAACGCCGCCCCGGCCGTCGGGGCGCGGCCCATCCGGGTCATGCCGCCGAGCGCCCACAGGGTCACGTCCTCGACGGCGATCTTCCTGCGCCGGGCAGCCGCGGCGTGCGCCGTCTCGTGCAGCAGCAGGCTGGCCACCAGGGCGAGCGCCCCGACGGCCGCGGCCGCGGTGTAGACGGCGTCCGATTGGCCGGGCGTCCAGGCGGGCAGGGTCCGGCGGCCGAGCCCGTACGCGAAGAGCAGCACGAGCAGCGGCACGCTCCAGTGCATCCGCAGCGGAACGCCGACCACCCGCCCGACGGGCACCGAGCCGTTCATCTCCGCCTCCTGCCCCTCGGCAGCCGGCCCACACGCCCATTGTCGCGCGCCGCCGCCCGCGCGGCCGGGCGAGCACGGGCCGCCGGCGCGGGGTCAGCTCGCGGCCGGCGCGGCGTCGAGCTCCCAGGCGTGGCGCTTGAACTCCCGCAGGAAGTCGGCGTGGTCCTCCCACTGCCGGGCGATGCCGCGCAGGACGTCCCAGTGGTGCTCCACCGACTGGTCGATGACCCGGCGCAGCGCGGCGTCGGCCGTCTCCCGCTTCTCGATCAGGCCCCTGACCGCGGACGCCTCCAGCACCGCGTTGCGCAGCGCCCGCAGGGCCCGTGAGGTGTCGTCCATCGCGAAGCCGCGCTCGCTGCCGGTGGCCTCGTCGAACAGGGGCGTCAGGCGCGCCTCGATGAAGGCGGTGATCCGCTCGAAGTGCTGCACGTCCATCCGGGGGCTCCCTCTCCGGCCGCACGCGGCGGCCCGGCACATCGCGTCGTCGTTCCTGCGCGGGCGGGTGCCGCCGGCGCGGTTGCAGCATAACGACCGGAGATCGTCCGCCCGGAGCCCGCCGGGGCGGCCGGTGCCCCATCCGCAACAGGCGGTCCGCTCCGGGTCGCCGATGCGTTCCGCGACACCGCAGTCGGGGGCGGTCGGCGGTGAGCACTGCGGCGGAGTCCGGCCGTGCCGAGGGGGCGGAGGCCTTCCTCCGGAACATGGTCCGGCGCGGTCCGCGCCCCGCCCCGGCCCTCCACCAGGTGGCGGGCCGGGGCGCCCACTTCCGGGTGACACCCGCCGTAGGGCGCCCCGTCCGGCGCGCGCCCGTCGCGGACGATCGGCGGCGGCCGGTTCCCCACCGGCCCGCCCGCCGCCGAGTCCGGACGCTTGGGAGATCCCGTGCACATCCTCCTCGCCGCCAGCGCGTTCAACAGCCTCACCCAGCGCGTCCACGCCGAACTGCGCGAACGCGGGCACAGCGTCGCGGTCGACCTCGCCCTGCCGGGCACCCGCCTGGCCGACGCCGTCGCGCGGCACCGGCCCGACCTGGTGCTGGCGCCCATGCTGAAGACGGCCATCCCGCCGGAGGTCTTCACCGCGCACACCTGCCTCGTGGTCCACCCCGGCCCGGTGGGCGACCGCGGGCCCTCCTCCCTCGACTGGGCTGTCGGCGACGGCGCGACCCGGTGGGCCGTCACCGTCCTCCAGGCCGAGGCCGAGATGGACGCCGGGGACGTCTGGGCGTCCGTCGAGTGCCCGCTCCCGCCCGTCGCCAAGAGCGACGCCTACCGCGGCGAGATCGCCGACGCCGCCCTGGCCGCGGTTGTCCTGGCCGTCGACCGCTTCGCCTCCGGCACGTACACGCCCCGGCCCCAGTACACCGGCCGCACCCGCCCGCCCATGCGCCAGGAGCACCGGCGCATCGACTGGCAGCGCGACGCCACCGACACCGTCGTGCGCACGCTGCGGGCCGCCGACTCCCGGCCCGGCGTCCTCGACGACCTGCTCGGCGGCCGCTGGTACCTGCACGGCGGCCACCCCGAGGACGGCTTGCGCGGCCGGCCCGGCGAGCTGCTCGCCACCCGCGCCGGCGCGGTCTGCCGGGCGACCGCCGACGGGGCCGTGTGGATCCCCGAGCTGCGGGCCGTACGCCTCCCCGGGCAGCCCGCCCCCGTCAAGCTCCCCGCCACCCTCGCCCTCGGCGGCCTGCTGCCCGCCCTGCCGGAGCTCCCCGCCCCGGCTTGGGCGGACGCCGGCGCCCCGGCGGCCGGGCGGCGCACCTGGTCCGACATCTCCTACCGGGAGGAGGGCGCGGCGGGCTTCCTGTCGTTCTCCTTCCCGGGCGGGGCGATGGGCACCGACCACTGCCGGCGCCTGCTCGCCGCGTACCGCGAGGCGTGTACGCGCCCCACCTCCGTCCTCGTCCTCGGCGGGGGCCGCGACTTCTTCTCCAACGGCATCCACCTCGGCATCATCGAGGCCGCGCCCGACCCGGCCGCGGAGTCCTGGGCCAACATCCACGCGATGAACGACCTGGTGGAGGCCGTCCTCACCACCACCGACCGGCTCGTCGTGGCCGCCCTCGGCGGGAACGCCGCCGCCGGGGGCGCGATGCTCGCGCTCGCCGCGGACGAGGTGTGGTGCCGCTCCGGGGCGGTCCTGAACCCGCACTACCGGCTGATGGGCCTCCACGGCTCCGAATACTGGACGTACACCCTGCCCCGCCGCACCGGCGGCGCCGCCGCCAAACGCCTGACGGCCGAGGCCCTGCCCGTCGGTGCCGAGGCCGCCCGCCGCCTCGGCCTCGTCGACCGCACCATCGAGTGCACCCCGCAGGCCTTCACGGACGAAACGGCCCGTCTCGCCGTACGGCTGGCGAACTGGCCCGCCACCCACTCCCGCATCGCGGGCAAGAAGGCCCGCCGCGAGGTGGACGAGCAGCTGCGGCCGCTGGCCGCCTACCGGGAGGCGGAGCTGGACCGGATGCGGGAGGCCTTCGACGACCCCGCCGCCCCCTACCACGCCCTGCGCCGCGCCTTCGTCCGCAAGGAGCCCCCGGGGGCCACCCCAGGGCACCTGGCCTCCCGCGTGCCCGGCCGGCGCGTCCCCGCCGCCCCGCGCCGGGAGGGAGTCACCGCACCGGCCGAACAGAACAGGGCAGCCGGGACCGCCGGCTGTTAGCAAGAAGGGTGGGGGCGGCCCCAGGCCCGCCCCCGCGGTCGCCCGGCCCCCGGCGCGCCCCGTCCCGGGCGGGCCCCTTTCCGCCCCGGCGCGGCCCCCACGTCCCCGCATCCCTAGGAGCGATCCGCATGGACGCTGCAACGCCGACCCTGCCGGAGACCACGCCGGAGGACCCCACGATCCACATCCTCTGGATCAACGCCGGACTGAGCTGCGACGGCGACTCGGTGTCCCTGACGGCCGCGATGCAGCCCAGCATCGAGGAGATCGTCACCGGCACCCTCCCCGGCCTCCCCAAGATCGCCGTGCACTGGCCGCTGATCGACTTCGAGTGCGGGCCGGTCGACGGCGCCGACACCTTCATCGAGTGGTTCTTCAAGGGCGAGCGCGGCGAGATCGACCCCTTCGTGCTCGTCATCGAGGGATCGATCCCCAACGAGAAGATCAAGCCCGAGGGCTACTGGTGCGGCTTCGGCGACAACCCGGAGACCGGGCAGCCCATCACCACCAGCGAGTGGATCGACCGGCTGGCGCCCAAGGCGCTCGCCGTCGTCGCCATCGGCACCTGTGCCACGTACGGCGGCATCCACGCCATGGAGGGCAACCCGACCGGCGCGATGGGCCTGCCCGACTACCTCGGCTGGGACTGGAAGTCCAAGGCCGGCATCCCGATCGTCTGCGTGCCCGGCTGCCCCATCCAGCCGGACAACTTCTCGGAGACGCTCACCTACCTGCTCTACCAGGCGGCCGGCTCCGCCCCGATGATCCCCCTGGACGACAAGCTCCGGCCCACCTGGCTGTTCGGCCAGACCGTCCACGAGGGATGCGACCGCGCCGGCTACTACGAGCAGGGCCAGTTCGCCGAGGCCTACGACTCCCCGCAGTGCCTGGTCCGCATCGGCTGCTGGGGTCCCGTCGTCAAGTGCAACGTCCCCAAGCGCGGCTGGATGAACGGCATCGGCGGCTGCCCCAACGTCGGCGGCATCTGCATCGCCTGCACGATGCCCGGCTTCCCGGACAAGTTCATGCCGTTCATGGACGAGCCCCCCGGCGCCCACGTCTCCACCCGGGCCAGCGGCATCTACGGCGCGGTCGTCCGCAGGCTCCGCTCGATGACCCTGCACACCGTCGACCAGGAGCCCAAGTGGCGCCACACCGGCCGCGAGCTGACCACCGGCTACCGCAAGCCCTGGTGACCCCGGACCCGGCCGGCGGCCCCGTGCGCCGGCCGGGTCCCCGCATGCCCCCCCACCCCCCGCACCCGGTTCCCAGAAGGGCCACGGCCAAGACAATGACACCGAAGACGAACACCGCCGGCGACGGCAGCGGCCTCGTGGAGATGGCCTGGGATCCGATCACCCGGATCGTGGGCAGCCTCGGCATCCACACGAAGATCGACTTCAAGCAGAAGCGGGTCGCCGAGTGCTACAGCACCTCGTCGGTCTTCCGCGGCTACAGCGTCTTCATGCGCGGCAAGGACCCCCGCGACGCGCACTTCATCACCAGCCGCATCTGCGGGATCTGCGGCGACAACCACGCCACCTGCTCCGTCTACACCCAGAACATGGCCTACGGGGTCAAGCCGCCCCACCTCGCCGAATGGATCATCAACCTCGGCGAGTCCGCGGAGTACATGTTCGACCACAACATCTTCCAGGAGAACCTGGTCGGGGTCGACTACTGCGAGAAGATGGTCCGCGAGACCAACCCCGGCGTCCTCGACCTCGCCGAGCGGACCGAGGCCCCGCACGCCGCCGAGCACGGCTACCGCACCATCGCGGACATCATGCGCTCCCTCAACCCCATCGAGGGCGAGTTCTACCGCGAGGCCCTCCAGGTCAGCCGCTACACCCGCGAGATGTTCTGCCTGATGGAGGGCCGCCACGTGCACCCCTCCACGCTCTACCCGGGCGGCGTCGGCACCATCGCCTCCGTCCAGCTCTTCACGGACTACATGTCCCGCCTCATGCGCTACGTCGAGTTCATGAAGCGCGTCGTCCCGCTCCACGACGACCTCTTCGACTTCTTCTACGAGGCCCTGCCCGGCTACGAGGAGGTCGGCCGCCGCCGCGTCCTCCTCGGCTGCTGGGGCGCCCTCAACGACCCCGAGTACTGCGACTTCACCTACGCCAACATGACCGACTGGGGACGGCGGATGTTCGTCACCCCGGGCGTCGTCGTCGACGGCAAGCTGGTCACCAACGACCTCACGCAGATCAACCTCGGCATCCGCATCCTGCTCGGCAGCTCGTACTACGACGACTGGGAGGGCCAGGAGCCGTTCGTCCGCGAGGACCCCCTCGGCAATCCGGTCGACCCCCGCCACCCCTGGAACCAGCACACCATCCCCGCCCCGCAGAAGCGCGACTTCGGCGACAAGTACAGCTGGGTGATGTCCCCCCGCTGGTTCGACGGCAAGGACCACCTCGCCCTCGACACCGGCGGCGGCCCCATCGCCCGCCTGTGGTCCACCGCCCTGTCCGGCCTGGTCGACATCGGCTACGTCAAGGCCACCGGCCACAGCGTCGTCATCAACCTCCCGCGCACCATGACCAAGCCCGAGACCACCTTCGAGTGGAAGATCCCGCAGTGGAGCAATGCGCTGGAGCGCAACCGCGCCCGCACGTACTTCCAGGCGTACGCGGCCGCCGTCGCCCTGCACTTCGCCGAGAGGGGCCTGGAGGAGGTCCGCGCCGGACGCACCCAGACCTGGGAGAAGTTCGAGGTGCCGGACGAGTCGATCGGCGTCGGCTTCACCGAGGCCGTCCGCGGCGTCCTCTCCCACCACATGGTCATCCGCGACGGGAAGATCGCCAACTACCACCCGTACCCGCCCACCCCCTGGAACGCCAGCGTCCGCGACTCCTACGGCACCCCCGGCCCGTACGAGGACGCCGTCCAGAACACCCCGATCTTCGAGGAGAACACCCCGGAGAACTTCAAGGGAATCGACATCATGCGCGCCGTGCGCAGCTTCGACCCCTGCCTGCCCTGCGGCGTCCACATGTACGTCGGCGGCGGCCGGACCGTGAAGTCGATGCACGTCCCCACCGGCCTGAGCGGACTGGGCGGATGAGCGCCGCCATGGACGCCCGCGAGGCGGGCCGCCGCGTCGACGCCGTCCTCGACCGCCTCGCCGCCACCGGAGACCGGCAGGCCTGCGAGGCCGCCGAGGAACTCGTCCGCGTCCTGATGGACTTCTACGGCGCCGGCCTCGCCCGGATCGTCGAGCGGCTCGGAGCAGGCCCCGTCTCCCGCATGCTCGGCGACGACCTCGTGGCGAGCCTGCTCGCCCTGCACGACCTGCACCCCGAGGACGTGGACGCCCGCATCGCCCGCGCCCTCGCGACCCTGCACGAACCGGTCGAGCCCCTCGGCTTCGACGCCGCCACCGGCGTCCTCCGCATCCGCCCTGCCGCCACAGGCGGCGGCTGCGGCTGCGGCGGCACCGACGCCGTACGGCGCGCCGCCGAGGACGCCCTCGCCGGCATCGCCCCCGAGGTGACCGCCGTCGAAGCGGAGCCGGCGCCCCCGCAGCCCGCCCTCCTCCAGATCGGCCGCCGCCCGCACGCCCCGGCGCGCGTCCCGTGACCGCCGCCCGCACCCACGCCCGGCCGGCCCCCGTCCCCGGGGCCGGCCGCCCGGCCGCACGCGGCCTGCGCCGCTTCACCCGCTCCCGGGCACCGCGCCCCGAGGTCTGCGAACTGTGCGGCACCCCCGTCGCCGAGGACCGCCACCGCCACCTGGTCGAGACCGAGAAGCGGGCCCTGGTGTGCGCCTGCACGCCCTGCGCCCTCCTCTTCGACCGGCCGGGCGCCGGCGCCGGCCGCTACCGCACCGTCCCCGACCGCTACCTCGCCGACCCCGCCCACCGGCTCGACGACACCGCCTGGGAAGCCCTGCGGATCCCCGTCGGCGTCGCGTTCTTCTTCCGCAACGCCGCCCTCGACCGGCTCGTCGCCCTCTACCCGAGCCCCGCCGGCGCCACCGAGAGCGAACTCGACCCCGACACCTGGCAGGCCGTACTCGGCGCGGGCCGCCTCGCCGCACTCCTCGAACCCGACGTGGAGGCGCTCCTGCTGCGCCACACCCCGGACCGCACCGAGTGCTACCTCGTCCCCGTCGACATCTGCTACGAACTCGTCGGCCGCATGCGCCTGCTGTGGCAGGGCTTCGACGGCGGCCCGGAGGCCCGCGCCGCCCTCACCGCCTTCTTCCGGCACGTCGAACGGCGCGCCGCGCCCCTGCCCGCCGCCGAACCCGGGCGGGGGCGGCCGTGACCGAACTCGCCTTCACCTGCACCGGCGTCCGCAGCGACCCGTATGCCGCCGGCCCCACGCTCGTCTTCCGGCTGCGCATCACCGCCTCCGGCGGCGCCCCCGTCCACGCCCTCGCCCTGCGCTGCCAGCTGCGCATCGAGCCGGCCCGCCGCGCGTACGGCAGCGGCGAGGCCGAAGCGCTGCACGACCTGTTCGGCGACCGCTCCCGCTGGGGCAGCACCCTCCAGCCGATCCAGTTCGCCCAGGTCGCCGTCATGGTGCCCGGCTTCACCGGCGAGACCGAGACCGACGTCCCCGTCCCCTGCACCTACGACACCGACGTCGCGGCCTCCCGCTACCTGGCCGCCCTCGACGACGGCGACGTGCCGCTGCTGATGCTCTTCTCCGGCACCGCGTTCACCGGCGCGGGCGGCTTCCGCGTCGAACCCGTGCCCTGGGACCGCGAGGCCCGCTGCCCGATGCCCGTCACCGTCTGGCGGGAGATGATCGAGCAGCACTTCCCCGGCTGCGGCTGGCTGCGCCTGCGCCGCGACACCATCGCCGCACTCCTCGCCTTCCGCTCCCGCCGGGCCCTGCCTTCCTGGGAGGAGACCGTACGGGCCCTGCTCGACGCCGCCCGCGCCGCCGAACCGGAGCCGCCCGGGCCCGCCTGGGCGGGCGCCGTCCTGCCCCGCACCGGAGAAAGGACAGCCCCGTGACCGCGCCCGCCCCGACCGCCTCCCGCTTCGGCCACGCCCGGCAGGTCGCCGACGCCGTGCTCTTCGAGGGCTACGTCCTCTACCCCTACCGGGCCTCCGCCGCGAAGAACCGCATGCGCTGGCAGTTCGGCGTCCTCGTCCCGCCCGCCTGGGGCCCCGCCGGCGGCGAACCCTCGGCGCAGCACACCGAACTCGTCATGGAGCCCCGCGGCGACGCCGAACTCGCCGTCGAGCTGCGCTTCCTGCACGCCCGCCGCCGCACCGTCGAAGAGGCCCGCGGCGACGGCTCGTTCACCCCCGTACCGGAACTGCGCCTGCCCGACCGGGTCCTCGTCCCCTGGGACGAGGGAACCGAGGAGACGGTCCGGATGGCCGTCCCCGTCGCCGACCTGGAGGCCGGCGTGGTCGAGCTGCCGTTCGCCCGGCCGGCCGCCGAGGAGGCCGAACCCGTCACGGACGCCGACGGCCGGCAGGCCGGGCGGCTCGTCCGGCGCGCCGAGCGCCTCGACGGCGTCCTGCGGCTGCGCGCCGAGCAGCTCGACCTGCCCTACCGGGCGCTGAAGCTGACCGCCACCGTCGACAACACCAGCGACTGGGAACCGCCCCCGGGGGCCGGCCGCGAGGCCGCCCTGGCCCGCTCCCTCGTCGCCGCCCACCTGCTGCTCGGCCTGAGCGCCGGATCGTTCCTGTCCCTGACCGACCCGCCCGAATGGGCCCGGGCGGTCGTCGCAGACTGCACGAACCGGCACACCTGGCCGGTCCTCGCCGGCGACGGCGGCCGCGCCGACGTCGTCCTGTCCTCCCCGATCATCCTGGAGGACCACCCGCGCATCGCCCCCGAGAGCGCCGGCGCCATGTACGACGCCACCGAGATCGACGAGATCCTCGCCCTGCGCACCGCGGCCCTGACCGACGAGGAGAAGCGCGAGGCGCGCGGCACCGACCCGCGGGCGGCCGCCGTGATCGACCTCGCCGACACCATGCCGCCCGAGGTGCTCGACCGCCTCCACGGCGCCGTCCGCGCCTTCCGGGAGGCCACCTCGCCCGCCGCGCCGCCGCCGGGGGTGCCGGAGCCGCAGCCGCCCGGCGCGGCGGCCCGGCCCGACACCCCCTGGTGGGACCCCGCCGGGGACCCCGCCGACCCGGCACCCGAGCGGGTCGTGGTCGCCGGCGTCCCCGTCGGCCCCGGCAGCCGCGTCGTGCTGCGGCCGGGCCTGCGTCGCACCGACGCCCAGGACCTGTTCCTCCTGGGCAGCACCGCCCTCGTCGAGGCCGTCCTGCACGACGTCGACGGAGCCGTCCACCTCGCCGTCACCGTCGACGGCGACCCCGGGGCGGACGTCCGACGCGCCCAGGGCCGCTTCCTGTACTTCCAGCCCGACGAGGTCACCCCCCTGGAGGACGCGTGAGCGGCCGCACCCTCGTCGCGGGCATCGGCAACGTCTTCCTCGGCGACGACAGCTTCGGCGTCGAGGCCGTCCGGCGGCTCGCCGAACACGCCGCGGAACTCCCCGAGGGCGTCGAGACCGCCGACGTCGGGGTCCGCGGCGTCCACCTCGCCTACCGGCTCCTCGACGGGTACGACACGCTCGTCCTGGTCGACGCCACCGCCCGCGGCGGCGAACCAGGCACCCTGTACCTGATCGACGCCACCGCGGCCGGCGCGGCCGATGCAGCCGACGGCGCCGCCCCGCCCGGCACCGTCCTGGACGCGCACCGGATGACCCCCGACACCGTCCTCGCCCTGCTGGGCACCCTCTGCGCAGGCACCGGCGCCGCCCCGCCCCGCCGCATCTGGGTCGTCGGCTGCGAACCCGCCTGCCTGGACGAGGGCATCGGCCTGAGCCCGCAGGCGGCCGCCGCCGTCCCGGAGGCCGTACGGACGGTGCTCGACCTCGTCCACCGCACGCACGAGCAGACCCCCGACGGCGACCTGGTGCCGTGACCGGCACCGGGCGCTGCCGCGAACCGAGGAGGACCACGTGAAGAAGGCCATCATCTGGGGTGCGGCCGCGGTCGGCACCACCCTCGCCGCCACCCTGCTGAAGTCGTTCCTGCCCGACGTCCGGCGCTACCTCCACATCCGCCGGATGTGACCGGCGGGTTGCCGCCGCGGGCCGCACGGCCCGCCACCGGTGCGCCGTCCCGGCGGCCGAACGGAGGACGCCGGGCGCGGCGCACCGGCGCGCCCGGCCCCCGCGCCGGTGCACCCGCCGTCTAATGGGGCCCGGCAGGACGGAGTCCCATGCACGAGATGTCGATCGCCATGGCCGTGGTGGCCCAGGTGGAGGAGGCCGCCGCCTCGGCGGGCGCGGCCGCCGTCACCGAGGTCCGCCTGCGGGTGGGGGAGCTGGCCGGCGTGGTGCCCGACGCCCTCGCCTTCTGCTTCGAACTCGCCTGCGCCGGCACCCTCCTGGCAGGCGCCGCCCTGGCCGCCGAGCCCGTTCCCGGACGCGCCCGCTGCGGCGCCTGCACCGCCGAGTGGCCGACGGGCATGCCGCCCCTGCTGGTCTGCCCCGACTGCGACCGGTCCGGCGGCGTCGCCCTGCTCGCCGGGCGGGAGCTGGAGATCGCCGCCGTCCGCTGGGAGGACCGCCCGCCGCAGGACCCCGCCCCCACCCGCGAACCGATCGTCGAGGAGCACTGAAGCATGTGCCGTGTGGTCGACCTCCAGCAGGCGGTCCTCGCCAAGAACGCCTCCGCCGCGCAGACCCTGCGCACCGCGCTCGGCGCCCGCGGAACCGCCGTCGTCAACCTGCTGTCCAGCCCCGGCAGCGGCAAGACCGCCCTCCTGGAACAGGAACTGGGCCTCGCCCGCGAGCGCGCAGTGCCCGTCGCCGCCCTCACCGCCGACCTGGCCACCGAGAACGACGCGACGCGGCTGGCCCGTTCGGGCGCCCCCGTCAAGCAGGTCCTCACCGACGGGCTGTGCCACCTGGAGGCGCACATGCTCGGCCGCCACCTCGACGGCTGGCTCCCCGACGGCACCCGCCTGCTGTTCGTCGAGAACGTCGGCAACCTCGTCTGCCCCGCCTCCTACGACCTCGGGGAGTCGCTGCGCATCGTCCTCGCCTCGGTCACCGAGGGCGAGGACAAGCCGCTGAAGTACCCGACGGCCTTCGGCCTCGCCCACCTGGTCGTCGTGACGAAGACCGACATCGCCGGGGCGGCCGGGTTCGACGAGGCCGCCTTCCGGGCGAACGTCCGCCAGGTCAACCCGGGCGTGGAGGTGCTGCTGACCTCCGCGCGCACCGGCGAGGGCGCCGGCGCGCTGCTGGACCGCGCCCTGGCGGTGGCGGACGGGAAGCCCGTCCACACCCCGGTCATGGCCGGCCGGCAGCCCGCCCACCCGCCCGGCCACGACCACGGCGACCACGGCGGCCACGACCACGGTGGCCACGACCACCGCGGGCACGCCCACGGCCACCCCGGCGGCGGGCCCGCCGCGGACGCCGGACGCCCGCGGCCCGCCACCGCGCCGACCCGGTGACGGAGGCCGTGCAGCGCCGCCGGGTCGTCGTACGCGGCGTCGTCCAGGGCGTCGGCTTCCGGCCGTACGTGTACACCCGCGCGACCGGGCTCGGCCTCGCCGGGCACGTCACCAACACCCCCGACGGCGTCGTCGCCGAGGTCGAGGGCGCGCCCGACGCCGTGTCGGCCTTCTGTGAGCGCCTCGCCGCCGACGCCCCGCCGCTGGCCGTCGTCGACGCCGTCGACCACTGCGAGGTCCCCGTCGCAGGCGGCGCCGGCTTCACCATCACCCCCTCGCGCACCGGCGGCCCCGCCCGCACCCTCGTCTCCCCGGACACGGCCACCTGCGCCGCCTGCCTGGCCGAGCTCGCGGACCCCGCCGACCGGCGGCACCGGCACCCCTTCATCACCTGCACGCACTGCGGCCCCCGCTTCACCATCGTGACCGGGCTGCCGTACGACCGGGCGCACACCACCATGGCCCGCTTCCCCATGTGCCCCGACTGCGCCCGCGAGTACGCCGACCCCGCCGACCGCCGCTTCCACGCCCAGCCCGTGGCCTGCCCGGCCTGCGGGCCGCGGCTGCGCCTCCTCGCCGGCACCCCGCCGCAGGAGGCCGCCGAAGCCGCGGACCCGGTGGCGCAGGCCCGCCGCCTGCTCGCCGAGGGCGCCGTCCTCGCCGTCAAGGGCCTCGGCGGCTACCACCTCGCCTGCGACGCCGCCAACGCCGCGGCGGTCGCCGGGCTGCGCCGCCGCAAGGCGCGCGGGGACAAGCCGTTCGCCCTGATGGCCCGCGACACCGCCGACCTGGCCGGCCTCGTACGGATCAGCCCCGCGGAACACGCCCTCCTGACCGGCCCGGTGAGGCCCATCGTCCTGCTGCGCCGCCTCCCCGCCGCGGCTGCCGCCGGCGGGGTGCGCGTCGCCGACGCCGTCGCCCCCCGCTGCCCCGACCTCGGCGTGATGCTCCCGTACACGCCCGTGCACCACCTGCTGCTCGGCCTGCCAGGCGATCCGCCCGGCCCCCGCCTGCTCGTCATGACCAGCGGCAACCTGTCCGGCGAGCCCATCGTCACCGACGACGCCGAGGCCCTGGAGCGCCTCGCCGGACTGGCCGACGCCTGGCTCACCCACGACCGCCCCATCCACGTGCCGTGCGACGACTCCGTGGTCCGCGTCTGCGACGGCGAGCCCCTCGTCCTGCGCCGCGCCCGGGGACACGCCCCGCTGCCGCTGGACCTGCCGCTGCCCGTGCCGCCGGCACTCGCCGTCGGGGGCGACCTGAAGAACGCCTTCTGCCTCGGCGAGGGGCGCAAGGCCTGGCTGTCCGCGCACATCGGCGACATGGACGACCTCGCCACGCAGACCGCCTTCGAACGGGCCGAGGAGCAGCTGGAGTCCGTCACCGGCGTCCGCCCCGCCCTCCTCGCGGCCGACCGGCACCCCGGCTACCGCTCCACCGCCTGGGCCCGGCGCACCGCCGGGGACCGCCTGCTCACCGGAGTACAGCACCACCACGCGCACATCGCCTCCGCCATGGCCGAGCACGGCCTCGACGGCCGGCGGCGCGTCATCGGCTTCGCCTTCGACGGCACCGGGCACGGGGACGACGGCGCCGTCTGGGGCGGCGAGGTGCTCCTGGCCGACTACGCCGGCCACCAGCGCTTCGCGCACCTGGCGTACGTGCCGCTGCCGGGCGGCGACGCCGCGGTCCGGCGCCCCTACCGCATGGCCCTGTCCCACCTGCGGGCCGCCGGACTGCCCTGGTCGGCGGACCTCCCCTGTACCGGCGCCTGCCCCGCCGAGGAACTGCGCGTCCTGGAGCGCCAGTTGGAGCGCGGCCTGCACTGCGTCCCCACCTCCAGCATGGGACGGCTCTTCGACGCCGTCTCCTCGCTCGCCGGGGTCTGCCACCACGCCGGCTACGAGGCCCAGGCGGCGGTCGAGCTGGAGGCCGCCGCCCTCGCTGCCCCCGGGCCTGCACCCCGGGCCGCCGGGTACGCGTTCGAGGTGCGTGCCCCGGCGGGCGGGGACGCGCCCGTCACCGCCGACCCGGCGCCGCTGCTGGCCGCCGTGGTCGCGGACCTGCGTGCCGGAACCCCGCCGCCGCTGATCGCGGCCCGCTTCCACACCGCGGTGGCCGAACTCGTCGCCGGCCTCGCCGTCCTGGCCCGCCAACGGCACGGCCTCGACACCGCCGCCCTGACCGGCGGGGTCTTCGCCAACACCGTGCTCTCCTCCGCCTGCGCCCGCCTGCTGCGCGGCCGCGGCTTCACCGTCCTGCGCCACCACCGCGTCCCGCCGAACGACGGCGGACTGGCCCTGGGCCAGCTGATGGTCGCGGCGGCCGGAAACCGGCACCACCCACAGCAAGGAGGAGGCCATGTGCCTGGCGGTACCCGGCAGAGTGCTTGAGATCGGAGAGCGGGACGGCACCCGCATGGCGAGCGTCGACTTCGGCGGCGTGGTCAAGGAGGTGTGCCTGGAGTACCTGCCCGACCTCCGGGTCGGCGAGTACGCCGTCGTGCACGTCGGCTTCGCGCTCCAGCGGCTCGACGAGGAGTCGGCCCGGCGCACCCTGGAGCTCTTCGAGGAACTCGGCATGCTCCAGGAGGAGTTCGGCGACCCGTGGGAGCGGGCGGCGGCCGAGGCGGGCGTACAGGACGGGCCCTCCGGCGCAGGGCCGGAGGCCGAGGGGACGGCGCGGGAGGCGCGGCAGCGGTGAAGTACATCGACGAGTTCCAGGACCCCGGGCTGGCCCGCCGGCTCCTGGACGACATCCGGGCCTCCGTGACGCGGCCGTGGGCGCTGATGGAGGTCTGCGGCGGCCAGACCCACACGATCATCCGGCACGGCATCGACCAGCTCCTGCCCGAGGGCGTCGAGCTGATCCACGGCCCCGGCTGCCCGGTGTGCGTGACGCCGCTGGAGGTCATCGACAAGGCACTCGCCATCGCCGCCCGCCCCGAGGTGGTCTTCTGCTCCTTCGGGGACATGCTCCGCGTCCCCGGAACCGGCAAGGACCTCTTCCGGGTCCGCAGCGAGGGCGGCGACGTCCGCGTCGTCTACTCCCCGCTCGACGCCCTGCGCATCGCCCGCGAGAACCCCGACCGGCAGGTCGTGTTCTTCGGCATCGGCTTCGAGACCACCGCCCCGCCCAACGCCATGACGGTGTACCAGGCGCGCAGGCTCGGCATCCGCAACTTCAGCCTGCTCGTCTCGCACGTACGGGTCCCCCCGGCGATCGAGGCGATCATGCAGTCGCCGAGCTGCCGCGTGCAGGGCTTCCTGGCCGCCGGGCACGTGTGCAGCGTCATGGGCACCGCCGAGTACCCCGAGCTGGCCGACCGCCACCGGGTGCCCGTCGTCGTCACCGGCTTCGAACCGCTCGACATCCTCGAAGGCGTCCGCCGGGCCGTGCGCCAGCTGGAGCGCGGCGAGCACACCGTCGAGAACGCCTACCCGCGGGCGGTGCGCACCGAGGGCAACCCGGCCGCCCTCGCCATGATCGAGGACGTCTTCGAGGTCACCGACCGGGCCTGGCGCGGCATCGGCACCATTCCCGACAGCGGCTGGCGGCTCTCGGAGCGCTACCGGGAGTACGACGCCGAGCACCGCTTCCCCGTGTCCGGCATCGCCACCCGCGAGCCCGAGGCCTGCCGCAGCGGCGAGGTCCTGCAGGGGCTGCTCAAGCCGCACCAGTGCGAGGCGTTCGGCACGGCCTGCACCCCGCGCACCCCGCTCGGCGCCACGATGGTCTCCAGCGAGGGCGCCTGCGCCGCGTACTACCTCTACCGGCGCCTGGGGACGGCGCCCGCCCGCTCCCCGCAGCCCGCACCGCAGCCCCCTCTGGAGGCGAGCCCCGTTGTCTGACACCGTCCTCGACATCACCGGCTGGACCTGCCCGGCGCCCCTGCGCGACCACCCCCGCGTCGTCATGGGCCACGGCGGCGGCGGAGCGCTCTCCGCCGAGCTGGTCCGGCACGTCTTCGCCCCCGCGTACGGCGGCGAGGTGCTGGCCGGCATGGGCGACAGCGCGGCCGTCACGCTGGGCGGCGCCCGGCTCGCGTTCTCCACCGACTCCTACGTGGTGCGGCCGCTGTTCTTCCCCGGCGGCAGCATCGGGGACCTCGCGGTCAACGGCACCGTCAACGACCTCGCCATGAGCGGCGCCCGCGCCGCCTACCTGTCCTGCGCCTTCATCCTGGAGGAGGGCGTCGAGACCGCGACGGTGGCCCGGGTCGCCGAGGCTCTGGGCGCCGCCGCGCGGGCCGCGGGCGTCGAGGTCGCCACCGGCGACACCAAGGTCGTCGAGGCCGGGCACGGCGACGGCATCTACATCACCACGGCCGGCATCGGGCTCGTCCCCGAGGGCGTGGACCTGCGCCCGCAGCGCGCGCGGCCCGGCGACGCGGTCATCGTCAGCGGCGAGATCGGCGCGCACGGGGTGGCCGTCATGAGCTGCCGTGAAGGCCTCGGCTTCGACGTGGAGACCGTCAGCGACTGCGCCCCGCTGGGCGGGCTCGTCGAGGCGATGCTCGCCGTGACGCCCGACCTGCACGTGCTGCGGGACCCCACGCGCGGCGGGCTGGCGGCCGCGCTCGGGGAGATCGCCGCCGCCTCGGGCACGGGCGTGGTCGTCGACGAGGGGCGGGTGCCGGTCCCGGAGCCCGTCCGCAACGCCTGCGCCGTCCTCGGCCTGGACCCCTTCTACGTCGCCAACGAGGGCAAGCTGGTGGCGTTCGTGCCGCCCGGGGACGCGGAGGCCGTCCTGGAGGCGATGCGCGCCCACCCGCTCGGCCGGCGCGCGGCGATCGTGGGCCGGGCCGTGGAGGAGCACCCCGGCATGGTCGTGGCGCGCACGGGGCTCGGCGGTACGCGCGTACTGGACCTGCCGCTGGGGGAGCAGCTGCCCCGGATCTGCTGACGGCCGCGCCGACCCGCCGCACCCGCCCCCGGGGTCGGCGGGCCGGCGGCCGGGGTCGGCGGGCCGGCCGTCAGGGGAGTTCGGTGATGAACGGCAGGCAGTCCTCGTGGCCCTCCGCCGGCACCACCACGTAGCTCGCCTCGGGCAGCTCGTTCCACAGCCCCGGCAGGTCTCCCAGCGGCTCCGAGACCACCAGCCGGGTGTCGTCGGACACCTCGCGCAGGTAGGGCAGCTCCGGGTACAGCTCCCGTACGGTGTCTGCCCGGCTGCTGAAGAACAGGGAGCGCGACCGGCCGGAGCTGGAGTAGCGGAACGCCCACACCCGGTCTCCGTCGCTGACGGCGACCGTCATCTGGAGCGGGTCGGCGACGCCGTGCTCCTTGCCCACCCGCTCGACGAGACCCGCCATCCGGGCGACCGCGCCGGGCACGTCCTGGTCCAGGCCGAACGTGACGGCCAGGTAGAACATCACCTCGGAGTCCGTCGATCCCTCGATGCAGGGGAAGAGCGCCGGGTCGACGGCCATGCACAGGTCGCGCTGGAGGCGCTGGAAGTCGGTGATGGCCCCGTTGTGCATCCACAGCCAGCGGCCGTGCCGGAACGGGTGGCAGTTCGTCTGCTGGATGGCAGAGCCCGTCGAGGCCCGCACGTGGGCGAAGAACAGCGGGGAGCGGATGTGGGCGGCGAGCTCCCGCAGGTTGCGGTTGCTCCAGGCCGGCCCGATGTCGCGGAACACCGCCGGGGTGCCGTTCGCGGCCGCGTCGGTGCTGTACCAGCCGATCCCGAAGCCGTCGCCGTTGGTCGTCTCCACTCCCATCCGAGCATGCAGGCTCTGGTTGATCAGTGAGTGTTCCGGCTGGTAGAGAACCGCGTCCAACAGCAGCGGCGAGCCGGAATAGGCCAGCCATCGACACATGCGCACCATCCCTCTCCTGCGCCCCGTCCGAGCCTAACGCGGCACGGCGCCGCGTGCCCCGTGCGGACGCGCGGCCGGAGTACGGCCGGCCCGGCCGGGCGGGTCCGCGGGGTTCCGGTCAGAGTACGCGGGCGGCGCCTGCGGCCCGGCGGGCGGCGGCCGGGGGAGCGGGGCTGATGGGCGGGGTGCGGGGCGGTGGAGGCGGATGCGGAATTCGGCCAGCGGGAGTGGCCGGAGGCGGTTGGCCGTATCGGCACCTATCCGGCCCGCTGAACCCGTGGTGGCATGTCCATGCCGAAATTCGGAAACCGGCTCCGGAGGAATGGGGAAAATCCAGATGGCAATCCGCAGATTGACCGTCGCCGCGGCACTGGCGGCGCTGACCGCCCTGGCCGCACCGGCCCACGCCGCCACCGACACACCGCCGCCCGGGAGAATCACCGTCGACGTGGTCGGCGTCAACGGATCCGGATGCCCCCAGGGCACCGCCACCGTCGCCGCCTCCTCCGACAACACCTCCTTCACGGTCACGTACAGCGACTACCTCGCCCAGACGGGAGCCGGCTCCGGCGGCACGGACTTCCGCAAGAACTGCCAGCTCGCCCTCCGCATCCACGTCCCGCACGGCTTCACCTACGCCATCGCCCGCGCCGACTACCGCGGCTTCGCCCACCTCCAGCGCGGCGCCTACGGGCAGGAGCGCGCCAACTACTACTTCCAGGGCATGGCCCAGACCGCCCGCACCCTCCACCAGTTCCACGGCCCGTACTCAGACAACTGGCAGGCCACCGACCAGACCGACTACGCCGACCTGGTCTGGGCCCCGTGCGGCGAGGAGCGCAACCTCAACGTCAACAGCGAGCTGCGCGTCTACCCCGGCACCTCGAACCCGCAGTCGCTGAGCTTCATGAGCATGGACTCCACCGACGGCAGCGTCAGCACGGTCTACCACTTCGCCTGGAAGACCTGTCCCGGGTCCTGACCCGGCGTGAGCACCGGCCCACCCGAATCACGGTCAGGAGCGACGACGATGTCCCCTTCCCTGTCCCGCACCCTGCTCACCGGCGCCGCGGCCGCCGTCCTCGCCGCCACGGCGACCACCCCGGCAGGCGCCGCCGGCCACACCCACCAGATCACCGCGCCACCCGACAAGATCGTGATCGAGCTCGCCACGGTCAACGGATCCGGATGCCGCGAGGGCACCGCCGAGGTGGCCGTGGCCCCCGACAACACCGCCTTCACCGTCACCTACAGTGACTACCTGGCGCAGGTCGGCCCGGGCGCGCCGCCGACCGCGTTCCGCAAGAACTGCCAGCTGAACCTGCGGGTCCACGTGCCCTCCGGCTTCACCTACGCGATAGTCCAGGCCGACTACCGCGGATTCGCATTCCTCCAGCCCGGCGCATGGGGCCAGGAACGGGCGAACTACTACTTCCAGGGAATGCCGCAGACGACGCAGCGCACCCACCAGTTCAACGGACCCTTCAACGACAACTGGCAGGCGACCGACCGGACCGAATACGCGGACCTCGTCTGGGCGCCCTGCGGCGAAAAACGCAATTTCAACATCAACACCGAACTGCGGGTGAATGCCGGCACCTCCAACCCGCAGACGGCCACCAGCTTCATGACGATGGACTCCACCGACGCCAGCGTCAGCACCCTGTACCACCTCGCCTGGCAGGCCTGCCCCGCCCCCCGGTAGACGGCCCGCCCGGCGCGGTACCGGGCGCTGCACCCGCGATGCCGCGGGTGCAGCGCCCACCCGCGTCCGCGTCACACCATCGGCAGCAGGCGCGCCGGGGTGCGCGGCGCCCCCGCGGACACCGCCGCCGCAGGGGCCGCCTCCGCGGCCTCCGGGGCGAGCGCACTGCCCGCCAGCCAGGCCTTCCAGTCCAGGTTCCAGTCGCCGAACCCGTTCGCGAAGGGCTCCATCGGCTCACCGCCGCTGTTGACCACCTCCACGATGTCCCCGATCCGCACCGTGTCGAAGAACCAGGCCGCGTCCGCCGTGCTCATCCCCGTGCAGCCGTGGCTGACGTTCTCCCGCCCCTGTGCGTCCACCGACCACGGCGCCGCGTGCACGTACTCGCCGCTCCAGGTCACCCGCGTCGCGTACCGCACCGACAGGTCGTAGAACTCGCTCGTGCCGCGCTGGATGCCGACCGTGTCCCCGCGCATGCGGACCCTCGCCTCCTGCCCCAGCACCACCTTGATGCCGCTGCGGGTGCGGAAGCCCTCCTTGCCGGTGGTCACCGGGATCGTCCGCAGCACCCGGCCGTTGCGCCGCACCGTCATCCGGTGCGCCGCGGAGTCCGTCAGCGCCTCGATCCGGTCCCCGATGGCGAACTCCACCGGCTCCGACGGCCCGCCGTGGCCGTGCTCGCCGAGGTCCACCCCGTCCAGCCCGCTGCGCACCCGCACCACCGCATGCGCCGGCCAGTACGTACGCGGCCGGTAGTGCAGCGTCGAAGCGTCCACCCAGTGCCACGCCCCCTGCACCGCCGGCTCCGACGCGACCTCCAGGGACCGCTCGACCCGCGCCCGCGCCTCCCGGTCCGCCGCCGGGATCGGCCGGCTCAGCGAGGCCGTCACGATCTGCCCCGCCCCGTACGTGCCGGGCCGCGGCCCGAACCCGGCCGTCACCCGGCCGCTCCTCGGGGCGGGCGCCGTACGGAACGCCATGGTCGCCCCGACCGGCGTACCGGCCGCGTCCTGCGCCCCGACGCGCACCGTGTACAGCTCGCCGGCCCTCAGCGGCTCGGTGTTGTTCCAGTGCAGGCCCTTCGGCGAGAGGACGCCGCCGACGTGCCGTCCGTGCGCGTCCTGCACGGTGACATCGGTCAGCAGCCCGGGACCGGCCAGCCCGATCTCCAGCGGGCCGCCCGGGTCGGTCGGCAGCACCACCGTGCGCGCCGTGCGCACGGCGCCGCGCCCGCGCGGCTCGCGCAGGACCGCGCCCGCGCCGTCGGCGGTGGCCCGCACCCGCTGCTGCCGCCAGCCCGTGCACAGCCCGGCCCGGAACCGCTCCGCGGCGCACCCCGCCGCGGAGCCGCCGCCCTCCTCCAGCGCCCTGCCCACCAGCAGCACCACGCCGGCCGACGCGCGGGCGGCGGAGCCGCCCGCGGGCCCCTGCGGTGCGCTTGCGGGGGCCGCGGCGACGAGCAGCGCGGCGCCCGTCACCGCGGCGGCGACGCTCCACGCCCGGCTCCGCCGGGACCGGGAGGAGCCGGGCGACGGCCGTTCGGGTACATCCTGCTGCGGTTGCGCAGCCAGTGGTTCCCGTGGCGGGTGCGGTGCGGGGTGTGTCGGAGACATCGGGATGCGGCCCTCCCAGATCGCCCATGGCCGGATGGCAGCATCAAAGACGACCGCGGGCCGAAAGGATGATCATGCGCTCGGGGGGTGCGGCCGAACGGGAGCCGAAGAGCACCCGTACGGAGCAGGCACCCCGCACCGGTCCGGCCGCCGCGCCGCGGGCACGGGCACCGGCACCGTCACGCCGCCGCCGTCACGTCCGCGTACGGGCCCAGGTACGCGAAGGCGCCCGACCGGACCCGGTACAGGTGCGCGACGCGCAGCCCGGCCAGCATCCGCGTCGTCGCGTCGAACGCCAGCGGCTTGGCCAGCCCCTCGTAGGACGTGCGGAAGATCCGCCGCGACAGCCCCGGCCGGTCGCGGCCCTCCGCGCCCAGCCCGGCCAGGGCGGCCGCGACCAGGCCGAGCGCGTCGTGGGCCTCGGCGGCCCACCGGGCCGGCGGCGCCCCGTACGCCGCCTGGTGCGCGGCGGTGAAGTCCGCCGCGGCGGGCACCGCCGACGGCTCCGTGAAGAACGCGCCGAACAGCCAGTCCTCCGCCGCCCCGCCGGCCGCCTCCAGGAAGGCGGGGGCCATCACGCGGCCCGTCGCCATCCGCGGGCCCGCGAACCCGGCGCCGGCCAGCGCCCGCGCGAACCGGCCCGCGACCCCCGCGGACGTCCCCGCGAACACCGCGGCCTGCGCCCCGGCCCGCAGCATCCCGTCCACGACCCCCGCCAGGTCGGCGCCGCCCGCCGCGCCGGGGATCCGGTGGACGCTCACCGTGCCCTGCGACGGGGGCGTGTGCCGCAGCATGCGGGTCAGCTCCCAGTCCGTCTCCGCCGCGCCCTCCTGCTCGACCACCGCGGTGTGCGAGACGGGACGCACCCGCGACAGGTAGTGCAGCACCGGCAGGGAGATGTCCTCCGGCTTCCCGCGCGTGTCGCACACCGTCCGCCAGTCGGACTGCGCCGCCGACCCGCTGTGGACGGACACCGGCAGCAGCAGCAGGTCCGCGGCCAGGCAGGCGGCGGCCAGGGCGGGCACGGCGGCCTGCGCGGTGGGGCCGACGACCGCGACCACCGACGGGTCCGCCACCAGCTGCCCGATCACCTGCGCGGCCCGCGCGGGGTCGCCGCCGTCGTCCGCGGCGCGGACGGCCAGCCGGAACGGGGCGCCGCCGCGCGCGTTGTGCCGGTCCGCGGCCAGCCGCAGGCCCCGCTCGTGCGCCTCCCCCTCGGCCTTCCCCGGCCCCGACAGGTCCGCCTGGAGGGCGACGGTGAACACCGGCCCGGCCGCCGCCCCGCGCGCGGCGGCCGCCCCGCCCGGTCCTCGTCCGCGGGCGGCCAGCCACGCCGGCGGAACCGCCGCCGCGGCCGCCGCCCCGCCGACCGCCAGGAGGCGCCGCCGGGTCAGCGGGCCCCCGCCCGGCCCCGGCGCCCCGGGAGGCGCCTGCGGCCCGTCGAGGCGGGTGGGCTCGGGGGCGGGCAGCTCCAGGGCGCGGGTGGAGCGTTCGGCGATCAGCCGCGGCAGCGGCGGCAGCCAGTCCGCGCCGCCCCCGCCCTCCCCGCCGGCCGGCTCCGCGCCGCCGCCGAGGAGCTCCCGCAGCCGCTGCGGGAGCGGCCGTCCGGCCGGGTCCTTCGCCAGGCACGCCCCGACGGCCTCCCGCAGCTCCTCCGGGACCCCGTCCAGCACCGGCTCGTCGTGCACCGTGCGGAAGACGACGGCGGCGGCGTGCCCGCCGCCGAACGGCCCCCGCCCGGTCGCCGCGAACACCAGGACGCAGCCGAGGGAGAACACGTCGCCCGCCGGCCCCGGCGCCCCCGCATCCGACCGCGCCTGCTCCGGCGGCAGGTAGCCCGGTGTCCCGACGACAGCGTCGGCCGCCGTCAGCGTCGTCGCCCCGACCGCCCGCGCGATCCCGAAGTCGATCAGCCGCGGCCCGTCCGGCGCGAGCAGGATGTTCCCCGGCTTCACGTCACGGTGCACCAGCCCCGCCTCGTGCACCTGCCGGAGGGCCTCGGCCAGCCGCACCCCCAGAGTCCGCACGCTCCCCGCCGGCAGGGGCCCGTACGCGCCCACCGCCTCGGACAGCGACGGCCCGGGGACGAACGGCGTGGCCAGCCACGGCTCGCGGGCCTCCGGATCCGCGGCGACCACCGGCACCACCCACCGCCCGGACAGCCCCGCCGCGGCCTGCGCCTCCCGCCGGAACCGGGCCCGGAACGCCGGATCCGAGGCATGGTCGGCCCGGATCACCTTCACCGCGAGCAGGACACCCGCCGGGGACCGGCCCAGGTACACGGTGCCCATCCCGCCGGAACCGAGCCGTCCGAGGAGCCGGTGCCCGCCGACCGACGCCGGATCGGCAGGCAGGAGCGGGCGCACCCGCTACCCCGCCGGCTCGCGGACGGCAGGCCCCACGAACCGGATCCGGCCGCCCTCCACCCGGTGCAGGAAGTAGATGTTCCCCTTCACCTGCCGCTGCGCGTCGTACGCGTACTCCTTCGCAAGGCCCTGGTACGTGCCGCCGGGCAGGGCCGCCAGCAGCTCCGCCCGGGTCGGGCGGGCGCCGCCCCGCGCGGCCGCGGCCGCGGCCAGCCGGCCGGCGACCTGGGCGGCCGTGTCGTACGCCTCGACCGTCCAGATGCCGGGCGCCTCCCCGTACGCGTCCCGGTGCGCCTTGGCGAGCTGCGCGGCCCGCGGCGCCTCCGGGCCGGTGTACGGGGTGAGGAACTGCCAGCCCTCGGCGGCCGCCCCCGCCTGCGCGAGGAACTCCGGGCCCGCGATCCCGTAGTCCGCGGCCCGCGGCCCGCGGAACCCGGCCTCGGCCAGCAGCCCCGCCGTCTTCGCCGCCCCCGCCGCAGTGCCCGTGTAGAAGAACCCGTCGACGCCGTGCGCCAGCATGTCGGCGACGACCTCCGGCAGGGCCTGCGCCCCCCGCGGCACGACCCGCGCGTACACCGTCGCCGCCGGGTCGGCGGAGCCCAGGGTGCGGCTGAGCAGCAGCACCGCCTGCCACCCCTCGGCGTCGCCGTCGCGGTCGCACAGCAGGCCCAGGCGCCGCGCCCCCTGCCCCCGTACGAGCTGCAGGCCGACGGCCGAGCCCTGGCCGAGGGACAGCGCGGAGTTCTGGAAGAAGCTCCGCCGGTCCGCCACCCCGAACGAGGTGCCCAGCGCCGACACGGACAGCAGGGGCAGCGCGGCCTCCCCGTAGGGCTCCAGACAGGCCATCACCGAGGCGTTGGCGGTCGGACCGACCACCGCGAGGACGTCCCGGTTGCCGACCAGCTCGGCCGCGGCGGCGGCGCTCCGGTCGGCGGCACCGCCGTCGTCCGCGGTGACCACGCCCAGCGTGAACGGCCGCCGGGCACGGGAGTTGAAGTCGGCGACGGCCAGCCGCACCCCGCGCTCCTGGGCCAGCCCGGCCGCCTTGTGCGGCCCCGACAGGTCCGCGTGCACCCCGAGCAGCCACCGCCGCCCGCCCGCCCCGCCGGAGTCCCCGCCGCCCCGCAGCGACAGCCAGGCGGCGGCCCCGCCGCCGGCCACGGCCAGGGCGCCCGCCGCGCCGAAGGCCAGCAGCCGCCGCCGCGTCGGGCCGCGCCCGCCGCCGGCCCCGGTGCCGGCATCCGCGCCGCCCCGGGCCGCGTCGGCGGCGGTCTCCTCGATCCCCGGCAGGGCCAGCAGCGCGGCCGCCCGCTCGGCGATCACCGCCACGACCGGGTCGGGCAGCCACCCCGTGCCCGCCCCCGGCGCGTCCTCGGTCAGCGCCGCGTCCACCTCACGGGCCGTGGGCCGCTCCCCGGGGTGCTTGGCGAGGGCCCTGCGCAGCAGCCCGGCCAGCTCCGGGTCCGCGAGGACCTCCGGCCCGAACTCCGGCTCGTCGTGGACGGTGCGGTACAAGACCGCCTCCGCCGCGCCCGTCCCGAACGGCAGCCGCCCCGTGGCCGCGTACGCGAGCAGGCAGCCCAGGGAGAACACGTCCCCGGCGGGCTCGGCGGGCAGCCCCCTGGCCTGCTCGGGGGAGAGGAACCCCGGAGTGCCGACGACCACGTCCGTGGAGGTCAGAGCGGTGTGCTCGCCGCCGCGTGCGATCCCGAAGTCGATCAGCCGCGGGCCGTCCATGCCGAGCAGCACGTTCGCCGGCTTCACGTCCCGGTGGACCAGGCCCTGCCCGTGCATCACCCCGAGCGCCCCCGCCAGCGCCTTCCCGAGGAGCCGTACGGCCCGCAGCGGGAGCGGGCCGTGCGCGGAGACGGCCTCCGCCAGCGAGGGTCCGGGGACGAACGCGGTGGCCAGCCACGGCTCGGCCGCGTCCGGGTCGGCGCCGGTGACCCGCACCGCCCAGGGGCTGTCCACGCGGGCGGCGATGGCCGCCTCACGGCGGAACCGGGCACGGAAGTCGTCCTCGCCGGCGAGCTCTGCCCGGATCACCTTGACCGCGGCGAGCCCCCCGTCGTCCGAGCGGCCGAGGTAGACGACGCCCATGCCGCCCGCGCCGAGCCGCCCCAGCAGGCGGTGCCCGCCGATCCGGGACGGGTCCGCGGGGTGGAGCCGCTCCATCAGCCCTCCTTCGCGAGCGCGCCGTGTGCCCGGAGCATCATCCGGCTGGTCCCCTGCACGACCAGTGCCCGCACGTCCTGGGCAGTGACCCCGGCCGCGCCCCGGCCGGCGACCGCCATCGTCACCGGGCCGAACTGCCCCTGCGACCACATGTACGGGTGCGGCCCGCCGTCCTTGTCGCCGACGTACTCGCCGGACTCGCTGAACGCGTCCTCCGTCCAGCCGTTCAGCTGCTCTCCCAGGTAGAGCGAGGCGCCCCACAGGTTCTGCAGCCGCTCGCCGGCACCCAGGACCTGCTGCGGGCAGCGCAGCACCTCCTCCATGGCCTGCGCGGTCTCCCAGCCGGATCCGGACGGGTCGCGGTGGACGGTGACCGTCGCGCTGATCCGCACCCGGCCGCGGCCGTCGCCGGCCGGGACGTGGAAGTAGCGGGTCCGGGTGGCGAGCACGCCGGGCGGCAGGCCGGCGGTCTGCCACACGCAGTCCGCGTCGAGGACGGGCCAGAGGCCGGGCCGGCTCTCGAAGGGGGAGCTGCGCCGCACGTCCGGGCCGAACGCCTCCTGGTCGACCAGGACCCGGTCGAGCAGCGCACGGGCCGCGGCGGCGTCGGCGGGCTGCCTGGCCGGGTCGAACGCGGGGACGGCGGACGGGGCGGGCGCGCCGGCGGTGGCCCCGCCCGAATTTGCCGACGGACGCGGGGACCCGTCCGGACCGCCCCTCGCGCCCGGCGTCCCGTCCGCGGCACACCCGGCCAGGGCCAGCAGGGCCGCGGCCGCCGTCGCGCAGCCGCGGGCACGCAGCCCGCCCGGACGTCCGAATATCCCCGACCCCGTCACGGCGGAGATCGTACCCCGCACATCCGCGTGTCAAGTGCCTTACGGGCAAGGATGGTTGGCCTGGAAGTCGGCCGAACGGGGCCCTGTGGCACGGGAGTCGGGCCGCAGCCGAGGCCGGACAGGGCGCCAGGAGGGGCGGGCGGTCACTCCACCGGCCGGGCCCGGACCACGCGTGCCGGGCTCTGCCCGCCGCCGGAGGCCAGGACGCGGACCTCACCGCGGTCGCTGATCTCGGCGCGGACGATGCCGGTCGGGTCCTCGTACACCGGGTGCCCGCCGGGGCCCGACAGGCCGGTCGCGGTGACGACCACGACGTCCTCCAGGCCGCCCGCTTCCTCGGAAAAAACCAGCTCGAAGCGCTGGGAACTCATCCGCGCCCTCCTTCGCCGAGCGAACCGAGCGTCTCTCCCCATGATGCGCGCCCGCCGCCGGGGCCGCATCGCACCCAGGCCGACGAGTCGATCACGACGGGCGGGGGCGCCGGGACGGCCGGCGCCGCGCGTGGCCGCCCGCGGCCGCCCCGCCCCTGCCGGCCCCGGATCCGGCCGGCGGTGCGCCCGCCGGATCCGGCCCGAAGCCGCCGTACCGCCTCACTCGAACCGGGACGGGTCCCCGGCGCCGCGGCGGACGACCTCGGGGGCGCCGCCGGAGAAGTCGACGACCGTCGTCGGCTCCGTCCCGCAGTCGCCCGAGTCCACGACGATGTCCACGGAGTGCTCCAGCCGCTCCTTGATCTCCCAGCCGATGGTGAGCGGTTCGCTCTCGTCGGGCAGCAGCAGGGTGCTGGACAGCAGCGGTTCGCCCAGCTCGGCGAGGAGCGCCTGGGTGACGGTGTGGTCGGGGATGCGCACGCCGACGGTCTTCTTCTTCGGGTGCAGCAGCTGCCGCGGCACCTCCCGCGTCGCCGGGAGGATGAAGGTGTAACTGCCGGGCGTCGCCGCCTTGATGGCGCGGAAGACATCGTTGCCGATGTTGACGAGCTGCCCCAGCTGGGCGAAGTCCCGGCACACCAGCGTGAAGTGGTGCCGGTCGTCGAGGCGGCGGATGGACCGGATCCGGGCCAGGCCGTCCCGGTTGCCGAGCTGGCAGCCCAGCGCGTAGCAGGAGTCGGTGGGGTACGCCACCAGCGCCCCGGAGCGGATGCTGTCCGCGACGCCGCTGATCGTGCGCTGCTGCGGGTTGTCGGGGTGGACGTCGAAGTACTTCGCCATCCGCCGAGCCTACGCGATCGGCCGCGCCCTCGCCGCCGCCGCACCTGCGGCTGCGCCCGGTCCGCGGCCGCGCGGGCTGCTGCGCCCCTTCGCCGCAGCGGCACCCCGCGCGCACACGACGGACACCGGGCGCGCCGTGGTGCGCTCCTTCGAGCGCTCTACCGGGCCGCAGGCCGCGGCTGCTCCCGGATCGCGCGTACCAGGCCCGCGACCAGCTCGGCGCGCTCCGCCATGGTGTCGACCAGCACGTACTCGTGGTCGGCGTGGGCGCCGCCGCCGACCGCGCCGAGGCCGTCGAGGGTGGGCACGCCGAGTGCGGCCGTGAAGTTGCCGTCGCTGCTGCCGCCGACGGCCCTGCCCTCCAGCGACGGCAGCAGCTCCTTCGCCAGGGCGAACAGCCCGGCCGAAGCCGCCTCGGGCATCGGCGGCCGGCCGACGGCGCCGCTCACCGTGATCTCGGCCTCCGCCAGGTGCGGGGCGAGGGCGGCGAAAGCGGACTCGATGCGCTCCTTCTCGTCCGCCGTCTCCACCCGGACGTCCACCACGATGCTCGCCTCCGCCGGGACGACGTTGTCCAGCGTTCCGGCGGACGCGACGGTCGGGGTGACGGTGGTGCCGACCTCCGGTCGGCCGAGCGCGGCGATGTCCAGCACCTGGTGAGCCGCCTCCACGAGGGCGTTGACCCCGGCGGCCGGTTCGAGCCCGGCGTGCGAGGCGCGGCCGGCGATGCAGACGTGGAAGGACCCGCAGCCCTTCCGGCCGGTCTTCAGCGCCCCGCCGTCGGCGGCGCCCTCCACCACGAGGACGGCGCCGCAGGCCTGCGCCCGCTCCTCGATCAGCGCCCGCGAGGTGTGCGAGCCGACCTCCTCGTCAGCGGTCACCAGGATCTCCACGCCCGACGGGTCGCCGAGGCACGCGATGCCGTGCACCGCCTGGACGAGCCCGCCGAGCATGTCGAACACGCCCGGCCCGGTCACCCGCCCGCCCCCGACGGCGAACGGCCGCCGCTCCAGGGTGCCCAGCGGGAACACCGTGTCGTGGTGGCCGAGGACCAGCACGCGCGGCTCCCCGCCGCCCGACCAGTGGACGTGCGGACCGGCCTCGCTGTCGACCAGGACGGCCTGCCCGCCGAGCCGCCCCTCCAGGACCCCCGCGACCGCCTTCGCCGACGCGGCCAGCGCCTCCACGTCCCGCGACGGGGACTCGACTTCGACGAGGGTCCTGAGGTCTTCGAGCATCGCGTCGACACTCACACGGCCGGTCTTGTGCATCGTCATGCCGCAAGGGTACGCAGCGCCCCGCGCCCGGCCGGGCCCCGCCCGCACCGCGCAGGGTGCGCCAAAGCGTCATCGAACGCCCCGAATGCGCCAACCTGCCGCCGCAGGGCCCCGGGAGGGACTGCCCGCCGTGTCCCTGGGTAGTTGAATGCGTTGTACACCTTGATCTTTGTTGATGTGTTGATGTGGGAGGGTTTCCCGTGGCCGAACCGAAGGCTGTCCAGGACAGCGGCTGGGCCCCGGACGCGAGAGCCTCGGCGGCCACCGCCGTGGTGCTGACCTCGCTCCTGTTGGGCGTCGACGCCGCAGCCGGCTTCACCGACTGGCCGCGGACGGCGGTCTGGACGGGGCTCGGCGCGGTCCTTTTCGTCGTCCTGTGGCCCACCCGGGTCAGCGCCGCCCCCGGACGGCTGACCACGCGCGGGCTCGTCCGCCGGCGCCGGGTCCGCACCGACCGGCTGGTCTCCGTGGTCTGGCACGACGGGCCGGCGCAGCGGCTCGTCCTGACCGACACGGACGGCAACCGCGTCGAGCTCGACCCGCGGGTCCTCACGGCGAACCCCCCGCTGTGGCACCGGGTCGGCCAGGACATCGACACGAGCGTCGCCCGGGGAACCCTGGCCGAGGGCGTGGCGCCGATGCGCCGGCTCTCCCGCCTGATCGACAGCGAGACGGCGCAGGCGGTCTTCAAGGTGTCCGCGCTCTCCTGACCGGCCGGCACCGCCCGTACTCCGCCCCGCCTGCGCCGGCGCCTCACACGTTTCCGTCAGTGTTCCGGCCCGCGCCCGCCCCGCACGGGTGAGCCTTTCCCCCGTCCGGCCCGCAGCGGGCGCCGGCCTGCGCCCGACGGCCGGTGCGCCGTGGTTGCATCGCCAGTCGACGGACCGGACGGAGGCGTTGACCATGACCCGAGACCGACGGCCCGGCGGGGAAGCCCCCGCCGGCACATCCAGGCGCCGGCTGCTGACCGCGGCAGCGCTCGCACCCGTACTCGCCGGAGCCGGGGCGGCCACCGGCACCGCAGCCGCCGCCGTCCCCGGCACCGCGTCCGCGCCCGCCGCCCGGACCCCGATCGAGCCGGTGCCCACCACCGACGCCGACTGGCTGGGCGTCGCGGCCGCCCTGGGGCGCCCCGGACGCCTCATGTCCGGCCTCGTCTACCGGGTCGCCTTCCCGCGCCGCGACCTGACCGTCGTCTCCCAGGGCGTCACCATCCACCCCGGGCTGGCACTCAGCTCGTACGCCGCCTTCACCCCGTACGCCGACGGGATGACCGTGGTGCGCGGCGACCTCGTCGTCGTCGAGGCGGAGCTCCAGCGCGCCACCGACGCCCTGCACGCGAACGGATTCGGCCAGACCGCCATCCACAAGCACCTGCTCGCCCACGAACCCGACGTGTGGTGGACCCACTTCCACGCGATGGGGCACGACGCCGTCGAGGCGGCCCGCGGACTGCGGGCGGTCCTCGCCGCCACAGGCACCCCGCCCGCGGCCCCGCCCGCCGCCGTGCCGCCCCTCGACCTGGACACCGCCGCCATGGACGCCGCCCTCGGCGCCGCAGGCACCAACGACGGCGGCATCTACAAGTACACCTTCGGCCGCCGCGAGACCGTCACCGACGAGCACCGCATCGTGCCCGCAGCCACCGGCATGGCCACCGTCCTCGCCTTCCAGCCCCTCGGCGGCGGGCGGGCCGCCGTGAACGGCGACTTCGTGATGACCGCCGAGGAGGTCCACCACGTCCTCCCCGCCCTGCGCCGCGGCGGCCTGTCCGTCATCGAGCTGCACAACCACGGCCTGATGGACGAACCCCGCCTCTTCTACACCCACTTCTGGGGCGTGGACGACGCGGCCGCCCTCGCGCGGGGCCTGCGCCACGCCGTCGACGCCACCAACACCGCCCCGCCCGCCCGGCGCTGACGGCGCCGCGCCCCGCGGCACGGTGCGGCGGGGCTACGGGCGGTAGCGCAGCGGATGGTCCTCGGGCACCTCGACGACCGCGATCCGGACCCCGTCCGGGTCGGCGATCCACATCTCGACCAGCCCCCACGGCTCCCGCACGGGCGGCCGCAGCACCTCGGCACCCCGCTCGCGCAACTCCTCGTACGCGGCCTGCGCGTCGGCGACCTGGAGCCAGAGCCGCAGCCCGGGCGCCGGGGGCGCGGCCGACCGGCCGGAGACCTCCAGGAAGCCGCCGCCGAGGAAATAGACGGTGCCCCGGTCGGGCCCCGTGCCGAACTCGCGGTAGACCGCCAGCCCCAGGACGCCGCCGTAGAAGGCGCGCGAGCGCTCCGGATCCGTGGGGGTGAGCAGGACCCTGCTGCCCAGTACGTGCACCATGCCGCCGAATCTACGCCGTCGGCGCCGCGGCGCGCCGGATCTCCGTCAGACCTGTGCGGCGGCGGCGTCGAGGGCGGTCGTCAGGCGGTTCAGGCGGGTCTGGAGGTCGCGGATCTCGGCGAGGTCGCAGCCGGTGGCGGCGGCGATCCGCCGCGGGACCTCCGCCGCCCGGGCGCGCAGCCCGGTGCCGGCCTCGGTGAGGACGGCGTGCACCGAGCGCTCGTCCTCGGTGCTGCGCTCGCGGCGGATCAGCCCGGCCGCCTCCAGGCGCTTCAGGAGCGGGGAGAGGGTGCCCGAGTCGAGCCGCAGGCGGGCGCCGAGCTGCTTGACGGGGGTCGTGCCGTCCTCCCACAGCACGAGCATGACCAGGTACTGCGGGTAGGTCAGGCCGAGGTCCTTCAGGGCGACCCGGTAGACGCTCCCGAAGGCGCGGCTCGCCGCGTTCAGCGCGAAGCAGATCTGGCTGTCGAGGCGGAGGAAGTCCTCGTCGCCGGGGGTGTCGGTGGGCTGCTCGCTCATGCCGGCCAGTGTAGCCGGGGAACCGACGGCGAGCTATTGAGTTGTGCACAATTGAATTGTGTGCTCTAGTTGTGGTCGTCAGGCGGCGCACCGGCCGCCCGGACCACCACCGCGAGAGGAACCCCGATGGACGCGCTGTACACCGCCGTCGCCACCGCCAACGGCCGCGAGGGCCGCACCGTCAGCTCGGACGGCCAGATCGACCTCGCGCTCGCCATGCCCCCGGCGCTCGGCGGCAACGGCCAGGGCACCAACCCCGAGCAGCTCTTCGCCGCCGGCTACGCGGCGTGCTTCGCCAGTGCACTCGGCCTCGTCGGCCGGCAGGCCAAGGTCGACACCGGCGAGGTGTCCGTCACCGCGGAGACCTCCATCGGCAAGGACGCCACCGGCTTCGGCCTGGCCGTCACCCTGCGCATCGAACTGCCCGAGTCGCTGGCCGGCGAGACCGGCGCGCTTCTGGTCAAGCAGGCCCACGAGGTCTGCCCCTACTCCAAGGCCACCCGCGGCAACATCCCCGTCGAGCTCGTCGTCGAGTAACCGGAGCATCCGGACCAACCGGACCGGAGGAGCCGTCCGCCCGTACGGCCCGCCCCGCCGTGCGGGCCGCCCGGGACGGGCCGACCCTGGAGGCGGCCCCCGGCCCCGGCCGCGGGCCGCCCGGCATCTCCCGGCACCTGCGAGGACGGCGGAGGCGTACGACGTGGACTACGGCAAACTCGACGCGGCACTCGCCCGGGCGGTCGACGAGGAGGACCGCGACCCGCACGCCCGCGACCTCGACGTCCTCGTCCGCCTCGGCGCACCGCCCACGGAGGAGCAGCGCGAACGGCTCCTCGCCTTCGACATCGAGGGCGCCGGCGGCCGCACCGGCCTCACCGCGACCCTCTCCCGGCACGGCATCGAGGCGCTCGCCGACCTCCCCTGGGTCCGCTCCGTCGCCCTCGCGGCCGAACGGGGCCCCATGTAGCGCAGGAAGGCCGGGGGGCGCCTGTGCGGGGGCGCGCCGCCGACGCGACAATGGCCCGTGTTGTTCCCGTTGGACCAGTACGGAGGAGCCGGCGCATGCCGAACGAACGAGCAGGGCAGCTGGCGGGCCCGGACGACCTGATCGACGTCGCCCGGCTCGTCACCGCGTACTACACCCTGCACCCCGACCCGGCGGACCCCGCCCAGCGCGTTGCCTTCGGCACCTCCGGGCACCGCGGGTCCTCCCTGGCGACCGCTTTCAACGAGGACCACATCGCCGCCACCAGCCAGGCGATCTGCGAGTACCGGGCCGGCCAGGGCACCGACGGGCCGCTCTTCCTCGGCGCCGACACCCACGCCCTCTCCGAGCCCGCCCGGGCGACGGCCCTGGAGGTCTTCGCCGCGAACGGCGTCACCGTCCTCCTCGACCCCGCCGACGGCTACACCCCGACGCCCGCCGTCTCGCACGCCGTCCTCACCCACAACCGCGGCCGGACCTCCGGCCTCGCCGACGGCGTCGTCGTCACCCCCTCCCACAACCCGCCCGCCGACGGCGGGTTCAAGTACAACCCGCCGCACGGCGGACCGGCCGGATCCGACGCCACCGGCTGGATCCAGGAGCGCGCCAACGAGCTGATCGCAGGCGGCATGAAGGACGTCCTGCGGATGCCCTACACCCGCGCCCGGGCCGCCTCCACCACCGCGGCATACGACTACCTCGGCACGTACGTCCGCGACCTGCCCTCCGTACTCGACCTCGACGCGGTCCGCGCCGCCGGCGTCCGGATCGGCGCCGACCCCCTCGGCGGCGCCTCCGTCGCGTACTGGCAGCGCATCGCCGAGGAGCACCGCCTCGACCTCACCGTCGTCAACCCGCACACCGACCCCGCCTGGCGGTTCATGACGCTCGACTGGGACGGGAAGATCCGCATGGACTGCTCGTCCCCGTACGCGATGGCCTCCCTGATCGAGGGCCGCGACCGGTTCGCCATCGCCACCGGCAACGACGCCGACGCCGACCGGCACGGCATCGTCACCCCCGACGGCGGGCTGATGAACCCCAACCACTACCTCGCCACCGCCATCGACTACCTGTACCGCCACCGCGCCGACTGGCCCGGCACGGCGGCCGTCGGCAAGACCCTCGTCTCCTCCGGGATGATCGACCGGGTCGCCGCCGACCTCGGCCGGACACTGGTCGAAGTGCCCGTCGGGTTCAAGTGGTTCGTGGACGGGCTGTCCGCCGGCACCCTCGGCTTCGGCGGCGAGGAGTCCGCGGGCGCCTCCTTCCTGCGGCGCGACGGATCGGTGTGGACCACCGACAAGGACGGCATCATCCTCGCCCTGCTCGCCTCCGAGATGCTCGCCGTCACCGGCAGCACCCCCAGCGAGCGCTACGCCGCCCTGGCGGAACGGTTCGGCGAGCCCGCGTACGCGCGCATCGACGCGCCGGCCGGCCGCGAGGAGAAGGCGGTGCTCGCCCGGCTCTCGCCCGAACAGGTCACCGCCGACACCCTCGCCGGCGAACCCGTCACCGCGGTCCTCACGCACGCCCCCGGCAACGGCGCCGCGATCGGCGGCATCAAGGTCGCCACCGAGAACGCCTGGTTCGCGGCGCGCCCGTCGGGCACCGAGGACGTCTACAAGATCTACGCCGAGTCCTTCCGCGGGCCCGACCACCTGGCCCGCGTCCAGGAGGAGGCCCGCGCGGTCGTCGCCACCGCCCTCGCGTCCTGACCCGCCTGCCCGCCTGCCCGCCCGCCGTCCTGCCCGCCCGCCGACCGCCGGTCCGGCGGGCGGGGCCCGGCCGCCCGGTGTCGGCACCCGGCCCGGCGGCCTACGCTGGAAGCGGCGGCCGCCTGCGGTGAGCGGCCCGGGCGGTCGCCCCGGCGGCTGCGGGCACGTACCCCTCCTTGTTCCCCGCGCCCGCGGCGCCGGCCGCGGGATGGCACAGTGGAGGCCATGTGCGGACGGTACGCCTCGTCACGGGCGCCCGAGGACCTCGCCGGCCTGTTCCAGGCCCGCCTGGAGCCCCGGGAAGAGCTCGCCCCCAGCTGGAACGTCGCCCCCACGGACCCCGTCTGGGCCGTGCTGGAGCGGCCCGACCGCGACACCGGCGAGCCGGGCCGCCGCCTGCGCACCCTGCGCTGGGGCCTCGTCCCCTCCTGGTCCAAGGACCCCGGCGGAGCCGCCCGCATGATCAACGCCCGCATGGAGACGGTCCACGAGAAGCCCGCCTTCCGCCGCGCCTTCACCCGGCGCCGCTGCCTCCTGCCCGCGGACGGCTTCTACGAATGGCAGTCCGTCCCCGCGACCGCCACCGCGAAGGCCTACAAGCAGCCCTACTTCATCGCCCCCGAGGACGCCTCCGTCATGGCCATGGCCGGCCTGTACGAGTTCTGGCGCGACCCGGCCGTCACCGACGAGGACGACCCCGCTGCCTGGCTCGCCACCGCCACGATCATCACCACCGAGGCCGCCGACGCGGCCGGCCGCATCCACCCGCGCATGCCGCTCGCCCTCGACCCGGACGACTACGACGCCTGGCTCGACCCCGCCCACCAGGACGCCGACGCCCTGCGCGCCCTCCTCCACACCCCCGCCGCCGGCCGCCTGGAGGTACGGGCCGTCTCCACCGCCGTCAACAGCGTCCGCAACAACGGCCCCCACCTCCTGGACCCCGCCCCCGCCGCCTGAAGCTACCCGCTCACGGCGAGTGCGTACGGCTCCCGCTGCGGCCGCTCCGGAAGCCGCAGCGGGCGCCGCCCCGGCGTCAGCGAGCCCAGCACCCGCGGGCCGCCCGCCCCCGTACAGTCCGGCGCGTTCCCCGGGAGCCCGTGCAGCGTCAGGTAGCCCAGCACGGCGAACGCGTACGCCTCCTTCGCCGCCGCCGGAAGCCCCAGCTCCTCCGAGCCGCGCACCGCCGCCCCGGACGGCCCGAGCTCGGCCCGCAGCATTCCCATCAGGGTCGGATTGCGCACCCCGCCGCCCGACGCGAACACCTCCGTCGCGCCGAGCGGCCGCAGCGCCTCCGCCACCGTCCGCGCCGTCAGCAGGGTCAGCGTCGCCACCAGGTCCTCCCCGGTGGGAGCCCCCCGGCCCCCGCCCGCGGCGAGGTGCTCCCGCAGATAGCCCGCATGGAACAGCTCCTTCCCCGTCGTCCGCGGCGGCGCCAGCCGGTAGTACGGGTCCGCCGCGAGCCGCCCCAGCAGCCCCCCGTCGACCCGCCCGGCCGCGGCGAGCAGCCCGTCCCGGTCGTACCCGAGCCGCCCCCCGGTCAGCTCCCGCACCGCCGCGTCGATCAGCGCATTGCCCGGCCCCGTGTCGAACGCCACCGCCCCGCCGCCCGGCCGCACCACGGTCACGTTCGCGATGCCCCCGATGTTCAGCGCGGCCGGCACCCCCGGCCGCCCCCGCAGCAGCATCAGGTCCACCAGGCTGACCAGCGGCGCGCCCTGGCCGCCCGCCGCCACGTCCCGCGGCCGGAACCCCGACACCACCGGGCAGCCCGTGCGCTCCGCGATCCACGCCGGCTCGCCCAGCTGCAGTGTCCCGTGCACCCGCCCGTCCTGCGCCCAGTGGAACACCGTCTGCCCGTGCGAGGCGACCAGCTCGGCCCGGCCCGCGCACAGCTCCCGGTCCGCGCGGGCCGCCGCGGCCGCGAAGACCTGCCCGATCCGGGTGTCCAGCCGGCAGACGTCCGCGAGCGTGGTGGCCGCGGGCGGCAGGGCCGCCGCCAGCGCACCCCGCACCTCCTCCGGGTAGGGCGCGCTGACCATGCCCAGCGGCGCCAGCCGCAGCGTGCCGCCGTCCGCGGACAGCGAGAGGTCGGCGGCCGCCGCGTCCACCGCGTCGTACGAGGTCCCCGACATCAGCCCGACCACCCTCACCGCAGGGCCTCCCGGTGCGCGCCGCCGCCCAGCGTCAGCAGGGCGGGCACGCTCAGTGCGCAGGCGCCCGCCGCGTAGTACGCGGGCACGGCCGTGCTCCCGGTCCCCGCCGCGACGGCCGTGATGACGAGCCCGGCGCAGCCGGAGAAGACCGCATTGGCCAGGGCGTACGCCACCCCCAGGCCGGTGCAGCGGACCCGCCGCGGGAACATCTCGGCGAGCATGGCCGGCCCCGGCCCCGCCAGCAGCCCCACCAGCGCCCCCGCCAGGAGCACGGCCGCGGCCTTCGCCGCCGGGGGAGCGCCGGGCGACTGCACGAGCCGCAGCAGCGGCAGGGCGAGCACCACCACCGAGACGGCCCCGCACAGCATCACCGGCCGGCGCCCGACCCGGTCGCTGAGCACCCCGGCGGGCAGGATCGACGCGGCGAAGCCGAGGTTGGCGAGCGCGGTGGCGAGGAGGGCGTCGCGGGCCGAGGCCCCCAGCACCGCCTGCAGGTGGGACGGGAGCACCACGAGGAACGCGTACCCGGCGGCCGACCAGCCCATGATCCGCCCGATCCCCAGGACGACCGCGCGAACCACCTCGCCCCGGCGTACCCCCGCCGCGGCCCCCGGCACCCCGTACGTTCCGGGACGGCCCGCCGGCGGCGGCTCCTCCAGCCCCGCCCGCAGCCACAGCGCCACCGCCCCCAGCGGCAGCGCCAGCAGGAACGGGATCCGCCACCCCCACGCCCGCAGGTCGTCCGCTGGCAGCGCCCAGGCCAGCGCCGCGGCGGTGCAGGCACCCGCCAGCAGGCCGAGCGCGACGGTGAACGACTGCCAGGCGCCGCCCAGGCCGCGGCGCCCCGGAGGGGCGTGCTCCGTCATCAGCGACACCGCCCCGCCGAACTCGCCCCCGGCGGACAGGCCCTGCAGGACCCGCAGGAGCGTCAGCAGCAGCGGGGCGGCGGCGCCGATCGAGGCACGCGTGGGCAGCAGCCCGATCGCCGTGGTCGCGGCCGTCATCAGGCCCACCGCCGCGATGAGCGCCTGCCGCCGCCCGACCCGGTCGCCGATCCGCCCGAACAGCAGGGCGCCGACCGGGCGGAAGAAGAAGGCGAGGGCGAACGAGGCGTACGTCGTGACGAGGGCGGCGGCGCCGCCCGCACCGGCCCCGGCGGGCGTGAAGAAGTTCTCCGCGATGACCGTGACCAGGCAGCCGTAGACGCCGAACTCGTACCACTCGACGAGGTTGCCGACGCAGCCGGCGAGCACCGCCCGCCGGGGCCCGGAGGGCCGGCCGGGGGCCGCGCGCAGGCGCAGTTCGAGAGGGCTCACCCGTGCTGCGTCCCCCCTCGGCGGGCCGGCGACGCCTGCGGACGGCCACGTTCAGCACATCGGCAGACCCCGTGAGAGGTGCCGGGGCCGGAACCGGGACCGGGGTCAGTCGGCCGCCTGCCACACCGTGGTGACGTTGCAGAACTCGCGGATGCCGTGCCCGGACAGCTCCCGCCCGTAGCCGGAGCGCTTCACACCGCCGAACGGCAGGGCGGGGTGCGAGGCGGTCATGCCGTTGACGTAGATCCCGCCCGCCTCCAGGTCGCGGACGAACCGGTCGACGTCCTCCTCGCTGCGCGTCCACACGTTCGAGCTGAGCCCGAACGGCGTGTGGTTGGCCCGCTCCACCGCCTCGTCGAGGTCCGCCACCCGGTACAGGGTGGCCACCGGCCCGAACGTCTCCTCCTGGTCGATGCGCATGCCCGGGGTGATCCCGGCGAGGACCGTCGGCTCGTAGTACCAGCCCCGCTCCAGCCCCGGCGGCCGCCGCCCGCCGCACAGGACCTCCGCCCCGGCGGCCACCGCGTCGTCGACGAGCTCCTCCAGGTCGGCCCGGCCCTTCTCGGTGGCGAGCGGGCCCACGTCGGTGCCCTCCAGCATCGGGTCGCCGACGCTGAGCGCGGCCATCGCGGCGCGGAACCGCTCCGCGAACCCGTCGTACACGTCCGCGTGCACGATGAACCTCTTGGCGGCGATGCAGGACTGCCCGTTGTTCTGCACCCGCGCCGTCACCGCCGTCCTGACGGCCCGTTCGAGGTCGGCGGACGGCATGACGACGAACGGGTCGCTGCCGCCCAGCTCCAGGACCGTCTTCTTCACCTCGTCGCCGGCCGCCGCGGCCACCGCCCGGCCGGCCGGCTCGCTGCCCGTCAGCGTCGCCGCCGCGACCCGGGGGTCGCGCAGCACCGCCTCCACGCCGCCCGAGCCGATCAGGAGGGTCTGGAAGCAGCCCCGCGGGTACCCGGCCCGTTCGAAGAGCCCGTCCAGGTAGAGGGCTGTCTGCGGGACGTTCGAGGCGTGCTTGAGCAGGCCGGTGTTGCCGGCCATCAGCGCGGGCGCCGCGAACCGCATGACCTGCCACAGCGGGAAGTTCCACGGCATCACCGCGAGCACCACCCCCAGCGGCCGGTAGCGGGTCCGCACGGATGCGGCCCCGCTGTCGCGGACGTCGGCCGGGTCCGGCACCTCGTCCGCCAAGAGGGACTCGGCGTTCGCCGCGTACCAGCGCATCGCCTTCACGCACTTGGCGGCCTCGGCGCGGGCCGCCGCCAGCGGCTTGCCCATCTCCTCCGTCATCGTCCGGGCGATGTCCTCGTTGTCCGCTTCCAGCAGGTCCGCGGCCCGCAGCAGCAGCTCCGCCCGCTCGGCGAAGCCGGTCGTGCGGTAGGCGGCGAAGGCGCGCACGGCGTCGTCCAGACACCGCTCGACGGCCTCCGCCCCCATCGGCTCGAAGGTGCGCACCGTCTCACCCGTCGCGGGGTTCACCGTGGCGATCGGCAATGTCGGCTCCTCGGGTCGTCGGCCTGGGCAGGCAGGCCTCGGCAGGCTGGCCTCGACCCTGCCCGGCGGGGCACACCGGCGCAACGCGGCGCGCGGTGCCGCCGCGCACGGGGGTGCGGCGGCGTATGGTCGCCCGCAGGGGCCGACGCCCGCGGAAACGGGCCCGGAGGGGTTCCTGCTCGGCCCCGGAGGGAGGCCTGAGGACCGCATGGCAGCAGACGCGCACGGGACGGGCGGGGGCGGCGGGCACGGATTCACCGCGGAGCTGAGCCGGAGGGGCCCGATCGCGGTCGTCGCCCTGTCCGGGGAACTGGACCACGACGGACCGCAGCCGCTGCGGGACGCGATCGGGCAGGCGCTCGCCGGGGGCGCCGCACGCGTCCTCGTGGACTGCACCGGCCTGGAGTTCTGCGACTCCACCGGGCTCAACACCCTGCTCCAGGGGCGGCTCGACGCGCTCGCCGCAGGAAGCACGCTGGAACTCGCCGGGATCCGGCCCGCCGTGGCCCGGCTTTTCGAGATCACCGGGGCGGGCACGCTGTTCACCGTCCACGACACGCTGCCCGAGGAGGCGGGCTGACCACCGGACGCCGCTCGACCGCAAGTTCCCCTGCCGTCCGGTGAACCGCGCGCGCCCACCGGGCGTGTACCTCCTGAGACCGGGGAGCAGACGATGCCCCGGCCTGCACACAGGACGAGAAGGAGAACGGTATGGGCGACACGACACGCCGGCGCACGGTCCTCGCGGCGGGCGCCGCCACGCTCGCCGGCGCCGCACTGACGGCCTGCGGCGGCGACGGCGGCTCCCAGGCCCCGGACGCCTCCGGCGCCCAGGGCGCCCCGCCCGCCGGGGACCCCGCGGCGGGCGGCGCCGGAGGCGGCGGCACGCTCGCCCGGACCTCGGACATACCGGTCGGCGGCGGAAAGGTGTTCAAGGACCGCAAGGTCGTCGTCACCCAGCCCACGCCCGGCCAGTTCAAGGCGTTCTCCGCCACCTGCACCCACCAGGGCTGCTCCGTCGCCTCCGTCGCCGACGGCAACATCGTCTGCCCCTGCCACCAGAGCCTGTTCAAGGTCTCCGACGGCTCTGTCGCCGGCGGACCCGCCACCCGCCCGCTGGCCCCGGCCGAAATCACCGTCGACGGGGACAGCATCTCGCTGGCCTAGGCGGCCCCGAGCGCGCTGACGGCGGCGACGACCCGGTCCCAGAACCGGTCGGCGTCCAGGGTCGTCGCCACCCGCGCGTTCACCGGCCGGCCGGTCTGCCCGAGCAGGTCCACCACCGTGGCACCCCGCGTGTACCGGCCCGACAGCTCCACCACGACGTTCGCGTCGACGCACCCCACGATGCCCGGGTCGATCACCCGGGCCACCGCCACCGGGTCGTGCAGCGGCGGGTGCGCGAAACCGTACAGCTCGCGGTAGGTGCCCGCGAAGAACGTCAGCAGCCCCGCGCAGACCTCGCCGAGCGGCGTCCCCATCCCCGCGAAGCGGGACACCACCTCGGGCGTCGCCAGCGCCTGGTGCGTCACGTCCAGCCCGCACATCGTCAGCGGCACCCCGCTGCGGAAGACGATGTCCGCGGCCTCCGGATCGGTCAGCACGTTGAACTCCGCGGACGGCGTGCGGTTGCCGCGCCCCGCCGAACCGCCCATGAGAACGATCTCCCGGATGCGCCCGGCGTCCCCGGGGTGGCGGGTCAGCAGCAGCGCGATGTTGGTCAGCGGCCCGGTCGGGACGAGCACCACCGGCTCGGGGTGCCCGGCGAGGATCCGATGGATGAGGTCCACGGCGTGCTCGGGCACGGTGTCCACGGAGGGCGCCGGGAAGCCCGGCCCGTCGAGGCCGGACACGCCGTGCACGTCGGCCGCGACCGCCAGCGGCTGCACCAGCGGCCGGTCGCAGCCCGCGGCGACCGGCACCCCGGTGATCCCGGCGACCGTGCACACCCGCAGCGCGTTCAGCGTGGTCTTGGGGAGGGTCTGGTTGCCCGCGACCGTCGTGACGGCAAGCAGCTCGACGCTCGGATCACCCGCCGCCAGCATGATCGCGAGGGCGTCGTCGTGCCCGGGATCGCAGTCGATGATGATCGGTACGGGGCGCACGGGCACGGCCACTCCTCGGATTCGCTTCCGGTCGCGATCAGTGTGCCCGCCCGCCACTTCCGGCGACAGCAGGCCCGCCCGCCCCCGCGGCCGACTGGCCGAGGACCGTACGCCCGCCAAGTCACCTTGGCCGTAAACCACTTGGGCGGGCGGCGGGCTCACGCCGGTACGAAGGTCCAGGACGCCGGATCCCCGCCGCCCCCGCCCCCGTCCCCGCCTCCGCCCGCCGTACGCAGCCCCCGGCCGGTGCGCTCCAGCAGCTCCCGCAGCCAGGCGGCGTCCTCGGCGGGGGCCCGGTGCAGCCGCAGGGCGAGCGGCCGGAACACGGTGATGCGCAGGCTCTCCAGCCGCCCCGTGTCCGGGTCCAGGGCGGCCAGGTACAGCGGGCGCAGGTCGTCGCGGTAGCGCTCGTAGCCGCCGATGCCCTCGTAGTCGTCGACGAAGTCGCCGCAGCCGTGCAGGATCAGCTTCCCCCGGTACAGCTCCAGCGGCCGCGCGTGGTGGGAGGAGTGGCCGTGCACGACGTCCGCGCCGGCGTCCACGAGGGCCCGGGCGAACGCGGCCCGGCCGGCGGGGACCCCGTACCCCCAGTTGGAGCCCCAGTGCACCGACACCACCGCGATGTCGCCGGGCCGCTTCTCCTCCCGGACGCGCTCGGCCAGGGCGCGCGCGGCCGGACCGTCCGGCGTGTCCACGTACGCCACGCCCGCCCGGCGGCCGGTCGCCGCCCACTCGGGCGGGATGCCGCTGGACGGCATCCCGAACGCGAGGACCGTCAGGCGGTGGCCGCCGCCGAGGGGGACCTCCGCCGCCCGCCCCGCGGACTCGCCGTCCCGCCCCGCACCCGCCGTCCGCAGCCCGGCCCGGGCCAGGACGCGGAGCGTCTCGCGCAGCCCCCGCCGGCCGAAGTCCATGACATGGTTGTTCGCCAGCACGCACACGTCCGGGCGCACCGCCGCCAGACAGGGCAGGTTCCGCGGGTGCATCCGGTAGTGGACGGCCTTGCCCGGCGCGAAGTCCCCGCTCAGGGTCACCCCCGTCTCCAGGTTGACGATCCGCGCGTCCGGTGCCGCCCCGTCCAGAGCGGCCAGTGCCTCGCCCCACGGCCAGCCGAACCCGACCGGCAGGGCGGGCAGCGGGCCGTGCGCCGCCTCCGCCAGGGCCACGTACCCGCGGGCGTCCGCCATCCCGCCCTCGCGCAGGGCGGGGTTGCCCGGGTGCGGCAGGATCTGGTCGATACCGCGCCCCAGCATGACGTCACCGCACAGCGCCAGGGTGACCGGACCGCGACCCATGCCTCCAGGCTAGTCCCCGGCGGTGGAGAGGGTATTCGGGATCGAGGCGGACCTGTTCAACGACGATCGGCCGGCCCGCGCCCTGGACGCGATCGCCCTGCATCCGGAGATGCCGGCCGGTACTGTCGGAGCCCCCGCGATCGCCGAGTCCGGCATCGACTGTTCCCGGCTGCACTGGGACATGACCGGCATGTCCGTGCACGGCGCCTACCGCGAAGCCGGCCACGACGAGGACTTCCCCGCCATGCGGCGTCCAGTTGCATCTGCTGGACCTTCTCGGCGTCGACATCAGGCGAACCCGCTGGCCACAGACCTGAAACAGCTGACCCCGGCAGCGCTCGCCCGCCCTCGACGGGGCGTGGGCGCTGCTATGTCGTCTCGCCGGCGTCCGTGACCATGCGGACGAGGGTGTCGACCAGCTCGTCGGAGGTGGTGCGCAGGCTGTCTGTGCTGAAGTGGCCGGTGAGTTCCATGTCAGCGATGCCGTGGGCGCTGGCGAGCAGCAGGGCGCCGTAGTGCCTGGCGTTCCGCTCCCCGACGAGGTCGGTGACGATGATCAGGAACTCTTCCTGGAAGCGCCCGGCCGCGCGGATGCGGTCTGCGGCTGGGGCGCCCGCCGGCGCGCACAGCCGGCGTCGGACGCGATCGAGTCCTTCACCAAGTTCCTCAGGACGGTGTCCGTGGCGCCTGAACAACATCTGGTACAGGTGAGGCTGGTCCCGGCCGACGCCGATGAGGGCGCGGAGAGCACCGCGCAGCTTGTCGGAGCCCGACAGGGCCGGATCGGTCCGCAGGGTGTGGACCTGGTCGGCGATCCGTTCCCAGCTCTCGGTCGCGAGGGCGGTCAGCAGGCTGTCCTTGCCCGTGAAGTGCCGGTACGGAGCTCCCCGTGTCACGCCTGCCCGCGCGCTCACCTCGCGCAGGGTGACGGCTTCGGGGCCGCCGAGGTCGAGGAGGTCGGCGGCCGCGTCGAGCAGAGCGCGGCGGGTGAGGGCGGCGGATTCCGCACGAGTGGCCATGACCTGCATCATACAGTTGACAGTGTCATCTGTGCTGGTAGCGTCACTAAGGTGACAACGTCATCTGAAACACAGAGGCTGGTCGTCGTGACCGGAGCCTCCACGGGCATGGGTGCGGCAGCCGCCCGCGAACTGGCTCGTCGGGGCTTCCACGTGCTGGCCGGCGTGCGACGCGACCGTGACGCCGACGCCATCCGATCCGCCGGCATCGAGCCCGTCATCCTCGACATCACCAAGTCCGCGCACGTGGAGGCACTCGCCGCGCGGGTCGCCGGAGACCCGCGCGCGCTGCACGCGCTCGTGAACAACGCCGGCGTCCAGGTGAACGCCCCGGTCGAAGTCCTGCCGATGGCGCAGTGGCGGCAGGCGTTCGAAGTCAACCTGTTCGGCCACATCGCCGTCATTCAGGCACTCCTGCCCGCCCTGCTGCGCAGCAAGGGCCGCGTGATCAACATCAGCTCGGTCGGCGGCAGGTACGCCATGGCAACATACGGCGCTTACGCCGGCGCGAAGTTCGCCCTGGAGGCAGTAAGCGACTCACTCCGCCGGGAGGTCGCGCCGCTGGGCGTACAGGTCGTCGTGGTCGAGCCCGGCGGCGTCCGCACGGAGATCGCCGCCCGCGGGATCGCAACAGCGAACCACCTGGCTGCCCAGATGACGCCGGAGCAGGACGAGCGCTACGGCGGTCTGGTCCAAGCGAACAACAAGTTGATGGCCTCGGGCACCGCGTCGGGCCTGACCGCTGACGCCGCCGCCCAGGTGATCGCGAAGGCCGTGACAACCCGCAGACCGCGCACCCGCTACACCGCCGGCCGGGATGCTGCCTTGATCATGAGCCTGGGCCGGTTCCTGTCCGACCGTACGCTCGACCGCGTCCTCGCCGCCAACCTGCGCCGCCACTACCCGAAGGGAGCCGTCGGCCGACGATAACCCCACGCACAGCTCCGTCCCCTGTGGTGCGGCCACCGGTGGGCTCACAGCCAACGGATGACATTCCCTCCGGCCCGGGGCGAGGGCTCTCCGGGCGTCAAGCCGCGGCCTCGCTGCACGAGCGTCGCCCCGCGGCCAGACCACGGGTCACGGCTTTCACCGCCAAGCACCCCTGGTGCCACCCCCGGCTGCCCGTACTCTGCCGTACGCGACTGCCTGGAGACCAAGATCAATCTCATCGGGATTTCCTGTACCTCAACTCCCCACGCCCGGAGTCCCGTGGCCGGGGCCGCCCGACGCGCCGCGTGCCGCCCCCCGCCGCCGCCCGCCGGGCCCCCGGCGGGCGGCGCCCCGCCCCGCGGGGGCAACCTGGAGGTATGAGCCGGGCCAACGACAGGGTCGAGGCGCTGCTGCGGGAGTACGCCGAGCTGATCGCCATCAGCGGCCAGGACGCCTTCAAGGCCCGCGCCTACGAGAAGGCCGCCCGCGCCATCGGCGGCCACCCGGTCGACATCGCGCAGCTCGACGCCAAGGGCCTCATGGACATCCCGCACGTCGGCCGCTCCATCGCCGACAAGGTGCTGGAGTACCTGCGCACCGGCCGGATCCCCGAGGTGGAGGCCTCCCGGGAGGCCGTCCCGGCCGGCGTGCGGGAACTGACCCGCATCCCCGGCCTGGGCCCGCGCAAGGCCCTCGTCCTCCACCGCGACCTGGGCATCTCGTCCGTCGCGGAACTGGAGGAGGCCCTGCGCGGCGAGAAGCTCCGCGACCTCAAGGGCTTCGGCGAGCGCACCGAGGAGAGCATCCGGCACGGCATCCTCCTGCTCAGGCAGGCCGGTGACCGCATCCTCCTCGACGCCGCCACCGAGCTCGCCGAGGAGATCGTCGCCGAGCTGTCCCGCATCCCCGGCTGCGTCCGCTGCACGTACGCGGGCAGCCTGCGCCGGATGCGCGAGACCATCGGCGACCTCGACGTCCTCGTCGCCGCCGACACCTCCGAACCGTTCATGGCGGCCCTCACCGCCCTCCCCGCCACCGCCGAGGTCATCGCGCACGGCGCGAAGAAGACCTCCGTCCGCACCGCCTCCGGGGTGCAGGTCGACCTGCGCGTCCTGCCGCCCGCCTCCTGGGGCGCCGGCCTGCAGTACTTCACCGGCTCCAAGGCCCACAACATCCGCACCCGCGAGCTCGCCGCCCGCCACGGCCTCAAGCTCTCCGAGTACGGCCTCTTCGACGCCGAGACCGGCGAGAACCTCGCCTCCGAGACGGAGGAGGACGTCTACGCCCGGCTCGGCCTGCCCTGGATCCCCCCGGCGCTGCGCGAGGACCGCGGGGAGATCGCCGCCGCCCTCCGCGGCGAACTGCCCGAGCTGGTCACCGAACGCGACATTCGCGGAGACCTGCACACCCACACCGACCTCACCGACGGCCTCGCCTCCCTGGAGGACATGGCCGCCGCGGCCGCCGCCCGCGGCTACGCCTACTACGCGGTCACCGACCACGCCCCCGACCTCGCCATGCAGCGCATGACGAAGGAGAAGGCCCTCGCCCAGCGGGATCGGCTCCGCGCCCTCGACCGCACGCTCCGCGGCATGCGGCTGCTGCACGGCACCGAACTCAACATCGGCCCGGACGGCGGCCTGGACTGGCCGGACGACTTCCTCGCCGGCTTCGACCTGTGCATCGCCTCCGTCCACTCCCACTTCGGGCAGACCCGGGAGGCCATGACCAGCCGGATCATCCGCGCCTGCGAGAACCCGTACGTCGCCGTCCTCGGGCACCCGACCACCCGCCGGCTCGGCATCCGGCCCGGCGTCGACGCCGACTTCGACGCCGTCTTCGCGGCCTGCGCCCGCACCGGGACCGCCCTGGAGGTCAACTCGCACCCCGAGCGCCTCGACCTCTGCGACGAGGACATCCTGCGGGCGAAGCGCCACGGCGTGAAGTTCGCCGTCAACACCGACGCCCACGCCACCGTCCACCTGCCCTACCTGCGGTACGGGGTGGGCACGGCGCAGCGCGGCTGGCTGACGAAGGAGGACGTCGTCAACGCCTGGCCGTGGGGCCGGCTGCACCGCTTCCTGAGGGAGAAGCGCCGCCGGTGAGCGGGGCGGGCGCGGTGCCGGGGGCTTCGGTGCCCGGGGCTGCGGCGCCCGGGCCCGCCCAGCGGGCCGCCCCGTCGGCCCTCGGGAGCACGGCCACCGCCAGTACGGCCGCCAAGGCGGCCGACGCGAACGCCGGAGCGAAACCGAAGCCGGTGATCAGCGCACCCGCCAACGGCGGCACCAGCACGATCGCCACGTGCTGGCCCGTCCCGTGCACGCCCAGGGCCCGGCCCGCCCAGTCCGGGCCCGCACACTCCGCGACCGCGGTGTTGTGCAGGCCGTTCGTGCTGACCGTCAGCGCCGACGCCGCCAGCAGGGCCGCCGTACCCGCCGCCGACGGCCACACGGCGCCCGCCGCGAGCAGCGCCAGGTCCGCAGCCGTCGCCACGGCCAGCCACCGCATCGGCCGTACCCGGCTGCCCACCGCGTCCGACCACCACCCCGCCAGCAGCCGCACCCCGGCCCCGGCCAGGTTCACCGCGGCCAGGACGGTCCCGGCCGCGGCGGCGGACCAGCCCCGCTCCTGCGTCAGGAACAGCAGCGCGAAACCCGTGACCACGAACTGCGGCACGCACAGCGCCGCCGCGACGGCATGCAGCCGCCACAGGTGCCCGCCGCCGGCGCTGCGGCGGTACGGGGACGGCGGCCGGGCCGCGACCGCCCGGCCCCGGGACACGGACACGGGCACGGGCCCGCCGGGCTGCTCCCGGCGCACCGGGCCGCCCGGGCCGCCCGGGCGCGGCGGGTCCACGGCGAACACGGCGATGGCCGCGCCCGTCACCCCGCACAGCACCGCGCACAGGCCGAACGCCGCGCCCACACCCGCGCCGTCGGCCAGCGGCGGCAGCGCCGCCGCGGCCACCGCCGTACCCACCGGCTGCGACGCCTGCCGCACCCCCATCGCCATCCCGCGCCGGCCGGGCGGGAACCAGCCGATGACCAGCCGCCCCGACGCCGAGTTGACGGACGACCCGCCGGCGCCCGCCGCGACCAGCAGCAGGCCCAGGAGGGTGGCATCGCCGGCGGCGACGGCAGCGGCCGCCGCCATCGCCGCGGTGGCGGCGAACAGCCCGGCGGTCAGGGCCAGCCGCTCCCCGTACCGGTCGGCGACCGCGCCCCAGCCGACCAGGCCGAGGAGGATCCCGGCGATCGGGCACGAGACCAGCAGGCCGGCGCCGGCAAGCGAGACGCCCAGGTCCCGCTGAAACGCGGGGATCAGGTACGCGAGGCCGTACAGGGCCGTCGTACTGGCGGTCTGGCCGCAGGTCCCGAGGGCGAGCATGGCCCAACTGCGCGTCATCCTTGGCGTGTCCACACCCGGCACTGTAGGCCTGTGGCCGTAATGCGAGACAGATCGTTCTGCATGTTGAGACACGGAGGCGCAGAGGGGTGAGGGCAGGGGCAAGGGGCCCGGCCGGGAACCGGCCCCTTGGCGGCGGGGAGGGCGCCCCGGATCAGGAACCGGTCCGGCCGCGCCCGGAGACGAAGTCCCGCGCCCGGTCGACCAGGCCCAGCCCCGGCGCGAGCAGCTTGTTCGCCGGCGGCTCCGACGGCTTCCCCGGGTGCGGCCGCGTCGGCGCCAGCTTCTTCGCCAGCCGGATCCGGTCCCCGAGCTCGTGGAGGACCTCCTTGTCGCAGGCGCGCCGCAGCGCCGGGAACAGGTTCGCCTCCTCGTCGCGGATGTGCTCCAGCACCTCGTTCCGCAGGTCGGCGACCATCCGGTCGAACTCCGGCCCCGCGGCGTCGACCGCCTCCAGCTCCTTCAGCACCACCTCGACGCGGGCGTGGTCCGCGATCTCGCGGTCGGCGATCGCGTCGCCGCCCGGCACGTGCTTGCGTACCGCCGGGTAGAGGTACTCCTCCTCCGCCACGGAGTGCCGCACCAGCTCGATCGTCAGCAGGTCCACCAGGGTGCGGCGCTCCTCGGCGGGGGTGGCGTTCGCGAGGTCCGCGAAGAAGCCCCGCACCTCGTCGTGGTCGGCGGTCAGCTCGTGAACGACGTCTCCGCCGTGTCCCATGGCCGTGCTCCTCTCTCGTGTCCTTGCCCTGCCGTCCGGCTCGCCGCGCCGTGCACGCGGCGGCGGCCGCACGCGGCGCCGACCCCCTGCGGGGCCTGCGCCGGAGACCCGCGCTTGCCCCACCGCCCCCGCACCATGCACGGCCCTGCGCCGACCGGCGGACCCGGTTTGACCGGGCCCGCCGACGGGAAGGCGCTCACGACCACCGGCCGACCCGGGAGCCGACCCATGAGCCATCACGTTCCTGCGCCAACCACCGAGACCGGTGAGCTGCCGCAAGACCACACCGGCGCAATCCTGGAAGTGACCAAACGCGTCGCATCGCTGCTCAAGGCCTCCGGCAGACCCTTCGCACTCGCCGGCAGCGTCGCCGCATTCGCCCACGGAGCACCCGCCCGGTTCCAGCACGACACGGACTTCTGCGTGCGCCCCGAGGACGCCGAGGAAGTCGTCGCGGCACTCCGCAAGGGCGGCATCGAGATGCGCGAGTCGTCCGAGGACTGGCTGGTCAAGGGATTCGCCGACGGCGAGCAGATCGACCTGATCTTCGAACTCGCGCGGCGGCCGGTGGGCGCGGAGCTGCTCGCCCGCGCCGAGGTCCGCTCCGTCGCCTCCGTGTACATGCCCGTCCTCGCTCCCACGGACCTGATGGACGGCAGGCTCGCCGCCCTCACCGAGCACTACTGCGACTTCGGGGACCTGCTGCCCGTCGCCCGCGTCCTGCGCGAGCGGATCGACTGGGTCCGACTCGACCGGGAGTACCGCGACATGCCGCTCGCCGACGCCTTCCTGTACCTCCTGGAACACCTCGACGTCATCGAGCCCCGGGCGCGGCTGCGCGAGCGGGGCGGCGGCCGGAACGGCGACCGGGCGGAGGCGTCCGGGAAGGAGCCGCGCCCATGAACGGGCCCGCTCGCCGACACGACGAACCCGTCGCCTACCGGGCCGAGCGCCTCCGCGAGCGCCTGGCCCGCGACGACCTCGCCGAACTCGGCGTCCAGATCGACCTGCACGGCCCCATCACCGTCCTGACCGGGACGGTCACCACCGCCGCGTGCCGCGAGCAGGTGCTGAGCATCGCCGCCGAGGAACTGGACGGCCTCCAGTGGCGGCACGACATCCGCCTCGCAGGAGTGCTCCCACCCTCCGAAGGCGACCTGGAGGACCTTCCATGACGCGCATCGCCGCGGTCGGCGACATCCACCTCGCGCCCGGCTCCGAAGGACTGCTGCGGCCCGCCTTCGACACCCTCGGGGAACGGGCCGACCTGCTGCTCCTGGCCGGCGACCTGACCCGCCACGGAACCCCGGAGGAGGCGGCCGTGGTCGCCGGCGAGGTGAAGGGCCTCCCCGTCCCCGTCGTCGCGGTGCTCGGCAACCACGACTACCAGAGCGACCGGCAGGACGAGGTCGCCGACGTCCTCCGCGAAGCGGGCGTGACGGTCCTGGAGGGCGACTCCGTACGCATCGACGCGGGCGGCACCCAGGTCGGCGTGGCCGGGGCCAAAGGGTTCTGCGGCGGCTTCGCGGGCCGCTGCGCGGGCGAGTTCGGCGAGCCGGAGATGAAGGCGTTCGTCCGCACGGCGCGCCAGGCCGCCGAAGCCCTGCACGGCGCCCTGACGGAACTCGCCGCGGACGGCTGCGACGTACGGGTCGCCCTGACCCACTTCGCCCCCGTCCCCGACACCCTGGCGGGGGAGCCGCTGGAGATCTACCCCTTCCTCGGAAGCCACCTGCTGGCGGAGGCGATCGACGAAGTGGGCGCGCACCTGGCGGTCCACGGGCACGCCCACCACGGCACGGAACACGGCATGACGGAGGGCGGAGTCCGCGTCAGGAACGTGGCGATGCCGGTGATCGGCCGGGCGTTCGCCGTGTACCGGCTGGACGGGGGCGGGGGGTAGCGGCCGGAGGGCCGGCGGCGCCGGGTGCCGGTGTGCCCACGAACAGCGGCTCTTGCGTGGCAGCGGTGAAGGGCGCGGTTTAGCTTCGTTCCGCATGCCGCAGTTGTGCCCGCGAGAGGACACCACGTGCGAGAACGCAACCTCCAGCCGAAGCATCCGGGGAACTCTGCCCTCAGGTCGGGTGGCCCACCGGGGAGCCGTCGCGCGGGGGGCGTACCCACGAGATGACGTCCCCCTCCCCGAAGGCGCATGTTCCGTTCCGTCTTCCCACCGCTCAGACCACGGCCGCCTGGTGCGCAGCGCTCCTGTCCATGGGCGCCTACTGTCTCGCGATGGCCGTGCACGGCACCTACCCCTTCGGCGGGCGGTCGCGTGCCGTCAACGACCTCGGCAACCAGCTCGTGCCGTTCCACGCCCACCTGTGGGACCTGATGCACGGCAACACGACCGGCGACCTCTACTTCAACTGGTCGAGCGGATACGGCACACCCTTCCTCAGCGACTTCTTCACCTACCTGATGAACCCGTTCTCCTGGCTCGTCGGGGGCTTTCCACGCCACCTCGTGGAATTTCCGGTGTTCCTCGTCACCCTGTTCAGCATCGGCCTTGCCTCAGCCCTCATGACCCTCTTCCTGGGCCGACTGCACCCGGGCTCCCCATGGCTGCGGGCCCTCCTCTCCGTCTGCTTCGGCCTGAGCGCGTGGACGATCTCCGACGGCTTCGCAGACCCCATGTGGATGTGGGGTCTGGTGGCGCTCCCCCTGGTCGGCATCGCCTACGACTGGTGCCTGCACCGGCGGCGCTGGGTGGCGGGCGCCCTTCTTGTCGCCCTCTCCTGGGCAGGCAACTTCTACACCGCGGCGATGGCCACCCTCGGCATGGCCCTGGTCCTGCTCGTGCGTCTGTTCCTTGACGTGCGGACAGGCCGGGAGCGGCTGGACAGCCTGCTCCGCGCCGCTTCCATGACCCTGACCGGCGTCCTCCTCACCGCGCCCGTACTCGCGGTCAGCCTCAAGGCGGCTCACGCAGCGCAGCCGGCGCCGGTGAGGACCTACCAAGGCCCACCCACCGCAGCCCACTACCTGGCGCAGCTGCTGCCGGGTGGGCTGTCCGAGGGACCCCGCGTCTCCGTGGGCATGCTGCCCCTGCTGCTCGTCGCCACGCTGCCCTTCATCCGCCGGGTGCCGCTCAGGGAACGCTTCTGCTGGCTCTTCCTCATCGCTGCCATGGCAGCTTCGTTCGTGTGGCTGCCCACGATCCTGATCTGGCACGGAGGGGCGATGCCGAACGGCAGCCCCTACCGCGCCTCCCTCGCCCTGACCGCAGTCCTGGTGTCCGCGGCGTGGCTGGCGCTCGCGCGTGAGCCCGGCCCCCGGGAACTGCTGTGCGGAGCGGGCGTCCTGCTCGTCCTGATCCTGTCCGTCCGGGACAGCACGCACATGACCCGCGGCCCGTGGCTGCTGGCGGCCGCCGGCCTCGTCCCCCTGGCACTGCTGCTGACGCGGGACAGGTACCGGGGGCGTCGCCGACGGCGCGCCGCGCTGACCGCGGCACTGGCCGTGACGGTCTTCCTCACGTCGGCCTACACGGTCTTCAACACCACGGTCCTCCGCGACGCCTACGCCTGGTGGACGCCCAAGCGCACGTACGACAGCGAGTCCGCGGCCACGTACGAACTCCTCAGGTCGGCCGACGACTGGCCGGTCACCCGCACCGACCCCGGCCCCCACGAGTACGCCAACAACGATCCCATGCTGCTTGCCGGACAAGGCGGTTCCTACTACAGCAGCTACGTGCCCGCACGCACCGCTGAAGCGCTGCACCGGCTCGGCGCGGGCTGGTACATCCAAGGCCGGCACACGCTGAGCTTCACCGACCCCGTCAGCCGAGTGATCATGGGAATCAGCAGCTACACCGACCGGAGTGCGGGCTCCCGCGGCCTCACTCGGCCGACGGTGCCGGCGCCACCCATCGTCACCGTCCGGCCTCCCGGCACGATCCTCGACCACGCCGGTACGGACGCCACCGTCTTCGCCCGCCAGGAACGCGTGCTCGGCGCCCGCGTCTACGAGGTGCCCCGGCTCCGCCCCTCAACCGGTGCGCCCCCCGAACCCGTCGCCGGCCGCGGCTGGGCGCTGGCCTCGGACCCGGAGGGCAGCTCCGGCCGCACGTTCACCGCGCCCTGCACACCCGGCACCGAGGCGTACTGGTACGCACCGTGGTTCCTCGGCCGGGTCGAGGCACAGGGCCGGACGGTGAAGGGCTCCGGCCGCCACAGCATGACGCGCCTTGGCCTGACCGCGCTGGGCAAGGTACCGGAGAACGGGGCGATCACCCTGACGGTCCTCTCGGGGCGCAGGCAGTACATTCCCGAGAACCCGATCGGGTGCCTGAACCACGCCGCGCTCGACCACGCCGTCACCCGCCTGCAGGCCACCGGCCCGCAGCGCCTCCGCAGCGGCGGGCATACGCTGGAAGCCCTCTTCGCCCCCGGAACCAGGGGAACCGCGGTCGTCTCCGTACCCGCGACGGCGGGCTGGCAGTGCGCGGTCGACGGGGGCCCGGCCACCACACCACGCACACTCGGCGGCCTCATCGCCGTGGACCTGGCCGGCGGCGCCACCGCGCTCCGGTGCGCCTTCCGCCCGCCGGGACTGCGGCTCGGCCTGGCAGGCAGTGCCGCTGCCGCCGCCGTCCTGCTGCTCGTGGCGGGCGTCAGTGCGCTGCGTACGCGCCGCAGGAACCCGGGTGGGTGACCACCGCACCGGGGGAGCGGCGGGGCGGCGGTGCGACGGGGCCGCGCTGCGTCGCCCGGGACACGCCCGGGGGACACGGCCCCGGCTGAGGCGCGTCAGCGGCGCACCGCGGGAAGCCACAGGGAGCGGGGGCGGGGGGCGCCAGGCTGCGAGGCGGCCGGCGGCGCCGTGGTGACGTGCAGGTCGGCGTCCAGGCCGAGGACCGCGATCGAGGCTGCACCAGACGCCTCCACCAAGCCCGCCGGGGCGCCCGTGTACAGCATCCGGGACTCGCTCCAGACCGGGGCACCGCCCGAGCCGTCCCTTGCGCCTGTTCCGCCCATTCCGACCGTACTGATCGTGCCCGCACTCCCCCCGCGGCCCGCAAGCAGGGGGCCCGCGACGCCCACCGCGCCGTAGCCCGCCCCGCCGCCGACCTCGGTGAGCGGGGAGACACGCGGTGCCGGCCTGCCCGCTGTGGCAAGAGCGGTACGGACCGCACCCGAGCCGGGGCGGCGGAAGAACAGCCGGACGCCCTCGCCCTCAGGGGAGACCGACAACGGCACCGTGGTCGGTGGCAGCCCGGTGGGCAGGGGGCCCTCCAGCGGGGAGTCCGGGGTCTGCTGGACCCAGGCCAGCACGGTTCGGCTCGTGGCCGCGTAGACGTGGCGCCTGCCCTCCGCATCGATCGCAGTCGCGGGCTCGCCCTGAAGATCGGCGCCCCCCAACGCCTGCCATGGTCCGAACGGGCCGTTCGGGGCGGTCTGCGCCCGGGCGCGCAGCGTGAGCTTCGCGTCGCGCACGTATACCGTCATGCGGCCGGTCCGGTCCACCGCGACGGAAGGCCCGCTGATCGCCGAGGCGCCCTCCGCGTCCGATGCCTCCGGAGTGCCGAGCGTCCGCCACGGGCCGAACGCGCCGTCGGGCGAGGACTGGACGGCGTACACGATGCCACGGGTGTAGTCCTGCGGCCCCGCGCCCAACGTGGTGCGCGTGCCGAAGACCGCGATCCTGCCGTCGGGCAGCCGTACCGCCGTCGCGCCGGTGTCCATGCCGGTGCCGGGGAGCAGCTCGGGCCCCTGCCAGTCCGCCCGCGGGCCGCCGCGGGACCAGTACGCCATCCGCCCGTCGAGGACGGCGAAGGCCCACAGCCGGCCCGAGGCGCCTTCGGCCACCCATGAAGTGCTGTCACCGCGGCTGTAGCGGATGCTCTGGCTCCAGCCGTAACCGGCGGGTCGGGCGGCTGTCTTGCGGTCGCCGCAGCCCGCGGGGCTGCCGCACCACTCCTGGTGGTCGAGCCAGGCGTAGGTCTTGAGGTAGCGGAGCTTCTCCTCGGCTGTGTGCGGGTCGAGCGTCGAGGGGAGGGAGGTGTTGAGGTAGCCGCTGTAGTTCTGGACCGAGAAGTGCGGCCGGTCCGTCGACTTCGCGTAGCGCTCGGTGGCTGCCTGTATGAAGCGGGCGCCGTACATGTGGTCCTGGTGGTCGACCAGCCTGCCGCTCTCCCCCCACAGGCCCGGTGTCGGGTCCTGCAGCCGTATCGTGGTCGGCTTGTACTGCTCGAGTACCGCCGCGACGGTGCGCACGACCTGGTCCTTGGTATAGGAGAACGGCTGCTTGACCGGCGTGCCCGAGGTCAGTTGGGCCCCCAGGGCGGCTGTCTTCCCGTTCCACAGACCCCGCAGGCTGTCCGGGTTCTCGCCGTCGATACTGCGGGCCTCGCGCAGCTGCAGCCATACCAGGTTGATCCGCGGCTCGGCGACGAGGACGTCCACCTCCGCTGACCCGCCGCCGGCCGTGGGCACGGATGTCCGCTCCCACGGACTCGTGCGGTCACCCGTCGCCATCTGCGCATAGGCGCCGCGGATGCCGTTCTGCCGGGCCTCCGCGTACGAGGCGCGATCAGCGGGCCGCACGGGATCCTTCACGTGCCGGCCGTGGGCCTCGTTCCGCCCGTCGGACTCGCCGGAGGTGAGGTAGACGGTCGTCACCTTGGAACCGGCCCGTATGGAGCGGCTCAGGTCCGGGTTCATGAAGAAGAGGTCGTCGTCGGGGTGTGCGACGACGTGGAGCACGGAGCCGCCGGTCACGCTCTCGCCGGAAGGCTGCACGGTCCCGTGTCCGTAGGCCAGGGCCACCACCCCGCCGGTGCCGGCTGAGAGGACCGCGAGCAGGACAGCGGGACGGGCGCTGCGGAGGAGGGGCATCGGCGCGCCTTGAGGGTCGGTCCAGCGGCAGAACTCCGCCCGGCAGGAGGGGTCGATGGGTGGGCGGCAAGGTGGCCCACCGCCTTGCGGAATGAATGATTCCGGTGGTGACCCGACATGATTATGCACACGCCTGTTTGATTGACCCACCGTCAAGTCTGGTATGGGCAAGAAAGATTTGAATGAACTAGTTGGTGCATAATCTGCAATTCTGTAAGACTTGGGATGTTTGCCCGATTTTGGGTGAAGGTGTCCATCGCGGCGCGTCGGCGGTGCACCGGCAGGGGCCGCCCGGCGGCTCCGCCGCGGCGAGGCGGAGGCAGGGCGGACGAGACACCCTCTGCGGCGCGGCCGGATGGGGGATTCGGGCGCCGTGGTGAACCCTCACGGAGATCACGCGAAACTAAATCGGGTGCCACGGCGTGCCCTCCCTCCCTAGACTCGCACCGCGGGCCGCGCTCGAACAACGCGGCGCCGCCACCGCCGTGTTGGCGGTCCGCACGTCGCCGAGCAGAGAAGGGGAACAGACCATGTGCCGTCAGTGCACCGTCGTTTTCGTTCTCCCGTCCCGGTACGACGTGATCCCGGTGTCCCGGGCCGCGCGGTGTCCGCTGCGCGGCCGACACCGCACGTCCTGACGCACTTCCGGTCCGGCGGGGCCGCCAGGCCCGCCGGACCGGGGCCCAGCCCCGTCCGGTTCCTTCGGTTCCGGTCCGGCCCTTCGCATCCGGCCCGACCGGGCCCCAGGCCCGGTCCGCCCTCCACCTCGCCCCACCTCGCCCCGCCCCGGCGCGTCTTCGGACGACCGCGGCGCTGCCGTCCGCGGCCCGGACGGGGCGTCGCCGGAGTGCATCCGGAACCGGATACGGAACCGGAAGTGATGCCGCAGGCATCCGGAGCCGAACTCCCGCCACGCGTCAGGCAATCGCGCAGCCCATGCAGCCACACCACCCGAAAGGCCGGGCCATGCGCACCAGCCGGCGTTCCCTCGCCACCACCGCCACCACCCGTCCCTCCCTCGCCGCCGTCCGCAACATCGGCATCCTCGCCCACGTCGACGCGGGCAAGACCACCGTCACCGAGCGGATCCTGTTCGCCACCGGCGCCGTCCACAAGCGCGGCGAGGTCCACCAGGGCACCACCGTCACCGACTACGACGCGCAGGAGCGCGACCGCGGCATCACCATCTTCGCCGCGGCCGTCAGCTGCGCCTGGGCGGGCCACCGCATCAACCTCATCGACACACCCGGCCACGTCGACTTCGCCGACGAGGTCGAGCGCTCCCTGCGCGTCCTCGACGGGGCGGTTGCCGTCTTCGACGCCGTCGCCGGCGTCGAGCCGCAGAGCGAGTCGGTGTGGCGGCAGGCGGACCGGCACGGAGTCCCGCGGATCGCGTTCGTCAACAAGATGGACCGGGCGGGCGCCGACCTTGACGCGGCCGCCCGGTCGCTGCGCGACCGGCTCGGCGCCGTCCCGCTCGCGGTGCAGCTGCCGATCGGGCGGGAGGACGGCTTCGCCGGCGTCGTCGACCTGGTCCGCATGCGCGCCCTGCTCTGGCCCCCCGGCTCCGACACCTGCCGGACGCTCACGGAAGCCGAGTGGGACACCGAGGGCGGGCCCGGCCTTCGCGCCGAGGCACTCCACCGCCGGCGCCTGCTGGAGGAGGCCGTTGCGGAACTCGATCCGGAAGCCCTGGAGGAGTTCTGCGCCACCGGCACCCTGACCGACGGGGCCGTCGCCCGCGCCCTGCGGACGGCGACCCTCGACGGCACCGGCACGGTCGTCCTGTGCGGGTCCGCCTACCGCAACCGCGGGGTGGAGCCGCTCCTCGACGCCGTCGCCGCCTACCTGCCGTCGCCCGACGACATGCCGCCCGTGCGGGGCACCGCCGCGGACGGCGCCGAGCAGGAGCGCCACCCCGACGCCGGCGGGCCGGTCGCCGCGCTCGCCTTCAAGGTCTCGGTGACCGCCACCGGCCGCCTGACCTTCGTACGCATCTATTCCGGAACCCTGCGGAAGGGGGACACCGTGCTGGACACCAGCACCGGCCGCACCGAACGCGTCGCGCGCATCCTGCGCGTCCAGGCCGACCGGCACACGGAGCTGGACGAGGCGCGCGCCGGCGACATCGTCGCCGTCGTCGGGCCGAAGGCCGCCCGCGCCGGCACGACCCTGTGCGCGCCGCAGGCACCCCTGCTCCTCGAACCGCCCGCCGTCGCCGACCCGGTGGTGTCCGTCGCGGTCGAGGCGCGCCGCAGCACCGACACCGGCCGGCTGGCAGCCGCGCTGGCCCGGCTGGCGGAGGAGGATCCGTCGCTGCGCGTGCGCAGCGACGCCGAGACCGGACAGACCCTGCTGTCCGGGATGGGCGAACTCCACCTGGAGGTCGCGGTGGAGAAGATCCGCCGCGACCACGGGCTCGATCCCGCCGTGGGCCGGCCGCAGGTGTCGTACCGAGAGACCGTGCTGCGCGGCGTCGCGGGCCTCGTCCACCGGCACGTCAAACAGGACGGCGGCGCCGGCCAGTTCGCGCTCCTCGTCATCGACGTCGAGCCGCTCGACGGTGCGGCCGCCGGGCCCGAGACGGCCTTCGAGTTCCGCTCGACGGCCGTCGGCGGGCGGGTGCCGCAGGAGTACGTGCGCGCCGTCGAGGCCGGCTGCCGGGACGCGCTCGCCGACGGGCCGCTGGGCGGCCACCCGGTGACGGGCCTGCGGGTCACCCTCACCGACGGGGCGACGCACTCCAAGGACTCCTCGGAGATGGCGTTCCGCACCGCCGGGCGGGCCGCGCTGCGGGCGGCGCTGCGGCAGTGCGCGATGGGGCTGCTGGAGCCGGTGGCCGAGGTCGTGGCCACCGTCCCCGACGACGCCGTCGGCACCGTCCTCGGCGACCTCGCGTCGCGTCGGGGCCGGGTGTCCGGCTCCGAGAGCCGCTCCGGGACCACGGCGGTCACGGCCGTGGTGCCGCTGGCGGAGCTGTTCGGGTACGCGTCCCGGCTGCGCGGGCGCACCCAGGGCCGCGGTACCTTCACGACCCGGCCGGCGGGGCTCGCGCCGGTGCCGGAGACGGTCGCGGCGCAGGTCCTCGCCGTCTGACGCGCCGGCCCCGGCCGCCGCGCACCAGCGCGGCGGGCGGGGCCGACGGGCGGGGCCGGGCGCGTCGGCCCCGGCCGCTGCGGCGGCGTCGCCGCGACGGGGCGCGGGTGCCGTTCCGGCGGGGGTACGTGATCCTGGTGGCATGGGCCCCGCCGGTGTCCCCCGCAAGCGGATCGCCGCACGCTACGCCGCGGCAGCCCGTCGCTCCGGCCGGGTCACCCTCGCCGCCGGGGCCGCCTTCTACCTGTTCCTGTACGGCTTCGGGGAGACGACCGCGGCGACGTACGCCCTGTTCGCGGCGGTGTCGATGGCCGGGCTGTCCCGGATCCCGGGCACGGGGCGGCAGCGCGCCGCGGTGCTGGCGCGGCTGGTTCCGGTGTGCTGGCTGCTCGTGGCCGTCGGCACATACCTCGCGGTGCGTACGTGGACCGCCGTGGCCGGCATGCTCGTCATCGGCTTCGCGCTGGCGTTCGTCGCGGCCGGCGGTCCACGCGCCGCGGGCGCGGCGCCCGGCCTCCAGCTGCTCTACATCCTGCCGTCGTTCCCGCCCTACGATCCGGGCTCGCTCGACGAGCGGCTCATCGGCACCACCGCCGGCCTGCTGCTCCTGATCCTCGCCGAGGCGTACCTCTTCCCCGATCCGCCGACCGTCCCCTACCGCGAACTCGCCGCCCGAGCCGCCGACACGGCGCAGGCATGCGTCCGCGAGCTGGCCGCCCCGCCCTGGCGGCTGTCGGCGCAGTGCGCGGCGGACGCGGCGGCGGCCATCAGCTCGCTGCGGCCCATGAACGTCGCCGAGGCGGACCGGCCCGCCGGGCCGGGCGTCCACGAGCGCGCCCTGTCACAGACCGGCCTCTCCGCGCGGACCCTGCTGGCCAGGCTCGTCCGGCTGCCCGCCCCGCCGGGCGGGGCAGGGCCGGCGGAGCCCGGCCGGAAGATCCTGGAGGCCGTCCGGCGGACCGCGGCGGAGAGCGCGGAGTGCCTGCGGGGCGCCACGCCCGCGACCGGCGCCCGGGAGGGGCTGGCGCGAGCCCGCGCCGGGCTGGTGGCCTCGCACCCCGAACCGGCCGCGGCCGGGGCCGGGGCCGGAGCCAGGGCCGGAGCCCCGGCGATTCCGGGCCCGCCGGAGCCGGTCGCGGTGCTGCGCTGGTACGCGGGCCTCATCGAGGCAGCCGACGCCGCACTCGCCATGTCCACCGCCGCCGCCATCTCCGTACGGGGCCGGGCCGCCGCCCCCGACCCGCCGCCGATGCGCTTCTGGTACGCCCGTATGCGGGCCCCGCGGCTGTGGTGGATGCGGCTGGAGGGGCATGCGGGGCGCCGCTCGGTGTTCTTCCAGAACGCGGTCCGGATCAGCCTCGCCCTGGCCGCCGCCCGCATGGTCGCCGGGCTGGACACCCTCCCGCACGGCTTCTGGGCCACCCTCGCGGCCCTGACGCTGACCCGGACGACGGTCCGCGAAACCGGCACGACGGTCCGGCTCGCCCTGACCGGCACGCTCGCCGGGGCCCTCCTCGCGGCTGTGCTCCTGGCCGCGGTCGGGACCGACACCACCGTGTACGCGATCGCCCTGGCGCCCGTCATGCTGCTGACCTTCACGCTCGGGCCGGTGAAGGGCGTCGGATGGGCGCAGGCGATGTTCACGGTGACCATCGCCCTGGTGTTCGCGCAGCTCGCCCCGGCGACCTGGCAGCTCGCGGAGCTGCGGCTGCTGGACGTGCTGATCGGCAGTGTCATCGGTGCGGTGTTCGGGCTGCTCGCGTGGCCGCGCGGCGCACACGAGGAACTCCAGCGCTCGGCGGCGGTGCTGATGCGCGGGGCGGCGGAGATCGTCGTCGCGACGACCGCCGCGGTCGCCGGGGGCGGCGTACGGGAGGTGCAGCCGGCGGTGCCGGGGCACCGCTCGCTGCGGCACTCGCTGATCCTCGCCGAATCGGCGTTCGCCCAGTACCAGAGCGAGCCGGAGGGCTCGTACGGGCGCCGCGGGCACGCCGGGCAGCCGGGCGGGGCGGGCCGCTCCGGCCCCGCACCGGAGCCGGACTGGCAGGCCACCGTGATGGCCGGGCACCACACGCTGTGGGGGGCGGACCGGCTGATGGAGCCGCCGCAGCCGGGCCCGGCGCCGGTCACCGTGCCCCCCCTCGGCCCGGATGCGGCCGAGGCCGTGACCCGGCTCGGCGACCGGGTCGCAGGCCGCATGCTGCTGGTGTCGGCTGCGCTCGACCCGGGCGGCGACACCCCGGCCGCCCCGGTGGCCCTGCGGGATCCGGCGTTCGACGGCTTCGCCGCCCGGCCCGAAGGCGCGCCGCGCCTCTACTACATGACGGTGTTCTGGCTGGACTCCCTGATCACCGACCTCGAACACATCGCGGGAACCGCCCGGAACTGACCCGCCCGAGGCGCGGGTGGGCGGTGGGCCGGGCGATACTTCGCTCCTGACCTCCCCCGAAAGGCGACGCCCCCGCATGCCGGACCCGACCGACCCGACCGACCCGACTGATGCGAGCGATTGGACTGACCCGAGCGACCCGAGCGACCCGATCGACCGGATCGTGCCGACCGGATCGAACGCCCCGGCACCCGCGGCGCCCGCCGCCGTCCGGGACGCGGCCGCTGAGCGGCCGCTGCCGCCGGAGGCGCTGCGGGGCGCGTTCCGGCCGATCACCGAGGTGGGCGCCGACGTCCTGCACCGGCGCTGCGCCGACGTCACCGGGTTCGGCTCGCCGGAGCTGTCCCGGCTCGTCGACGACATGTTCTTCACCATGCACGCCGCCCGCGGCGTCGGTCTCGCCGCCAACCAGATCGGCGTGGACCTGCGCGTGTTCGTGTACGACTGCCCTGACGACGACGGCATCCGCCACATCGGCCACGTGTGCAACCCGGTCCTCGACCCCCTCCCGGACACGGCCGCCGGTGCGGCTCCCGCAGGCTCGGCAGTCGTCCGGGCGGAAGGCTGCCTGTCGGTGCCGGGCGCCCGCCACGAATTGGCCCGCGCCGCCCGCGCCGTCGTCCGGGGCAGCGACAAGGACGGGAACCCGGTCGTTGTGGAGGGCACCGGATTCTTCGCCTGCTGCCTCCAGCACGAGACCGACCACCTCGACGGGACGCTCTACACCGACCGCCTGACTCCCGACCAGCGCGCCCGCTGTCTGGCGGACATGGCCGAAAACGCCGAGGCCGTCCGCGCCGCCCGCCTGACCCGCGCCCGACTCCGGAGCCGCTGACCGCCGCCTGGCGGGAAGCCGGGGCGGGGGCCGGCGACTCGGGGTCGGAGGGGAATCGGCGGGGGTGGCCGACCGGGGTCGGAGGCGCGGCGGCGGGACGCGGGGTGGGCGGGAGCCGATCGGTCGGGGTCGGGTGTGTGTCTGGGGGTGTCCCGGGCAGTTGATGGTGTCCGGGGCGTGCCGGTCCGTCAAGGGCGCGCCCGTTGGGCGCGTCGCTGCGCGATGGCCCTGGCGGGCCACCCTTGACCGACCGACCCGCCCCGGAGGCATTTTTTCTGCCGGGACGCCCCCAGGGGAACGGCCAGGGGGAGGGTCAGGCGTGAGGGGTCATCAGAGCCGCTGCTCTCCCGCCCCGCGGGCCGCGTCCCGTCCCACCGGCATCAGCAGACCTGTCGACGGAAGCCGGGTGGGCTGTGACGTGGCGAAATGTTGTCCAGAGCGTCATCCGGAGACGGGAGCGCGTCGGATCGCTACGTGGGCGCTCTCGGCTCAGCGTCCGACGGCCGTCAGGGGCCGGGCGGCGCCGCAGATCGCTACGAGGGCGCCGTCGGCTCAGCGACTGATCGCAGGATTGCAGGGGGCGGGGGCGGAAGGGGCCTTCTGCCGCCAGACGCCGGTATACGAGGAGGGGGGAGCGGGCAGGTGGCGCTGCGCTGCCCCCGACGGCCTTCAGCGGCCACAGGATGAGCAGCGGGGAGCGAGCCGGTGCGCTTCGCCGCCCCGGACGGCAGCCGGACGCCGAGGTGAGAGGAGCGCGCAGCGAGGTGGGGCGCTTCGCGGCCCCAAGTGGCGGCCGGACGCCGTGCAGACGGAGGCGTGTAGCGATCTGTCGCGTCCGCCCCGGCCCCTGACGGCCGTCGGCCGCTGAGCTGAGGGCGCCCACGTAGTGATCTGTCGCGCCGCCCCGGCCGCTGACGGCCGATGGCCGCTGAGCCGAGGGCGCCCCTGTAGCGATCTGGGGCGCTTCTGTCTGCGGATGATGCTCTGGACGTCGTTTCCCTGCGTCACAGCCCAACCCGGTTTCCGTCGGCGGGTCTGCTGATGCCGGTGGGGCGAAAGGGGCCTGCGGGGCGGGAGGGTGGCGGCTCTGATGGCCCTGAATGGTCCACGTACCCCCAGGCCGTTCCCCTGGGGGCGTCCCGGCAGAAAAATGCCTCCGGGGCGGGTCGGTCGGTCAAGGGTGGCCCGCCAGGGCCATCGCGTAGCGACGCGACCGAAGGGCGCGCCCTTGAGGGACCGGGCCGCCCCGGACACCATCAACTGCCGGGGACACCCCCAGACACACACCCGACCCCGATCGATCGGGCTCCTGCCGGCTTGTGGTCTGCCGTCGCGCCTCCGACCCCGACCCCTCGGCTCCTGCCGACCTGAGCCCCGCCGTCGCGCCTCCGACCCAGCCCCGTCGGCTCCGCCGAGCCCACCCCCCCCCAGCCGCCCAGCCGACCCCGAGTCGGCGGCTCCCGTTCTCCCTACCCTCGCCGGAGGCGCCCTCGCCGCCCCCGCGGGCCCGTTCCGCGAGGGCGGGCGGCGAGGGCGGGCGCGGGTGCTAAGCGCCCGCGCCGTCCGTCGGCTCGGCTGCCGCCGCGGCGAGGAGGGGAGCCGCCCAGGCCGGTAGTGCGGGGGCGGTCGGGAAGGGCGACGGCGGGTCGGTGGTGATGCCGATGCCGCCTGCGGGGTCGCCGTACGTGAAGCTCGCCGACCACCACAGCCAGGAGCTGACGAACCCGTTCGCGCTGCCGGCCAGGGCCAACCCGCCCCGCAGGGCGGGGGTTTCGTACCAGTAGCCGGTCAGGACGCCCGCCCGGGCCGCGGCCTCCTCGGTGTCCGCCGGCCGCGACTCCGCGGCGAGGGCCGCGGCGACGACCGGCGCCGAAAAGCGGTTGTGTGCGACGAACCGGCCGGCGTCGCGGACGACCGCGTCCAGCAGGAGGGGCGGAAGCCGGAGGGCGGCCGCCTCCAGGCGTCCCACCAGGGCATGCGCGTCGGGGTGTGCTGCGGTCTCCGGGCCCGGTACCACGCGCAGATCCTCCAGCAGCCCGGTGTCCGCGCCGCCGGCGGCGAGGGCCCGTACGTACGCCAGCACCCGCACCGTCTGCCAGTGGCACAGGGTGTCGACCAGGGCGAGCCGCGAGCTGCGGAACGCCGGGCGGGACGGCCAGTCCACGGCGCGGACGGGGTCCCCGAGCGCGCGCAGCGCGGCCGGCACGGGGCCCGGGAAGACCAGGCGCTGTCCGGGCGCCACGCCCCAGTCGGGCGCCGAGCGGAAGCCCGGCCAGGCGGGCGGGGTCGTTCTTCCCGGTTCCTCGTTGTCGCTGGTCATGCTGGTCTGCCCTTCCGCCTCGGCTCTCACGGGCCCCGGCGGTCCTGCCGTTCCCGGCAGCAACCACGCGGCACGCGCCGAAGCGGTTCCCACCCGCCACGGGAACAACTCGGGCCCCGGGCGTATACCCCGTGGCCGCATGCCGGGCGGGGTGACGGGCGGTGTTTCGCCGATCTGGCGCGTGACGTTGTGATGCCCGCCCGCGGCCCCCGCGCTCGTCCGAACCGTTCGACGGGCTACCCGGCGGCCGTGTCCGTGCGGCCTGGCGGGTTGGGGCCCCGAGGTGTCCGCGCTGTCGGCTCCGGCTCCGATGCTGCCCCGAGCGCCGCGCTCAGGTAGCGGTGGACGACGTCGAGTTCGCCGGGGGTGAAGTCGGCGGCGGCGTCGACCAGGCGGCCGATGAGCGGGCCGAAGAAGGACCATCCCAGGTCCACCGCCCTGGGTTCCACCGACAGCAGTACGCGCCTGCGGTCCCGGACGTCGCGGCTGCGGCGGACCAGCCCCTGCCGCTCCAGGCGGTCGACGAGTGACGTCACCCCGGCCGAGTTCAGCCGCAGGGCCGCGCCGAGCCGGCCCGGGGTCGCGCGGGTGCCGGCGCGGTCGGCGTCCAGCAGGAAGATCAGCGCGCGCAGGTCGGTCGGGTGCAGGCCGTGGCGCGAGGCGAACTCGGCACCGCGCAGGTCGAACTCCACGGTGACGGCGCGCAGCAGGTGGACCAGCCGCATCTCGGGGCCGTCGGGGAGAGGGGACAAGGAATCGCTCACTTGGCTATTATCTCGCTCAGCGAGAGAATAGGTCAACCGTCGTCGTCCGCCGGGAGGCAGCCGTGCCCGACCCCCTGCCCGTGCCCCTGTCCGTTCCGCCACCGCCCGGCGCCTGCGCCGGGGTGCGGTTCTCCGCCGCGTACGACGCGCTGCTGGCCCGCTGGCCGGCGGGGACCGACGAGCTGGACGTCCCCACGCCCTTCGGCACCACCCGCGTGCACGCCCACGGCCCCGCCGGCGCCCCGCCCGTGCTGCTGCTGCCCGGGGGCGGCGCCACCGGCCTCGTGTGGTTCCGCACAGCCGCCGCGCTCGGTGCACGCCACCGCGTCCTGGCCGCGGACATCCTGGGCGACGCCGGGCGGAGCGTCCCGCAGGGGCGGCCCCTGCGCACTCCTGACGACCTGACGGCCTGGCTGGACGCGCTCCTCGACGGGCTCGGCGCCGACCGCGCCCACCTCGTGGGGCACTCGTACGGGGCCTGGATCGCCCTGAGCCACGCCCTGCGGCGCCCCGGCCGGGTGGACCGGCTGGTGCTGCTCGACCCGACGCAGTGCTTCGCCGGCTTCCGCCCGGGCTTCCTGTTGCGGTCGCTGCCCGTGCTGCTGCGGCCGACCGCTGCCCGGGCGCTCGCGTACGTGGACCGGGAGACGGCCGGCACGGCCACCGACCCCGAGTACAAGCGGCTGTTCGCGTATGCGGCGGAGGCCTTCGCCGGGCAGCGGCCGGTGACGGGCCGCCGCCCGGACCCCTCCGCCCTGCGCGCGCCGCTGCTGGTGCTGCTGGCGGAGCGCAGTGCAGCCCACCGGGCCGGGGCCGTCGCGGCCCGCGCTCGCGCGGCCGTCCCGCACGCCCGGGTCGAGACGCTGCCCGGGCTGACGCACTTCGCGCTGCCGACGGAGCTGCCGCCCGGGGCGCTGTCAGGCATCGGCGCGTTCCTCGACGGCCGTGCCTGACAGGGCGGCGGCCCGCCCGGCGGGTGCCGGGCGGGCCGACCCGTCAGCCCTTGCCGAGGAGCTTCTGCATGTGGGCGATCTCGGCCGCCTGCGAGGTGATGATCGCCTGTGCCATTGCCTTCGCCTCGGTCGACGCGCCCTGGGTCTGCTCGGTCCGGGCCATGGCCACGGCGCCCTCGTGGTGCTTGACCATCAGCTCCATGAAGGCGGTGTCGAAGGCCTTCCCGGAGGCCGACTTCAGGCCCTCCATCTCCTGGGCGGTCATCATCCCGGCCGCGCCGTCGCCGTGGCCGCCGTGGCCAGAGTGGTCCGCCGAGCCCTCGGCGGGCGGCTGCTCGCCCCACGAGGTGAGCCAGCCGGACAGCGTCCGGATCTCCGGGTCCTGGGCCTTCTTGATCTCCTCGGCCAGCTTCTTCACCTCCGCCGACGCGGCGCGCGAGGGGGCCAGGTCGGCCATCTCGACGGCCTGCCGGTGGTGGGGGATCATCCCCTTGGCGAAGGCGACGTCGGCCGCGTTGTGTCCGGCCGCGGCGGCGGGCGCCGACGGGGTGGCGGACGGCGAGGAGACGGCGCCGTGCCCGTTGCGCCCGGCGGATCCGCCGTCGCCGTCGGCGGTGCCGCCGCACGCGGTCAGGGCGAGCGCGGCCGCTCCGGCCGCGAGGACGGCCGCGGTGCGGCGGGCGAGGGGACGCTTGCTGCTCATGGTGCAACTCCTTGCTGCGCAGCCGGGAAGGGGGGCACGGCCCGAGGGGGCGCCCGTACGGGGGACTGCGCGGGAAACGGATGTCGGGGGGCCGGGGCGCGGTGCGGCCGCCGCCGACGGGTGTCGGGGCAGGTGCGCCGCGCGGGCGGCTCTAGATCCGCAGGAGTTGGAGTTCCGCCAGGTCGGGCGGGGCCCGCCCGGCCGTGCCGACGTCCGCCGCGGCCCCGGAGAGCGGCGGCGGGGCCCCGGCGCCGGTGAGCGCGGCAGTCAGGGCGGGGGGAGCGTAGGCGGAGGCCGTGCCGGCCGCCGCGCAGGTCGCGTCGGCGTGCGCGAGGTGGTGGGAGCCGTCGGCCGAGTGCGAGCAGTCGGCCGACGCCGGGCCGGGCTCCGCCGGGACGGTCGCCGGCGTGTGCCCGCCGTGCCGGTCCGCCGTCTGTGCGGCGGCTGTGTGCGGCCCGGCCGCGGCCGGGTTCGGCGGCAGGGCGTGCATCCCGAGCACGCCGGCCAGGACCAGCAGCACCAGCAGCACGAAGGCGCGCCCCGCGGGGCGGGGGCCGAGCGGCTGTCCGGTGCTGGTCACGGGGTCATCGTACGGGCAGGGCCGCGGGCCGGGCGCACGGCCCCGCACGGAACCGCCGCCGGCCCGGCGTACGCGTCGCCGTCCGGCGCCGGCTCGCGGCGCCGGACGGCGCGAGTGGCGTCAGCGCCCCGTGTCGGACAGCGGGGAGGGGGACTTCTCGCGCTGGTGGGGGACCGCGGCGTGCAGCGGCGCCGCGTGGAGGTCCTCCCCGCGGACGGAGACCGTGCGGGTGGGGGCGGGGATGGAGATGCCCTCGGCCCGGAACCGCTGGTGGAGCCGCTTCATGAACTCGTGCTTGATCCGGTACTGGTCGCTGAACTCGCCGACGCCGAGGATCACCGTGAAGTTGACGCGCGAGTCGGCGAACGTGTGGAAGCGGACGGCGCCCTCGTGCTCGGGGAGGGCGCCGCCCACCTCGGCCATCACCTCGTCGACGACCTCCAGCGTGACCCGCTCCACCCGGTCCAGGTCGTTCTCGTAGCCGACGCCCGCCTGGACGAGGATCGTGAGCGGCTGCTCGGGCTGCGTGAAGTTGGTCATGTTCGTGCGGGCGAGCCGCTGGTTCGGGATGATGACCAGGTTGTTCGAGAGGTTGCGGACCACCGTGTTCCGCCAGTTGATGTCGACGACGTAGCCCTCCTCGCCGCTGCTGAGGCGGATGTAGTCGCCGGGCTGCACGGTCTTCGACGCCAGGATGTGCACGCCGGCGAACAGGTTCGCGAGGGTGTCCTGCAGGGCCAGGGCGACCGCCAGGCCGCCGACGCCGAGCGCGGTCAGCAGGGGTGCGATGGACACGCCCATCGTCTGGAGGGCGACCAGGAAGCCCATCACCAGCACCACGACACGGGTGATGTTCACGAAGATGCTCGCCGACCCGGCGACGCCGGTCCGGGACGACGCCACCGACTGCACCAGGCCGGCGATCACCCGGGCCGCGCTGAGCGTGGCGATGAGGACCAGCAGCGCCGTCAGCGAGTCGCCCACCAGCCCGGAGAGCCGGGCGGTCAGCGGCAGCGCCGAACAGCCCACCGCGGCGCCCGCGATGAGCGCCGCGCCCGGCGCGACGGGGCGCAGGGCGTCCACGATGATGTCGTCGCCCGCCCATTTGGTCCTGGCGGCGTGCTTCGCCAGCCGCTTGAGGACAGCCCGCAGCAGGAGCGCGGCCACGGCGCCCGCCGCGAGCGCGATGCCGGCCGCCAGCCAGTCGCCCAGGACGAGACCCCGGGTCAACGGACACCCCCCGATGCCGCCGGGAGCCGCGCCGGGAAATGAGTCATCGTCACCTTGCCACCTGTCAGTTCAGCATGCCTACAGCCGAGTTCGGCAAACACGTATGCGCTTGCCGAACGAACGGTCATCCTGCCGCATACCGGTGGCGGCGGTGCAGGTGGGCTGCCGGTGTGGTGGCGGGCGGCGTGTGAGGGGCCCGCCACCGCACCGGTCAGTCGCGGCCCTGGCTCCCGCCCGCCGGGACCAGGCCGTCCTCGACCAGGCCCGCCAGCACCGCCTCGCCCAGCGCGTGGACCGCGGACTGCGGCCTGACCATGACCGTGAACTCCTTGATCCGGCCGTCCTCGGCGAAGTGCAGCAGGTCGATGCCGTGGATCTCGCGGCCGTTCACCGTCGTGCGGAAAAGCAGCACCTCCGACGCCGTCTCGGCCCCGTCGGTGCCGGTCTGCGAGCTGCCGTCGAAACGCCCCACGTAGCGGAAGTCCTCGAAGACGCGGAGCAGGACCCCGAACAGGCCCAGGACCATGGCGCGCCCCTCGAACGGGGTGAATTTGACCGGGCTGTAGAAGCGGACGTCCTCGGTGAACAGCTCCTTCAGTGCCGCGTGGTCGCGGCTTTCGACGGCGGCTCGGAAACGGTCTGCTGCGTTCAAGGCCCCTCCAGGTGCATCCACGGCCGTCGGCGACCGGCCGTCGGCCATCCGGCACTGTCATACTCAAGGAAGTGAGTAGTCAGATTCTTGAGTATCATGGGAGTGGCGTCCCTGCCCAGAGTGCGGACGGAGGAAGGGCGCCGCGATCACCGGGAGGCACCCCATGGCGCTGCGCCACGCCGTACTGGCGGCCCTGCTCGATGCCGAGCTGAGCGGCTACCAGCTGGCCAAGTCCTTCGGCATGGGAGTGGCCAACTTCTGGCACGCCCTGCCCCAGCAGCTCTACGCCGAACTCGCCCGTCTGGAGCAGGGCGGCCTGGTCGCCGGCCGGGAGGTCGTCCAGGACTCCCGCCCCAACAAGCGCCTGTTCACCGTCACCGAGGCCGGGCTCGCGGAACTGGAGCGGTTCACCGCCGCGACCGCCAAGCCGTCCTTCCTGCGCGACGACCTCGTCGTCAAGGTCCACTCCGCCGACCACGTCGACACCGCGCCCCTGATCGCACAGCTCACCGAGCGCGCCGGCTTCTCCCGCGCCAAGGCCGACCTCTTCACCGGGCTCCTGGAGGCGATGCGCGGCAGCCGCACCGAGGAGGAGTTCCTGCGCCGGGGCGAGCGGGTGGGCCCGTACCTCACCTGCCTCGCGGGCCTTGCCTACGAGCAGGTCAACCGGCAGTGGTGCGAGCGCACCGCCGCCGTCCTCCGGGAAAGGCAGGCCGCCCGTGCCGACCGCTGAACCGCCCCCCGCCGACAGGACGCCGCCCGCCCCCTGGCCGCGCAAGCGGTACGTCGCGCTCGGCGACAGCCAGACCGAAGGCGTCGGCGACGGCGACGACACCACCGGGCTGCGCGGCTGGGCCGACCGGCTCGCCGAACTGCTCGCCCCCCACAACCCCGGCCTGGAGTACGCCAACCTCGCCGTCCGCGGCCGTCTCGCCGGCCACGTCCGCTCCCTGCAACTCGCCCCGGCGCTCGCCCTGCGCCCCGACCTGGCCACCGTCGTCGCCGGCATGAACGACCTGCTGCGGCCCCGGTTCGACGCCGACGAGGTCGCCGCAGACCTGGAGGCGGTCTTCGCGGCGCTCACCGCGCAGGGCGCCCGCGTCGCGACCGTCACCTTCCCCGACATCTCGCGGATCGCCCCGCTCGCCCGGCCGTTCGCGCCCCGCGTCACCGCCCTGAACGACCGCATCCGGGAGGCGGCCCGCCGGCACGGGGTGGTGGTCGCCGAGACCGCCCACCCCCCGGTGGTCACCGACCCCCGCCTGTGGAGCCCGGACCGGCTCCACGCGAGCCCCCTCGGACACGCGCGGATCGCCGCCGCCGTCGCCCACGCCCTCGGCGTGCCCGGCAGCGACGACTCCTGGGCGCGCCCCCTGCCGCCCGTGCCGCCGCCCACCCGCGCCGGTGCCGCCGCAGCCGAACTCCGCTGGGCCGCAGCCTTCCTCGGCCCGTGGCTCGCCCGCCGCGTCCGCGGACGCTCCTCCGGCACCGGCCGCCACCCCAAACGCCCCGACCTGCGCCCCCTGTAGGGCCCGGACACGGGCCGGCAGGCGAAAAAAAGATGATGTGGCCGGCGGGTTTCCGCTGGTACGTTCCCCGTGTGCCGAAGCTGAACCAGATCATCGCAGTGGAGAAGGGCGTCAAGTCCAAGTCCCTCCAGGAACTGACCGACGCCCACCACGACGTCCAGAAGCCCGCCCTGCTCGCGGGCATATCCCGCACCTACCAGCCCAAGGACGAGGAGGGCGAGCAGCTCCCGCCCGAGTCCACCCGGGTCCAGGTCAAGGCGGAGGACGTCCTGCGCGCCACCGCGGCGACGCTGACGCGGCTGTTCGACGTCACCGCGACGAAGGACTGGGCCAACCGCACCGCCGCCGCCGACGTCGTCGTCGACGGAAGGGTCCTGCTGCCCCAGGTCCCCGTGCCCTACCTGCTCTTCCTCGAGAAGCAGCTCACCGACCTGCACACCTTCGTCCGCAAGCTCCCCGTGCTGGACGCCTCGGAGTCCTGGACCCTCGACCCGTCGACGGACTCCTGGAAGACGGAGCCGGTGCGCACCATCCGCACCAAGAAGGTGCCGCGCAACCACGTCAAGGCGGAGGCCACGGACAAGCACCCCGCCCAGGTGGAGGTGTACTACGAGGACGTCCCGGTCGGCTACTGGACGACCGTGAAGTTCTCCGGAGCGCTGCCGGCCCGCCGCGTGAACGAGCTCCTCGACCGCGTCGAGAAGCTCCAGCAGGCCGTCAAGTTCGCCCGTGAAGAGGCCAACGGCGTCGAGGTCTCCGACCAGCGCGTCGGCGACGCCGTGTTCGGCTACCTGTTCGGGTAGTCTTCCGATCTCCCTCCTTCGAGCGGGAGGGTGCGCGAAAGCGCAGGCTGAAACTGAAGTCGAAACTGACTTCGGGGTGTCAATGTGGAGGTTCGAATCCTCCCCCCGGCCCACGTGCCGGGGTGGCCCAAACCGGCAGAGGCGGCCCCGTCAATCTCAGATTCTCGCTCCAGTCTCAGTATTCGCCGCCGAACACCGGATCGACCGGGTGCGGACGATCACTGACGGATGGTGGTTCAAGTCCACCCTGTGCCTCTTGCGTGGCACGGTAGTTCAAAGGCAGAACACGTCGGCCTCAGAATGATCCGCACTCTTAAACGCCGCCGGTGTGCGCAATTGGGTGGCACACAGGAGCCCGGGAGCTGGGTCCGCTCCCGGGCTCCGCCACGTTTGCGCGGCGGCCCCGCGGGCATCCGAGGGGCACGGTCAGCCGGTGTGGTGGCGGGCGCTCCGCTGGCCGGGGACGGTCTTCAACCGCGGCGTGTCCTTGCGGCCCTCCTCGCGGCCCGTCTCGTCCCCGGAGGGTGCCGCCGGGGCCAGGGCGAGGAGGGCGATGCTGCCGAGGACCGCGACGAGGATGAGCGCGGTGACAAGGGTCATGTTCCTGCCTTCCGTCGGAAGCTGATTGTCCGTCACCTGCTGGTGTAACCGGAATGGCGCAAGATAAACACGAAGAGTAGTGGCACTTCGTGATGAGGGCGTGGCGCGGACCTCACGACGTCAGGTCGCGTACGTAGTCCCGGCCGCCCAGCGGGCCCCGCACCACCGCGGCCGGCACCTCCATCAGCCCCGTCACCGACTCCGCGTGCGGCAGCAGCCGGCGGCACGCCGCGGTGAGGTCCGCGTCCAGCGCCTCCGCGGCCGCACCGGACAGCAGGCCCCGGGCCGCGTACCAGTCGGCGTGCGGCAGCACCGCCTCCACCGCCAGCAGGCGGAACAGGTCCGGCAGGACCGCCTGTTCCCCCTCCCCGCCGGAGGGGCCGGGCCGCCGCCAGCGGGCGGCCACCGCCTCCACCGTCACACGGGCCTGGTGCGCGTACGCGAACTCCTCGGCCAGGCCGGTCCGTTCGTGCCAGGCCGCGGACGGGTCCCGCCCGTCGGCCGCCGCCGCGGCCAGCGCGGACGTCAGGCGGGCGTACAGGGCGCGCTCCCGGGCCGCCAGCAGCAGCGGCCAGTCCGGTTCCGCGGCGGCCGCCGCGCCGGACGCCCCCGCCGCCGCGGGCGCGCCGGCCGGAGGAGGCGTGTAGTCGTCGCCGGTGGCCATCCGCCACGCGGCGTCCAGCAGGATCAACTGGTTGTCCCCGCCGGCCGCGTGGAAGGCCGCGGTCAGCGCCTGGTAGTCGACCAGCCGGTTCTCCGAGAAGAAGCCCGCAGCCCCGCACGCAGCCCGGCAGCGGGCCACGGCCTCGTCCGCCAGCCCGTCCACCGCCGCCTTCGCCAGCGCCAGGCGGCCCATCGTCCGCGGCGGCAGACCGGCTCCGCGGCCGCCGCCCGGAGCCGTCCGCCACGCCGTGTCCGTGAGCCCGCGCGCGAACTCCGTGGCCGCCAGCGCCCGGGCGGCCGCCCCGAACAGCAGCCGCTGCTGGTTGGGGCGCGTCAGCGCCGCCGCCCCCACACCCCACCGGTCCACGGTGTTCCGGCGGCCCGCGTGCGGCAGGGCGATCGCGACGGCCGCGCGGGCCGCCGCGGCCAGTCCGGCCGTCACCGCACCCCAGGCGAAGCGCGCCCAGCCGACGCTGCGCGCCGTCCGCAGCCGCGGGTCGCCGAGCGGGTCGTGGAACTCGCCCGATGCGGAGACCGAGGCCCCGTCGGCGAGCCACCTGCGGTAGGGGACCCGTACGCCGTCGAACCGGACGGCCGCGTAGTCCAGCGGCAGCAGCGACGTCCGGGGCCGCGGCGTCACGGTCACACCCGAGGCGCCGTCCCCGTCGTGCAGGGGCACCAGGAACAGGCACGTGCCGCGGTCGACGCCGGACACGAGCAGCCGGGCGCCGACCACCGCCAGCCGGGGCAGTCCGGGCATCCCCACGTTCGGCGGGTACTTGGCCGCGGCCGCGTCCGGCGTCGTCAGGACGAACTCGCGGGCCACCGGGTCGTACACGGCCTCGGTCCGCACGGCGGCGCTGCTGTTGCCGGTGCCGACCTCCGTCATCAGCGCCGCCCCGACGGCCCGCCCGGAGGCGAGCGCCGCGACGTCCTCGGGGTCCGCGCCGAAGTCGAGCGCCGCCCCGGTCGCCATGCACTGGTGCAGGAACAGCACGTGGAAGGCGGCCGGGTCGGCCATGGCTGTCAACTCCAGCAGGTCGCGCAGGCGCTGCCGGTCCGCCGGACCGCCGGCGAGGAGCGGCCAGGCCGAGCCGGTCCGGGCGCCCAGGTGGGCCACCCGCCGGTACGTCGTCGTCCACGGCTGCGCCGGATCGGCGGCCCGGTCGTCGAAGACCGGGTCCTCGAACAGCTTGGGCAGGTCGGGGTCGGTCACGGGGCCGTCTCCTCGTCGGCTCGGCTGTGCTGCAGGACGTCCCGGCCACGGGCGGCGGAAGGGGCGCCTCCGGCCGGCAGCGGGCGGACGGGGGAGGCCGGTCCGGCAGCGCTGCGGAGGCCGGAGAGCCAGGACTCGACGGCCGCGGCGACCTCCCCGGCGTGGGCCTCCATCATGGTGAAGTGGTCCCCGGCCACCTCGGCCGCGGTGTGCGGGTGCCGCCACCGGGCCGGCGGTCCGATCGGCTCGCGGGCCCGTACGAGCAGCACCGGCGCGCCGAGCGGTCCCGGCCGCCAGCCGCGCAGGATGCGCAGGCAGCCGCCGGTCGCGGTGAGCCGGTGGGTGCCGATGGGGCCGGTGTCCCCCGCCTCCCTGCGCCGCCGCTCCGCGACGCCCAGCACGAGCGACAGCTCCTCGGGCGGCACCGCCCCCTCGTACCAGGGCGTGTCGAGCAGGACGATCCCGGCCGCCGGGCGGCCCTCCCGGGCGAGGCGCGCGGCGACGGCCCAGGCGGTCCACCCGCCCGACGAGTGCCCGCACAGCAGCACCGGCCCCCCGCCCGTACGCCGCCCCAGCGCCGCGACGTGCGCCTCGACCAGGGCCGCCAGGTCCGCGGGCAGCGCCTCGCCCGGCCCGAAACCGGGCTGCGACAGCGCCAGTACGGTGCGGCGGCCCGCGAACGCGGCGGCGAGCCGGGCGTATTCGTGCGGCCCGCCCGTCGGGACCAGCGACGGCAGGCACACCAGGGCGGGCCCGCCGGGGCCGCCGGCCAGCCGTACGGGGTCCTGCGCCCGGTCGGCGGCCTCCGCCGCCGTGAACGTCGGCCGCAGCAGCGAGGCCGCCGACAGGACGTCCGCGGCGACCGCCCCGCGGCCCGCCGCACTGGCCTGCCGGAACAGCGCGGACAGCCCGTCGGGCAGGGCCGCCGCTGCCGTCTCCGCCGTCGGCCCCGCAGGCCCGGCGGGCGCCCGGTCGCCGTCCCGGTCCGGGGCGCGGTGCGCCTCCGGCGCCGCGGGGGCACCGTCCTGCGGCCGGGAGTGCTCCAGGCGCTCGCCCAGGTGGGCGGCCAGGGCGCGGGCCGTCGGATGGTCGAAGACCACGGTCGACGGCAGAGACAGCTCCAGCGCCCGCGCCAGCCGCCCGCGCAGCTCCACCGCGGCCAGCGAACCGGCACCGAGTTCCAGGAACGGGCGGTCGGGGTCCACGGCGTCCGCGCCGCCGTGCCCCAGCACGGCCGCCGCCGACTCCCGTACGAGGGCCAGCAGCTCGGCGGCGCTGCGGGGCCCGCCCGCCGCGCCCGCGGCGCCGTCCGGCAGCCCTGCGCCCGGCGCGGCCGCCCGTCCGGCCGCCGCGCCGGACGGGCCGCGGGCGGCCAGCCAGTACCGGCGGCGCTGGAACGGGTACGTCGGCAGCGCCTCGACCGGCCCCGGCCGGCGGCCGCCGCACACCGCGGCCCAGTCCACCGCCGCGCCGTGGGCGTACACCTCGGCCGCCGACAGCAGGAACCGGCCGAGCCCGCCGTCGCCGCGCCGCAGGCTGCCCGCGGCGAGCACCTCGGCGCCCGCCCGCTCGGCCGTCCCCTGCACCGCGTACGTGAGCACGGGGTGCGGGCTGACCTCCACGAACGTACGGAACCCCGACTCCAGCAGGGACCCGACGGCCGGGGCGAACGCGACCGGGTTGCGCAGGTTCCGGTACCAGTAGCCGGCGGTGAGCTCCGGCCCGGTGATCCGGCCGCCGCCCGCCGTCGACCAGAACGGCGTCGACACCGGCCGCGGCGCGAGACCGGCCAGCGCCTCGGCCAGCTCCGCCCGGAGCGGCTCCACGGCCGCGCAGTGCGAGGCGTAGTCCACCGCGACGCGCCGCCCCCGCACCCCCTCCGCCGCGAGCTCGGCCAGCAGGGCCTCCACGGCGGCGGGCGCCCCGGCGACGACCGAGGCATCCGGAGCGTTCTCCGCGGCGACCGCCAGCGGCGGCCCGGACCGGCCCGCCAGGCGGGCCGCGAGCTCCGGCGCCGGCAGCGACACGGCGGCCATCGCCCCGGGAGGAAGCCGGAGCACCGCCCGCGCCCGGAGGGCGACGATCCGGGCCGCGTCCTCCAGGGTCAGCGCCCCGGCGGCGTACGCGGCGGCGATCTCGCCCTGCGAGTGCCCGACCACCGCGTCCGGCTCGACGCCGAACGACCGCCACAGCGCCGCCAGCGCCACCATCATCGTGAACAGCGCGGTCTGCGCCACGTCGGCGCGGTCCGCGGGCGGCGTGCCGGCCTCGCCGCGCAGCACGGCCGCCACCGACCAGTCCAGGTGGGGCGCGAACGCGGCGTCGCAGGCCCCCACGGCCTCCGCGAAGACGGGGGACTCGCTCAGCAGCGCGGCCCCCATCGCCTCCCACTGGGCGCCCTGCCCGGGGAAGACGAACACCGTCCGGCCGGCTCCGGCCGCGGGCGCCGTACCGGTGACGACGCGCGGGTTCTCCCGGCCGACGGCCAGGTCCGCCAGCCCGGCGCGGAGCGCGTCCGCGTCCTCGCCCACCACGACGGCGCGCCGCGGGAACGCGCGGTCGCCGGGGGCCCGGTGCACGACCAGCGCCCGGGCCACGTCCGCGGGTGCGGCGCCGGCCGCCGACCGTGCGAGGCGCGCCGCGAGTTCCCGCAGCCCGGGCCGGTCCTTCGCCGCCAGCACCCACGGCACGGCCGCGGCCGGCTCCGGCCCGGCAGGCCCACCGGCGCGGCGGGGCTCCTCCTCGGCCGGGGGCGGGTCCTGGACGACGACGTGGGCGTTGGTCCCGCTGATGCCGAACGCGGAGACGCCCGCGGCCCGGCGGCCCCCGTCCGCGCGGGGCGGCCACGGCCTGGGCGCGTCGAGCAGCCGCACCCCGCCCGCCGCCCAGCCGACGTGCGGCGTCGGCTCGCCGGCGTGCAGCGAGCGGGGCATCTCGCCGTGCCGCAGCGCCAGCACCGCCTTGATCACCCCGGCCACGCCCGCCGCGGCCTGCGTGTGCCCGATGTTCGACTTGAGCGAGCCCAGCCACACCGGCCGCCCGGGGGCGCGGCCCCGCCCGTACGAGGCCAGCAGCGCCTCCGCTTCGATCCGGTCGCCCAGCGGGGTGCCGGTGCCGTGCGCCTCGACCAGGTCGACGTCGCCCGGGTCCAGGCCGGCGTCGGCGAGCGCGAGGCGGACGACCTCCCGCTGGGCCGGGCCGCTCGGCGCGGTCAGCCCGTTGCTGGCGCCGTCCTGGTTGACCGCCGAGCCGGACAGCACGGCCAGGACCGGCCGCCCGGCCCGGCGCGCCGCCGACAGCCGCTCCAGGACGAGGACGCCCGCGCCCTCCGACCAGCCGGCCCCGTCCGCCGCGGCGGAGAACGCCCGGCAGCGGCCGTCCGGGGAGAGGGCGCCCTGCCGGCTGAAGTCCACGAACGACGCCGGCGTCGACATCACGGTCGCCCCGCCGGCCAGGGCCACCGTGCACTCGCCGCGCAGCAGCGCCTGCCGGGCCAGGTGCAGGGCCACCAGGGAGGAGGAGCAGGCGGTGTCCACCGTGAGCGCGGGGCCCGTCAGCCCGAGGGTGTAGGCGATCCGGCCCGCGGCCACACTGGAGGCGTTGCCGGTGAGCAGCAGGCCGTCGTGCAGTTCGGGCGCCTCGTCCAGGCGCGGCGCGTAGTCGGAGGACATCAGGCCGACGAAGACGCCGGCCGCGGTGCCGCGCAGCGCGGCCGGGGCGATCCCGGCCCGCTCCAGCGCCTCCCAGGCCGTCTCCAGGAGCAGCCGCTGCTGCGGGTCCATGGCCCGGGCCTCGCGGGGGGAGAGCCCGAAGAAGGCGGCGTCGAAGTCGGCCGCGCCGTCCAGGAAGCCGCCGTGGCGGACGTACGAGGTGCCCGCGCGGCCGCGGTCGGGGTGGTGGACGCGTTCGAGGTCCCAGCCGCGGTCGGCGGGGAACGGGCCCACCGTCTCGCCGCCCTCGGCGAGCAGCCGCCACAGGTCCTCGGGGGAGGCGATGCCGCCGGGGAAGCGGCAGCCGATGCCGACCACCGCGACCGGGTCGTCGTCGTCCCCGCCCCGGCCGGCGGTGCGGGCAGGGGACGCGGGGCGCGCCGTGTCCGCGGCCGCGCCTGCCGGCCCGTCGGCGGTGCCCGCGGCGAGGGCCACCAGGTGCCTTGCGAGCTGCTCCGGCGTCGGGTGGTCGAACACGGCCGTCGTCGACAGGGCCAGCCCGGTGCGCGCCGCCAGCCCGGAGGCCAGCCGCACCGCGCCGAGCGAGTCCAGTCCGGCCGAGCGGAAGCTCCCGCCGCCGTCGGCGGCGCCCAGGGCGGCTCCGCCGACCCCGGCCGCCTGCTCCCGTACGAGCGCCAGCGCCGCGTCCAGCGCCTCGCGCTCCGGCAGGGCGGCGGCCTGCTGCGCCCAGGCGGCCACGGTCTTGCGCGCGGGCAGCGCCAGCAGGTCCGCGAGCCGCCCGCGGGCGACCTTCCGGGTCGGGGTGACCGGCACCTCCGCCACCGTCACCAGCTCCAGCGGCCACTTGTAGGCGGCCACCCCCTTGGCCGCGAGGTGCGCCCGTACGTCCTCCAGCGTGAGCCGGGCCCCGGTCCGCAACTGGGCCAGCAGCACCGGGTACTCGCCGAGCCGGTCGTCGGGCCGCGCGGCGACCGCCGCGTTGGCGAGCTGCGGCAGGTCGGCGAGGAGCGCCTCCACCTCGGAGGCGGTGAACTTCAGCCCGCCCACGTTGATCCGCTCCGCCTGCCGGCCGCGGTAGCCGACCGTGCCGTCCTCGTGCAGGCACGCCAGGTCGCCGGTGCGCAGCCAGCCGTCCGGGGTCATCGCCTCCGCGGTCGCCTCCGGGTCGGCGAGGTAGCCGCGGAACAGGGACGGGCCGTGGAACTCCAGCTCGCCCGTCTCGCCGACCGGGCAGGGGCGGCCGTCCTCGCCGACCACCCGCACCCGGCCCTCGCCGACGGGCCGGCCGATGCTGCGGGCGGCGACCCCGACCGGGTCGTCGGGCGCGGTGCTCAGGCCGGCACCGACCTCGGACATGCCCCACTGCACGACGGTCGCCGCGCCGAGGGCGCTGCGCACGCCCGCCACCAGCGACGCGGGCACGGCCGCGCCGCCGGTGCGGACCTCGCGGAGCCGCGCGACCGGGTCGGGCGACTCGACCAGGTCGCGGAGTTGGGCGGGCACGGCGAACAGGACGCTCGCCCGGCTCGCCGCCGCCAGCTGCCGGAACGCTTCGGTGTCCCAGCGGGGCAGCACCGCCTGCCGGGCCGCGGCGACGAGGGAGAGGTGCACGGAGAACAGCCCGAAGAGGTGGGTGAAGGGGCTGCCGCTGAGCAGGGTGTCCCCGGCGGTGGTGCCGCCCTCGCGGGCGGCGGCCACCGCGTTGCCGAGGAGCCCGCCGTGCGTGTGGATGCAGATCTTCGGGCGGGCGGAGGTGGTGCCCGACGAGGGCATCAGGACCAGCGGCGAGTCGGCCGTCACCGGCACGGGCTGCGGGGCGAGCCCGCGCCGCGCCCGTACGAGCGCCCCGTACGAACCCGGGGCATCGGGGAGGGCGGCGGCCGGGGCGGCCTCCCCGCCCGGCCCCACCGGGATGACGAACTCCAGCGCGGGCAGTTCCGATCGCGACGGCGGCTCCGCGGCCGCAGGCAGCAGCAGGGCCCGCGCCCCGGCCCGCTCCAGCAGCGAGCCCGTCTCACGGGTGCCGAGCGTGCTGTGCAGCGGCAGCAGCACCGCCCCGACGGCGGCGACCGCGACGTGCGCCACCAGGAACTCCCAGGAGTTCGGCAGCTGCGCCGCCACCACGTCGCCGGGGCGCACCCCGAGGTCCTGCAGCGCCCGCCCGAAGGCGTCGGCGTCCGCACGCCACGCCTGCCAGGACCGGGCGCCGCCCGCGTCCACCACGGCGGCCCGCTCGCCGCCGGCCGCGACGGCGGCGGCGAACACCTCGGGCAGGGTCGGCCGGGGCGTCGTCCAGGCGCCGCCGGGGCCCGCCGGCTCGGGGGCGGTCAGGTAGTCGTGCACGTGGACGGCCATCTACGCGAGCTCCGAACGGGAGGGGACGGGGAAGGCGGGGGCGGCGGCGCCCTTGCGGCGGGCCCGCAGCAGGGAGCCGTCGAGCGGCAGCGGCGCGGTCTCCACGAGGTCGAACCCGGCCTCGGCGAGCAGGCGCCGGTAGTGCTCCAGGGTCCTCTCGCGGCCGCCGACGTTGCACAGCATGTGCAGGTTCCAGGCGACGGCGAGGGAGTTCTGGCCGTCCGGCGGCAGGAGCCTCTCGACGACGAGGAGTTCGGCCTCCTCGGGCATCGCCTCGGCGCAGCGCCGCAGGATGTCGGCGCAGCCGCGGTCGTCCCAGTCGTGCAGGACCCGGGAGAGCACGTACACGTCGCCGCCGCCGGGTACGGCCTCGGTGAAGTCGCCGACCCGGAACGTGCAGCGGTCGGCGACGCCCGCCTCGCGGAGCCGGCCGCGGGCCGCGGCGACCACGTGCTCCCGCTCCAGCAGGACGCCCCGCAGCCGCGGAGCGGCGGCAAGGATCTGCTTCATCAGCTCGCCGTTGCCGCCTGCCACGTCGACGACGACGTCCACGCCGGGCCGGTCCACGACCGCCGGGATCGGGCCGAACATCAGCGAACTGGCCTGCATGGACTGGTCGAAGGCGGTGTCCCACGGCGGGTGCTCGGCGAAGTAGGGGAAGTGGTGGGCGCCGAAGTGGTGCGCGAAGGCGTCGCCGCCGGTGCGCACCGCGTACAGCAGCTGCCCGAACGACTCGTAGAACGGGCCGCCGTACATCAGCGCCAGCGGCCGCATCGAGTGCGGCGCGTCGGCGCGGAGCAGCTCGCCGAGGCCGGTCGGCGCGTACGTGTCGGCGCCCGGCCCGTACGGTCCCGCGAGCAGCCCGAGCGTGGCGAGGTAGCGCAGGAGCCGGTCGAGGCCGTCCGGGTCGGCTCCGACGCGGGCCGCGAGGTCGGCGACGGCGGCGGGGCCGCCCGCGTCGGGGGACAGTGCGTCGAAGACCCCCAACTCGGCTGCCACGGCGATGGCCTGGGTCCGCCAGGCGCCCGTCATCAGCTCCAGCAGCGTCCTGCCCGGCTCGTCCCGCTCGACCAGGCGGTGGGCTGCCAGCGCGGACGTGCGGTGGCCCGGCATCAGCAGCTCCAGCCGCGCGTACGGCGTGCCGGCGGGGGCGGCGGAGCGGAAGTACAGCACCGTGACGTCCTCGTGCGGGTTGTAGCCGCCGCCGTCGGGCCGCATCCCGGCCCGCTCCACCAGCAGGAACCGCAGGCCCGCGAAGACGACCTCGTCGGCGGCTGCGACACGGAACGCGACGTGCGCCTCGTTGCGCTCCGCGCGCTCGCGCCGCACCAGGTGCCGGAGGCAGGCGCCGGTGTCCGCGCCGAACCCGCCCGGCGAGCCGGGGCCCGGGCCGGGGCCGGCGGTCGGCGGCACGGGCAGGGAGAACACCTCGACCTCGCCGAGCCCGCCGTCCTCGGTGGGAACGGCGGCCCGCACGATGGACACTTCCAGCGCGTCCGGGCGGATGCCGTAGCGGGCGCGCAGCCGGTCCCGTACGACGGTGCTGGGTGTCGGCGGGCCGGAGGCCGCCAGTCCCATCCCGGCCAGGGCACCCGCCAACTGGCCGGGAGCGGTGGGGAAGACGAGGACGGCGGCGTGCGCGGGCACGCACCAGGCGGCGAGGGACTCCCGCTCGGCCTCGCCGAGGGCGGGCGCCAGCGTGCGGAGCATCCGGGAGACCGTGCCCGAGGTGCGGACGAGCTCCGCGGCGCTCCCGAGCGCCGCCAGGTCCGCCTCGGCCAAGGCCGTGGGACCGGTCTGCTGTCGGATCATCCGTCGCCCCCTCGTCCGGGCGCGCCGCCGTGGAGCGCCGAGGCCAGAACCTACGGTCGGCCGGCGGATCCGCCGCAGGATGGGCGGCGGAGTTGTCAGGTCGGCAGGCGGAAGCCCGCCGGAGGCAACCGGCGGCCCGGCGGCGGCGTCCTCCCGGGAGGGGTGGTCGTGATGGCGGAGGAACGGCGCGGCGGCTCCGCTCGGCGGTGGGCGGGCGTCGCCACCTGCGCGGCCGGGCCCGCCGCCCTGTACGGGTGGGCCCACTGGTGCTTCTCGGCGGAAGCCGCCCCCTCCGGGGCGCCCGCCCTCGCGGGCGGAGCCGTCCTCGCGGCCGCCGTCGCCGTCGCCCACCTGGTCCTGGTCGGCGGGGCCCGCGGCGTCTTCGGCAGCCTGCTCCTGGCCCTGGCCATGCTGGCCGCGGTGACCGCCGCCGACCGGGCGGCGGCCCGCCCCGAGACGGCCGTCTGCACCGTCCGGGCCGTCGACTCGACGCAGCAGGACTCCTTCGGGGACGGCGCCCCGCCGCCCAGGACCCTCCACCGGCTGACCCTCGACTGCCCCGGCGGCTACCCCGACGTCCTGGAGGACGACAGGATCGCCGCGCCCGCAGGAGAGGAGGTCCGCGTGGCCTACGACCCGCGGCGCCGGGTCGCCCCCGAAGTGGAGGGCATGGCAACGCCGCTGGTGCCGGGCCTGTGGTCGGTGCTGTTGCTCGCGCTCGCCGTGCTGATCGCCGCGAGCCGCCGCGCCGCCGGCGGTACCGGCGGCCCGGCCGGCGTCTGACCCGGCGCCTGCCCCCGCAGGCGCACCGCAGCCAGGCGGGTGGCACAGTGTGCCCGACCACCGTGTGAGGGGAGCCTGATGACCGAGCAGCCCGACCGTACGCCGACGCCCGCGCCGACCCCGCCCGCCTACCCCGTCCGCACCGGGCGGCTCGCGCTGCGGCCGGTCCGCGCCGACGACCTGGACGCCGTCCACGCCTACCGCTCCCTGCCCGAGATAGCCCGACACCTGCCGCACGAGCCGCACACCCGCGAGGAGACGCGGAAGACCCTGGAGCGGCTGGCGGCAGGCCAGGCGCTCGCGGCCCCCGGGGACTGGCTCGGCCTCGCGGTCGAGACCGCGCAGGGCCGCGTCATCGGCGAGGTGCTCCTCCGGCGCGACGACCGGGCACCGCTGACCGGCGAGATCGGCTTCGTCTTCCACCCCGGGGTCCACGGCACGGGCATCGCGACGGAAGCCGTCACGGCCGCCCTCGGCCTGGCCTTCGACACGTTCGGCTGGCACCGCGTCACCGGCGTGTGCACGGTCCGCAACACCGCCTCCGCCGCGCTGATGCGGCGCGTCGGCATGCGGCTGGAGGGCGTCGCCCGGCAGGACGCCCACCGCAAGGGCGCCTGGCAGGACCGCCTCCACTTCGCGCTGCTCGCCGCCGAACACCGCCGCCCGCGCCCGCGGTCCGCCGACGAACAGGCCGTCGACGCAGCCGTCGCCGCCTTTTACGCCGCGTTCACCCGCCGCGGCGGTGGGCCCGTCACGCTCGACGGCGTGCGCGCCGTCCTCGCGCCGGGAGCCGTGATCGAGAGGGTCAACCCGGACGGCTCCGTCGACCGGATGGACACGGAATCCTTCATCGCCCCCCGCGAAGCCCTGCTGAACGGACCGGACCTGACCGACTTCACCGAGGCGGAGGCCGGGGCGACGACCCTCGTCGCGGGCGGCACCGCCATCCGCACCGGCGAGTACGCCAAGTGGGGAGTCCGCGCCGGCACCGCCTTCTCCGGCTGGGGCCGCAAGACGTTCCGGCTGGCCAGGGCGGACGACGGCGACTGGCTCGTCGAGTCCTTCTGCTGGACCGACGAACCGGAGGCCGCGGCCGCGCACTGAGCGCACCGCCGCCCGCCCGGCCTCACGTCCGGGACCGGCCGAAGAACTCGACCTCCGCGACCGCGACCTGGCGGTCCGCGCCGGCGCCGTACGCCGACCGCAGCACGATGCGCACCGACACGGCGTCCCGGCGGCGCACCTCGACCCGCTGCACCCCGCCGTCGTCCAGCGTCTTGTGCACCGTCTTCGTCCGGCCCGCGGAGTCGGTGACGACCAGGTCGATCTCCTGCGGCCGCGCCTGGCCGGCGGCCTGGCCCGGCCGCTTGGAGGCGCCCGGCGTGACCAGCACGGCCAGCAGGTCCACCGGCTGGGCGAAGTCGGCCTGGAGGTACTGGCCGTTGGAGTCGCCCGCGTACCCGGTGCCCCACCAGGTGTTGGAGTAGCTGTCGAAGGCCAGCTCCGGCCCGTGGCCCGCACCGGAGTGCGAGGCGCTCCAGCCGGTCGGGCGGACGGCGACCCGCTTCGCGAAGTGGTCCTGCACGGCGCGCACCGCGGGCGGGCCGCCGATCACGCCGCCGACGAGCAGCAGGGCGAGTCCCGTCACGACCAGGACCCGGACGGTCCAGCGCCGCCGGCCCCGGTCGAGCCGTGGCCGCTGCCCCGCGAACGGCCCTTCTCCTGGCTCGCGCTGAGCGTCTTTCAGGGAGCCGGCGCAGCAGCGGCAGAACGTGCGCACGGGCGGGTTGGGGGTGTTGCAGGCCGGGCACGGCGGGCCCTGCGGGGCCGGGTCGGCCGGCTGCGGGGCCCGCATCCTCGGCCGGGCCGCCTCCGGCAGCCCCGGAAGCACCGTGCCGGGGGCGTCGCCGGATTCCGGGGCGGCCTCGGCTGCAGGGACGGGGACCAGCAGGGCCCGCGCGGCGTCCGCGGAGGCCGCCGCCCCGGGGCCGGACCGTGCGCCGGGCCGCCCGGGGGCCGGGGGCGCAGCCGGTGCAGACGGCGACGGCGTTGTAGGCGGCGACGGCGGTGCGGGCGGTGCGGGGGAGGGCTCGGGGTCTGCCGTGCGACCGGCGGGGCCGCCGCCCGCCGGGTCCGCACCGCCGCCGTCCGAGGCGGGTTCCGGGTCCCGGCCGTCCCGGGTGCGGGGGTGCGGCTCGCGGTGCGGCCCGGCAGCGTGCTCCGGCGCGTGCTCCGGCGCGCGGTCCGGCGGCCCGTGGACGTCCCGGTCGGCATCCCGCGCGCCCTCCGCCCCGCCGCCGGCGTCCGTCCGCGGAGCCGGCCGCCGTTTCCCGGCCTCCCCGCCCGCACGGCCCGGCGCGCCGCCGCCCTCCGTGCCGGAGCCGGCCCCGGCGTCCGGCTCCCGGTCCCCGGCCGGGACCGGCGGCGCCTGCCGGGCCGTGCCGCCCGCCTCCGGCGGCACCGCGGGCAGCGGCAGCGTCTCCGCTTCGGCCGGGTCCCCGGCGGTGCCACGGGGAGCGGCCCCGGGCGCATCGCCGCCGCGGGGGGTGCCCGCGGCGTCCCAGCGCAGGAAGGCGCCGCAGGAGTCGCAGAACGACTGGCCGCTCGTACGCGTCGGTGCCGCGCACTCGGGGCAGGGGGAGGTCCCGGTCTCGGGCATGGTCTCGGCGGTTCCTTTCCGCAGCGTACGGGTCAGACAGCAGGGGGCGCAGAGGGCGGCGGGCCGGGCGCGGCCGCCACCTCCACGGTGAACGGCAGGTGCGCGGGCCGGGCCGCGGCCACCACCGCGTGCAGCCGGTGCACGTCGGCCGGCCCGGGCTCCGGCAGGGCCAGGCGGACGTGCAGGGCCGCCCGGGGCGAGCCCGGGAACGGGCCGAGCGGCTTCGCGGACCAGGCGGCCCCGCCGCTCTCGGTGATCCGCGGCCACACCCCGAACGACTGCCGCACCGCCTGCGCAAGGCCGCGCCGGGTTCCCCGCAGCCGGTGCAGGGCGGCGGCCGCGGCGACCGCCGCACGGCGCGCCTCCAGCGGCTCGGTGCCGGAGAGTTCGGCCCCGACCCAGTCGGCGAGCCAGTCGACGAAGTCCGCGGGGGCGAGCGCCGGGTCGAAGTACGCCTCCAGACAGTCCAGGACGTTGAACACCGGGGCGAGCATGGCGTCCAGCCCGGTCACGAACCGCTGGGCCAGGTCGTCGTCCGCGTACACGGCCGGCAGCGCCTCGCCCAGCGGGCGCGGTGACGCAAGGCCCTCCACCGCGCCCCGGGCCGACGGCGCCCGCCCGGCACCGTCCGCGGCCGCGGCGCCGCTCACCGGGCCTCGATGACGCGGACCCGGTGGTCGAACGGGAAGAGCAGCGCCGACGGCCCCAGGTCGACCCGGTCCGTGGCGTCACCGCGCCGCCCCGTCAGCGGGTCCGCGGGATGCAGCAGGACCTCGTCGACCAGCTCCACGCCCGGTACCCGCTGCAGCGCCGCGAACACCTCGCCGGAGCGCAGCGAACGGCCGAACGGCCAGCCCCGGCCGAGGGCGCCGCCGGCCAGCGGGTCGAGGTAGGCGTACAGCGCGTCCAGCGCCTCCTCGCGGACCCGGTCGGCGACAGCGGCCCGGTAGCAGTGCACCGTCGCCACCACCGTCACGCCCTGGTAGAACGGCGGCCCGACGGCCAGCCGGGTGCCCAGCGGCCGCCGCTCGTCGAGGAACGCGGAGATCCGCGCCAGCAGCTCCTCCCCCGGCACCAGCTGCTCGAAGCGCAGCCGCCCGCCCCGGTCGGTCACCGCCTGCGGGACGACGAGGACCCGGACCGCGTTCTCCCCGTCCGCCGGGTCCGACCCGGCGGCCAGGCACTGGATGCGGGCCGCCTCCGGCGCGGCCCGCCGGGTCAGCTCCTCGTAGTCCCGTGCCGTCACCGCCCGCTCCTGGGCGCGCAGCGCGATCGGCGCCCGCACCCGCGCCTCCGCCACCGTCTCCCCGTCCACCCCGCCGCGGGCCGCCTCCCGGTTCTCCACGCGGGCGATGTACGGGACGGAGCTGCGCAGCACCTGGATCGCCCCGCGGGCCACGTTCCCCGTGCGGCCGCCGCCCACCGCGTACCGGGCCGCGCGCAGGGCCGCCCCCTTCGCGGGGACCGCACCGAACTGCCGCAGCGAGCCGTCGGGTTCGCGTACAGCCGGGCCGAAGGCGATCTCGCCGGTCGTCGCGTCGAGGGTGAAGTGCCGGTCCGCGGGCCCGGACGCCGCGAAGTCGGGCACGCAGCGCCACGCCTGCCAGCCCTCCCCGTCGGACACCTCCACCACTGCGTCGCCGACGACCGGCACCTGCGCCAGCCGCACCCGCTGCCCCGGTACGCCCTCGGCCTCCCCGAGCGGCTCGCCACGCACCACTTCCGCGTGTGTGGCGCCGACCGTCCCGCCGATGGTGAACGCGGCCGCGTCCCGTACCGTCGGCGACGACGTGTAGAACGGCTGCCCCGGCAGGGCCGCCGTCACCCGGCACCGCACCCAGCCCGCCTCCAGACCGCCCAGCCGCGACACCCGGTGCCCGGCCGGGACGTGCAGCACGACCTCGCCCGGCCGGTTCAGGCCGCCCGTCGAATCCGACGACACCTCGCAGCGCGCCCAGCCGTCCGGGGTCCACGCCTCCCACACCAGCGGCGGCTGCCGCGGGTCCACGCCGACGCCGTCGACCCTGCTGTCCACGCGCAGCACCGCCGCGCAGGCCGGCACGGCCGCCGACAGGCCGAACAGCAGCAGGTCGCCCGGCTGCGGGGCGGCCGCGAACACCGGCACGTCGGCGCCGGCCGCCACCTCGTCCGTGCGGTCGGCGGGCGCCTCGCCCGCACCCTGGGTGAGCAGCCGCGCCAGCTCGCACGGGACCAGGGCCAGGTCCTGGTCCGTGGCGAACACCACCGCCTCGTCGGTCTCCGTACGGCCCGTCGCCACCTCCGTCCCGGCCGGCAGCACCACCGGCTCCGGCTGCGGCGCGGCCAGCCAGAACGTCACCGGGGCGCGGGCCGCGGACGGCGGGAACAGCGTCATGCCGAGCAGGTCGAGGAAGGCCAGGTGGTTCTTCTCCGGGACCCGGTTCAGCCGGTAGACGAGCTGGTCGGCCATGTGCGCGACCGCCTCGACGAGGGTGACCCCCGGGTCGGAGACGTTGTGGTCGCTCCACTCGGGGCACCGCTGCTGGATGAACCGCTTGGCGTCGTCCACGAACTGCTGGAAGCGCCGGTCGTCGAGCCGGGGGGCGGGCAGGGCCATCAGTGTCGTTCGCTTTCGTCGGTCTCGGGGCCCTCGGGCGGGATCACGTAGAAGGGGAAGACGAGACTGCGCGGGTTGCTGGTGCCGCGCAGGGCGTACCGGACGTCGATGTGCAGCACCGCCGGGTCGTCGGGGGCGGGGGCCACCGTCACGTCGTGGACCTCGATGCGCGGCTCCCAGCGGTCCAGGGCGGCGCGCACCTCGTGCCGGATGCGGCCGGCCGTCGCGTCGTTGGACGGGGCGAAGACCAGGTCGTGCACCGCGCACCCGAACTCCGGCCGCATCGGGCGCTCTCCGGGCGCGGTCGCCAGGACGAGCCGCATGGCCTCCTCGACCTCGCGGTCGCGGCGGGCCAGTGCGATCGCGCCGCCCGGGTCGATCCGCAGCGGGAACGCCCACCCGGCGCCGACGAAGTGCTCGCTCACGTTGTCCGTCCTCACGGTCCGAAAATCGGGGGAAGGGGTGGCCGAAGGGGGCGCGGCCTCAGAAGGGCACGCCGTTGCGGGTCGTCACGCCCGTGAGGGCGACCGTCGCCGCGGTGATCCCGACGTTGCCGAGCGCCTGGATCCCGACCCGGCCGGGCGTCTGCACGTCCACCCCGACCCGGGCCCGCACGTCGACGCCGCGCCCCGACTCCAGCACCAGTCCCGTCCCGCCGCTGAGCTTCAGCTCGCCCGTCGCGGACAGCGCCAGGTCGCCGCCCGACTCCACCGCCACCCCGCGGGCGCCCCGGATCGTGACCGTGCCGTCGCTCGTGACCGTCAGCTCCGTCCGGGCCTCGTCCAACCGCACCGTCACCGCACCGTCGCCCGTGCTCAGCCGGATGCCGCTGCCGGATCGGGCCGCGCCCGAGCGTTCCAGCAGCTCCACCGTGTGCCCGCTGCGGGCCGTCAGGGAACGCCAGTTGACCTTCCCGCCGGTCGGGTCGACCACGGCGATGCCGTCGGGTTCGGGCGTCGCCCGGTCCACCCCGTTGTACAGGCCGGCCAGGACGTACGGGTGTTCCAGGGAGCCGCGGTCGAAGGCGCACAGCACCTCGTCGTTGACGTCGGGCAGCAGCAGCCCGCCCCCGCCCGTACCGCCGAACTGGGCGACCCGGCACCAGCCGCTCTCGTACGTGTCCGACAGCCAGGGGAAGCGCAGCCGCACCCGGCCCAGGCCCAGCGGGTCCTTCACGTTCGTCACCAGCGCCACCGCCACCCCCGGCAGCGCGGCCGCCGCCCCGCCGGACCCCCCGTCGCCGCCGCCCGCGCCGCCCGAGGCGAGCCCGTACAGGGACCGGAACTGCCGCCCCGACACGGTCAGCCAGGTGACGTACGGGCGGCCCGACGCGAACACGTGCCGGACACCGGTCGCCGTGTACTTCCCCTCGAACGGGAACCCGGCACCCTTCACCGCGACCGGCCGCCCCGGCAGCAGCCCCGGATTGCCGGTCACCGCCACCTCCAGCTCCGCGAACGAGCCCGCCACGTCGTCCGCGAGGGCCCGCGCCGCGTGCGCCACCTCCGACGCGGCCGTGTACGGGGTGCGCGTCGCGTTCAGCTCGGCCCGCCCGAACGGCGCGGCGAGCTGCTCCGCCGACAGGTCGGCCAGCACGTCCGGGCTGCTCCCGGCGGGCGCCGGCGCTGCCAGCGGCCGCTTCGCGAGCATGTCCCAGCCGCGGACCGTCACCCGGTCCACCTGCCCGGCGGACGTCAGCGCGACACGGCTCTGCAGGACGTTGTGCCCCCACTCCAGGACGTACGGGCTCTGCAGCGCCGGCGTGGTCTCCGCCGGCGCACCCGATGCGGGGCGCAGCGCCGCGAACTCCAGCCGGCCGTCCGGGTCGAAGGACAGCCGGACGTCGTTCTCCGCCGCGAGGCGCGACAGGTAGTCCCAGTCCGTGATGTTGGGCTGCGTCGCCAGCTCGTACACGGTCGGGGTGGCGTCGACCCGCCCGAGGGCCAGCCCGCACTGTGCGGCGATCCGGCGCACGATGTCCGACGCCGTCATCTGCGGGTAGCCGGCGACCCGCCGGTTGCGCAGCAGCCGGTGCCCCGGGTCGTAGCCGCGGAGCACCAGCCGGCGGCCTGCACCCGGCTCGGTGTCGACCTCGACGGCCGTGACCTCGCCGGTGATCAGCGGCGTGCCGCGGACACCGTCGGCGAACGGGCTGATCACCGCCTTCGAGCCGACCGCCAGCTGCGGGTACAGCTGTGTGAGGGAGCTGTCGCCGTCGGTGAAGACGAGCTGGAAGGCGGAGGGGACGTTCACGCTTGCGTCGACCCAGCCCTCCGTGAGGAGCGCGGCGAGCGGGTCGGGCAGCACTGCACCGCCCAACCGGACGTGCAGGAGGGTGGTGTACGTGTTCTCGCTCATGCGGTGCGCTCCGATCCGGCGGGCAGCAGCAGTTCGGTGCCGGGCCTCAGCCGCATCGGGTCGTCGACGCCGTTGGCCTCGGCGATCACCCGCCAGGCGGTCGGGTCGCCGTACTCGCGCCACGCCACCGACGCCAGGGTGTCCCCGGCGACGGTGCGGTGGACGCGGCGGGCGGACAGCGCACCCGAGGTCGGGTTCTGGCGCTTCACCGCCTGCGGGATCTCGGTGAGCGACAGCGAGCACGTCGCCCGCAGAGGGGTCCCGTTCGGGCTGAACAGCGTGTAGGTGGCGCTGGCCTGCGTCACGCACGCCGTGAACTGGACGGTGCTGAAGGAACCCCACGAGAACGTCACCCACGGCGGGGACGGCGCCTGCGAGGCGGCGCTCTGCTCCGTCACCTCGCAGCACGACAGCAGCAGCTCGACCTGCCTGCGGACCGTGTCCGCGCCGGGCGTGCCGGAGGCGTCCAGGAACAGGTCGACGCGCAGCTGCGCCGGCTCGACCCCGGTGAACTTCGGCGGCGCGCCCCGGGTGTAGGCGACCGCCGGCTCCGTACGCCAGTGCGCGGAGCGGGACAGCTGGAGCTGGCGCGGGTTGAAGTGGAAGTCGGCCTGGCCGATCAGCCCGCCCGGGCTGCCGCCGAGGCGGGCGGGCGGCTGGCGGACGGCGAGCGAGGCCCGCGCCAGCCCGGCGGCGGCCCGGCCGCCGGTGGGCGCCGCCACCTCAGACACCCCCCGCGTCGGTGAAACCGTGGTGGGCGATCTCCAGCGTCTCCGTCGCGACGGCCGGGCGCGACGCGTCGAGCGTCGGCCCCGTCCAGCTGACGGGGAGCACCTCGACCAGACCCCACTGGGCGACGACCGAGCCGTCGGCGCGCAGGGCGGCGATCTGCGCGGTGGGGCGGGTGATGCCGGTGGAGATGGAGGAGATCCAGGCGGCGACGCGGGCCGTCTCCGCGGTGAGGGGGCGGGTGAGGCGGATGGTGGGGAAGACGACGCGGGTGGGCAGCTGCCAGACGAAGCCGTTGTTGCCGCCCTCTTGGTGCTGCTCGATCTCGACCTGGGAGGACAGCCCGTCGCAGCCGTTGAACAGGCCGAGGTTCAGGCCGTCGATGGTGAGTCTGAAGAAGACCGTGGATCCGGCGTCGGGGGGCGTGGGCGGCATGGGGGCTCTCTGTCTGCTGTCGGGCGGGCGGGCGGATGGGTGGGCGGGCGGTCGGGCGGTCGGGGCCGGCGGCGGCCTGGGGTCAACGGTCGCGGAGGCGGCCCAACCGTTCGCGGTCACCGCGGAGTTCGGCGCGCAGCAGCCGGGAGATCGGGGCGACCAGGTGGCGAGCGAGCGCATCAAGCTCCACCTGCGGCGCGGCCGCCGGACCGGCCGGCGGTGCGGCAGCCGCGGGCGGGGCGGGCGGGGGCGCGGGGTGGTGCGTCGCGGGCGGTGCGGGCGGGGCCGTGGCCACGGGAGCCGGGCCGCGGGCTGGGGCTGGGCCGGGGGCCGGGGCCGGGCCCGGCGGTGGTCCGGCCGGCACCGCCCGCTGTACGGGGGGCGGCGCGGATCGGGGTGCAGCGGCGGCCGCCGGTGGGGTGGCGGAAGCCGCCGGACCGGGTGCGGGCGCGGCCCCGCCGCGCGCACCGCGCGGGCCGAGGGACGCCACCGGCACCGCGGGCGCCCCGTCCGGTGTTGCGGCGGGCCGCCGCAGCACCGCGGGCCCGGCCCCGCCGGGCACCACGGCCCGCCCCCCGATGCCCGGCCCGGCCGGAACGAGGGGCCGCCCGGACGCCAGCGGCAGCGGCGTGGCGGCGACGGCCGCTCGCGGCCCGGCCACCCGCACGGAGGGCAACGGCGCGGGCGGTGCGCTCGGTACGCCGACGGCCCCGGACACACCGGCGGGCGGGAGAGCGGAACCGGCCGCGGTGGCCGGTGCGGCGGTCGAGGCCGAGGCAGGAGCCGCGCCGGACGCCGCCGCGCGCGCTGCCGGAGGTGTCGCGGGAGGCGTTGCGGAGGGGCTGATCGGCGCGCCGATCAGCGGCCGCCGCACACCGTCCGCTGCGGCACGCTGCACACGCCTGACGACCGGGCGGCGGCCCCCCGTACCCGCCACGGGGGACATGGCGGGTACGGGGGAGACGGTGCCTCCCCGAGCGGGAGGAACGGCCGCGCCGGAGACGTGGCCTGGGGAGGCGGAGCCCGCCGCGGCGGGAGGTTCGGCCCCGACGGGCCACACCGTCCGCGACGGCACCGCAGGCCGCGGTGCGGACAGCAGCCCTCCGCGCCCCGTGCCGGCCTCGCTCCGCGCGACGGGCAGGGCAGCCCCACCCCCCGCCGACACCCCGGCCCGCACGACGGGCAGGCTGCCCGCGCGCCGCCGGCCGGGCGCGCCGCCCGCCGGTGCCGGAGCACCGGCCGCCGCCTCCGCGGCGGTAGAGGGCGCGGCGGGGCCCTGAAGCGGGGCGGTCGGCCGCGACCCGGCGCCGTCCCGGGGTACCGGAGCACCTCCGGGAGGCACCGGGGCCGCCGCGGCGTCGCTCGCGCGTCGCTGGACGGGCGCACCGGTCGCGGGGGTTGCCGGTGTCGGCGCACCGATGGCGGCTCCGGACACCGCTTCCCTGGCGGTGGGCGGCGCCACGGCAGGCGGTGCCGCCGGGCTCTGGAGCGGGGCAGTCGGCCGGAATGCGGGTCCTGATGCGTCGCCCTGGGCCATGGCGGCCGGGAAGTCGGCCGCGCGCCGCTGCGTCGCAGGCAGGCCGACGGCCGGCGTCCCGGCATGCCGGCCGCCGCCCGCAGGGTCCGAGCCCGTCCGCGACCGGAGGTCCCCGTCTGCCGGTTCAGGGCGCGCGGCTGCGACGGCGCGCTGCGCGGACCCGCCTGCGGAGGCGTGAGCCGGGCCGGCTGTCGCGCCGGCGGCGGCCTGAACAGATCCGGCAGCCGGACGCACGGGCACGGCGGATCCGGGCGGGACGGCCCGCTGCACCGGCGCGACCGCCGGCCCGACGGGAGCCGCAGAGCCCAGGCCGTCCCGGGCAGCGGCCCCTGCCGCGGGGGCCGGCCCCTCCTGCGCGGTCGCGGACCGCTGCACCGGCGTGACCGCCGGGCGCAGGCTCGCGGGTTCCGCGGCCGCGGAACCCGCACGCGGTGCGGCCGACGCCCCCTCGGCGGCGGACCGTTGCGGCGCTGCGTCCGGCGCAGCCTCCGGCCGGCCGGCCGCGGGCGGACCCGGAGCCGTGGTGCCGCGCCCCGCGCCGGACGGGGCCGTGCGCGGGGCGCGCGGTGCCGCCAACTCGTCCGCGGACCCCCGGAGCGGTGCAGGCGTCGTGTTGCCGGCCGCCGGCGGCCCTCCCGGCGCGGTCGTGGCCCGCTGCAACGCCGGGTCCGGCACGGGCGCCGGGGGGCGGGCACCGGGTGCGGTCGGGGCTCCGAGGCCGGAGCCGGCGGGCGGCCTGCCGAAGGCGGCCGTGCGCGGGGCGTTCGGAGCCTTCGGCCCGCTCGTGGACTGCCGCAGCGGTACGGCCGACGCGGGCGCCGGGTCGCCGGCCGCAGGCCGGGCCGGTGCTGCGGACTCGGGGCCCGGGGCGGTGGGCGTCGTCCCGGAGGGGTTCGTGCGCGCGGAGTCCTGGGCCAACCCGTGGGCCGTGGTCCGCTGGAGGGGTACGCCCGGCGCGGGCACCGGGATGCCGGAGGCGGGCGGCACCGGTGCCACGGATCCGTGCCCCGAAGCGGCAGCGCGTGTGACCGAGGGGGTGCGCCGGGGGGCCGACACCGCCGGCCCGTCCGCGGACCGCTGGAGCGGTGCAGGCACGGTCTGCCCGACCGGGGGCCGGGCCGGTGCTGCGGGTTGGACGCCCGGGGCTTCTGTGGAGCGCTGGAGCTGGGCGGCCGTCGGGGCTGCCGGTTCGCGGCTCGGGGCGGTCTGTTCTTCCGGTGCGGGGGAGTGCTGCGGGGGTGCGGCGGCTGACGCGGCCGTGTGGCGGCCGGTCGCGGCAGCGGGTGCTGCGGAAGGGGTGGGGCGTGCGCCGGACGCCGGCGCGGCTGCCGGCGCGGCGTCCGCTGCGGACGTGCCGGGGCCGGGCGCCGCCGTCGACCGCTGCACCGGCGTGCGGGTGTGCGGGGCATCAGGGTGCGGGAGAGCCGGGGGCCGGGCAGGAACTGCGGGCCCGTGCAGCCCCGCCGGGCGGAGGACAGGCGCCGGAGGGCGTGCCGGGTCGGGGGCGGATGCGGGGGCCGGGGTGAGGGCGTCGCGGACGAGGCCCGACGGGGCCGCCGGAGACACCTCGTGGCCCAGGCCGCCCGTGAACAGCAGCGGCTGCCGGGTCGCCAGGGACGAGGCGAACTCCCGCTCGGCGGTCAGCCGCGGCGCGCCCAGCACCCGCTGGACCGGCCGCACCGCGGCCCAGCCGCCCGCGGGCGCAGCCGCCGGCACCGCCGCGCCGGCCGCCGCCGGCACCGCGTCCGCCCGGCGGCCGCGCCGGAGCCGCGTGAACAGGCCCATCCTCCTCGGCTCCCTTCCCTTTCCCGTCCGTCCGTTCAGCCCGCTGCCCCGGCCCGTCCGCTCACGGCGCCGACTCCTGCACCAGATCCGCCGCCCGCCTCACGTACGCCTGCCGGTCCGGGTGCTCCAGGTCGAGGATCGAATCCAGGTCCCAGTGGAGGTGGTAGGCGAGGTACGCGGCCTCCTCCTGGAGCACGTCGGCCGCGTACGTCACGATTCCCCCAGGCGGCTCCCGGCCAGCTCGACCTCGAACGCCCCCTCGCAGTGCGGGCAGGAGACCGCGGCCCGCGTGTGGCCCTCGGCGTTGATCCGCCGGTAGAAGTCCTGGAGGAAGGCCAGGTCGGAGGCGAACATGTTCTCCACCGTCCCGTCGTGGACCACCGCCAGCGTGCCCAGCCGGGTGATCACCCTGCCGAGCAGGACCACCGACAGGTACGCCGGGTTCTCGCGGACCCGGACGTCCCGCAGCGGCAGGAGCTCATCGCGGGCCGTCGCCAGCCGCATGGCACCGGTGCGGTGCACCGTCCCCGACTCGTCGACGTAGCCGCGCGGCAGCTCGAACTCGAACTCCGTGCGCAGCGGTTCGCGTACGCCGGCGGGGCCGCCGCCCCCGGCCGGTGCCGCCGGCGGCGGGGCGCTCTGCACCGCGAGACCCGGTCCCTGGCGCCGCATTACTCGATGACCAGCTCTTCGAAGGTGATGGTGACCTGCTCGGTGAGCGCCGAGGCGGCACCCGCCTTCACCGAGCTGACCTCCACCTTCGAGCACCACGCGTTGCGCAGGTTGTACCGGCGGACCGGGTTCTCCTGGTAGTCCATCATGATGATCGTCGCGTTCTTGCGGGCCGAGCCCATGTCGCCGGAGATCGACGACTTGATCCACTCGGTGAACGCCATGGACTGCGTCGCACCGCGGGTCACCTGGCACTGGCCGGCCTTCTGCACGCCGGGGAGCTTCTTGGTGACGGGCTTGCCGTCCGCGGAGACCTGCTGGTACTCGATGACGTCCTGCTCCATGGACAGGCTGCTGACCTCCTGGAGGAACTCGACCATCACGCCGTCGATCTGGAGGCCGAAATTGTGCGAGGTGAGCGCGTCACCGGGCTGAAGGGACATGGGGGGCTGCTCCTTGTACGAATCGGGTCAGGGGTGGGGCTGCGGGGGCGGCGGCGGTCACTCCTCCAGCTCCCCGCCCCCTCCGGAGAACTGCGCCAGGCGGAACACCACGAACTCGGCCGGCTTGACCGGCGCGATGCCGATCTCGCAGACGACCCGTCCCAGGTCGACCGACTCCGGCGGGTTGGTCTCCTCGTCGCACTTCACGTAGAACGCGTCCTCGGGCCGCTGGCCGAACAGCGCTCCCGTCCGCCATTCGTTGACGAGGAACGCCGAGATGTTGCGCCGGATCCGCGCCCACAGCGCCCGGTCGTTCGGCTCGAACACCACCCACTGGGTGCCGACGAGGATCGACTCCTCCAGGTAGTTGAAGTAGCGCCGCACGTTCAGGTAGCGCCACGCCGGGTCCGAGGCCAGCGTGCGCGCCCCCCACACGCGGATGCCGCGGCCCGGGAAGGCGCGGATGCAGTTCACGCCGACCGGGTTGAGGAGGTCCTGCTCGCCGCGGGTGATCTGGAGCTCCAGGTCGACGGCGCCGCGCACGATCTCGTTGGCAGGGGCCTTGTGGACGCCGCGCTCGGCGTCGTTGCGGGCCCACACGCCGGCCATGTGCCCGGACGGCGGGACCACTTCGGCCTGGCCGGTGGACGGGTCGAAGACTTTGATCCACGGGTAGTAGAGGGCCGCGTACCGGGAGTCGTATCCGGCCGTCTCCATACGCCACTTCCGGACGTCCCGCGCGTTCAGGCCGGGCGGCGGGTCGAGCAGCGCCATCCGGTCGCCCATCAGCTCGCAGTGCGCGACCATGCCGAGCTGGACCGCCTTGACCTGTTCGAGGTCCAGCAGGCCCCGCCGGTACGCGGCCATCAGGTCGGGCGCGGCGACCATGGTGATCTCGTCGAGGGCTTCCAGGCCGCCGAAGCCGGTGCGGTCCGCCGCGTCGCCGAGGAACCGGCCCGAGTCCAGGCCCGACCCGGCGGCGGCCGGCACCTGTGCGGCGGCCGGCACGGCCGCGGGCGCGGCTGCGGGCGGCGGCGCCAGCGTCAGCGACTGCGCCTCCGGTCGCGCGGCGGCGGTCCCCGGCACGGCCTCCTCCACCGTGATGGTCCTGGACCGCTGGCGGACCTGCGCGACCACGTAGTTCCGCGCGGACTTGCGGGCGCTGACGTCGAACTCCTCGACGACCGCGTCCCCGTCCTTGACCAGCAGCCTGAACCGGTCCGCGCCGCCGGCGCCGCCCGAGGAGCCCTCGCCGCCGTCGGCGTCCTGCACCTCGACGGTGAGCGGGCCGGCGCCGGACGGCGCCGCCGCCAGGGCGGCCACCTTGAACGACCCGAGGACGGCGGCCTCGCCGGCCGCGCCCTCCTCCGGCACCGCCGCCGCACCGCCGACCGCCGCGGCCGCGACCCTGGACGGTGCGGGGACCGCGGCCGCCGGGTCGGCGCCGCCGCCGACCCGCACCACGTACGCGGCCGTGCCGCCGTTGTCGAAGAACCCGTACACGGCGTGCGCCAGGTGGCAGCCGTCCGTGAAGTCGCCGAACTCGGCCACGTACTGGGACCAGTTCGTCACCAGGGTCGGGTCGTTCAGCGGTCCGCACGGAGCGAGCCCGACGAACGCCGCGACGGACGTGCCCGCCCCCTCGATGGGCCGGGAACCGCTGGCGACTTCCTCGACGTACACGCCGGGGGAGAGGTAGTTCGGCACGGGAAGCTGCTCCTCGCTGCTGATCGGGCGGCGGGCCGGGACGGCGTACCGCCCGCGGCGCGGCCGTATCCGCTGGTCGGACCGACCATCGCCGACCGGGGCACCCGCGCGGGAGGACCGTCCGGACCGCGTCGGGGGCAGCCCCGCCTTCCCGCCCGGACACCGGCCGCGCCCGAACCCGCAGTAACGTTCCCCTTCGGGGGAACGCGGCGGTCCAGGAGAAGAGGGGCGATTCGTGGGGGCGTACGGCGGCACGGACGGCAGCAGCGGAGGCGGGGGCCGAGGCGGGGGCGTGCCGGGGCTCCGCTTCAGGATGCTCGGCCCGATGACCGCGCACGCCCCCGACGGGACCCCGCTCGGCCTCGGCCCCAACCAGCAGCGGGCCCTGCTGGCCGTGCTCCTCCTCCGCCGCGGCCGCCCCGCCCCCATGGCCGACCTCCTCGGGGCACTGTGGGGCGAGCGGCCGCCGCCGCGCGCCGTCGGCACCCTCCGCACGTACGTGTCCCGGCTCCGCACCCTCTTCGAGCCCGAACGGCCCTCCCGCGCCCCCGCCCGCCTGCTCGTGTCCGCCTCCGACGGATACGCGCTCCGCCTGCGCGACCCGTTCCTCGACATCGCCGAGTTCGAGCGCGGCATCGCGGAGGCCGCCCGGCTGCGCACCGCCGGCGCGACCGGGGACGCGTACCGCACGCTCGGCGAGGCGCTCGGGCTGTGGGCGGGCACCCCGCTCGCCGGACTGCCCGGCCCGTACGCCGAGACCCAGCGCGACCGGCTCACCGAGATGTGGCTGACCGCCCGGGAGGACCACTTCCACGGCGCGCTGGAACTCGGCCTGGACCGGGACACCGCGGCCGTCGCCGACCTGCGCGCCTTCGCCGCCGAACACCCCCTGCGGGAACGCGCCCAGGCACTCCTCATGCTCGCCCTGCACCGGGCGGGCCGCTCGCGCGAGGCGCTCGCCGTGTACGGGTCCACCTGCGACACCCTCGCCCGCGAACTCGGCACCGGGCCCGGCCCCGAGCTGACCGCCCTCCACCGCCGCCTCACCGCCCGCGCCGCACCCGCGGCCCCGCCGCCGGCGCCCGCGCCGCGGGAAGCGCCTCGCCCTGCGCCCGCCGGGACCGGCCCGGCGGGCCGGTGCCTCGCCGGCCGGTCCTCGGAACTCGCCCTGCTCGACGAGGTGCTGGCGGGCACCGGTTCCGGTGTCCCCGTCGCCGTACTCACCGGCATGCCCGGCATCGGGAAGACGGCCCTCGCAGACCGGGCGGCCGCCCTGTCCGGGCCCCGCTTCCCGGACGGGGTGCTCCGCGCCGACCTCGGCGCCGGCAGCGCCCGCGCCCTCGCCGGCCTGCTGGGCGCGCTCGGTGTGCCCGCGCAGGCCCTGCCCGACGGCATCGAGGCGCGCGCGGCGCTCTACCGCTCCCTCCTCGACGGCCGGCGCGTCCTCGTCCTCCTCGACGACGCCCGCGACACCGCCGGCCTGCTGCCCCTGCTGCCCGCCGCCCGGGGATGCGCGGCCCTCGTCACCGCGCCCGGTCGCGGCCTCGTCGTCCCCGGCGCCCGGCTCGTCGACGTCCCCGAACTCGACGACGACGCGGCGCTCCTGCTCCTCGGCGCGGCCGCGGGCGAGCAGAGGGTGCGCGCGGAGCCGGACGCCGTCCTGGACCTCGTCCGCCAGTGCGCCGGGCTGCCGCTCGCCCTCCACCTCGCAGGGACCCGGCTGCGGCATGAACCCGCCCTGACGGCGGCCGCCCTCGCCTCCCCCGACGGCGGCGGCCTCACCGCCCGGCTCCGGGCCGGCGGCCGGTCCGTCGAGGACGCCTTCCGGCGCCGCTGCGCGACGCTCGCCCCCGCGGCCCTGCACATGCTGCGCGCGACGGCCGCCGCCCCCGACGGGTTCGGGCCCGCCGCCGCGGCCGCGCTCCTGAACGGCGGCGAGCCGTCCGGCGCCGCGCCCGCAGCAGCCGCCGGAGCCGCCGTACCCGAGGCCGCCGACCTGATCGAGGCGATCGTCGACGCGGGACTGCTGCGGCCCGCGGCCAGCGGCCGCTACCGCTACCACCCCCTGGTCCGCGCCTACGCCCGCCACCGCCTCACCGCCGCCTGACCGGCCGACCGCCGGACCGCCTGACCGCCCGCACGGGGTCCGGCCGTACAGGGGTGCCGGGCGGACAGGCAGGAGTGCCCGCGGGAGGGGACGTACGGGCAGGGGACGGCGCCCCCGCGCCCCTAGCCTTCCCGCATGACGATGTGGACCACTCTCGATCCGGTTGCCGTGGCCGTCGACCCCGGCAGCAGGGCGACCGCCCGGCTCCGGGTGCGCAACACCGGCGACACGGTGGAGGAATACCGGCTCTCGATCGTGGGCGACCCGGCCGGCTGGAGCCGTATCGAGCCCGACACGCTGCGCCTCTACCCGGGCAGTGAAGGGTCCGCGGAGATCTCCTTCGCGCCGCCGCGCACCCCCGGTGCCCCGGCCGGGCCCGCGGCCTACGGGGTGCGGGTCGAGCCGCGCGAGAACCCCGCCGTGCGGGACGTCCTGGAAGGCCGGGTCACGGTCGCCCCGTTCACCGAGGTCCGTGCCGAACTGGTGCCGCCCCGCACCGCCGCCCGGTTCCGCGGCCGGGCCGCCGTCGCCGTCGACAACCTCGGCAACACCCCGCTGACCGCGTCCGTCGGCGCCCGCGACGAGTCAGGCCGGCTGTCGTTCGGCGTCCGCCCGGGCAGCGTCCAAGTGGCGCCGGGCCGTGCGGCGTTCGTCGAACTGGAGGCCACCCCCCAGGCGACCCGGTGGACGGGCGCGCCCGAGACCCACCGCATGACCGTCTCCGTACGGCGCTCCGGCGACGCGGCGGCCCTGGAGCTGAGCGGGGAGTTCGAGCAGCGGCCGGTGCTGCCCGCCTGGCTCGTCGCCGTCGGCGGGCTGCTGGCCGCGGCCGCCGTCGCGTTCGCCGTGCTGTGGCTCGGGTTCTCGCCGAAGGTCGCCTCCGCGGCCGGGGAGAAGAAGGCCGAGGCGGGGGCCCCGCTGCCCGGCGCGCTCGGCAGCCAGGGCCCCCTCCCGCCGGCCCCGCCGCCGCCCGCCGAGCCGGGAGCCCTCCCCGGCGGCGGAGCCCCGGGAGGCGGAGACCCGGCAGCCGGCCTCCCCGGGGGCGGCTCCGGCGCCGCCGCGGGCTCCGGCGGCGGGGGCGGGGGCGGAGGCGGAGGAGAAGGGGGAGCCGCCCCGCCGCCCGCGGCCGGGAACCAGGGCGGGGCGGTCGCACCCCAGGGTCCGCCCTGGCGGGCCGGATACCAGCCCGACGTCGTCGTGCACTACGCACAGCGCCGGCTCGCCGCCCTCGGCAGCGGCAACCCGTGCACCCTGAAGGGCCAGTGGCGGGAAGGCGTCATCGACGCGGCCACCGAGGCCTCGCTGATCTGCTACCAGCAGGCCGTGATGGCCGACGGCAAGACCACCCGCGCCCTCACGGCCACGGACAAGCCGCTCGGCACGCTGGGCCGCGCCACCCTCGCCTCCCTGTGGATGCAGGGCGTCACCGCGGGCCGACTGACCTCCGGATCACGCAACTTCGAAGTAACCCAGCTGGACGCCGCCCTCCGGTGGGCGGGCCAGGCCACCATCTCCGACGCCGACCTCCAGGCCGACCGGGCATTCGCCCGGCTCGGCGTCGACTACTTCACCTCCGGCGGGCGCAACGCCGCCGCGACGCCGTACGACGCGAAGATGCGGGCCAAGGTGGAGCAGTACCAGCGGCAGGTACAGCTCCCGGTCACCGGCGTCGCGGACAGCCGGACCATCAACGCCCTGCTCGGCGGCAGCGTCAACGGCACGGGCCGGCCCGGCCGCTGAACGGCGGGCCGCCCGCACGGGCGGCGGCGCGCGTGCCGCTCAGGGCCGCCAGGGGGCCGCGGTGCCGGGGATCAGGCGGCCCGCCTTGAGGTACTCGCGGCGGGCGCCCTCCCGGACGTCCCCGGCGGTCACCGGCCCCGAGCCCCGCCTGCGCGCCGCATAGCAGGCCGTGAGTGCCGCCGCCCGGATCGAACCGCCGGCCAGCTCGAACTCCGCTGCCAGGCAGTCCAGTTCCGCTGCCACGTCCGGCCCGGTCGGCGCCCCGGCCAGCGCGCTGCGCCACAGGTCGGCGCGCAGCGCCGCGTCCGGGAACGGGAAGTCCACCACCAGGTCCAGCCGCCGCGTGAACGCCTCGTCCACGTTCGCCCGGAGGTTCGTCGTCAGCACGGCGATCCCGTCGAAGCTCTCCAACCGCTGGAGCAGGTAGGCGCTTTCGAGGTTCGCATACCGGTCGTGCGATCCGCGCACCTCCGACCGCTTCCCGAACACGGCGTCCGCCTCGTCGAAGAGCAGCACCGCGTCCGTGCGGTCCGCCTCGGTGAAGATCCGCTCCAGGTTCTTCTCCGTCTCCCCGACGTACTTGTCGACCACCGAGGACAGGTCCACCACGTACAGGTCGAGGCCGAGTTCGCCCGCCACCGCCTCCGCCGCGAGCGTCTTGCCCGTGCCCGACACCCCCGCGAACAAGGCCACCACCCCGCGGCCGCGGCCGCCGCCGGTGCGCAGGCGCCAACCGGACAGCACCTCGTCGCGGTGCCGGGCGCGGGCCACCAGCTCGGCGACACGGGCCTGCTCCTCGGACGGCAGCACCAGGTCGGCGAAGCCGACCGCCGGCCGCACCCGCCGGGCCAGCCGCCCCAGCAGCGGGGCGGACAGGCGGCGCGCGGTGAGCCGGACATGGTGCTCGGCGAGCTCCGCGCCCTCCAGTGCGGCGAGGCCCCGGGCAGTACGGGCCACCTCGGCGAGCTGCACGCCGCTCAGCCGGTACGCGGCCAGCGCCCCCGCCGGCCCGGCACCGAGCAGGGCTGCGGCCTCGTCGCGCGCCCCGCCCGGCGCCCCGGCGGTGTGCGGGCGGGCGCCTTCGAGGGGGATCAGGGGGACCTCGGGAGCCCAGTCCGGGTCGTAGGGATCCGGGCCCGCGAACACGGTCGTGGTGTCGGCCGCGGCGACCGACCGCATCAGCGGCCCCGGCTCCGCCGGGACGGGCGCGACGACCACCGCCGTCCCCGGGCCGCGCAGCCGGGCCTCGCGCCGCAGCAGCGGCCCGAGCCGCGCGGCGTCGCCCGCCGGACCGCCGTCCCCGGACCCCGCGCCCGCCGGCGGCCGGTGCACCAGTACGGTGCGCCCCGCCGCCCGCAGGGCCTCGACGACCCGCTCGGCGCCGCCCTCGCCCCGCCGGTCGAGCAGATGGACGGTGACGGGCCGAACCGCCCGGGCCAGCAGGACCGCCGGATCGGCCCGGTCCGCCCGGCCCGAAGCGGCTGCACCGGTCGCACAGCCTGCACCGCCCGGCCCGGACCCGGCGTCGGCCTCCGCCTCCGCCTCCGCCTCCGCCTCGGCCGGGCCCGCCCCGCGCGCCGGTGCCGTCCCGCGGGACGGCTCCAGCAGGACCACCCCCGCCGCACACAGCTCCGCGTCGAGCCCGTCGTCGCCCAGCAGATGGGCCACGACCCGCTCCGGGACGCGGAGCGCCCGCCCCGGGAGCGGCCGCTCCCCGTCCTCCAGGAGGAGCAGTCCGCCCGCCAGGAGCGGCGCCGCCGCGTGGAAGCGGGACCGCGCCCGCGGCATGTGCGGACCCGTCCCCGCGAGCTCCAGAGCCAGCGCCACCGAGGCCCGGCGCCGCCCGACGTCGTCGTTGAGGTAGCCGTAGAGCGGCTCGAACCGGCGGTCGACGTCGGGCGCCGCCGCCGCGAGCAGGATCCGCAGGTCCAGCGCGGACAGCCCGAAGGCGCGGACGAGACCGCCCAGCCGGTCAGGCCCGTCCGGCCCGCCCGTGCCCGCACCGTCGCCGGCGTCCGGCTCCGGAGCCGTGTCCGCGCGGGCATCCCCCGGCCCGTCCGCCGCAGCCGTCGGGGCGTGCGGGCCGTCCGCGGCGGCCCGCAGGGCCGACTCCGACGACACGTACAGCCCGCGCAGCGGGTCGTGTGCCGTGGGGTCGTCCGCGGCCCGGGCCGCGACCAGCCCGGCCGCCTCCCGCCGCAGCCGCGCCAGCCGGTCCAGCAGGATCCCCGCCGCCGCGCTCACCGGGCCTGCCCCCGCGCCTGCGTACGCAGCATCCTCGGCCGGGAGCCGCCCGGCCGGCCGTCCTTGCCGCGCACCGTGACGACCGCGCCCTCCGTGACCGGCGGCCCCACCGGGTAGACGGGCGTCACCGGGAACGGGACGGCGATGACGACGTCCAGCGACGGCTTGAACTCCCCGCCCAGCGCCGACCACACGTCCGCGGCGGACCGCCCCTCGGAGGGCGGCACCCCCACCGACAGCGGGATCGACGACCGGTACGCCGCTATCGCTTCCGGCACCTCCTCGGGCGGCAGCGCCTCGTACGGCAGCAGCGCGGCCAACACGCCTGCCAGCATGCGGTGTTCGTCCTCCGGCCGCGCCGTCCACGCGGTCAGCAGGTAGGACAGCCGGAACCAGCGGGCCGGCTGCCGCCGCTGCACGACGGCGCCCCGGGCGTCGCGCTCCGCGTACGCCCCGCGCTCCCGCCGGGAGACGTCCTCGCGGATGTCGTACAGGAAGGCGCTGACGGTCGGGGCGGTGCGGCGCGCCGCCCACTCCCGGGTGGGGGCCTCCAGGGCGATGTCGCCGGCCCCCTCGGGCAGGGCGCCGCGGCGCAGCAGGCGCCGCAGCGCTTCGTCGATCTCATGGATCATGGGAAGTGGTGTCCTCGGTACAGGCGGGTCCCCGGCCGTCGGGCAGCCGGCCGGATCCGGCCATCGGGTGCGGTGCGTGCGGTGGTGCGGCAGGTGCGGTGCGGCCGGCGCGGAGCCCTAGATGTAGCCCTCGCGGAGTGCGTAGGCCACGGCGTGGGCGCGGTTGGTGAGCTGCAGGCGGGTCATCAGCCCGTGCAGGATGTTCTTGACGGTGCGTTCGGAGTACGCGAGCTTGTCCGATATCTGCCGGGTGTCGAGGCCCTCCGCGATCAGCCGCAGGACGTCCGTCTCGCGCGGTGCCATGCCGAACAGCGGCGCCGAGGCGCTGCCCGTGCAGACCGACGCCGTCTCGGAGCGGCGCAGCCGCCCCACCTGGCCGAGCACCCGGCTGATCAGGTCCGGCGGCAGGACGCCCTCGCCGTGCGCGGCCTGCCGGACCGCCTTGGCCAGGCTGCCCTCCGTGGCCTGGTGCCGCCACAGGATGGCCCGTACGCCGTACTCGACGACCGTCAGCAGCTCCGGTTCGCGCAGCTCGCGGGCGATCAGGACGACCCGCTGGTCGCCGCCGCGCAGCACGCGCCGCAGCTCCGCCGCGGCCCTGTCGTCCACCCGGTCCATCAGCATCACGGCGACGTCCGCGGCCGCCGTCCGGCCGTCGCGGTCGCGGACCGGCGGGACGATCTCCACCGCGGGCTGGCGTTGCAGGTGGCTGACGACGCCTGCCCGCCCGAGGGGGTCCTCGGCGTGGATCGTCACGGTGATGCGGTCGGTGATGCGGTCGCTCGTCGAAACCGGCATGGGTGTCCCTTCCTTCCCACGGGGGTGCTGCCGCAGACAGGCTGGAGGAGCCGGATCAACAGCACATCGACGTTCGATGGGTGACCGCGCGGTCCGTTCCGGCGCGGCCGCCGTGCACGGGCGGCCCCGCCCGGCAGGACCGGCGCCCGGCCCGCGCGTGCCCGTACGGACACCGGAGGGGTGCGGTGTGCGCGGCTCCCCGCCCGGCGGGCGACCGGGCGACGCGACTCCCCACCCGTGGAGAGGGGGTGACGGGGCTACAGGCCGGCCAGGAGTTCGCGGACCTGCGCCGCCTCGGCCGGGCGCAGCCGGTCGAAGATGCCGGCCGCGCGCTCCAGCCGCTCCCGCGCCCCCTCCCGGTCACCCAGCCCGGCGAGGGCCGTCCCGACGACCTGCAGGGCGCGGGCCTCCGCCAGGGCCCAGCCCTTCTCGCGGCTCACCTCCGCCACCCGCTCCCCGGACTCCACCGCCTCGCGGTGCCGGCCGGCGGCCAGGTGGCAGTAGCTCACCTCCCACCGGGAGAACAGCTCGATCGTGGCGTACCCGGCCTGCCCCGACAGGGCGGCGCCTTCGCGCAGGTAAGCGATCGCCTCCTCGGGGCGGCCCGACTGCCGCAGGATGCCCCCGAGGACGTACAGCGTGTACGACAGCCGGTAGGCGTCGCCGTCCGCCCGCGCCGAGGCCAGGCTCCTGCGTGCGGCCGCGTCGGCCTCGGCGAGGCGGCCCAGGCTGCTGAGGGTGTGCGCCGAACAGGCGCGGGCGTTCTCCGCGCCCCACCGGCTGCCGCACCGCTCGCCGACCGCGACGGCCTGCCCGTGCAGTTCCAGCGCGCGCTCCAGGTCGCCCCGCGCGTACCACACCAGCGCCTGGCAGGTCCGTATCTCGGTCAGCACCGCCTCGTCGCCGGAGGTCTGCGCATCGGCGGCGGCCGCGGCCAGCACCGACTCCGCCTCGTCGGTGTGGCCGAGCTGGTACAGCCCTCCGCCGAGCATGTACCCGAGCCGGCCCGCCGCGCGACGGCGGCCCTGCCCCCGTGCGGCCTTGAGGACGGCGCGGGCCGGCTCGATCAGCGCCGCCCACAGGAACGTGCCGTCCAGGACGGGGTCGAGGGCCAGGACCAGGTCGGCGACCAGGTCGACGGCGGACGGGTCTGCCCGTACCGTCTGCACCGCCACCGCCAGCACGGACTGGTGCCGGCCCGTGAACACGCGGTGCGCCTCGCCCGGCACCTGCATCCGGGTGCCCGGCGAGCGGGTCGGGTGGAGCATGCCGGGCACCGGGTGGCCGGGGCGTTCGACGGCGTACGCGTTGCGCGCCGACGCCAGGTGGTGGTCGACCAGCCGGACCAGCGCCTCCGCCCCGCCCCCGGGGCCGTCCTCCTCCGCGGAGCGGGCCCGCGCGAACGCGCGCAGGAGGTCGTGGAAGCGGTAGCGCTGCGGGGCCGGCGACTCCAGCAGCCCGAGCTCCGTCATCCGCTCCAGCAGCTCCTCGGCATGCGCCGGGTCGATGCCGGCCAGCGCGGCCGCGTCCGCGACGTCCGCGTCCTCCTGCTCGGGCAGCGCCAGCAGCCGGAACAGCCGCGCCTCGGCCGCGTCCAGCAGCTCGTAGCTGAGGCGGAAGCAGGCCTCCACCCCGTCCTCCCCGCCCGCCTCGGCGGAGAACGGTGCCCGCCGCCCCTCCAACAGGTCCCGGAACGCCGCCAGGGACCAGCCCGGCCGGGTCGCCAGCCGGGACCCGGCGATGCGCAGCGCGAGCGGCAGCCCGCCGCACAGCGCGGCCAGCGCGGCCGCCTCGGCGGGCTCCGCCTCGATCCGCTCCCGGCCGACGATCCGGCCGAGCAGGCGTACGGCGTCCCCGGCGGGCAGGACGTCCAGGCGCAGGCGGAGTGCGGCGGGCAGGCCGGCCAGGGTGCTCCGGCTGGTCACGACGACCGCGCAGGCGGACGAGCCCGGCAGCAGCGGCTCGATCTGCCGGACGTCCCGGGCATCGTCGAGGACGAGCAGCATCCGCTTGTCGGCGACCCGGGACCGGTAGAGGCCGGCACGTTCCTCCACACCCTCCGGAATCGCCGAGTCCGCGACGCCGAGGGCGCGGAGGAACGCCGCCAGGACGGCGCCGGGCTCGGCAGGGTCCTCGCGGACACCGCGGAGGTTGGCGTACAGCTGCCCGTCGCGGAAGTGCGCCCTGAGGCGGTGCGCGGCGTGCAGCGCGAGCGTGGTCTTGCCGACGCCCCCGATGCCGCCGACCGCCGAGACGACCACGGCCGGCGGGCCGCCGGCGTCCGCGGCGGGGGCGCCGGACGCCGGGGTGAGGGCCTCGACGAGACGCCGGGTGGCCGTCTCACGGCCCGTGAAATCCACTGCCACGTACGGGAGCTGCGCGGGGGCGGGGAGCGGGGGAGCGGCCGCCCGGAGGTGCCGGCCGGTGCTCGTCGCCGGGGGGTGGAGGCCGGACTGCGCCGCGGCGGGCCGTGTCTGCGGCGCCTGCGCCGGCCCGGCATGCGCGGCCGCCGCGGGGTGCTCCGTACCGGGTCCGGGGGCGACCGCCGCCGCGGTGCCCGCCGCATCGGACCGAACCGGCTCCTCCGCCGCAGGCAGGATCCCCGCAGCGGGCGCCGTCGGCCGGGCTGGGGTGCCCGCAAGGACTCCGTCCGCCGCGGGCCTCTCCCGGGCCGCCCCCGCGGCCGGGCCTTCCGCCCGTGCCGGCGCCGGCCGGGAGGGTGCTGCCACCCTGCCCGCCTCCACCCGGGCGGGCCGCCCGCCCTCCCCGGGCGGCGCCGCCCCGGCCTCGTCCGCCCTGCCCGCCCGCGCCAACGTTTCGGCCCGCAGGGTCCGCAACCGCCCGTTCAACGGGTACTCCGCGCACAGCGCGCCCAGTTCCGGGACCAGCCGGGCGTGCAGCCCCCGCGCCAGGTCCGCCTCCACCCGCTCCAGCAGCACCGACAGCCGCAGCTCCGCCAGCCGCTCCCGCTGGATCCGGGCGAACGGGCCCGGCAGCCCGGCCAGCGGCACCCCGCGCCACCGGGCGAGCGCCGCCTCCAGCAGCCGCGCCCCGGCGTCCGGATCGCCCGCAGCCACCAGCTCCCGCCCCCGGGCCGCCTCCGCCTCGAAGTCGGCCAGGTCGACCGCACCGTCCGGCACGTCCAGCGCGTAACCGCCGCCCTCCGTCACCAGGCAGGGCCCGAGCACCCGCCGCAGCCGGTACACGTACGAGCGGACCGTGCCCGCGGCGGTGCGCGGGCCCGCCTCACCCCAGATGCCGTCGATCAGCTCGTCCAGACCCGCCACGCCCGGTCTGCGCACCAGCAGGATCGCCAGCACCAGCCGCTGCTGCGGCGGGCCCAGCGGGACGTCCACCCCGCCCCGGGCGGCCTGCACCGGCCCGAGCAGCGAGAAGCGCAGCACGAACGGATCACTCACAACGGCCCCCTCCTGCGGTCCTTCGGTCACCCGGCCCCCGCCGCACCGGCCCGCGGCCCCCACCCCTCCACGGCCCCGGCCCCCACCCCGGTACGGCAGATCCTCGCAGGTCGCGGGCCCCGCCCCGGACCAGCCGGGCGCGATCCGGCCGGCGGGCGGCCGATTCGGGTGCTGTACGGGCCGTTGTAGGCTTGCCGTACCGGATGGCCGGTACATCCTGTTGGGTGCAAGGGTCGTACGCGCGGGGAGTTGGTGTGCATCCGGTGAACGAAGCGCTGCCCGCCGCCTCCGCCGCCGCGGATCCCGCCGTGTCCTTCTCGCTGCTCGGACCGGTCCGGGCGCACCACGGCGCGCTCGCCCTCCCGCTCGGCCCGCCGCAGCAGCGCGCCGTGCTCGCCATGCTGCTGTGCCGGCACAACACGGTCGTCGGCACCGCGGAGTTGGTCGACGGGCTGTGGGGCGAGGCGCCGCCGCACACCGCCGTCGGCACCGTCCGCTCGTACGTGTACCGGCTGCGCCGGATCCTCGGCGACCGGATCGCCACCCACGGGCAGGGCTACCGCCTGCGCCTCGGCCACGGAGAGTTGGACCTGTGCCGCTTCGAGGACCTCGTCGCCGAGGCCCGCGGCGCGGCCGCCGGCGGGGACCCGGCCGCCGCCCGCGACGGGCTCGCCGAGGGCCTGGGCATGTGGCACGGGACCCCGCTGGCCGGGCTGCCGGGGCCGCAGGCCCGCATCCAGCGCGAGCGCCTCGCCGAACTGCGCCTGTCGGTGCTCGTCGAGCGGATCGAGCTGGACGTGCTGCTCGGCCGGCACGCGAGCCTGGCCGGCGAACTCACCGGGCTGTGCGCGGAACACCCCCGCAACGACCGGCTCCGCGCCCTGCTCGACACCGTCCGGGAACGCAGCGGCCGCGGCGGCGGGGCCCGTACGGCCCCCTCCGGGACCGGCGGCGACCCGACGGCCGGGCTGCCGCCGGGGCCGGCCCCCCGGACCGCCGCCCCGCCCCCCGGCGCGTCCGACTCCGGCGGCACCCGGACCGCGTCCCCGCCCCCCGCCCAACTACCGTACGTTCCCGCCGACTTCACCGGGCGGACCGGCGTCGAGCAGGCCATCGTCGACGCACTCGCCCCCGGCCCCGCCGCCGCTGCGGCCCTCCGCAGCGTGGCGATCTCCGCCGTCGGCGGGATCGGCGGCGTCGGCAAGACGACCCTCGCCGTGCACGCCGCACAGCGCCTGCGCGACCACTTCCCCGACGGCCAGCTGTACGCCAACCTGCGCGGCGTACGCGAGGACCCGGCCGAACCCGGAGCCGTCCTGGCCTCCTTCCTGCGCGCCCTCGGCGTCGCCGACGCCGCCGTCCCCGACGACGCCGAGGAGCGGGCCGGGCTCTACCGCAGCAGGCTCGCCGGGCGGCGGGTGCTGGTCGTCCTCGACGACGCCCGAGACACCGCACAGGTCGAACCGCTCCTGCCCGGCTCGCCGACCTGCGCCGTCCTCGTCACCAGCCGCCACACCCTGCCCGGCCTCCCGGCCTCCCTGCGCATCCGCCTCGACGTGCTGCCGGACGCAGAGGCCCTGGCCATGCTCGGCCGGATCGCCGGCGAGGCCCGCGTCGCCGCCGAACCCGACGCCGCCCTCGCGCTCGTCGGGCGCTGCGGCGCCCTGCCGCTCGCCCTCCGCCTGGCCGGCTCCCGGCTCGCGACCCGCCCCGCCTGGGCGCTCGCCGACTACGTGCGCCTCCTCGACGGCGCCCGCCCCGCGCTCCTCGGCAGGGCCGGCGGGCAGGGCGACGCGGACGGCGTCGAGGCCTGCTTCCGCCTCAGCTACGACCTCCTCGACCCGGCACAGGCCCGCCTCTTCCGGATCCTGTCGCTGCCCCGCGCGGCCACCCTCGACACCGCCGGAGCGGCCGCCCTCGCCGGGACGGACGAGGCCGAGGCGGAAGAGCACCTCGAACGGATCGCGGCGCTCGGTCTGCTGGAATCCCCTGCCCCCGGCGTCCACCGCCTCCACGACCTGCTGCGGGAGTTCGCCGCCGCCCGCTCCCGCGAGGACGACACCCCCGCCGACCGCGCGGCCGCCCTGCTGCGGCTCCTCGTACACGTCCGCGAACGGGCCCGCGCCGCCTATGCCGCCGAACGCCCCGGCCACCCCCTCGCCGCCCCCGCCGGGCCGCCCGCGGCGGCTCCCGCCCCGGCGGGCCTCCCCTTCGACCACGCCTCCGTCCTCGCCGTGGCCGTCCAGGCCGTCGAAGCCGTCCCGGAGGCCGTCGGACCCGCCGCCGACACGGTCCTCGCCCTCGACCCGCTCCTCGACGGGTCCTTCCTGTGGGGCGTGCTCGTCTCACCGGCCCGCGGCATCCTCGGCACCGCGCAAGCCCGCGGCGACGTACGGGCAGCGGGCCGCATCGGCCACATGCTGGGGGCCGCGCTGATGCGGCTGGGCCGCCTCGACGAGGCCGACCGCGCCCTGCGGGACGCCGACTGTGCCGCCCGGGCCTGCGGCGACGACATCGTCCGCACCGAGATCCTGACCACCCGGGCCCTCGTCCGGCAGGCCCTGGCCGACTGGGAGGCCGCCGAGGCGCTCTACCGGGAGGCCGTCGCCACCGGCACACGGTGCGGCAACGGATGGGGCGTCGGCCACGCCCGCTCCAACAGCGTCGGCGCGCTCCTGCGGTCCGGCCGCGCCGCCGACGCGGACGCCGCTGCCCGGGCGGCCCGCGACGCGGCCCGCGCCCGCGGCGACCGGTACGCCGAGGCGCACGCCCTGTACAGCCAGGGCATCGTCGCCCGGCACGCCGGCCGCACCGAGGAAGCCGTGGCCCGGCACCGGGAGAGCGCCGAACTGGGCCTGCGCCACGGCTATCCGGTCTACGCCGCGATGAACCTGGTGTCGCAGACCGCCGCCCTCCTCGCCGGGGACCGCGCACCGGACGCGGCGGAGTGCGGCGAGCGGGCCGTGGAAGCCGCCCGGCGGGTCGGCTGGCGGGCGGCCGAGGCGCGCGCCCTCCGCCTGCTCGGCACCGCCCTGGCCGCCGCCGGCGACCGGGAGGCGGCCGCCGCCCGCCTGGACGAGGCCGTACGCCTCCTCGACGCCCTCGCACTCCCCGAGGCCGCCGACGCAAGGGCCGTCCTGGCCGCCCTCACCGCCCCCGAACCCGCAGGCGCGACCGGCCCCGCCCAGGCACCGGCGGCAGTACCCGCGCCCGTGCCGCCGGCCCCGCCGCCGTTCCCGCAGTCCGGGGCCCGGAACCCTTGACCCCGGGCCGCCGACCAGGCCCCCCCCGCGCCCCGTCGGCGGTCTTCTGCCCGCCGGCCGAGCCCCGCCGCCGCGGGGCGTACGAGCGGCCCCGCCTCCGCCCGTACGCCCCGCGGCGGGAGTTTCCCCCGCCCTCTACGGATACGCCCGCCGGGCCGCGGCCCGCCAGGTGCGCGGGGGCAGACCCCGCTGCCCGCGGCGCCCCACCGCCCTGTCCTCACTCCACGACGAGATCCGCACGGCGGCGCCCACGGGCGACGAGCCGGGCGTGCGCCTCGTCCGAGCGCTCCACCCACTCCCGCGCCCGGTCCGGGGCCCTGCCGTGCCGGACGTGACGGGCCACCAGCCGCCGCACCCGCAACCCGCCCTCCGGGGCGAGGAACCACACCTCGTCAAGAGCGGCCGGACCGGGGAGTGCTGTGCACCGACGGCCGGTTCACCCCCGTGCCGCACCCGGAACCCGTCACCGACGACGACGGCTGGACCACCGGCTTCGGCGGCGGCCACGGCCTGGCCCCGTTCGTGACGGCCGGCGGGGCGGTGGTCCGCGTCGACCGCGAGGGCCGCGACGTGTGCCGTACCGAGGCGGCCGCCGACGGCGGCACGGCCACCCTCCGCGACGCCTCCGGCGCAGCCGTCTGGAGCGGCAGCGCGGCCGTCGGCACGTTCGAGCCTCCGCGGGCCCGGCTTTCCGGGAGCGTCCGCCACTGCACCGACCGAGACGGCGCCTGGGACGGCGACACCGCCGAGGCGGCCCGGCAGCTGCCGGCGGCGCCCGCCCGCCCCTTCCACCCCCCGCTCGCTGATCTTCGGCGGCGACGACCCGTACGACCTGTCCGACCTCGACGCGCACGACCTGGAACGCGTCCGGGGCGGCGCCCTCGCCGTGCTCGCCTCCCGGTGGCTCGCCGCGGAGTGGCTCGCGGAGTACCCCTTCCTCCTCGACCGCACCCAGGACTGCTTCGACGAGATCGCCCGCACCCTGGACAGCGCCTGCGCGCCGCCTTCGGCGACCCCCTCCCCGGCGCGCGGAGCAGCCTGCGCAGCGGCGGCGGCGAGTGGTCCGCCACCGGGGAGGTCGACGGCCGGCACCTGGTCCTGCAGCTGTACGCCCAGATCGGCGACGGGGACACCGAGTTCCAGGTGTGGGCGGCGGCCGTCGACACCTGGCCGGCCCAGACCGCCCGACCGGATCCGCCGGGCGCCGGCGCCGGGGTCAGCCGCTGCCCGGGTCCCGTGGCGGCGCCAGGCGCCGCCGCAGGAACTCCACGGTCCGCTCCCGGGCGGCCAGCGCGGGATGCCCCTCCGCCTCCCGGACCTCCCGCGTCAGCACCGAGTGCGCCTTCCGGCCGAAGCCCGCCGCGTTGCCCGGCCCGGAGTCCAGCTCGATGTACTCGAACGCGTCGCCGAGCCGGGCCCGGAGCGTCGCGAAACGGTCGCCGGGGACCAGCCCGTCCCCGGTGAACCGCGCCCCGAGGACGCACAGCCCGTCCTCCCGCATGCGCCGGCCCACCGCCCGCAGCTCCTCCTCCGACAGCCCCGCATCGGCCCGGCGCGCGGCGCCCAGCGGCAGCGGCAGCGACGGATGCCCGGCGACCGCGGCGAGCACCGAGCCGTCCACGGCCGCCGCGAGCGCGAAACCGCCCGTGAAGCACAGGCCGACCACGCCCACGCCGGGTCCCGGCGTCCGTGCGGCGAGGTCCCGTGCCAGGGCGCGTATCCAGTCGGCGAGGGGCCGCCGGGCGTTCAGGGCGAGGGCCCGGAACTCGCGGGAGACGCAGGCGCGACCGACGACCGCCGCCGCCCGGGCCGCGGACGGTGCGGCGCCGGGCGTCCCGAACAGGGACGGCACCACCACGGTGAAGCCGCTGTCGGCGAGGTGCCGGGCCAGCCCGAGGACCTCCGGGGTGATGCCGGGCAGCTCCGGCATCAGCACGACGCCGGGCCCCTCGCCCCGCTCGTACACGTCACGGGCCGTTCCGTTCCGGGAGAACCGGTCCCGGCGCCAGCCGTCGAGGCTGGAAACGGGCGCTTTTCCGCTCAAGATGACCTCACAGGGGAAGGCGTGCGATGCGGTGCTCCCGCAGTATCCCCGCCCCTTGCACCCCCGGCGCCGACCGGGGCCGCGCCCGGTGCATGCTGCGGCCCGCCGGGGGTAGGCGGACGGCGAAGCTCGGGCCCGCACTTCCCCGGGAGGTTTCGATGGTCACGCCGCCGGCCGGAAGTCGGGAAGGTGCACGCGGCGACGGCGGCGCCCTCGCCGTCGAAGTCCGGCCGGACACCGGGACGGTCGTCCTCCTGCTGGCCGGCGAACTCGACCACGACACCGCCGAGCCACTGCGCGACGCCCTGCAGGCCGCGCTGAACGCCCCGACCGCGGCGGGCGGCGCCCCGCACCTGCTGGTCGACCTGTCCCGGCTGCGGTTCTGCGACTCGACCGGCCTGAACATCCTGCTCCGCGCCCGCCTCGTCGCGCGCGCCGCGGGCGGGACCATGGAACTCGCAGGGCCCACGCAGCAGGTCGCCCGCATGTTCCACCTCACCGGCGCCGACGGCGTCTTCCGCGTCCACCCCGACCTCGACACGGGCCTGAGCGCCGGCCGGACGGCGGGTCAGGACACCTGAACGACCACCAGGCTCGTGTCGTCCTCCGTGTCCCCTTCGGCCGCCTCCATGAGCTGGTCCGCCTGGTCCTCCACCAGGCCCGGACGCAGCCGCTCCGCGGCCACCTGGAGGGAGGCCAGGCTCTCGTCCAGCCCCGTGTGCCGCCGCTCGATGAAGCCGTCGGTGTACAGCAGCAGCGTGTCCCCGGCCTCCAGCTGCGTCGCCCGCCCCTCGTACGCGGCCCCCGGCAGCGCCCCGAGCAGCACGTTCTGCGACCCGTCGAGGAACCGGGCGCGGCCGCTCCGCAGCAGCAGCGGCGGCGGATGCCCGGCCCCGGCCCAGGCCAGGGTGCGGTCCGCCGGGTCGAACAGGGCGCACACCGCGGTCGCCGTGGGCTGGCCCGGCGTACCGAGCGCGACATCGTTGAGCCAGCCCATCAGCTGCTCGGGAGGGGCGCCCGTGAACGCCAGTCCGTGCAGCGCGCCCCGCAGGGCGATCATCGCGGTGGCGGCGCCGATCCCGTGCCCCGCGATGTCCCCGACCGTCACCAGCACGCGGCCTCCGGGCAGGGGGTGCACGTCGTACCAGTCGCCTCCGACCCGGTCCTCCACGGCGGCCGGCCGGTAGCGGGCCGCGACCCGCAGCCCGGGCGGCGTCTCCAGCGACGGTGCCTCCGGGACGATCGCCTGCTGGAGCCGCAGCACCAGCTGGTCGCGGAGGACGGCCTCGGCCTGGGCGGCCGACAGCTGCTCGAAGGTGGCGGTGAGCGCCAGCTCCGTGTGGTGCTGCACCGAGACGTCCTGGTACACGCCGGCGATGCCGACGAGTGACGAGCCCGCCAGGACCGGCTCGGCGGCGATCCGCACGTGCCGCACCCCGCCGTCGGGCCGGTAGACCCGCACCAGGCACTGGCCGCCGGTGTGCCCGTCAGTGATCGAGGCCAGCAGGCCGTCCAGGACGACGGTGTCCTCGGGATGCAGCCGCTTGCCCAGGGAGCGCAGCGGAAGCGGCGGGCCGGCGGGGTCGAGGCCGAACACCGTGTACGCATCCGGGCCCCAGGCCGACCCGCCGGACGCGTCGTCCTCGAACGCGGCCAGCCGGTCGAGCCGGTTCAGCGCCAGGGCGAGCGGCGCACCGCGCGGGCTTCCCGGGTGCCACAGCACCGCGGCGCGCCCGCCCCCGAGCGGGAGCACCCGCACCTCGGCCATCTCCGGCCGGGGGGACTCCGCCTCCGGCGCGGCGTCCGGCCGGAGACCGGGCAGAGCGGGCGCGTACTGCGGAGCGCCCGTCGCGTTCGCCCGGGCGATCAGCCCCACCAGCTCGTCGTGGACGGACGGGTACAGCTGCGCGGCCGGCCGGCCGGCGGCGGACGGGAAGGACCCCAACTCCCGCAGCGCGGCCGGGTTGAGGTAGTCCACGGTGTGCGCGGGCAGGCCGCCGGCCGCCGGCGGCACCTCCCCGGCCGACGGGCAGACCACGACCCCCGGATGGTCCAGCTGCGCCAGCAGGGCGGCAAGCTGCGGCGGCACCCCCTGCCCGGTGTCCGCCGTCTCCAGGCGGTGCGCGGCCGGCGCGCACAGTGCCGTGACGCTGTCCCGTACGGCCGGGTCCAGGGGCGCCCGGCCGGACCACACGGCGAGCGCCACGCCGACCGTGCGGCCGTCCAGCACCAGCGGCAGCAGCGCCCGCGCCGCGTCGGGCCGCCCGCCGGGCAGCCGCTCGTCGGGCCCGGGGCCCGAGGGCAGCCATTCGGCCTCCCCGCCGATGAGGACCCGGTGCAGCGGGCCGCCCGCCTCGGGCGGGATCCAGTGCCAGTGGGCGGCCTCCTGCGGGTCGGCGCCGGCCTCCCCGGCCAGTTCCAGGCAGTCCGTCGGAGTGCGCCGCCACAGGTACACCGCCTCGACGCCAAGCCGGTGCAGGCCGTTCTCCAACAGGGCGGCCGCCGCCGCGGTGGCGGTGTCCGAGGACGCGGTGGCGGCGATGCCGCGCCGGATGCGGCGGGCCTCGGCGGTGGTGCGTTCCTCCGGTTCGGCGGGCCCGTCGGAGACGTGCGTCCCGGCGGCCGCGTTCACGATGTCGGCGGCCAGGTCGACCGCGGACAGGCCCGTCGACGCGGCCAGGCGCAGGAGGTGCTCGGTCGCCTCGACGGGGGAGAGGGTCAGCTGCCCGGCGAGCACCCCGGAGGCCAGGTCGATCAGCCGGCGCCGCCCGCGCTCTGCGTGCAGGGCGGACACCTCGGCCGTCAGTTCGGCGACGGCCGAGGCCAGACCGCTGCGCTGCACGCTCATTGCGGATCAGGGGCCTTCCCTGCGGGTGGCGGTGGCGCGGTCTCCCGCCGCGCGGCGGAGCGGCCTGCGCCCTCGCCGTCGGCGGCACCGCGGTCGCTGCCATGTGCGGGCATCGTGGTGTCGTCTCCGTGTCTGTGCGTCTGCCCGGGGGTCCCTCCGGCAACCGCGCCCGGGAACGGCGGTCAGGTTCGGGCGGCCCCCAGCCATCTCCGGATCGTGGCGAGGAGCTGGTCGGGGTCCACCGGTTTCGTCAGGTAGTGCGAGGCGCCGGCGGCCATGGCCTCGGACTGGTCGTCGGGCATGGCCTTCGCGGTCACCACGACGACGGGGAGCGACCTGCGGCCCGGCATCGCGCGGATCGCCCGGGTGGCTGCGTAGCCGTCCATGCCCGCCATCATCAGATCCATGATCACCAGGTCGACCTCCGGGTGCGCGGCGAGCAGCCTGATCCCCGCCGCGCCGTTGTCGGCCGTCAGGACCTCGTGGCCTGCGGTCCTGAGGATCTCCGTCAGGGCGTAGACGTTCCGACTGTCGTCGTCGACGACGAGGACGGTCCCGGTGCCGGGCGCGTCCGCCGCCGCCGGCAGGGCCGTTCCGGGCGCCCCGGCCGTCTCGGCCGACGGCCCGCCGGCCGCCGCGGTGCCGGCGGAGCCGCCCGCGTCCCCGGCCGCAGGCCGGGCCGGCTGCTCCGCCCGGTCGGCCGTCTCCGGCAGGTACAGGGTGAAGGTGCTGCCCACGCCGACGCTGCTCTGCAGCGTGATCGTGCCGCCGAGCAGCCGGGCCACCTCCCGGCTGATGGACAGCCCGAGCCCCGTACCCCCGTATGCCCGCGCCGTGCCCCGGTCGCCCTGCTGGAACGCTCCGAAGACGGACTCCACCCGGTCGGCGGGGATCCCGATCCCCGTGTCGGCCACACGGAAGGCCAGCACCGGCCCGGTACCGCGCAGCGGCAGCGGGACCTCCGACTCCGCGGCCTGCTCGACCCGCAGCGACACCTCGCCGTGCTCGGTGAACTTCAGCGCGTTCCCCAGGAGATTGCGCAGCACCTGCCGCAGCCGGCCCTCGTCGGTGACCAGCCCCGCCCCGGCCCGCGGCGCGGCACTGACGGTGAAGTCCAGCTTCCGCTCGTCCGCGACGGGCCGGAACGTCGCCTCCGCGTAGTCCAGCACACGCTGGAGCGACACCGGCTCGCGGTGGACGTCCATGCGGCCCGCCTCGACCTTCGACAGGTCCAGGATGTCGTTGATGAGCTGGAGCAGGTCGGAGCCGGCGGAGTGGATGACCGTCGCGTAGTCCACCTGCTTCTCCGTCAGGTTCCCGTCGGCGTTCTGCGCCAGGAGCTGCGCCAGGATCAGCAGGCTGTTCAGCGGGGTGCGCAGCTCGTGGCTCATGTTCGCCAGGAACTCCGACTTGTACAGCGAGGCGCGCGCCAACTGCTGTGCTCGCTCCTCCAGTTCCTGCCGGGCCTGCTCGATCTGGAGGTTCTTGCGCTCGATGTCCCGGTTGCGGTCGGCCAGCAGCGCCGCCTTCTCCTTCAACTCGGCGTTGCTGTCCTGGAGTTCCCGCTGCCGTGCCTGGATCTCCTGCTGGCGGGCGCTGAGTTCCGACGTCAGCTGCTGCGAGCGCTCCAGCAGCTCGTCGGTGCGGGCGTTGGCGATCTGCGCGGCGACGTTCGCCCCGAGCAGCTCGGTGAACTGCTCCAGGAAGTCCCGGTGCAGGGGCGCGAACGCGTGCACCGAGGCCAGTTCGAGCGCGCCCAGTACCTGCCCCTCGACCACGATCGGCAGCACGATCAGCACCGAGGCGTCGGCCGACCCCGTACCGCTGGAGATCCGCGCGTACCCGGGCGGCAGGTCCTCCACGAGAAGCATGCGGCCGTCGGCGGCGGCCTGCCCGACCAGCGACTGCCCCATCCGGACGCGGCGCACCCCCGGCTGAGGCCCGTCGGGGAGCCCGTACGAGGCGATCGCCGCCAGCTCCGTCCCGTCGGGCCTCTCCTCCGCGAGGAAGAAGCCGCCGTACTGGGCCTTCACCAGCCGGGGAACCTCGCGCATGACCAGCTCGGCGACCTCGGCCGGGCTGCGGCGGCCCTGGATCCCGCTGGAGATACGGGCCAGGTTCGTCTTCAGCCAGTCCTTCTCCTCGTTGGCGCGGGTCGTCGCGCGCAGCGACTCGACCATCGCGTTGATGTTGTCGCGCAGCGCGCCGACCTCGCCCGGCGCGTCCACGGCGACGGTCCGGGTGAGATCGCCGCGCGCCACCGCGCCGGTGACCTCGGCGATGGCGCGGACCTGGCGGGTCAGGTTCCCCGCCAGCTCGTTGACGTTCTCCGTCAGCCGCTTCCACGTGCCGGAGACGTCCGCCACCTCGGCCTGCCCACCGAGCCGGCCCTCGCTGCCGACCTCGCGGGCGACGCGGGTCACCTCCGCGGCGAACGAACCCAGCTGGTCCACCATGGTGTTGATCGTGGTCTTGAGCTCCAGGATCTCGCCGCGCGCGTCCACGTCGATCTTGCGGGTGAGGTCGCCCTGGGCGACGGCCGTCGTGACCTGCGCGATGTTGCGGACCTGGTTCGTCAGGTTGTTCGCCATCGAGTTGACGTTGTCCGTGAGGTCCTTCCACGTGCCCGACACGCCGTGCACGGTGGCCTGCCCGCCCAGGTTGCCCTCGGTGCCGACCTCGCGGGCCACGCGCGTGACCTCCTCGGCGAACGAGGACAGGCGCTCGACCATCGTGTTGATGGTCTCCTTCAGCTCCAGGATCTCCCCGCGGGCGTCGACGCGGATCTTCTGCGTGAGGTCGCCGCGGGCGACCGCCGTCGCCACCTGGGAGATGTTGCGGACCTGCGACGTCAGGTTGTCGGCCATGCTGTTCACACCGGCCGTCAGCTGCCGCCACACGCCGCCGACCGGCGGCACCCGTGCCTGCCCGCCGAGCAGCCCCTGCCCGCCGACCTCCTCGGCCACCCGGGTGACCTCGGTCGTGACGAGGGACAGCTGCGCCACCATCCCGTTGTAGACGGCGGCGATCTTGCCCGGCAGCCCGCCCGCGTCCTCGGGCAGACGGGTGTCGAGGTTGCCGTCGCGTACGGCGGTCAGCCCCGCGAGCAGCTGTTCGAGTGTTCGGTCCGTCTCGTCCATGAGGCTTCCCTTGGCCGTCTCCTCGACTACTCCACTGTGGCACGGAGCACGCCTCCCGGCTCCCCGCCCCCGGCCGGGCCGTTGGTGTGCGCGGGCCGCCGCCGGGCAGGAGCGGACCATGGACACGGCAGACACGGCAGACACGGCAGACGGGAGTCCCGCCCGCACGCGCGAGGCCGGCCCGGCGCCGCTCCAGCTCCCCGACGAGGGCGCCATGGTCGACGAGCACGGGCGCCCGCCCGGCGCCCCCTCCCGCCGCGGCACCGGCTCCACGGCGCCCCCGGCCGACCCCGAGCGGTATGCCGCCGCCAACGCGGGCCCCGGCCCGCCGACGGCCCTGGAGCGCCCCGCGCCCGCCGACCCGCCAGACCCGCCCGTACACCCCGCCCGCGCCCGCCCACGGGCCCGGTGACCCGCCCCTCCCGCCGGCGCGGGAGCCGCGCAAGGAGTTTCGTTTCCGGGACGGCCGGGCGCCCCCGTACCGCGGTTCCGGTGAATCCGGCCCGTACCCCCGCACGCGGCCCAGTAAGGTGCGGCCCGTGGAGCGCAGGGACGATGCCGGGCGACTGACCGGGACGGGCAGCGACGGCGGCGGCACCGGCGGCCGCCCCGGCCCGGGACGCGACGGGCCGGGCCGGCCCCGGGCCTTAACCCGGTCGGGCGACGGCGCCCGGCACCGCGCAACCCCGCCGGACGGCCCCGCGGCCGTCGCGGATGCCGTGCACAGCACCCTCTTCCGGACCACGTCCGCCGACGAGACCCGCGCCTACCTCGCCGAGGCGTACGGCACCGCCGTCCGCCTCGGCTCCGCCGCGCGCAGCGGCTCCGTCTTCCACCACGAGCGGCGCACCTCCGGCGCCCTCTGCCTGGACCAAGGCCGCCTGGCCGCCTCGGTCGTCTACGACGTGCAGCCGCTCGACCACCTTCTCGTCCTCGACGTGCTCGGCGGCCGGGTGCGGCTCGACTGCGGCCGCTCCGGCGCGTACGCCGCCGGCGGCGTCCTCCTCGCCGCCGCGCCCGGCACGCCCATGCGCACCGCCGTCGAGCACATGCACGCCCGCGCCGCCGTCCTCCACCCCGGGCTGCTGCGCGACGTCGCCGGACTGCCGCCCGACGCGCCCATCCCGCCCGGCCTGCACACCGCCGACGCGCCCGCCGAGACCGCCCGCTGGCGCGCCGCCGTCCGCTACGCCTGGAGCCTGCTGGACAGCGGCCCCGCCGCCACCGGCCCCGGCACGCCCCTCGTGAGGGACGCCGCGGCCCGCCTCCTCGCGGCCGTCGCCCTGGAGGCCTTCCCCGGGTTCCGCACCCGCCCCGACCCCCTCGCACCGGGGGCGGGGCGCGTCGGCCCGGCCGTCCTGCGCCGCGCCGCGGAGTTCGCGCACGACCACGCCGACCGGGCCGTCGGCCCGTCGGACATGGCCGCCGCGGCCGGAGTCCCGCCCCGCGTACTGCACGCGGCGTTCGCCGCCGCCGTCGGCACCACGCCCCGCGCCTACCTGAGGCGCGTGCGCCTGATGCGGGCGCACGCCGACCTCGCCGCCGGGTCCGCCGCCGGCGTCCCGGCCGCGGTCGCGGCCGTCGCCGCCCGGTGGGGGTGGGGGCGGCCCGCGTTGTTCTCGAACGCGTACGCCGCCGTGTACGGGGAGCCCCCAGGCGAAACCTTGCGCCGGAGTCGGCCGTCCGGGTGAGCGGCGCATGGATTTCGCTTCGCGGACGGTCCCCGGCGCACGCGGGCCCGCGGCCCCAGGGGGTCCGCAGAGCGAAACGATCCGGCCCGCCCGGGCGTGTCGCCTCCCGCGCACGGCGCCGGCCCCGGGGTACACCTTGAGGGCCGCACGGCCGGGGCGGCCGCCCGCCAGTCGGCCGCCCCGGCGCCATGTCCCGGTACCACCCCCAGAGGAAGGAGCGCTCGTGCTGGAGCGCACCGCTCGCAAGAACCGCACCGAGGTGACGTTCGTCCTCCCGCCCGAGGAGCCCGCGGGCGACGTCAGCGTCGTCGGCGACTTCAACGGCTGGACGCCCGGTACCCACCGGCTGACCCCCCGGGCGGACGGGAACCGCGCCGTCACCGTGCGGCTGGAGGCGCAGCGGGTGCACCAGTTCCGCTACCTCGCCGCGGGCGACTACTGGTTCAACGAGGACGAGGCGGACGGCCGCGAGGGCGTCAACAGCCGCCTGACGACCTGACCGGCCCGCGCGGCCGGCCCGGGTGCGCAGCTCGGACTCGGGGGAGTTGCGCACCCGCCACGGCCGGCCCGCCCGGCCCGCCACCGCCTGTCCCGCCCGCGCCCGGTGCGGGCCCACGGCGGTGGCTTCTTTCTGCCCCTGAGCCTCCGGCCGCGTCAAAAGCGCCCACCCACGGCTGATCCGACCGGGTGATGTGCAGGTGCTCTTCGTTATCCGGATACATTCGGCCGGGTCCCGGCAGCGGGCGGGAGACTCGGGCCGGTGCGCGAAACTCAGCCCGGCCGCCCTGCCGCCGGGCGATGGCGGTGGGGCCGGTCCATGGGATAGGTGTTGCGCCTCGACCCCCTCACCGAGGCGGAGGGGAGCCGGGGAAACGGGGCGGACACGGGCAGGAGTTCCGACACCCCGTGCTCGGGCCGGTACGAGCTCCCGCGTCCGGCCCGGGCGAAGCCCCCCGGCGGACGGGCTGGGGATGCGATGCGGACGGGAGGGAGGGATCCGATGCCCCTGACCCCCGAACCCGGGTGCCGCCGGTACGCGGCGAGCAGCCCCGAAGCCGCCCGCGCCTTCCTGGAGGAGGCCTACGGATCCCGGCTCCGCATGTGCGCGCCGGCCCCGCCCGGGGCCCCCTACCGCCTGGTCCACACCGACACCGGCGCATTCGCCGGCGGCGAGATCGATCTGCCCGGCCGGCTGCACGTCACCTCCGGCCCGCCCGGCTGCCTGGTCGTCGCCGTGGTACGGGCCGGCCGGGCCGAGCTGCGCGACGGGCCCGACGAGTACCGGCTCGCCGCCGGCCAGGTCTTCCTCGGCGGCCGCCTCGGCAGCGCCCGCACCGCCCGCACCGAGGACATCCGGCTGCGCACCGTCACCGTGCCCTGGGCGCTGGTCCGCGCCGCCGCCCGGCAGGCCGGCCCCCTCCCCGCGGGGGGCACCGTACGGTTCACCGGACTGCTCCCGCTCGACGCGGCGCGGGCGGGGACATGGCAGCGCACCGCCGAGTTCGTCCACAGCACCCTCCTCGTCCCGGAGGCGGCCGCCTCGCCGCTGGTGCTCGGGGAATCGGCCCGGCTGCTGGCGGCGACCGCCCTGAGCGTGTTCCCGAACAACGCACTCGGCTGTCTGGAGGGGCCTCCGCGGCCGCGGGACGGCCGGGACGCCACCTCCGGCACGCTGCGCCGCGCCATCGCCTTCATCGAGAGCAACGCCGACACCGACATCGGCCTCGCGGAGATCGCGGCCGCCGTGCCCGTCACGCCCCGCGCACTCCAGTACGCCTTCGCCCGGCACGCCGACACCACCCCGCTCGGCTACCTGCGGCGGGTGCGGCTGGCGCACGTACACGCCGAACTCCAGGCCGCGGAGCCGGGCGACGGCCTGACCGTCACCGCGATCGCCGCCCGGTGGGGCTTCGCGCACGCAGGACGCTTCGCGAGCGCCTACCGGCAGGCGTACGGGACGACGCCCTCGCACACCTTCCGCACCCGCAGCCCGGCCCGCTGACTCCCCGGGGCGGTCCCGGCCTCAGCCGCCGGAGGAGGGCAGCCGGGCGAAGGGGCCCGTCCCCAGACCGGTGAGCACGTCCCGCGGCCCCTCGTAGACGGCCTCGGCGCCGGCCGCCCGCAGATCCCCGGCGGGGATGCCGCCCGACAGGACGCCGACCCGGGCCACCCCCGCCCGTACGCCCGCCCGCATGTCCCACACGGTGTCGCCGACGAACACGGCCCGGTCCGCCCCGACACCCGCGAGGCCGAGGGCCTGGTGCAGGGGCTCCGGATGAGGCTTGCCGCGCTCCACGTCGTCCGCGCTGGTCCAGGCGGTGATGGCGTCGTCCGCGCCGATCGCCCGCCGCAGCGCGTCCAGTTGGGCCCCCGACGCCGACGTGACCAGGACGACCTCCCAGCCGTCGCCCGCGAGCCGGCGCAGCAGGTCCGCGGCCCCGTCCAGGGCGGGCAGCCGGTCGTAGTACGTCGCATACAGCACGCCGTGCGCGGTGGCGATCCACTCCCGCTCCTCCTCGTCGCCGGGGCCGAGGAGGTGCGCGAGCAGGTCGTCGCCGGGCAGGCCCACCGCGCGGTGCACGGCTCCCATGGGCACCCGGTGCCCGGACTGGCGCAGGGCCTCCCACCAGCACACGACGTGCAGGTGGTTGGTGTCGGTGAGGGTGCCGTCGATGTCGAACAGAGCGGCCCGCCCCGCGCCCCCGGTCACAGCCGCCCCCGTCCGGTCCGGGCCGCGGCCGGGCCGCCCCGGCTCTGACGGGCCGGGTGGACGGCGGGCAGACGTGTCGGCTCGGCTTCGGAACGCTTCCTCACGGGTGCTCTCCTCTCGGGCCGCTCCGGCTCGGCAGCCGCGCCCGCGCGCTCGCACGGCGCGCCCGCCCGGAGCCGCGCCTGCCCCGCCCGGCCGCCCGGAAACACGGGGCCGCCGCCGGCCGGTGCCGCCGGACACGGGCGGCGGGCGCGTTTCGCCGCAACCGGCAGGGGCAGGTGCCGTGAGCTTCGACGCAAGGCCATGGAGGCACCATGTCAACGGAAACCCTCGTCGTGATCATCGTGGCCTGCGCCTTGGTGCTGATCCTCATCGGCGTAGGCGTGTGGATGGCGACCCGCCGACGCCGTCTGCAGCGCCGGTTCGGCCCCGAGTACGACCGCACGGTCGAGCAGTCGGGCGGCCGCAGGTCCGCGGAGCAGGAGCTGCGGGGCCGCGAACGGCGCCACGACTCCCTGGAGATCCGGGAACTCCCGCCCGAGGCTCGGGAGCAGTACGCCCGGGACTGGGGGCGGATCCAGGAGCGGTTCGTCGACCAGCCGCAGACGGCCGTGGCCGACGCCGACTCCCTCGTCACCCGCGTCATGCGGGACCGCGGCTACCCGACCGACGGCTACCGGCAGCAGCTCCAGGACCTGTCGGTGGAACACGGCCGCACCCTGGAGCACTACCGCAGCGCCCACGACGTACACATCCGCGGCGGCGCCGGAAACGCGACGACGGAGGAACTGCGCGGGGCGATGGTGCACTACCGGGCCCTGTTCGACGAACTCCTCGTCGCCCCCGGGGGCCGGCAGCGGACGGAGGAGCCATGAACGACCACGCGACACGCGACCCCGACGACTTCCGGTCCGCCGACGAAGGCACCGGATCCGCCGACACGAGCCGGTCGTACGGCGGGCTGACCACCGAGGAACTGGCGCAGCCGCACGGCGGACCGGCCACGGACACGGGCGCCGGGAGCGGCGCCCCGGCCTACCCGGGCGAGGCCGCCCCGCTGCCCGGATCCGCGGACGAGGACACGGCAGAGGACACGGCAGAGGACAGGGCAGAGGACCCGGCGGAGGGCAAGTCCGAGGACCAGGCCGAGGGCCAGTCCGAGGACGCCGGTACCGCGGCCGGAACCGGCGCCCGCGCCGACACCGCCGACACCGCCGACGCGGACCGGGGCGGCGGCCAGCGGCTGATGCCGGAGTCCGAGGCCGCGGAGTTCCGCGAGCGGTGGAGCCGCATCCAGAGCGACTTCGTCGACGACCCGCGGGAGTCCGTCCGCGCGGCGGACGAGCTGGTGGCAGCCGTCATGCAGCACCTCGCCGGCACGTTCGCCTCCCACAAGGAGGAGTTGGAGAAGCAGTGGGGCAGCGGCGAGGAGGTCGCCACGGAGGACCTCCGGCTGGCCTTCCGGCGCTACCGCTCCTTCTTCGACCGCCTGCTCACCACCTGACCCCGACCCCCCGCCGCCGGGCGGCCCGCCGACTCGTCAGGGCCGGCGGGCCGCTCCCGTCAGGGCGTCAGGGCGACGGGCTGACCTGCACCGTGGCCAGCGCGCCCCCGGCGGCCTCCTTCACCACCGCGATCCGCGTCCCGGTGTCGGGCACCTTCACCCCGACCTGCGGCAGGTCCGGATGCCAGTACGAGCCGCGGCGGTCGTCGAAGACCGGCACGCCCGGCCGCGCCGGGACCACCGTCCGCGCCCCCGCCTTGTGGAGCACGATCCGGTCCGAGGCCCGCAGCGAGAACGGCGCGTCGAACGTCTGGGCCCGGGCGTTCAGCAGCGAGCCGTCCGCGTGCCGCAGCGGCTCCGGCCGGGCGTCGACCGGCAGGAGCATGCCGGCGCCCGGGTGCGCCTTCGTGGTGTTGTCGCTGTAGGCCGTGTCCCACAGCCAGATCAGCACGCCCTGCTGGTACGGGTAGAACTCCACCCGGTCGCCGGTGAACCCGAAGTTGTACGGGCCCGTTTTCAGGTACGCCCCGTACCCGGTGTGGCGGCGGTTCTCGACCAGGTACGCGCGCGGGTGCTCCGCACTGCCCGTACGCCCCTCCGTACGCGACCACTTGACCGCCGTCCAGCCGTTGGCGCCCTGCTCCGCGCCGTCGTGCAGCACCTCGCGGCCGTCCGCCGTGATCCGGATGTCGTCGAACGCGACGCCCCTGCCGTGCGTGTTGCCGTCGGAGGTCACCCGCAGCCGCAGCCGGAAGGACGTGCCCGCGAACCGGTCCAGCGGGACGGACAGTTCCGCCCAGCCGCCCGAGGTGCCGGATACGCCCTTCGCGGGGACCGGCACCCCGCCGACCGTGCCGGACAGGGCGGTCCACACCGCGCCGCCGTCGGTGGAGGCCTCCACCGTCAGGAAGTCGAAGTCCTGCTCGATGTTGTACCAGACGCGCGCATCCAGCCGGGCCGGCCGCCCCGCCGCCGCCGTCAGGTCGACCGTCCTGTCCAGGGTGTTGTCCATGAGGTCCCCGGTGCCGCTCCACCACTGGCTCGCGCCCTCGTACGGGTCGGCCAGCTCGGTGCGCGTCACCGACGGCGGCAGGTGCACGAGCAGCGCCTGCGGGTCCCCGGTGTGGTAGCCGGACACGCCGAGCACGGCGCGCGTCCTGCGGCCCGCGTCCGCCTCCGTGTAGTCGAGCCAGCCCAGCTGGAGCTTGCTCCACGGGTCGAGGTCGCCGGGGAACGCGCCGGTGGTGTTGCGGCCCTTGGCGAGGTACGAGCCGGAGGACATCAGCGACCAGAAGTTGACGCTGTTGTCGCCGTCCGAGCTGTACAGGTCGGGCAGGCCCAGGTCGTGGCCGTACTCGTGGGCGAACAGGCCGGCGCCGCTGTTCTCGCCGCCCGTCAGGTAGTCGCCCGCCCAGATGCCGCTGTCGCCGACGGGCGTGCCGCCCGCCTTGTTGCCGTCGGGCCCGGCACTGCCGGCCCGGTCCCAGTACGCGAACCAGCGGTGCGCCCAGACGGCGTCCTCGCCCTGGGCGCCGCCGCCCCACGTCTGGTCCTTGCCGGCGTGCACGATCACCAGGTGGTCGAGGTAGCCGTCCGGCTCGTCGAAGTTGCCGTCGCGGTCGGCGTCGTAGCGGTCCCACACGTCGTACTCGGCGAGCTGCGCCCTGATCTGCTGCGGCGTACGGCCCTTCGCGCGCTCCGCGTCGTACCAGGCGGCGGTGGCGTCGCGGACCATGTCCCAGTTGGTGCGGCACTGGCCCGGCTCGGAGCAGTTGTCGGTGCCGTAGCGGGCTTCGTTCCAGGGGAGCCGCACCCAGTCGGTGACGTGCCCGTCCATGTCGTAGCGCCCCGAGGACTGGAGGCGGTAGTAGGCCCGCACGGACGCCGACCGCGGCTCGGTGGAGAAGAACTGCTCCTGGTAGTAGGCGCGGTCGAAGTCCTTCCGCCACAGGGTGTGGTTGTCCTCGCGGGACGGCTTGCCGATCGTGTTGTGGCGGGGCCCGGGGGTGCCGCCGAAGCGGGGCTTGCCCTCGAACTCGGTCGTCGTGTCCACCTGGTCGCCGAACTCGGCGAGGATGACGAAGACCTTGTCCGTGCGCTCCCGGGCGAGTTCGACGTACCGGTCGCCGACCTTGGCCTGCCGGGGCACGGTGCCCGGGCGCCGCTGCTCGCGGAGCCCGGCGGCCCCGCCGGCGGCGATGCCCTCGAGTGCCTGGCGGCGCAGGGCCTGGCGCTCCCGCTCCAGCGGGGCGGGGGGCGGGGCGGCGGCGTGCTCGGCCCGGGCGCCGGGTGGCGGGGGAGGGGGTGCGGATGCGGCGAGGGCGGGGGTGGTGAGCAGCGCGAGCGATATCGACGCTGCCACCACGGCGAGTCTGCGCAACGTGGCGGCCCTTTCACTGGGTGGGGCATGCAGAAGCGCAGGTAATATTTCACATGTGACAGGTCATGGGTAGAGGTGATGCGGCGGTGAAACCACCCGCATCCCCGAGCCGCCCGGCGGACGTCCCGCCCTGCGGCTACCGCCCCTCGGGCATGACCGCGGCCCGGAACTCCGGCACGGAATCAGCGCCGGCGTACAGCGTCTGCGCCATCACCACCCCCGCGTCCCCGAGGTCCAGCCGGACCGGCCGGCGCAGGCGGACGGCGACGTTCACCGTCTCCTCGGCCGAACACGCCACCGCGGCCGGGTCGCCCGGCACAGGACGCGGACCGCGCCCCGGAACGCTCCGCAGCGCCGCCCCCACGGAGCCGACCGCCCCGCGCGGCACGCTCACCTCCCCGTACAGGCCGGTACGCAGCACCAGCCGCTCCCCGGTGACCTGGTGCCCCGCACGCCACAGTGCAGCCGCCGCTCCCACGAAGCCGAGCACCAGTACGCCCTCCAGCAGCACCCCGTGTGCCGTGCGGAGCGCCGGGGGCAGCACCGAGGACAGGAGGAACGCCGCGACGAGCTCCGCCCCCGCCAGCCCCAGCAGCGCCTGCCGCTGCCCCGCGGAGTGCCGGACCCCCGGCCCGCCCGCGCCCCGGCCCGAGCGGTCGCCGCCCGGGTGACGACTGTCATCGGACAGCCGTGAAAACCCCCTGTCAGAGGCGGTCCGGGCCCGGGGCGGGCCGCATCGACGTTCCCGCCCCCGCCTCCTTCGACAAGCCCGGCCTCGGCGCACAGCACCGCCGGCGCCCCCACGCCCGCACCGGGCAGCCGGAACACCGCCGCCCGCGTGCCTCGTTCCCCGCCGGGCGCCAAAGAGCAGGCACGCCCGGTGCCTGCCCTGGCCACGGCCGGCCACAGCGCTAGTCGACCGTGGCCCAGTCCAGGGTGCGCTCCACCGCCTTCTTCCAGCCCGCGTAGCCCTCCGCCCGCCGGTCCTCCGACCACTGCGGCTCCCAGCGCTTCGACTCCTGCCAGTGCGTGCGCAGTTCGTCGCCGTCCCGCCAGAAGCCGGTGGCGAGGCCGGCCGCGTACGCGGCGCCCAGCGCGGTGGTCTCGGCCACGACGGGGCGGCTCACCGGGACGCCGAGGACGTCGGCCTGGATCTGCATGCACAGGTCGTTGGCGGTGACGCCGCCGTCGACCTTCAGCACGTCCAGATGGACGCCGGAGTCCTGCTCCATCGCCTCGACGACGTCGCGGCTCTGGTAGCAGATCGCCTCCAGCGTCGCCCGCGCCAGGTGCTCGTTGGTGTGGTAGCGGGCGAGTCCGACGATCGCGCCGCGCGCGTCCGACCGCCAGTACGGGGCGAACAGGCCGGAGAAGGCGGGCACGAAGTACATCCCGCCGCTGTCCTCGACCGCCGCCGCGAGCCGCTCGCTCTCCGCCGCGCTCGTGATGATCTTCATCTGGTCGCGCAGCCACTGCACCGCGGACCCGGTGACCGCGATGGACCCCTCCAGCGCGTACACGGCGGGACTGTCGCCGAACCGGTAGGCGACGGTCGTCAGCAGCCCGTGCCGGGAGCGCACCAGCTCCGTGCCGGTGTTCAGCACCAGGAAGTTCCCGGTGCCGTACGTGTTCTTCGCCTCGCCCGGCGCGAAGCAGACCTGGCCCACGGTGGCCGCCTGCTGGTCGCCGAGCACACCGGTGATCGGGACGGCCGCGCGCAGCGGGCGGGAGGTGCGGGTCGTCCCGTACGCCTCGGGGTGCGAGGAGGCGTTGATCGCGGGGAGCATCGCCCGCGGGACGCCGAAGAAGCCCAGGAGTTCGTCGTCCCAGTCGAGCGTCTCCAGGTTCATCAGCATCGTGCGGCTGGCGTTGGTGACGTCGGTGGCGTGGACGCCGCCGTCGGGGCCGCCGGTCAGGTTCCACAGCACCCAGCAGTCGGTGTTCCCGAACAGGGCGTGGCCCTGTTCCGCCGCCTCGCGCACACCGTCGACGTTCTCCAGGATCCACTGGATCTTCCCGCCCGAGAAGTACGTCGCCGGCGGCAGCCCGGCCTTCCGGCGGATCACCTCGCCCCGGCCGGACCGCTCCAGCGCGGCCGCGATCGCGTCGGTGCGGGTGTCCTGCCACACGATCGCGTTGTAGTACGGGCGGCCGCTCCGCGGGTCCCACACGACGGTGGTCTCGCGCTGGTTGGTGATGCCGATGGCCGCGAGGTCCTCCGGGGCGAGGCCGCCGTGCCGCAGCGCGTTCTGGATCACCGAGTTGGTGCGCTCCCAGATCTCCACCGGGTCGTGCTCGACCCATCCGGGGCGGGGCAGGATCTGCGCGTGCTCCAACTGGTGCTTCGCCACCTCGTTCCCGCCGTGGTCGAAGATCATGAAACGGGTGCTGGTGGTTCCCTGGTCCACCGCGCCGACGAAGTCCGCCATGGGTGCCGCCTCTCGTAGGGACAGGGTGGGGCCGGGCCGGTGCCGGGTCACTCCTCCGGGACCGGCATGCGGCCGGGGGGTTCCGGTTCGGCGGTCGGCAGGTAACGGCCGACGAAGAACTTGTAGAAGGCCCCGCCGACGACGGCTCCGATCAGCGGGCCGGCGATCGGCACCCAGAAGTAGAGGTTGCCGTACTGGTCCCGCCAGGCCCCGCCGTAGCCCGTGAGGAAGCTCGCGAGCCGCGGCCCGAAGTCGCGGGCCGGGTTGATCGCGTAGCCCGCGTTGGTGCCCCAGGCCATGCCGATCGCCACGACGATCAGGCCGATGACGAACGGCGCCAGGTTCGCGCCCGGCGGGGTGTTGAACAGGTCCGTGACCGCGAGGACCAGCAGCATCAGGATCGCGGTGCCGATGATCTGGTCGCGGAAGGCCCCCCACTCGTACACCGGCAGGTTCGTGTTGCCGTTCGCCGGGAGGGTGGAGAAGACACCCTGCGTCTTGATGGTGTGCCCCGGGTCCGCCGCTGCCAGGGCCTCGGAGTAGTTCCAGCGGACCAGCAGCGCGGCCACGAAGGCGCCCGCCGTCTGCGCGACGGCGTAGGGGGCGACCTTCTTCCACGGGAACCCCTTGAAGACCGCGAGCGCCACCGTCACCGCCGGGTTGATGTGCGCGCCGCTCAGGCGCGCGGCCACGTACACGCCGAGGGTGACGCCGAGGCCCCACGCCCAGGCAATGCTGTCGTGGTCGCCGAGGCCGCCCGCGGGATCCGTCAGGGCCCCGCCGGCGACGACCTGCGCGACCACGCCGCAACCGAACAGGATGAGAACCATGGTCCCGGCGAATTCGGCGGAGAGTTCGCCGACCAGCCCGGACCGCTTCAATCGCTCAGCCATGGAAGTCCCGCTTCCCGCCGGCCCAGGACCGGCCATAGCCCGAGTCCTCCCGCTCAACCCGCCGCCCGGAGGGGCGCGCAGGGTGATCCTTGCCCAGAGTGCAGCACCGGGCCCGCTCCCGCACCCGGGAGACCGCCGGGCCCGCCTGCCTCCGCTGCATGAGCATGCGCCGCGGCACGGCCCGCCGCGGATGGGTACCGCGCCGGGCCGTCCTGAGTACGACCGCTCATGCCCCGGGCACCGCCCGCCGCCGACCATGGCGGCACGCGGTGGGGAACACCGCGGTGGAGAACGGAGAACCGCCATGCTCAGCCGCCTCGCCGACACCCTCGTGCCCGCGTTCGGACGCCTGTCCGTGACCACGCACACCGGGGCCCACCTCGCGCCGGGCAGCATCATCGCCGCCAACCACACCTCCCTCGCCGACCCGGCCGTCGTCCTCGCGGCCCTGCGCCGCCTCGGCGTCGAACCGGTCGTGATGGCCGCCGCCGGACTGTGGCGGATTCCCGTCCTCGGCCCGCTCCTCGTCCGCGAGGGGCACATCCCCGTCCGCCGCGGCCACCGCAGCGCCGCCGACGCCCTGGACCTGGCCGAAGCCGCCCTGGAGCGCGGCAGGCTCGTCCTCATGTACGCCGAGGGAGGCATCCCCGCCCGCCCGGACGCCGGCGAGGCCGCGCCCGGCGCCTTCCGCAGCGGACTCGCCCGGCTGGCCGAGCGCACCGGCGCGCCCGTCGTCCCGCTCGGGCAGGCCGGCGCCCGGCGCGTGACCTCCGGCAGCGCGGCCAAGCAGATCGCCGGCCTGGCCACCGCGCCCCTGCGCCGCCCCGGCCTCCACGTCCACGTGGGGGCGCCGGTCGGCCTCACCGGCGACAGCGCCGCCCGCACCCGGCAGGCCCGCCGGGCCGTCACCGAAGCCTGGCGGACGGCCGCGGCGCACCTCGACGGGCCGGCCGCGCTCGCTGCCTGACGGTGATCAGCAGGACCGTCCACCGTACCCAACAGGCGTTGGTTTTGAGCCGAATTCACGGATCCGCCCGTACGCCGCCGCAGGATCGGTAGCGTCCCGTCACGGAAGATCCGGCGCCGGATGAACGGCGAAAGCAGTACGACGGAGGACGGCCATGGCCAACGTGGAAGTTTCGCTGAAGGAAGCGATGACCGCGATCGACGGTGCGCTCGGGGCGGCGCTGGTGGACTACACCAGCGGTATGGCCCTGGGAACCCTCGGCGGCGGCAAGGAGCTGGACCTGACGGTCGCCGCGGCGGGGAACACGGACGTGATCCGGGCGAAGGTCCGCACGATGGAGATGCTCGGGCTCCAGGACGACCTGGAGGACGTGCTCATCACGCTCGGCGGCCAGTACCACCTGATCAGGCTGCTGCGCAGCCGCAGCGGCGCGGGCCTGTTCCTCTACCTGGTGCTGGACAAGGGCAAGTCCAACCTGGCGATGGCCCGCCACCAGCTCCGCCGCATCGAGGCGGAACTGGAGCTCTAGCGGCGCGTTCCCACCGGCCCACGCATGCCCACGACTTGAAGACATCTTCAAGTCCACACATCCGAAACCGGTCAACTTCGGGTGCGCGCGGGTCGGCGGGACGCGACGATGGTGGGGAGGCCGCGCCGGGCGGGGCGCGGCCACGGTCCGAGGAGCAGCAGGAGCGTCGTGGGTATGCAGGTGCCGCTGTACCAGGCGAAGGCCGAGTTCTTCCGGATGCTCGGCCACCCGGTCCGCATCCGGGTCCTCGAACTCCTGCAGGGCGGGCCGATGCCCGTCCGTGAACTGCTCGCCCAGATCGACATCGAGGCGTCCAGCCTCTCCCAGCAGCTGGCCGTCCTGCGGCGCTCGGGGATCGTGGTGTCCACCCGCGAGGGCTCCACGGTCACCTACGCCCTGGCCGGCGGCGACGTCGCCGACCTGCTGCGGGCCGCCCGCCGCATCCTGACCGAGATGCTGGCCGGGCGGAACGAACTGCTCGCCGAGCTGAGGCAGGGCCCGCCGAGCCAGCCCGAACCGGCCCCGGCCCGCACCTGAGCGGGTCGGGGCGGCGGGACGACGGGACCGGCCGGGGGCGGCGCTTCGGCGCCCCGCCGGGCGTCAGCCGTGTGGTCCCGACGGCTTCAGGCCGCGCCGGACCACCGGGGCCGGGGTCGTCCGCTGCACCCAGGGCTCGTCCCAGACGAAGCCCGCCCCGTTGACATCGCCGTGCGTCTGCCAGACCGCGCCGGCTGCCGTGACGACGTTGACGTAGGCGTCATCGCCCTGGGCCTCGATGCCGATGGCACAGGCGCCGGCCGGATAGCCGGGGTTGGCGGGGTCCGTGCCGACGGCGACGGGGTTCGTCAGGTCCTGCCAGGCGATGACAGGACCACCGAAGGGAACCGCCCGCCCCGCGAAGGCGGTGCCGTCCGTGAGCACCGCGTGGAACCCCTCCGCGCGCGACGGGGCGTAGCTGTCGATGTCGGAACACGGCCCGGCGGCCCCGGTCGCGCCCGTGGCTCCGGTCGCGCCCGTGGCCCCGGTGGCGCCCGTGGCGCCCGGGGCCCCTGTCCCGCCGGTCGCACCGGTGGCTCCGGTGGCTCCGGTCGGGCCGGCGGGTCCGGCGGCCCCCGCAGCCCCTGCTTCACCCGCTGCCCCGGTGGGGCCGGTGGCTCCCGTGGCGCCCTGCAGCCCCGTTTCGCCGGTGGCCCCTGTGGCCCCGGTGGCGCCTGGGATGCCTGTGGTGCCGGTCGCGCCGGTCGCGCCGGTCGCGCCTGTGGCCCCGGTGACGCCTGGGATGCCTGTGGCGCCCGTCGCCCCCGGTGTCCCGTCCAGGCCGTCCTGCCCGTCCACGCCGTCGTCTCCGGCAGGGCCCGCCGGCCCGGCCGGACCCGTCGGACCCGTCGGGCCCGCCGGCCCCTTCGGTCCGGCCGGGCCCTTCGGCCCCACCGGCCCCGTGGGGCCCCTGCGGCACCCGGTGCGGTCGTCCCCTGCCGCCGTCTGCTGCGCGACCGCCGCAGGCTGCTGCCGGCTCTCCGTGTACCGGCCCAGCACGTCGGCCGCGAGGTAGTCGGGGGGCGCCTCGTCCACGCCGCCCGGCGGCGGACCGGCCTGCCCCGGCCGGGCAGCCGCCGCACCGGGCCCGAGCGGTGCGCCTTCGGGGCAGGGGCCCTCGTCTCCCGGGGCCGCCGGCGTGCCGGCGAGGGGGGCGGCGGCGCGCGGCACGACCGCGGCCGTAGGACTCGTGAGCCCCGTCAGCACGAGGGCGAGCGACGCGAGCGCGCCGCCCCTGAGCCAGGTGCCGCGGCCCGGAAGAGGGCCGAAGGAGGGCCGGGGGGTGCGCCCAGGGATCATGCACGTCTCCTCGACGAGGCGGTTGGTCCTCCGGCTTTTCGGACGGCAGCCCGCCGCCCTTGATGAGAAGGATCGTCATATGGGCGGATGGGCCTACGTATTTCGTCCTGACGGGTGCACGGCCGCCTACCGTGCGTGGCCGGCGCCCGTGCCCCGTTAACCCTTCCCGATCCCTTCCTTAAGCCCGCCTCAAGATCGGGGCAGCGGGGCCCGGACAGGCGTTCTGCCCGGTTCCGGCTCGCTAGCGTGCTGCCCCGTCCCCCCCGTCCCCGCACCGATGAGGCAGGCAGTCATGACCCGGAACTCACACCGCCGCAGGCTCGGCGGCAAGGCCAAGGCGGCCGGCGCGCTCGCCCTGACGGCAGCCGTCGGCGGCACCGCGCTCGCCCTGACCGGCACCGCCCAGGCCGCCTCGGCGGGCGCCGCCTTCACCCGGTCCAGCAGCTGGTCCACCGGCTACACCGGCCAGTACGTCATCACCAACACCGGCCGGGAGACCCTGAAGGACTGGACCCTGGAGTTCGACCTGCCCGCCGGCACGGCCCTCTCCTCCCTCTGGAACGGCGAACAGACCGTCAGCGGCAGCCGCGTCACCGTCAAGCCGCCCCGCTGGGCCACCGGGGGCCTCGCCCCCGGAGCCTCCACCACCGTCGGATTCGTCACCGCGGCCCAGAGCACCCCCGGCAACCCCACGGGGTGCCTGATCAACAAGGTCAAGTGCGGCCCCGGCACCGGCCCGGCACCCAGCCCCAGCGGCCGCCCCACCACCGCCCCCACGGCCACCGCCGCCCCCACCACCCGGCCGACGACCGGCCCGACGGCCACGGCCTCGCCCACCGCCCCCGCCCCGAAGCCCACCGCCACCTCCACCGGCCGCCCGCCCGGCGGCACGGGCGCCCGGTTCGCGCCGTACGTGGACACCTCGCTGTACCCGGCGTACGACCTCCTCGCCACCGCCGACCAGACCGGGGTCAAGGAGTTCAACCTGGCCTTCGTCACCTCGGGCGGCGGCTGCAACCCGATGTGGGGCGGCACCACCGCCCTCGGCTCCGACCGCGTCGCCTCCCAGATCGCGGCCCTGCGCGCCAAGGGCGGCGACGTCCGCGTGTCCTTCGGCGGCGCCGCCGGCTCCGAGCTCGCCCTCACCTGCTCCTCTGCGGCCGAGCTCGCGGCCGCGTACGGCAAGGTCGTCGAGGCGTACGGGCTCACCAAGGCCGACTTCGACGTGGAGGGCGCGGCCCTGCCCGACAAGGCCGCCAACACGCGGCGCGCCCAGGCCGTCGCGCTCCTGCAGAAGAAGCACCCCGGGCTCGACGTCTCCTTCACCCTGCCCGTCATGCCGGAGGGGCTGACCCAGCCCGGAGTCGACCTCCTCGCCGACGCCAGGCGCAACGGCGTGGCCGTCTCCGCCGTCAACGTCATGGCCATGGACTACGGGCCGGCGTACAGCGGCGACATGGGCGACTACGCCGTCCAGGCGGCCACGGCGACCCAGGCGCAGGTCAAGGGCGTGTTCGGGCTGTCCGACGCCGAGGCGTGGAAGAAGGTCGCCGTGACGCCGATGATCGGCGTCAACGACGTGGTGACCGAGATATTCACCGTCGAGGACGCCGGACAGCTCGCCGACTTCGCCCGCGCCAAGGGACTGGGCTGGCTCTCCATGTGGTCGGGGGCCCGGGACAAGCAGTGCCCCGGCGGCGCCAAGAACCAGGCCGACGCCACCTGCTCCTCCATTCTCCAGGAGCCGCTGGCCTTCACGAAGGCCTTCGCAGCCCGCTCCTGACCCCGGTCCCCCGTACGGCCGCCCCGACCGTGCCCGCCCGCCCGCCGCCCGCCGCCCGCCCGCCGCCCGCCCGCCGCGCGCCCGCCGCCCGGCCGTGCCCGGAGCGCGCGAAGGGCCGGCCTTGGGCCACCATGGTCACGTGGGAGACACACCGGCGCGGGACCCCGGTGCCGGCCACCGGCGGCTGGGCGAGGCGCTGCTCGACCTCCGCGCCGCGGCCGGCGCGTCGATCGGCATGCTGTACCTGCCGGCCCCCGCGCAGGGCATGCTGCACCTCGCGCTGACGATCGGCGTGGCCCGCGAATTCGCTGTCCCCTGGTCGCGGGTCGCGCTGCGGGACCCCATCCCTGTCGCGGACGCGGTCCGCGAGCGGCGGCTGGTGTGGCTGGGCGGCCGGGAGGAGACGGCGAGCCGGTACCCGCGCCTCGGCCTCGTCGTCCCCTACCGCTTCTCCCTCGCCGCCACCCCGCTCGACACCGACCCCGAGGCGGGCGCGGCGGCGGGCGCCGGCCTGGTCATGCTGTGGCCCGGCTCCCACGGGCCCGAGCTCGCCGAGCGCGAGAGGCAGGCCCTCGCGGCCGGGTGCGCGCGCCTGGCCGGCATCCTGCGCCGATCCGCCGGGGAGGGCCACCCGGTCCGCGCGGCCGCCCACCCGGTCATCCTGGCGCCGCGGCCGCCGCCCACCCCGGGACCCGTCGAGGCGGCCGCCGCCATGGCCTTCATCCGGCGGCTGCCCGGCGGGAGCTGCGCGCTGGACCTGAACGGGAGGATCACCTTCATCACGCAGGAGGCGGCCGACCTGCTGGGCTCCCCGGGCCGGCGGCTCGTCGGCGCGCTGCCGTGGGAGGCCCTGCCCTGGATGGACACCCCCGCGATCGAGGAGCACTACCGGGCGGCCGTGATGAGCCGGCTGCCGCGCAGCTTCACCGCCGTGCACCCGGCCGGCCACCGGGTGCGCTTCGACCTCCACCCGGACGACTCGGGCATCAGCGTCCGGATCACCGCCGGCGGCGTGCCTGCCGCGTCCGCCGCGGGCGCCCTCGGTCCCGACGAGGCCGTCGAACCGCCGCCTGCGTCCGCACCCGCCCGCTCCGGGCCGGCCGCGGACGCCGCCCGCCCGCCCACGGCGTCCGGGCCGAGCCCGGAGCAGAGCGTGGCGCCCGGCCCGAGCCGTGCCACCGCCCTCTACCAGCTGATGCACCTGGCGGCCAGTCTCACCGAGGCCGCGCACGCCCAGGACGTCGTCGACAAGGCGGCCGACCAGCTGGTGCCCGCCCTCGGCGCGCAGGCCATGGCCCTGCTCGTCGAGGAGGAGCGGCGGCTGCGGATCGTCGGCCACCGCGGCTACACGGACGAGCTCATGACCCGCTACGACGGCCTGCCCGTCACCGCCGAGAGCGCGACGACCGAGGTCATCCGCACCCGCACCCCGCTCTTCTTCGAGAGTCCGGCCGCACTGCGGGCCGCCTACCCCGGCTCCGACATCGAGGACGGGATGGGGGCCTGGGGCTTCGTCCCGCTCATCACCTCGAACCGGCCGGTGGGCTGCCTCGTGCTCGCGTACTCCCGCCCCCGGCCCTTCGCCGCCGGCGAGAAGGCCGTCCTCACCTCGATAGCGGGCCTGATCGCCCAGGCCCTGGAGCGCGCCCGGCTCTACGACTCGGCCTACCAGCTGGCCCGCAGCCTCCAGACCGGGCTGCTGCCCCACGACCTGCCGTACGTCCCCCGCCTGGAGGTGGCCGCCCGCTACCTGCCCGCCGGGCACGGCCTGGACATCGGCGGCGACTTCTACGACCTGATCCACATCGACGGCACGACGGCCGCCGCCGCGATCGGCGACGTCCAGGGCCACAACGTCGGCGCCGCCGCCCTCATGGGCCAGGTCCGCACCGCCGTGCACGCCTCGGCCGGCGCCCCGCCCGCCGAGGTCCTCGCCCGTACCAACCGGCTGCTCACCGACCTGGAGCCCGGCCTGTTCACCAGCTGCCTGTACGCGCACATCGACCTCGGCCGCCACCGGGCCCGCCTGGCCACCGCCGGGCACCCGCCGCCGCTGCTGCGCCGCGCCGACGGGACCGCGGAGGTCGTGGCCCTCCCGCCCGGGCTGCTGCTCGGCATCGACCCCGACGCCGGGTACACGGCTGCCGAGATCCCCTTCGAGCCGGGATGCCTGCTCGCGTTCTACACCGACGGGCTGGTCGAGAGCCCGGCCCTCGACATCGAGGAGACCATCGCCGGCGTCGCGGCCCACCTCGCCCGCGCCGCGGGGGACCGGCCACTCGAAGCCGTCGCGGACGACCTCCTCCGCCACGCCCGCGGCCGGGTGCCCGTGACCGACGACATCGCGCTCCTGCTGCTGCGCTCCCGCCTGCCCGGCGACTGACGCGCCGCCCCGCGCCCCGTACCGAGACCGCACCGCTCACTTCCGGACACGGGCGGCCGCGATCCCGACCACCCGCGGAACCGATCCCGCCGACCTGCCCGCCCTCCCCGCCGCACCGTTCCCGGCATCGCCCGCGGCAGCCGACGGCAGCAACGCCCTTGTCCGGCAAGGGCTTACCCGAGCAGGGACGCCTTCGATGCCGTTCGGGGGTAACAGACCGCGGCGCCCGGGACACGCGCCGTCGATCTCCCGGTACGCCCGTGATGGCCGGATACCGACGTTTGTGATGGACATGCCTGGCATGATGCGCCGCACGTTACTTGCCGGTAGCGCAACTCCCCCCAACCAGAAGGTCCTACGTACGTGCGCATTCTCGCCAGACGGCTCCTGCTCCCTGGCCTCACGACCCTGGCGCTCACCGCCACCGGCTGCTCCTCGGCACCCCAGCCCCCCGCGGCTCCCCCCACCTCCCTCGGACTGCCCGCCGCCCCGGCCCCCGTCGCCGACGGCACCCGGCAGCTCGAGGTCGCCGCGGCCCCGCAGGACGAGCCCGCCTCCGCAGGCATGGCCCGCGTCGGCGCCGGCAAGGGCACCCCGGAGAAGGCCGCGCTGAAGGTGGCCTCCTTCGACAAGGCGACCGGAAAGGCCGTCATAGCCCCCGCGCCGCCCAAGGCGCCCGCCCCGTCGAAGGACCCCAAGGGGTCCGCCCCCGCCCAGGAAACGCCCTCGCCCGGCGGCTCCCCGAGCAGCTCCGCCGCGCCGGACAAGCCCGTCGCCGTCGGCGACGTCATCGCCAGCGCCCCCGTCCCCGGAGCCCCGGACGGCCTCCTCGCGAAGGTCACCGAGGTCGGCCGCAAGACCGACCGCGGCATCGAGGTCAAGACCGCCCCGACGACCCTGTCCGCCGTCCTCAACGACGACAAGGCCGACGGCAAGGTCCCCGTCGACCCGTCCACCGTCACGGTCGAACCGCTGATGAAGGGCGTCACCTTCTCCTGGGCCAAGAGCCAGGGCCTGAAGTTCGGCCCCGAGGGCGCCAAGCTGCCCCTGGGCAACCTGCGCCTCGACGTGAACGCCCCCATCGAGACCGCCCCCGGCGCCCCCGTCTCCGCGGGCGCCTCGGTGTCCGGGTTCGTCCGGCTCGCGCCCACCGTCGAGTTCGCCTACGACGGCTCCGGCGGCACCGGCCCGCGCGGCGCCTTCCTCGGCTTGAGCGGCGACTGGGCCTCGCAGTGGAGCCTCAAGGGACACGCGGCCGCGACCACCGGCGGCCCGAAGCGGATCCCGTTCGCCAAGCTGCACAGCGCTCCCGTCATCCAGGTCGGCCCGGTGCCCGTCGTCGTCAACCTCGACCTGACCTGCTTCATCCAGGTGGAGGCCGACGGCCGCGTCACGCTGGAGGTCAAGCAGGACGTCAAGGGAGACTTCCGCGTCGGCGGCAGCTACGCATCCGGCAAGGGCTGGACCCCGGTCAGCACCTCGAAGGTGGAGAGCACCCCGGTGACGGCCGAGGTCGCCGCCGCCGGCAAGGTCAAGGCCGCGCTCGGCGCCGAGGCCGCAGTCGGCCTGTACGGGGCCGTCGGCGTCTCCGCCGAGTTCGCCCCCTACCTGCGCGGCGAGGGAGACGTGAAGGCCGCCGTCTCCAGCGACGGCAAGGCATCGGCCGGCGGCGCCTGGGCGCTGTACGGCGGCTTCGACCTGAGCGGCAACCTCCAGCTCCAGCTGTCGCTGTTCGGCACGCCGATCTTCGAACGGCGCATCCCGCTCGGCGCGCTCAACCGCGAATGGCACCTGGCCGGCGGCAAGGCCGCCGTCCGGCGCGGCTGACGACGCGCCGGGCACAGGACCCGGACGGCAGGGCGCGGCACGGCGGGGTCGAAACCCGCCGTGCCGCGCCGCCGTTCACCGGATTCAGGCCGCGGCCGCCCGGCCGAACTGGTCGTAGTTGTAGACCCCCGCGTAGACGGGGCTCCAGGCGGACTCGCCGGCCCCGCAGGCGCCCAGCACCACGGGGGACCGCCGGCCGGTGTCCCGCAGGCACTGGCCCGAGGTCGCCTCGACGAGCTCCCAGCGGTCCCCGGCGACCGGGGAGTTGCGCCAGGTGAAGACACCGCAGCCGCTGCCGGTGCCGACGACGAGCGGCGCACCGGGGACCGCGCCGCCCTGCGGCGTGAGGCAGTACACCCCGAAGATGCCGATCGCAAAGGTGCCGTTGCCGCCCTGGTGGAACGTGAACCGCTGGTGCAGGGCGGTCTTGCAGTCGAACGTCTGGATGACCTTCCCCGGAGCGGGCCGTCCGCCGCCCTGCATGTCGAGGCACTTCCCGCTCGGCGGCTTCAGGGTGTACGTGTAGGCGCTGCGGAAGCTGGTGGTGTAGTACACCCCCGGGTCCGCGGAGGCCGACGCCGAGGCCGGCGCCGGAAGGAGCAGGACGAACAGGCCTGCGAGCGCGGCCAGCAGACCGCCCCCGCCCCACCGAACAGACTTGCCGGTCACGTGATCTCTCCTGTCTCAAGACCTTCTTGACGCCCTGAAGGTAGCGAGATCAACTGATCACCCGGTACCCGCCCATTCAGGGGGGTATACCACCGGGGGGTTCGTTTGCGGGGGTGCGGGTGGACGGCGCGGTGACCGGCGCGGTCACGGTGGCGGCGGTCGACGACGACCGGATGCTGCTGGACGGACTGCGCTCCTGGCTGGCCGGGACAGACCGGCTGCGGCTGCTCGCCGCGGTCCCCACCGTCGGGGACCTCCTCGCCGGGCCGGGCCGCACCGCCGAGGTGGTGCTCCTCGACCTCCTCCTGCGCGACGGCTCCGTACCGGAGGACAACGTGCGCCGGGTCCGGGCGGCCGGCCCCCGGGTCCTGGTCATCAGCACGGTCGCGGACCGCCCCCGGATCGTCTCCGCGGTCGCCGCGGGCGCCGACGGCTACCTCACCAAGGACCACGACCTGCCGACCCTGGTCGAGGCCGTCGCCGCCGTGGCCGCGGGCGGCACGGCTCACTCGCCCGAACTGGCCTTCGCGTGGGTCCACGACACGGCCGCCGACCGCCCCAGGCTGGCCCCCCGGGAGCTGGAGGTGCTGCGGTACTACGCCTCCGGGCTGACCCTCAAGGCGACGGCCCGCCGCGCCGGCATCAGCCCCAACACGGCCAAGTTCTACCTGGACCGGGTGAAGGAGAAGTACCGGGAGGCGGGCCGCCCCGCCTACACGAAGATCGACCTGGCCCACCGGGCCCGCGAGGACGGCCACGCCCCCTGACGGCGGCCGGCCCCGGCCCCGGCCCCGCGTGGTGCGGGGCGGGACCGGGGCCGGGTGCGCGGTGGGCGCGCCTCAGCTGCCGGCGGAGAGGTTGCCGGAGAGGACGGGGATGTTGCTGAGGATGTGCGAGAGGGACTCGTCGCCCTTGGCCTGGGTGGAGTTCTCGGCGCACTGCTGGTTCATCGGGTTGGACAGGACGTTGACGTCCTGGACGCCGACGTTGGCCAGGATGGCGACCAGCGACTGCGCGTTCACCTTCACCGGCACGCCGAGGCACGGCTTGTTGAGCGAGCCCTGCACCAGGGAGGCCTGCGGGCTCATCGCGCCCTCGGTCTTCTGGTTGCCGTAGATCTGCGCGGCGTTGTTGCCGTTCACGGTGTTGATGCCGTTGTCGTTGCCGATGGCCATGGCCGGGGTGGCCAGAGCGGCGCCCGCGCCGAGGAGGGAGGCGGCGACGACGACCGTGTTGGCGGCCTTCTTGAGCATCGTGTTCCTGTTCGTAGTGGGGGTTGCTGTTGCCCGTGCATGCAGTGCAACAGCGCAGCGGGGGAGAGGTTGCGCGCCACCACCCGCAGGAGTGACCGGGGCCCGCCCGCCGGTCGACGGGTGACCCGGCCGCGCCTCACGCTCCGGCCGGGTCGAGGCGGGCGATCGCGCCGTGCTCCAGGGCCGCGTACAGGGCGCCGTCCGCTCCGAAGGCCAGGCCGTGCGGCTCGCTGCCGGTGCCGGGCAGCTCGTACGCGGCCGCCCGGCCCTCGGGAGAGAGCCGGCCGATGCGGCCCGTCGCCCACTCGGTGAACCAGTACGCGCCGTCCGGGCCGGCGGTGACGGCGTGCGGCCGGCAGCCCGGATCGGGCAGCAGGAACTCCCTGACCTCGCCGCCGGTGGTGATGCGCCCGATCCGGCCGGCGGCGATCTCGGTGAACCACAGGGCGCCGTCGGAGCCGGCCGTCAGACCGACCGGTCCGCAGTCCGGATCCGGCAGCGGGTACACGGAGAGGTCGCCGCCGGTGGTGATCCGGCCGACGGCGCCGGCCCGGTGGAGGGTGAACCAGAGCGCCCCGTCCGGCCCGGCGGCGATGAAGGCGGGGAAGGCGTCGGCCTGCGGCAGCGGGAACTCGGCGACCTCGCCGCCGGTGGTGATCCGCCCGATCCGCCCGGCCGCGGACAGGGTGAACCAGAGCGCCCCGTCGGCGCCCGCGGCGATGCCGTACGGAGCGGCGGCAGGCCCCCGGCCCGCGGCGGGGAGGGGGAAGGAGCGGACGCAGCCGTCGGTGGAGATGCGGCCGATGCGGTCGTCCCGCATGCGGGTGAACCACAGGGCGCCGTCCGGGCCCGCGGTGATCAGCGAGGGCCCGCAGCCGGCGTCGTCGAGCGGGAACTCCTCGACCGCGGCCGGGCCGCCGCCCGAGAGCCCGGCGGCGGGCAGCCGGGCGATCCGCCCGGCGTGGACGAGGGTGCACCACAGGGCGCCGTCGGGGCCGGCGGCGAGCGCGTAGGGGCCGGCCGCGGGATCGGAGACGGGGAAGGTGCGCAGACGGGGGGAGGCCATGCGGGGCGAGCCCTCCTCGGGGCGGGGGACGGTTGCGGGGGCGGTTGCGGTGCGGGCTGCGGTGGTCCGGTGCAGGGCGGCTTCCCTTCGGCTCGGTACGGGCGGACGCGCCCGGGCGGACGTTCCGGCGGGCCGTACGGATGCGGACGGCCCGCCGGGTTCACGCCGGCCGGGCCATCGGCTCGCGCAGGCGGCGCCCGGGCCGCGCGGCGGCACGGGCGGCAGGCGGGGCGGCGGTGAAGCCGGGCGCGGCAGGGGCGAGTTCGAGTCGGTCGCCGCGCCAGCGGGCGTGCAGCGCCCGGTCGTGGCTCACGAGGACCACCGCTCCGGCGAAGGAGGCCAGTGCCTCCTCCAACTCCTCGGCCAGCGCGGGGGAGAGGTGGTTCGTCGGCTCGTCCAGCAGGAGGACGTCCGCCGGTTCGGCGAGGAGCCGGGCGAGCGCCAGCCGCTGCCGCTGCCCCGCCGACAGGGATGCGGCGGGCACGTGCAGCCGGTCCCGGTGGAACAGGCCGAGCGCCAGCAGCCGCTCGGCGTGCTCCTCGGCCGTGCCGGGGCGGCCGTCCGCGTACGCGGCGAGCAGGGTGCGCCCCCGCGGCCCGGCAGGCGCGTGCTGGGCCAGGAGGCCGGTCCGGCCGTACCGGTGCACGCGCCCGCCGTCCGCGGGCACCGTGCCGGCGAGGACGCCGAGGAGGGTGCTCTTGCCGGCCCCGTTCGGTCCGGTAACGAGGAGGCGGGCGCCGGCGCCGACCGTGAGGCAGACCGGCGACAGCCGCCTGGCGACGTGCACCGCTTCGGCGCGCAGCAGCTCGCCCGGCCGGCCGGCGCCGCGGGGCAGGGCCGGGGTGAAGGACAGCGGGTCGGGCGGGGCGGGCACCGGGCGGGCGAGCAGCCGCGCGAGGCGCTCCTCGGCATTGCGGACCCGGCTCGCCAGGGACTGCTGCACCCGGCCGGCGGCCCGGTCGTAGGCCATCTTGTTCCCGTCCTTGACCGCCCTGCCCGGGGCGACGCGGCGGGCGGTGGTCGCGGCCGTCTCGCGCAGCCGGGCCACCTCCTCGGCCCACTGCCGGTGCGCGTCGGCGCGGCGCTGCCGGTCGGCGGCGCGCTGCGCGAGGTAGCCGGCGTAGCCGGTGCCGTGGCGGGTGGCGGTGTGCCGGTCGCCGTCGACCTCCAGCAGGGCGGTGGCGACCCGTTCGAGGAAGGCGCGGTCGTGGGAGACGGCGACCGTGGTGCCGCGGCGGGCGCGCAGGTGGTCCTCCAGCCAGGCGAGGGCGGAGCCGTCGAGATGGTTGGTGGGCTCGTCGAGCAGCAGGACTTCGGGGCCCGCGGCGAGGAGGGCGGCCAGGCGGAGGCGGACCTGCTCGCCGCCGGAGAGGCCGCCGACGGCGCGGTCCCGGGGGAGTCCCGCCAGGCCGAGGCCGTGCAGGGCGCGTTCGAGGCGGGCGCCGGCCTCGTAGCCGCCGCGCAGTTCGAAGGCGGTGAGGAGGTCGGCGTACGCGGAGAGCACGGCGGGTTCGTCGCCGGCGCCTTCGGCCATGCGCGCCTCCAGGCGGCGCATGTCCCGCTCCATGGTGCGGAGTTCGGCCAAGGCGCGGTCGACGACCTGCCGGACGGTCAGGTGCGGCGGGAGGTGCTCCTCCTGGGGGAGGTGCCCGATGCCGCCATCGGCGCGGGCGATGACCTCGCCGCGGTCGGGGCGCTCCGCTCCGGCGAGGAGGCGCAGCAGGGTGGACTTGCCGGAACCGTTCTCTCCGACGATGCCCAGGCGGCTGCCGGCGGGCACGGAGCAGGTGACGGAGTCGAGGACGGTGCGGCCGTCGTAGGCCTTGGTGACGTCAAGGGCGGTGAGCTGTGCGGTCACGGAGCGGCTCCAGGGGGTCGGGGAGGGGCCGGGCGGGGGCGGCGGCGCGGCGGGGGGTGCGGGGAGTGAGCACGGGAAGCTCCTTAAATCGACGAATGTTGCGTTAGGATGCTGCCATGGAATCCGGCACCTCCGCAAGCAGCGATCCCGGCCCCGGCGCACCCGGTGCCGCGCCCGATGCCGTTCGGCCCGTGCGCCGCCGCACCGGCGGCCGCAGCGCCCGCGTCCGCACCCAGGTCCTCGAAGCCGTCGGCGCGGTCCTCCTCGAAGCCGGGTACGACGGCCTGACCGTCGACGCGGTCGCCCTCCGCGCGGGCGTCCACCGCACCACCGTCTACCGGCGCTGGCGCGACGTGGGCGGCCTCCTCGCGGACCTCCTCGACGCCGCGGCCGACGACACCTGGACGCCCCCGGACACGGGCTCCCTGGAGGGCGACCTCACCGCCCTCAACCAGGAGGTCTACGACGCCCTCGCCGCCGGCCCCGGCCTGACCGCCGCCCTGATCGCGGCCTCGTTCCGCTCCCCGGAGGCCGCCGGCGCCCTCAGCCGGTTCTGGGAGGACCGGTACGCCCGCTGCGCCGTACTCGCCGACCGCGCCGCCGCCCGCGGAGAGCTCGGCCCGCCCGCCCCGGGGGCCGGCGGGCTCCGCGCCCTGCTCGTCACCGCCACCGCCCCCGTCTACCAGGAACTCCTGCTGCTGCGCAGTGCCCCCGACCCCGGCCTGCCGCGCCGGGCCGCCCGGGCCGCCGCCGCGGCCGCGCGCGCCGGCGCCTTCTCCTGACCGGGGACCACCGCCCCGGGGGATAATGCCCCCATGGGGCGGCAGTGGCGGTCCGCCGTCGCACACACCAGGACCCGCATGGGCGAGGCGCTCTTCCGGCGGGTGGCGGGACCGTCCGGCCCGGAGAACCGGGACCGGATCCACCTCACCCCCGGCCCGCGCTGGTTCCCCGCGGACGGGCCTGTCCAGCGCGTCCACGCCGACGCCGCGCTCTTCGTCGGCGGGCTCGCCGCCCTGCTCCTGCAGTCCCTGCACCCGCTGGCCATGGCGGCGGTCGCCGAGCACTCCGACTACCGCGAGGACCCGTGGGGACGGCTCCAGAGCATCAGCACCTTCCTCGCCTTCACCACCTACGGCACCGCCGAGGACGCGCAGCGCGCCGTCGACCGCGTCAGGGCCGTCCACCGGACGGTGCACGGCACCGCGCCCGGCGGGGAGCCGTACACGGCCGCCGACCCGGTCCTGCTGGAGTGGGTGCACGACGCCGAGGTCAGCTGCTTCCTCGGCGCGCACCAGCGCTACGGGGCCCGCAGGCTCGGCCCGGCCGAACAGGACGAGTACGTCGCCGGGATGGCGCGCGTGGGCGCCGCGCTCGGCGTGCGGGAGCCGCCCTGCACCGTGGCCGAGCTCGGCGCCCGCCTCCGGGCTTACCGCCCGCAGCTGCGCGGCACCCCGCAGGCCCGGGAGGCGGCCCGGTTCCTGCTGCGCCGCCCGCCGGTGCCGTGGCCGCTGCGGCCGCCCTACGCGGCGCTCGCCGCGGCCGCCGTGGACCTGCTCCCCGAATGGGCCCGCGCCGAGCTGGGACTGCGCCCGAGGCTCCCGTTCGAGCGCAGGTGCATCCGGCTGGCGGGCGGCGCCGCCGTACGGCTCGTCGGCTGGGTGCTGCGGGCCCCGCCCGGCACGCCGCGCCGCCCCGGTCACGGGCGGTCCGCGCCCCGCTCCGGATGAGCAGGGGGCGTCGGCACGGCCAACACCGCGCCGTGTCGGGTGCCATGGGCTCACGCATCCCGGCGGCTGCCGAACAGCGGCGTTTTCGGGCAGGGATGCGCCACGGCGTGCGGGCGGTTACGAGGGGGGTGCGGTCAATTGGCCCGGCTGTAGCGGGCCTTGCTCGTCCAGATGCGTTCGAGCCGTACGCGGGTGCCGGGCCTGGGCGCGTGCCAGATCTTGTTGTGGCCGGCGTAGATTCCCACATGGCTCATCGTCGCCCCCTTGGGGAAGAAGACGAGATCGCCCGGAGCGCGCTGGCGGCGCGAAATGTGCTGCGTGCTGTCGTATTGCTGGTCCGCCGTGCGGGGGAGTTTCCGCCCCGCCTTCCGGAAGGCGTAGAGCGTGAGGCCCGAGCAGTCGAACTGCCGGGGTCCGGTGGCGCCGTACACGTAAGGGGCGCCTTCCTTGGACGCGGCCACCGCGACGGCTTTCGCGCCGTACGGGGAGGCCGCGTGGGCCGGTGTGGCCGGTACGGAGACGGTGGCCACCGCCACTATGAGGAAGAAGGCGCACCCCTGGGGGGCTCGACGTCCTGCAATGCGGCCTCCGTACGGCCTCGGTCTTTCCACTCCGGCGTTCGTCAATCGTGATCCCTTCGCATTCATGTTGAACAGCCACCGCTTTCCACGGCAGTTCATCGAAGTGACATGCGTAACGGCTCCCGACGAGCGCCCATTGTTCTCCGACGTACGCGCAGGCGCTGTTTTCGGACACGCCCTGGAATATCTCGGTTGGGTAAAGGAGCGGGTGTAAGGGCGGATCATATGACCGGCTGCGGGCGCCGTTCGAGTGGCGGAAGGCACCGATCCGCCTCCGTCACGAGACGGGGCGGCTCGGCGAGGAGGCCGCAGGCGCCAGCAGGCGCGGTTCACCCGAACCGTCCGCCCGCACCGTCCACAGGTCCGTCGTGTCGGCCGCATCGCCGGCCGGGAGCCCGTACGCCAGCGTGCGGTCGTCGAGCCACAGCGCCTGGTCGTCCACGCTCCGCTTCTCCGCAAGCGGCTGCTCGCGCAGCGTCCGCAGGTCGAGCACGTGCTCGCGCCACAGCGAAGCCCCCCGCTGCACCCGCTTCTTGTAGGCGATCCGCGTCTCGTCCGGCGACAGCGACGGGCACTCCACGTTCCGGGCGAGGGCCGTGACGCTGCGCCGTGAGATCGAGCCCCTGACCAGGTGCGCCTGCCCCGCCGTGGCCAGCGTGGCGTAGAAGGTGTCGTCGTCCCTGCTGAACGTCACACCCCAGAAGTTCACGTCCGCCGCACTGTAGGGCCGGCCGTCCATCGTGATGGAGAACTTCTCCAGGTCCGGCTCCAGCGCGCCCGTCCGGGTGTCCGCGATCGCCGTCCGGGTCGAGAAGAACGCCGAACCGTACGACTCCCCGCTGACGAAGACCGTCCAGGCGGCGAACCGCCCGCTGGGGGACATCCGCGCCCGCGAGGGCGTCCCCGCGAGCGGGAAGCTGCGGACCGGGCGCAGCCCGGAGTCCACTATCACGGCCCGGTTGTCCTGCGCGAGCGCCCCCGGGGCGGAGCTCAGGCACACGCCGGTGCCGCCCGCCGCATGGAACCGCCGGCAGGTGAGCCCCGACGCGGTCCGCGCGGCCCGCGGCTCCCCGCCGGGCACCGACACCACGGCCCCGAGGTGCGGCCCCGGGGCCCCGTTGACGAAGACCAGCCTGCCGCCGCCGTCCAGGGCGACGCTCCCCGGGGCCGCGACCGGGTCGCCCGGCCGGGTCTGCCCGGCGCGGTCGGCGGCGCGCAGCACGACCGCCGTGCCGGCGCCGCCGAGGAGCAGGACGGCCGCCAGGAGGAGCAGCAGCCGGCGGGAGCGGGTCATGGGGTTCCTCGGGGTGCTCGGGATCAGGGGGCGGGGGAAGGCGGTCAGGGGGCGGAGGGCCGGCGCCCGCGGCCGTCGGGGCGGAGCGCACGCCAGGCGAACGCCGCACAGCAGCACAGGCCGGCCGCTGCCGCGGCGAGCGCCGTACCGCCGCCCCACACCGTCCACGCGGCGCCGAAGGCGAGGGAGCAGCCGAAGCGGGCCAGCGCCTGGCCGGTGCCGACGAGCGCCATTCCGGTGGCCCGCAGGCCGTCCGGCACGGCCCCGGCCACCGCTGCCGGGAGCACCCCGTCGGTGGCGGCGTAGAACAGGCCGTGCAGCCCCAGCACCAGCAGCGGCAGCGCCTGCCAGTCGGGCGCCCACAGCAGCAGGCCGTACGCGGCGAGCAGCAGGGCGTGCCCGGCCAGGAAGACCGCACGGCGCCCGATCCGGTCCGCGAGCGCCCCCGCGGGCACCGCGAGCAGCAGGAACACCGCCGCCGTGCCCAGCGGCAGCAGCGGGAACCACCGCTCGCCCAGGCCGGTGCGGTCCTGGAGCAGCAGGTACAGGAAGGCGTCGCTGACGGTGGTCAGGCCCAGCAGGGCCGCGCACACCGCCAGGGACCGCAGCCGCGGCCGCCGCAGCAGCGCCGCCGCCTCCCGCAGGCCGGGCCCGCGCGGCCCCGCCCCGCCCGGCCGGACCGCGGATCCGGCGCCGGGCACGGCCGCCGCCCGCCCCGACGGGACGAACAGCACCAGGACGACGACGCCCAGGGCGGCGACGCACGCACTGACCCCGAACACGGCGTCGTACCCGCCGACGGCCGCGCTCAGGACGAGGAACGCCGCGAGGGGACCGAGCAGTGCCCCCGTGGTGTCCATCGCCCGGTGTACGCCGAAGGCCCGCCCCTGCGCCCCCGCGGGCGCGGCCAGGGAGATCAGCGCGTCCCGCGGGGCGGTCCGCAGCCCCTTCCCGGTCCGGTCCAGGGCGAGGACCAGCGCCACCGGGCCCAGGCCGTGTGCGAACAGCAGCAGCGGCTTGCACACCGCCGACAGGGCGTACCCGAGGCCCGCGACCAGCTTGTGGCTGCGGACCCGGTCCGCGAGGTGCCCGCCGGCCAACTGCACCAGCGCGCCCACCCCGTTGTAGACGCCGTCGAGCGCGCCGAACCCGAGCGGACTCAGGCCCAGCCCCGCCACCAGGTACAGCGGCAGCACGGCCGCGACCATCTCGGAGGACACGTCGGTGACCAGGCTCACCGCGCCCAGCGCGAGGACGGTCGGGGCAGCGGCCCGGCGCCGGGCGGCGCCGCCTGCACCCTTCGCGCCGGCGGGCGCGGAGCGGTCCGCGAGGTACATGCTGTACGGCTCCTGGGGCCGACGGGATCTGCGTCACTCGTGCGTACGGTCGCACCCTAGGCGACCGGCGGGCGCCGTGCGGCCCCGACGGATGCAATGGCCAACGGGCCTTCCCGAGGCCGGATTTCGCCTCCCGAGGCGGCGGCCCGGCCCGCGTGCGCTCAGCCCTCGCGGCTGCTCTCGTCGCGCAGCCAGGTGGAGAAGTCCCCCGCCCGGATCGCCCGGCGCGCGCCGCGGCGGGCGGCGACGGCCGCCACCAGGAACACGCCGACCGCCGGCAGCAGGCCCGGTTGCGCCCGGACCAGCGCCCGCAGGTCCGCGGTCCCGGTGCGCGCGGACGGCGCGGCCCCGCCGCTGCCGCCCCCGGCGGCGCGCGCCGCCGCCTGGGCCCGCTCCAGCTCCGCCGAGGAGGTCGCCGCCCTGATCCGCCGCCTGAGCAGGTCGCCCCACGTGCGCGGCGGGCTGACCACGACCCGCGCCTCCTCGACGATGCGCCGCTCGGCGGGCGCGAACGCCAGCGACGCCGCCAGGTCGTCCGCCATCACCGGCGGGAGCGCCGCGATCCGCGCGTGCCCCTGCTCGGTCACCGCGATGACCCCACGCCCGAACAGCCCCTCCCGGACCGCCGGGAGCAGCTGCCACACCCGGTAGTAGGCGCGCACCGCCCAGGCGCAGCCCGCCAGCGGCAGGTCCCGGCCCGGAGCCGCCGCCAGCACCCCCCGCCCGTCGGCCAGGGCCGCCTCCAGCGCCCGTACGTCCGCCGCGCGCAGCACGACGTCCGCGTCGACGTACAGCCGGGGGAAGCCCCTGGCGTGCTCGTCGCCGAGCCGGAGCGCCCCGTGCTTGCCCGGCGCCGGCGTCTGCACCACCCGGACCCGGGGGCCGCGGGCGCCTGCCACTGCGGCGGTGTCGTCGGTGCACCCGTTGCAGACCACCACGATGTCGGGCCCTGGGCCCGCCCCGGCGGCAGCGGCGTCCGACAGGAGCGCGTCGAGGAGGCGGCCGATGACCCGGGCCTCGTTGTGCGCCGGTATCACGATGCTGGTCACTCCGCGAGTATGCCCACGCCCGCACACCGGTGCCGGGTGTTTCCGCCAACTCCCCCCGCACGCAAGGCCCGTGGTCTAGATTGAACGCAGCCGGCCGGACCGGGCGCGCCAACGGCAGCGCCGCAGTCCGGCCGCATCGGGGAAGTTGGGGAACGATCGGTTTCGGCGGCTCGGGGGAACGGGCCGTCCGATTCCGGGGCCGGGCCGGCGCGAGGGGTGCCGGACGGCCGGGGGGCAGGGGAAACGCGGGAACACCGCGGCCGCGGAAGCACACCGCAGCCGCGTGGCCCCGCGTCGGCATCGGCCGCGGGGGGTACCGCCGTCGAACGGGTCGCGCACGGGCCGCACAGGCGTCCGGCGTGCCCGCAGGCGGGCACGGCACCCCCTTCCTTCGCACGCCACCCGGCCATGGGTCGTCGACACGCCAGCCGGGCGTGCGCAGGGAAGGGGAACCACCGTGAAGGGCACCGCCAAGGACACCGCCCAGCAGCAGGCCCGGGAGGCCGCGCCGGACGGGGCGCCCGCCGGCCGGGAGCCGGCGCCGCACGAGCCGTTAGGCGTCGCCGTCGTCGGCGCCGGATACTGGGGACCCAACCTCGTACGCAACTTCCAGGCCAGCCCCGCCTTCCGGCTCCGCTGGCTGTGCGACCTGGACGCCGACCGCGCCCGGAAGGTGCTCGGCGGCTACTCCACCGTCCAGGCCACCTCCGACTACGCGGCGGTCCTCGCCGACCCCGCCGTCGACGCCGTCGCCGTGGCCACCCCGGCCGGCACCCACCTCGACGTCGCCCTCGCCGCCCTCCGCGCAGGCAAGCACGTCCTCGTGGAGAAGCCCCTCGCCGCCACGTACGAGGACGGGCTGCGCCTGGTCACCGAGGCCGAGGACCGCGGCCTGACCCTCATGTGCGACCACACCTACTGCTACACCCCGGCCGTGGCCCGCATCCGCGAACTGGTCCGCTCCGGCGAGCTCGGCGAGATCCAGTTCGTCGACTCCGTCCGGATCAACCTCGGCCTCGTCCAGAGGGACGTGGACGTCCTGTGGGACCTCGCCCCGCACGACCTGTCCGTCCTCGACTCCGTCCTCCCGGACAACGTCCGGCCCGTCGCGGTGGCCGCCCACGGCGCCGACCCGATCGGCGCCGGCCAGTCCTGCGTCGCCTACCTCACCCTCCAGCTCGACACCGGCGCGATCGCCCACGTCCACGTCAACTGGCTGTCCCCGGTGAAGGTCCGCACCACCATGGTCGGCGGCTCCAAGCGCACCCTCGTCTGGGACGACCTCAACCCCTCGCAGCGCGTCGCCGTCTACGACCGCGGCGTCGACCTCACCGCCCCGCAGGAACTCCGCGAGGACCAGCGCCGCGACGCACTCGTCTCCTACCGCACCGGCGACATGGTGGCCCCCGCCCTCAGCGAGAAGGAGGCCCTGCGCACCATGGTCGAGGAGTTCGCCGCCGCCGTCCGCCACCGCCGCCCGGCCCTCACCGACGGCCGGGCCGGCCTCCGGGTCCTCGACATCCTCGAAGCGGCCTCCCGCAGCCTCGCGTTCCACGGCGCCGTCGTCGGCCTGCGCACCGGCCGCTGACGGCCGCCGCACGGAACACGGCGGGCACCGCACCGCACACACCGCAAGGACAGCACGGCACATGATCGAAACCAGTGGGGGCAGGGCGTTGAGCAGCGTACGAGGCAAGAGGATCCTGGTCACCGGAGGAGCGGGCACCATCGGCTCGCACCTGGTCGACCTGCTGGTGGACAACGGGGCACGCGACGTCGTGGTCCTCGACAACTTCGTCCGGGGCCGCACCGAGAACCTGGCCCGAGCCCTGCCGAGCGGCGTCGTCGACGTCCGCGAGGGCGACATCCGCGACACGGCCGCCGTGCGCAAGGCGACCGAGGGCGCCGACCTGGTCTTCCACCTCGCCGCACTCAGGATCACCCAGTGCGCGCAGGAGCCGCGCCTGGCCAACGAGGTCCTGGTCGACGGCACCTTCAACGTCCTGGAGGCCGCCGCGGCCGCCGGCGTGTCCAAGGTCGTCGCCTCCTCCTCGGCCTCCGTCTACGGACTCGCCGAGGAGTTCCCCACCACCGAGCGCCACCACCCGTACAACAACGACACCTTCTACGGCGCCGCCAAGGCCTTCAACGAGGGCATGCTGCGCAGCTTCCACGCCATGTACGGCCTCGACTACGTCGCCCTGCGCTACTTCAACGTCTACGGCCCCCGCATGGACATCCACGGCCTGTACACCGAGGTGCTCATCCGGTGGATGGAGCGCATCGCCGCGGGGGAGCCGCCGCTGATCCTCGGCGACGGCACGCAGACCATGGACTTCGTCGACGTCCGGGACATCGCCCGCGCCAACCTGCTGGCCGCCGAATCGGACCTCACCGACGAGGTGTTCAACATCGCGAGCGGCACCGAGACGAGCCTCCTGGAGCTCGCCGCCGGCCTGCTGGAGGCCATGGGCGCCCAAGGCACCGCCCCCGAGCACGGCCCGGCCCGCGCCGTGAACGGCGTCACCCGCCGCCTCGCCGACACCTCGCGCGCCGCGGAACGCCTCGGCTTCACCGCCGCGATCGACCTGCGCACCGGCCTGCGGGACCTCGTCGACTGGTGGCGCACCGAACGCGCCGCCGCGGCCGCCGCCCAGGACGGGCCGGAGGCCGGCCGGTGACCGCCCCCGAGCGCATCCCCGTCATGGTCCCCTGGCTCGGCGAGGAGGAGGCCCGCGCCGCCGCCGACGCCGTCCTCTCCGGCTGGGTCGCCCAGGGCCCCCGCGTCGCCGACTTCGAGCGCGCCTTCGCCGAGCGGGTCGGCGCCGAACACGGCATCGCCGTCAGCTCGTGCACCACCGCCCTGCACCTGGCGCTCATCGCGCTCGACCTCGGCCCCGGAGACGAGGTCGTCGTCCCCTCCCTGTCCTTCATCGCCACCGCCAACGCGGTCCTCTACACCGGCGCCCGCCCCGTCTTCGCCGACGTCGAGGAAGCCACCGGCAACCTGACCCCGCAGACCGTGGACGCCGTACGCACCCCGCGCACCAAGGCCGTCCTCGCCGTCCACCAGGGCGGCGTCCCCGCCGACGTCCACGCCCTGCGCGCCGCGTGCGCCGACTGGGGCACCGCCCTCGTCGAGGACGCCGCCTGCGGCATCGGCGCCACCGTCGGCGGCAAGTCCGTGGGGCAGGGCGCCCTGATCGCCGCCTGGTCCTTCCACCCCCGCAAGGTGATCACCACCGGCGAGGGCGGCATGGTCACCACCGACGACGCAGCCCGGGCCGAGCGCCTGCGCAGGCTCCGCGAACACGGCATGAGCGTCTCCGCCGCCCAGCGCCACGCCAGCAGCAGACCCGTCGCCGAGAGCTACCTGGAAGTCGGCTACAACTACCGGATGACCGACATCCAGGCCGCGGTCGGCCTGGTCCAGCTCGGCAGGCTCGACGCCGTCGTCGCCCGGCGCCGCGCCCTGGCCGCCCGCTACGCCCGGCTCCTCGCCCCGATCCCGGGCCTGCGCCCCGTCCGCGACCCCGCCCACGGCGAGGGCAACTTCCAGTCGTACTGGGTCCTGCTCGCCGAGGACTTCCCCGTCGGCCGCGACGCCCTCCTCGAAGCGCTCGCCGACGCCGGGATCTCGGCTCGGCGCGGCATCATGGCCGCCCACCTGGAGCCCGCGTACGCCGGGCACACGGCCGCACCGCTGCCCGTCACCGAGCGGATCAGCCGCAACTCGCTGATCCTCCCGCTCTTCCACACCATGACGCACGCACAGCAGGACCGCGTCGCGGCCGTCCTGCACGCGCAGGCGGGCGGATGACCGCCCCCGCCACCGGTGACCTGCTCGTCGTCGGCGCGGGCGGGTTCGCCCGCGAGACCGCCCAGGCCGTCCGCGACGCGGCCGCCGCCGACCTCGCCGCCGGCCGCACCCCGCGGTGGCGGCTCGCCGGGCACCTCGACGACGACCCCGCCCTGCACGGCACCGACGTCGACGGCACCCCCGTCCTCGGCGGCTGCGACCTCGTCCACGGCCACCCGGACGCGCAGGTCGTCGTCTGCGCCGGCAGCCCCCGCGACCAGGCAGTCCGGGCCCGCCTCGTACGGCGCCTCGCGCTGCCCGACAGCCGGTACGCGACGGTCGTCCACCCGACGGCCGCCGTCTCGGCGTCCTCGGCGGCCGGCCCCGGCACCGTCCTGCTCGCACACTGCGTGCTCACCGCGGCCGTCCGGGTCGGCGCCCACGTCGCGGTGATGCCGCACACCGTCCTCACCCACGACGACACCGTCGCCGACTTCGCCACGCTCGCCTCCGGGGTCCGCCTCGGCGGCGGCGTCCGCATCGGGCGGGGAGCGTACGTCGGCGCCGGCGCCCTCGTCCGCGAGCACACCGCGGTCGGCGCCTGGTCGCTGACCGGCATGGGGAGCACCGTCCTCGGCGACGTGCCGCCCGGCGAGGTATGGGCCGGCAGCCCGGCCCGCCGACTCCGCGACGCCGGCCCCCCGGCCCTCGCCGAGCTGCGCCGCGGGGAACCGCGGCACGCACCCGGCGAGGCGTCGCCGCCGCCGCACGCACCGCACACCGGCCGCGGGCCGCAGACACCGATGGGGAGCACACACGCATGAACCGGATACCGCTCGTCGACCTCAGGGCCGCCCACGCCGAGGTCGCGGAGGAGGTCCGCGCCGGGTTCGACCGCGTCCTGGCCGACACCGCCTTCATCGGCGGGGACGAGGTCCGCGCCTTCGAGCGCGAGTACGCGGCCTTCACCGGCGTCGCGCACTGCGTCGGCACCGCCAACGGCACCGACGCCCTGGAACTGGCCCTGCGGGCCGCCGGAGCGGGCGCCGGCGACGAGGTCGTCCTGCCCGCCAACACCTTCATCGCCACCGCTGGCGCCGTCGCCCGCACCGGCGCCCGGCCCGTCCTCGTCGACTGCCTGCCCGACACCCTGCTGATCGACCCGCAGGCCGCCCTGGACGCGGTCCGCGCCGCCACCCGCGCCGTCGTCCCCGTCCACCTGTACGGCCAGTGCGCGCCCGCCGCCGAGCTCGCCGCGCAGCTCCCGGCGCACGCCCGGATCGTCGAGGACGCCGCCCAGTGCCAGGGCGCCACCCGGGCCGGGCGCCCGCCCGGCCGGGGCACGATTGCCGCGACCAGCTTCTACCCGGGCAAGAACCTCGGCGCGTACGGGGACGCCGGCGCCGTCGTCACCGACGACGCGGACGCCGCCGACCTGGTGCGGGCCCTCGCCAACCACGGCGGCACCGCCAAGTACCAGCACGACGTGGCCGGGTTCAACAGCCGCCTGGACGGCCTCCAGGCCGTCGTCCTGCGCGCGAAGCTCGCCCGGCTCGCCGCCGGCAACGAGGCCCGCCGTACCGCCGCCGCACGCTACGACGCGCTCCTCGCCGACCTCGCGGAGTCAGGGCGGCTCACCCTGCCCGCCACCGCCGGGGGCAACGTGCACGTCTGGCACCTGTACGTCGTCCGCGTCACCGGAGCGGACCGGGACGCCGTCGTCGGGAAGCTGAACGCGGAGGGCATCGGCGCCGGCGTGCACTACCCGGCACCCGTCCACCTCACCCCCGCCTTCCGGCACCTGGGCCACGGCCGGGGGGACTTCCCGCACGCCGAACTCGCCGCGGAGCGGATGCTCTCCCTCCCGCTCTTCCCGCAGATCACCGCCGCGCAACAGCAGCGGGTCGTGGACGCGCTCACCGACGCCCTGCGCTGACACCCACAAGAGGTACAGATGAAAGATCGGACAAGGCTGCTGCGGTACGGCCTCCTCACCGTGGTGGCCGCCCTGCTGGCCACGGTCCTGCCCCCGTCCGCCGTGGCGGGGGCGGCCGACCCCTGCGGGCCCACCGCGAACGCCATCGTGTGCGAGAACTCCAAGCCGGGCACGCCGATGGCCGACTGGTTCGCCCCCGGCGCCTACGGCGACATCAAGGGCTTCACCTCCCGGATGAGCGTCCAGGCGGGCGACACCGTGCAGTTCAAGGTGCAGTCGCCGACGCCGTACCGGGTGTCGGTGTACCGGCTCGGCCACTACGGCGGCGACGGCGCCCGCCTGATGTCGACCGCGGCGCAGGCCGCCCAGATCCACCCGGCGAACGTGGCTGCGGGAGGCAGCCCGGCGGCCTGCACCACCAAGCCGGCCACCGGCCTCGTCGACTGCGGCAACTGGCCCGTCACCGCCACCTGGACCGTCCCGGCCGACGCCGTCTCCGGCCTGTACCTCGCCAACTTCGACCAGGCCGACGGCAACGGCGTCATGCCCTATCCGTTCGTCGTCCGCAACGACGCGAGCCGCTCCGACATCGTCGTCCAGACCAGCGACCAGACCTGGCAGGCGTACAACAACTACGGCGGCCAGGACCTCTACGACGGCGCCGGGCCCGCACCCGACGGCCGCGCCTACGAGGTCAGCTACAACCGGCCGATGGACATCGGCGGCGAGAACGGCATCTACGGCTCCGAGTACCAGATGATCGCCTGGCTGGAACGCAACGGCTACGACGTCAGCTACATCTCGGGCATCGACATGTCGACCCGCGGCGCGACCCTGCTGCGCAACCACAAGGTGTTCATGTCCTCCGGCCACGACGAGTACTGGACGCAGGAGCAGTTCACCCACGCCCTGGAAGCCCGGAAGGCGGGCGTCCACCAGACGTACTTCAGCGGGAACGAGATCTTCTGGAAGACCCGCCTCGCCCCCAGCATCGACGGCACCGGCACGGCCGACCGGACCCTCGTCTGCTACAAGGAGACCAAGCTCTCCTTCCCGCAGCCGAACGGCATCCCCGATCCCAGCGGCATCTGGACGGGCACCTTCATGGACCCCGCCAGCGCCGCGGACGGCCGGCCCTACCAGCCGCAGAACCAGCTGACCGGCTCCCTGTTCAGCGTCAACGGCTACCGCGCCGACGCGATCACCGTCCCCGGCAGGTTCGCCGGGATGCGGATCTGGCGCAACACCAGCGTCGCGGACCTGAGCCCCTCGCAGACCGCCGTCTTCCCGGCCGGCACCCTCGGCTACGAATGGGACAGCGACGTGGAGGACGCGGCCCGCCCGCCCGGCCAGATCCAGCTCTCCTCCACCACGGTCGACATCGACGACGGCAAGCTCCGCCTCGACTACGGCAACACCTACGGCAACGGCAAGGCCACCCACAGCCTGGTCGCCTTCCGGGACCCGGACTCCCGCGCCCTCGTCTTCGGGGCCGGGACCGTGCAGTGGTCGTGGGGCCTGACCAACATGCCCGTCCACAACCCCGACGACACCGTCGTCACCGCCGACAAGCGCATGCAGCAGGCCACCGTCAACGTCTTCGCCGACATGGGCGTCCAGCCCGGCTCCCTCCAGTCCGACCTCGTCCCGGCGACCGCCTCGGCGGACACCGCGGGACCGGCGGTCGCCGTCACCGCCCCGGCCGGCGGCGCCACCGTGCCCGCACTGCGGCCGGTCACCGTCACCGGCACCGCCGCCGACAGCGGCGGCGGGGTCGTCGCCCGCGTCGAGGTCTCCACCGACGGCGGCACCACCTGGAAGGCCGCCGACGGCGTCGCCTCCTGGACCCACCAGTGGACCCCGACCACTCCCGGACCGGCCGAGATCAAGGTCCGCGCCGTGGACGACAGCGTCAACACCGGCCCCACCAGCACCATCCAGCTCACCGTCGGGCCCCAGCAGTGCCCCTGCACCGTGTGGCCGGCGGCGGCCGTGCCGGGGACCGTCAACGCCGGGGACGGCAGCGCCGTCGAACTCGGTGTGAAGATCCGCTCCTCCGTGCCCGGATCCATCACCGGCGTCCGCTTCTACAAGTCGCCCGCCAACACCGGCACCCACACCGGCAGCCTGTGGTCCGCGACCGGGCAGCGGCTCGCCACCGGCACGTTCACCAACGAGACGGCCTCGGGCTGGCAGCAGCTGAACTTCTCCTCCCCGATCCCGATCAAACCCGACACGACGTACATCGCCTCGTACTTCGCCCCCAACGGCGGCTACTCCTTCGACAACACCTTCGCCGAGGCCGCGGCGGGCCTCGCCCCGCTCACCGCCCTGCGCAGCGGCACCGACGGCGGCAACGGCGTCTACCGCTACAGCTCCTCGGGCGGCTTCCCGAACAAGGCCGCAAGCGGCAGCAACTACTGGGTGGACGCCGTCCTCGACACCTCGACCGCCAGCACGAACCCGCCCACCGTCACCGGCACCACCCCGCAGTCCGCGGCCACCGGCACCGCCATCACCACCGCGGTCACCGCCACCTTCAGCACCGCCGTCGACGCAGAGGCACTGGAGTTCACCGTCAAGGACGCCGCCGGCACGACCGTGCCCGGCAGCAAGGTCCTCGGCGCCGCCGACAGCGCCACCTTCACCCCGAGCGGCGAACTCGCCCTCAACACCACCTACACCGCGTCCGTCAAGGCCACCGACCTGTGGGGCAACACCATGCCGCAGCCGGTCACCTGGACCTTCACCACCAGCCCCACCCCGCCCCCGGTGAACTGCCCCTGCACCCTGTGGGGCAGCGGGACGACCCCCGCCACCGCGAACGTCACCGGCGACGCCAACCCCGTCGAACTCGGCACCCGCTTCCAGTCCGCAGTCAACGGCTACGTCACCGGCGTCACCTTCTACAAGGGCCCCAGGAACACCGGCACCCACACCGGCAGCCTCTGGTCCGCCACCGGCCTGCTTCTGGCCACCGGCACCTTCGGCAGCGAAACCCTCTCCGGCTGGCAGCAGATGACCTTCAGCACCCCCGTCCCCATCACCGCGGGGACGACCTACGTGGTCTCCTACCACGCACCGAACGGCAACTACGCCGTGGACGGCGGCTACTTCGCCGCCTCCCACCGCTCCTACCCGCTCCTCGCCCCCGCCGACGGCAGCGGCGGCGCCAACGGCCTCTACAGGTACGGGGCCTCCAGCGCGTTCCCGACGAACACCTTCGGGTCCGTGAACTACTGGGTCGGCCCCGTCTTCACCACCACCGCGCCGGCCGCCGCGCAGTCCGGCCCGACGGAGGTGGCCGGCCCGTGAGCACCGTCAGCGTCGTGATCCCCTGCTACAAGTACGGCCACTTCCTCGCCGACTGCGTCAGGAGCGTCCTCGACGAACAGCCGGGCGTCGACGTCCGGGTCCTGATCATCGACGACGCCTCGCCCGACGACTCCGCGGAGACGGCCCGCGCCCTCGCCGCCGGCGACCCGCGCATCGAGGTCCACGTCCACGAACAGAACAAGGGCCACATCGCCACCTACAACGAAGGCCTCCTGGAATGGGCCGACGGCGACTACGTCGCCCTCCTCTCCGCCGACGACCGGCTCGTCCCCGGCGCCCTGGCCCGCGCCTCGGCCCTCCTCGACGCCCACCCGGAAGCCGGGTTCGCCTACGGGCGGCCGCTGCGCTTCCGCCACGGCGGCCCGCTCCCGCACGCCCGGACCCGCAGCACCGGCCCCGCCGTCTACCCCGGCCACTGGTGGCTGGAGCGGCGCTTCCGCGAGGGGACCGGCTGCATCACCTCCCCCGAGGTCCTCGTCCGCACCGCCCTCCAGCGCAAGGTCGGCGGCTACGACCCGCAGCTGCCGCACGCCGGCGACATCGAGATGTGGATGCGGCTCGCCGCCCACGCCGACGTCGGCTACATCCGCGGCGCCGACCAGGCCTTCTACCGGGTCCACGGCAGCAACATGTCCACCACCGACTTCGGTGGGCAGCTCGACGACCTGCGCCAGCGCCTGACCGCCTTCGACTCCGTCCTCGCCAAGTGCGGGGACCTGCTCCCCGACAGGGACCGGCTGGCCGAGCAGGCCCGCACCCGGCTCGCCCGGTACGCGCTGCGCCGCGCCTACCGGGCGTACGACCGGGGGCGCACCGGGCTTGTCCCGGTCGCCGAGCTGGAGGACTTCGCCGCCGAGTGCCTGCCCGGCTACCGCGGGCTCGCCGAGTACCGGGCCCTCCGGCGGCGGCGCCGCATCGGGGCGCGCGCCATGCCGTACCTCCAGCCGCTGGTGCTCTCGGCCGTCGCCGACCGGGGGCGCGAGTGGCTGTGGTGGCAGTCGTGGAAGCGGCGGGGCATCTGATGCACCACCGGCACCACCGGCACGGCACCCACGACCGGGACCGCCGCCTCGTGCGGCGGTCCCGGCCGCCGTCCGCGGCCCCCTCAGCCGGCCGCCGCGCCCGCCGGCACCCGCTCGGACTCCCCGGCCCGCCGCCTCCGGCGGGCCGGCAGCCGGTCGGCCCACAGCGCCGCCGACACGCCGGCCACCACGGCCAGCAGCGCCACCCCGGCCAGTCCCCGGCTCCTGGTGCCCCGCTGCTCCGCCGCGGCGGGCGGCACCAGCACGTCCACGCTCATCCGCGCCCCCGCCGGCAGGCCCTGGCGGTCCTGCATCGCCGCCACACGCCGGCCGTACGCCTCGATCACCTTTCCGGCCACCGCGTTCGCCACGGCCGGGTCCCGGTGCTCGGCCTGCACCTGCAGCGAGGGGATCAGATACCGCGGGGTGACGCTCGTACCGCTGTTGCGCGGCATCAGCCGGTACCGCCCGGCCACACCCGCCGCCCGGAGCTCCGCCCGGCCCGCGGCGGACTCCAACTGCTGCACCGCCGCGTAGGAGACCGCGGCCAGCGGCGGCTGGAGGTTCGTCAGCTGGTTCGGGTGCCGGCCCGTCACCGGAGGCTTCAGCACCACGATCGCCGAACTCACATGGACCGGCTCCGGCCGCAGCACCGGCACGGCCCCCGCCGCGGCGAGCACCGCCGCCGCCAGCAGGACGTACCAGCGCCGACGCAGCACACGCGCCAACTCGCCTGGGGACACGGGCAATCCTTCCGTCCCGCACGATCCTCGCAGTCCCCGGCGCGCCCCGCCATCGGATCCGGCACCTTGCGGGGGCGGACGTGAACATGCGGGAAATGTGCAGGGTGCTGCGCCGCCGCTGGTACGTGATGGCCTCCCTCACCCTCCTCGGCCTGCTCGCCGGCTTCCACCTGCACCGCTCGGTGCCCGTGGAGTACGAGTCGCAGAGCTCGATCGCCCTCCTCGACTCCACGGCGGTCGCCCAGCTCGCCCCGACCTTCGGCAACCCCCTCTCCAACGCGGGGGGCTCGCTCGTCGTCACCGCCGACGTCCTGATCCGCACCCTGTCGGGAGCGGACGCGGCCCGCGCCCTCCAAGGGCTCGGCGTGACCGACCCGTACACGGTCGGCTTCGCCGCGAACGCCTCCGGCCCGATGCTGACCCTGTCGGTCACCGGCACCGACCGTGCGAGGGTCCTGGAGGAGACCAACACCCTCACCGCCTTCGCCGGTGAGCAGCTGACCGCCCTCCAGGCCGCCGCCGGCGTCCAGCCCCGCTACTTCGTGCAGACCGCGCCCGTTGTCCTGCCGCAGACGCCTGTGCCGCTCCTCAAGAGCCGCTACCAGCAGGTCCTCGCCGTGGTGATCGCCGGCACGGCGGCCGGATTCACCCTCTCCTTCGCCACGGAGAGCGCCCTCACCGCCCGCCGCCGCAGGCGCGCGGCCGCCGCACCCGCCGCAGGCGCCCCCGCAGCGCCCGGCCTCGCGGGACCCGCGGGCCGGACCGCCGTACGCGCCGGCCGCGACCACCCCCCGCGGCGCCGCCGCGGGAGCCGCCCCGACGCCACCGCGCTCCTCAGCGGCTACCTCGCCCTCGCCTTCTTCATCCCCTCCAACCTCACCCTGCCGGGCCTCGGCGGCGTCGGCACCCCCGCCAACGCGTACGCCCTCCTCTGCCTGTTCTGGTACCTGGCGAGCTGGCTGACCGGCCGCATCCGGCCCCCTGCCGCAACCCGGCTGCCCCGCACCGCCATGCTGGTGCTGGCGCTCGCCGTCCTCGGCTCCTACCTGGCGAACGCCACCCGCGGCAGCTCCCAGAAGGAAATCCTCGGCGCCGACCGCGGCCTCATCGGCCTGCTCGTGTGGGTCTCCCTCGTCGTCCTGGCGACCGCGGCCATCCACGACCGCTCCCGGCTGGACGTCCTCATGCGCCGCATGGTCGTCATGGGCGCGGCCGTCGCCGCCATCGGCTTCTACGACTTCTTCACCGCCACCAACATCGCGGACAGCATCACCCTCCCCGGCCTCCAGTCCAGCGTGCCGCAGATCGCCACCCTCGACCGCGGCTCCTTCACCCGGCCCCGCTCCACCACCGCCCAGCCCCTCGAATTCGGCGGCATGCTCGCGCTCCTGCTGCCGTTCGCCGTACAACAGGCCCTCGACCCGGCCCGCCGCACCCTCGCCCGCTGGCGGCGCTGGGCCCCCGTCGCCCTCATGGGCGGAGCCCTGCCGCTCACCGTGTCCCGCACCTCGATCATCGGGGTCCTGCTGGTGGTCCTGGTGATGGTGCCGCGCTGGAGGCCGGAGCGCCGGTGGGCCGCGATCGGCCTGCTGTGCGGGGCGGTCGCCGCGTTCAAGGTGGTGATCCCGGGGCTGATCGGGACCATCACCGCCCTGTTCGCCTCGTTCCTCTCGAACGGCGACAGCAGCACCCAGGCACGCACCGTCAAGTACGGGGCGATCGTCCCCTACCTGGAGGAGCGCCCGCTCTTCGGGCGGGGCTTCGGCACGTTCACCCCGGACCTGTACTTCTTCACCGACAACCAGTACATGCTCACCCTCGCGGAGACGGGCCTCGCCGGGCTGGCCGCACTCCTGCTGCTCTTCCTCACCGGCATCCACCAGGGCGGCGCGATCCGCCGCCTGGCCCGCACCGAGAACGACCGCGAGCTGGGCCAGGCGTTCTTCGCGTCCGCCCTGGTGGCCCTCGTCATCAGCGCCACCTTCGACAGCCTCAGCTTCCCCATGTTCGCCGGGATGTTCTTCCTCACGCTCGCCGCGGGCGGCAGCCACCTCGGCTTCCTCCGGCGCGCGGCGCCGCAGCACCCCACCGTGGAGTCCCCATGTCCTCACACCGCCCCCTGCCCGCCGACCGCCCCCTGCCCGCACCGGGCCCCGGACCGCGTACCGGTCCCGTAGCCGTCGTCGCCGTCACCTGGAACAGCGCCGGCGTCCTGCCCGCGTTCCTGGCGGCCCTGCCCGAGGGGATGGCCGGAACCGACTGGCGGCTCGTCGTCGCCGACAACGCGTCCGCCGACGGCACCCCGGACCTGCTCCGCCGGCTCGCCCCGGACGCGACCCTCGTCCAGACCGGCCGCAACGCCGGCTACGCGGCCGGCGTCAACGCCGCCCTCGCCGCCGCCGCGGCCTGGGACGGAGGCCCCCGCGCCGCCCTCGTCTGCAACCCGGACATCCGGATGCGGCCCGGCTGCGCCCGCCTCCTCCTCGACGCCCTCGACGCGCCCCTGTCGGGCGGCCGCCGCGTCGGCATCACCGTCCCCCTGCTCCACGACCCCGACGGCGCGCTCCACCACTCGCTGCGCCGCGAGCCGCAGGTGACGCGGGCGCTCGGCGAGGCCGTCATCGGCAATCGGCGCGCCGGGCGCTTCCCCCGCTGGAGCGAGCTCGTCACCGACCCGGCGGCATACCGGCGGGCCACCGTCGCCGACTGGGCGACCGGAGCCCTCATGGCCGTCTCCCGGGACTGCCTCGACGCCTGCGGCCCCTGGGACGAGACGTTCTTCCTGTACTCAGAGGAGACCGAGTTCTGCCTGCGCGCCCGCGACCTGGGCTTCGCCACCCGCCTCGAACCCGCGGCCGCCGCCGTCCACCTCGGCGGGGACTCGCAGGCCTCCCCGCGGCTGTGGACCCTGCTCACCCTGAACCGGGTCCGCCTCTACGCCCGCCGGCACGGGGCCGCCGCGACCGCCGCCTTCCGCGCCGCCGTCCTGCTCCGGGAGGCCTCCCGCGCCGCGCTCGGCCGGGAGGCGAGCCGGGCCGCCGTCCGCGCCCTCGCCGGCCGCGCCGCCCTGCGGGCCGCACCGCGGCCGTGACCCGCGCGGCCGCCGCCCCCGGTCAGCCGGCGGGCGGGGCGCCGTCCCAGGCCGTGTAGAAGCTCTCCGGGTTCACCAGGTACCGGACGGTGGCCCGCGGGACGTGCCGGACCTCGTGCCGCCGCGCGTAGCGGCGTACGAGCTCCCAGTCCTCCCTCGGCAGCACCTCCGGGGGGCGGCGCAGCCGGCTGAAGTACAGCGAACGGCTGCGGCGCGCCACGAACGCGTTGGTGTCGAGGAAGGCCTCCCGGGCGGCCCGGCGCCGGTCGAACGGCACCGACAGCACGTCGCGCTCCGTCCCGTCGGGCAGCACCCGGCGCAGCGCCGTGTAGACGGCGTCGGGCCCGCCGGGCCGCTCCAGCACGGCGAGGGCCTGCTCCAGGTGGTCGGGCTCCCACAGGTTGTCGTCGTCCAGGAACGCCACGTACCGCGAGCGGGACAGCCGTATCCCCACGTTGCGGACGACGCCCGCCGTACCCGTGTTGCGGGCCAGGGAGACCGCGGACAGCCGCGGGTCGGCGGGCAGCGGGGGCAGGCCGGCGCCGTCGTCGACGACCAGGACGACGTGGTCGCGGACCGTCTGGGCGAGGGCCGAGCGGACCGCGGCCCGCAGCGCCTCGGGGCGCCGGTGCGTGGCGATCACGGTGGCGACGAGGGCGGTGGGCGGCCTGCCCAGCAGGGCCGCGAGGCGGGCGGTCTCGGCGTCCTCCAGGCGGCGCAGGCGCAGCGCCGAGGGGGCGAGGAGGAGCTTGTTGCGGGCTTCGAAGAGCACCAGCCAGCCGAAGGCCCGCTTGAGGAGCTCCCACGGGGCGCGGGCGATGCGGCGCATGTCGTCCTCTCGGGGCGGGGGGTGTTCGCGGGGTCTGCGCGGCCGGGTCAGGACGCGGTCTCGGGCACGGGTGTGAGGGACGGGGACGGGGCCGGTTCCGGGACGACCGGCTTTCCCTCGCTGGTGCGGTTGCCGCGCCACACGTTGCCCGCGCCGCCCGCGTTCCAGGCGGCGACCTGCCCGTAGGCCCCGCCGTGCGGGTGGTACTGGGTGGAGAAGACGTTGTCCGTCACCTCGATGCCGGTGGCGCCGGGTCCGCCGCCGTAGAGCGTGTAGGCGCCGCCGGCGAGCCAGTTGCGGTCGACGACGACCGACGAGACGGTGCCGGTGTCGGCGAACAGGCCCACCGCCGCGGTGGCGCCGCGGTCCACGGGGACCGGGTTGAGGAGGGTGTTGTGCCGCACCACGAGCCGCCCCTTGTTGCCGCCGCCGCTGATGACGGCGTCGGTGTGCTGCCACTCGCCGGTCTTGTTGCGGAACGGCACGATGTCGTGGACGTAGTTGTCGTGCAGATGGCCCTGGCCCATGGAGAGCGCGTTGCCGAAGACGGAGATGTCGCACCAGCCGACTTCGACGGACTCGGTCCCCATGTTGGAGACGGCGTAGTTCGCGCCGCCGTTGTCGGGTCCCTTCCCGGGGACGGCGGTGATCTCGGTGTGCAGGATGCGCAGGTTCCGGAAGCCCGGGCGGAGGTTGACGCCCCACCAGTTGGTGGAGGTGATCCGGCTGTCGATGACGGTCACGTCGTTGGCGTAGACGTCCAGCGAGCCGCGGATGTCCCAGCCCCTGATGACCGTGCCGTCCTTCCTGACGGACATGTTGCCGGTGTCGTGCCGCTCCAGAGGGATCCGCGGCCCGGTGGTGTGCTCGTCGGGAAACCCGCAGGCGCCGGGTGACGCGCAGGGCCCCGCCGGGCCGGGGGCGGTGGCCCGGGGCGGTGCAGGGGGAGCGGCGGAGGCCGGTGCGGAGGCGCCGGCGCCGGGGGAGGGAGCGGTGGGGGAAGGCGCCGCGGGCGGCTGCGTCCCGCCGCCGGGCTTCGGGCAGTCCGGTGTGCTGCCTGCCGGGCACGCCGCGGACGCGGGCGGCGTGCCGCCGCCGGTGCGCTCCGCCGGGTACAGGGTCAGTACGGCGGCGAGCAGCAGCCCGGCCACCGCCCAGGCCGCCGTGCGGCGTTTCCCGTCTGCCGGCACTGCCATGGCCGTCAGCCTCCGTCGTTGTCGGCCGGTGCGGCGGGTGCCCGCCGTCCGGCACCGCGCAGGTGTCCCAGGCTCGGCAGGACGCACACCGCGTAGCAGAGCGTCCCGGCCGCGCCGGTCGCGAGCAGGGCCGGTACGCCGTCGCCCAGCAGCCGGTGCAGGCCGGTCACCGCGGCGGCCATCACGACCCCGCCGGCCGCGGGCCAGGCGCACGCCCGGCCGACCGAGCCCAGGCCGACGCCGGCCCGGCGCAGGGCGTAGAGGAACACCGGCACGACGACCGCGCCCGCCACCACGACGTGTCCCTGGGCGACCCCGACGATCCCGCCCGCCCCGGCGCCCGCGACCAGCACCGGGACGAGGAGGACCAGCCACAGGCCCTGCACGCCGATGAGCAGCCGGCGGCGCCCGACCGCGACGAGGCAGTCGTACGCGAGCTCGCAGCCGATCCGGATCAGGCCGAGCCCCATCAGCCACGGCAGGGCCGCCGCGGCGGGCAGCCACCGCGCGCCGTAGACGAGCTCCACGAGCGGCGCGGCGAGCGCGGCGAGCAGCACACACAGCGGGACCGTGCCGGTCATCACGATGCCCAGGCCCCGCGCGAACCCGTCCGCCAGCGCCCCCGGCGTCTCGGCCAGCCGGGAGAACCCGGCGAACGAGACGCGGCGGGCCGCCTCGGAGATGATCCGCACCGGCCAGCCGGACATGTTGAAGGCGAGGACGTAGAAGCCCAGCGCGAGCTGGTCCAGCGTGGATCCCACCACCATGGTGTCGACGTTGACCACGCCGAGTGCGAGCAGGCTCGCCCCGGCGAGCGGCAGCCCGAAGCGCAGCAGGGCACGCGCCTGCGCCCGGTCCCAGCCGAAGCGGAGCGTGCCCGGCGCGGCCAGGCAGCATCCGGCGAGGGCGGCGGCGTTCCCGGCGACGGAGCCCCACGCGAAGCTCATTGCGCCCCAGCCCTGCACGGCCAGCAGCAGGGTGACGCCGGTGCTGAGGACGAAGTTGACGCCGTCGACGGCCATCCGGCGGCCCTGCGCGAACTCCCGGGTGAGGATGCCGGCCGGCACCTGGGACAGCCCGTCGAGGACGACGCACACGCACATCACCCGGAGTACCGCGGACGCCTCGGGCGAGCCGAGCACCCGGGCGACCGCCGGGGCCGCCGCGAACAGGGCGGCGTACAGGGCGCAGCTGGCGGCGGTGCTCAGGGTGAGGACGGTCGGGGCGAAGCGGCGCGGGTCGCCCTCCCAGCGGACGAGCGCGAGGGTGACGCCGAGCTCGTTCGCGGAGAGCAGCACCAGCAGCACCGTCTGCGCGAGCCCGTACACGCCCCAGGCCTCCGGGCCGAGGAACCACCGGGCCAGGATGATGCCGGTCGCGAAGTTGCCGAGGCGCATGACGACCGTGTTGACCAGGCTCCAGCGTGCGGCCGCGCCGACCTTGCGGCCCAGGGAGGGGGCGGCGGCCGGTGGCGGCTGAGGAGGCGCGGCGCCGGGCCCCGGGGCCGTCACGGCGCGTCCTGCGAACGGGCCCGGTCGGCGCGGCCGCGGACGCGGGCCTCCACGAAGAACGTCGCGACCAGGCTCAGCACGAAGCCGAGCGCGCCCGCCATGGCGAGGTACTGGACCCGCGTTTTCGTCTGCGCCTGCGGCTTCTGCGGCGGAACGATCGTCGCCATGCGGATCATCGCCTCCGCGGGCACCTTCTGGGCGGCCTGGAACTCGTTCAGCCGCCTCTCGGCGTAGGCGGTGAGCAGCTCGTCCGACTTCAGGACGCGGGCCGGCTCGGTGCCGGTGACGCTGAGCCACATGAAGGGGCCCTGCGCGTTGTCGGCGATCTTCGCCTCGTATGTCCCGGTGAGGCCCTGGGACTTCAGGGCGGCGCGCGACTCGTCGGAGTTGAGGTTGCGGGCCAGGCCGTCGGCCATGCCGGTCAGCGAGGCCTGGGTGCTGAGGAAGGGGTTGCCGTCGAAGGCCTCCGTGGCCTTCCTGGAGTTGAGCAGCGTCACGGTGCTCTGGGAGCGGTACTCCACCGGGACGAGCAGGTACACGCCGGCGGTCAGCGCGGCCGTGAGCAGCAGTCCGGGCAGCAGTACGTACCAGCGTCTGCACATGACCCGCCAGATCTCCGCGAGATCCATGGTCTTCCCCCTCGCGGCGGCGCGTCGTCCGGAGTGCGCCGCCGCCTTCATTGCGTGGTTGCGTTGTTCTGATCTGTTCTGCACTGTTCTGTCCTGCGCCGTGCTGCGCCGTCCGGTGTCGTCCGGTGGTGCGTCGCGGTGGGGTGCGCCTGCTACGCCGCCCCCCGTACGAGGTCCGTCGGCCGCGGCCGGGTCCGCGCCGTGCCCCCGTCCAGGAGCACGCGGGCGATGCGCTCGCCTGCCCGGCCGTCCCAGAGCGCGGGGCAGCGGGGCGCGGGCGGGTCGTCGAGGACCCGGTGGACGGTGGCGGTGATCCGCTCGGGATCGGTGCCGGCGAGGACGTTGGTGCCCTCTTCGACGGTGACCGGCCGCTCCGTGTTGTCCCGCAGGGTCACGCAGGGCACGCCCAGCGCGGTCGTCTCCTCCTGGACGCCCCCGGAGTCGGTGAGCACCACGCGGGCGGAGTCCTGCAGCGCGAGGAAGTCGAGGTACCCGGCGGGCGGCACCAGGCGGATCCCGGCGGGCACGCCGACCGCGTGCAGCCGCTGTTCGGCCCGCGGGTGGACGGGCAGCACCAGCGGGCACCGCTCGCCGATCCGCCCCAGGGCCTTGAGCAGGCCGCGCAGCGCGTCCGGGTCGTCGACGTTGGCGGGCCGGTGCAGGGTGGCCAGGCCGTAGCGGCCGCGGGTGAGGCCGTACCGGTCCAGTACGTCCGAGCTGCGGGCCCGCTCCAGGTTGGCGCGCAGGGTGTCGATCATGACGTTGCCGACGACGTGGACCTGGTCCTCCCGGTACCCCTCCGCCCGCAGGTTCGCCGCCGCGTCGGCGGACGGGGCGAGCAGGTAGTCGCTGACCCGGTCCGTGGCGACCCGGTTCACCTCCTCCGGCATGCTCCAGTCCCGGCTGCGCAGGCCCGCCTCGACATGCGCGAGGAGCGGGCCGGCCTTGGCGGTGACCAGGGCGCAGGCCAGGGTGGAGTTGACGTCGCCGACGACCACGACCGCGTCCGGCGCCAGCTCGGCGAGGAGCGGTTCGAAGGCCGCCATCACCCGGCCCGTCTGCTCGGCGTGGCTGCCCGACCCGGCCCCGAGGTGCCGGTCGGGCGGCCGGATGCCGAGGTCGCGGAAGAAGACGTCGTTCATCGACGTGTCGTAGTGCTGCCCGGTGTGGACGAGCACGACGTCGGCGCCGTGCCTCTCCAGTGCGTCCATCACCGGTTTGACCTTCATGTAGTTGGGCCGGGCTCCGGCCACGCAGATGATCCGGGGCATGGGGTCAGAGCACCTCCACGGTGGGGCCGGAGAGCCGGTTGCGGCAGTCCAGGACGAGGGAGGCGTGCTCGGTGACCATGGCGTAGTCGAAGGAGTCGTGGTCGGTGAGGAGCACGACCACGTCGGCGGCGGACAGCTCCCTGCGCGTCGGCTCCACCCGGACCAGCCGGGCGTCCACCGCGACGTCCTCGACGACGTGCGGGTCGGCGGCGCGCACCTTGGCCCCCAGGTCGAGGAGGAGCTGGGAGATGCGGACGGCCGGAGACTCGCGGGCGTCGCCGGTGTTCTTCTTGTACGCGAGCCCCAGGAGGAGGATCCGGGAGCCGTTGACGGAGCGGCGGCGCGCGTTGAGGGCGTCCATCACGCGGCGGGTGACGTACTCGGGCATGTGGCTGTTGATGTCGTTGGCGAGCTCCACGAAGCGGAAGCTCTGGCCGAGTTCGCGCTGGACCCGCCAGGACAGGTACGACGGGTCGATGGGCAGGCAGTGGCCGCCCACGCCCGGCCCCGGGGTGAACTTCATGAACCCGAAGGGCTTGCTGGAGGCCGCCTCGATGGCCTGCCAGACGTCGATGTCGAGGTGGCGGGCGAACATGGCGATCTCGTTGACGAGGGCGATGTTGACGTGCCGGAAGGTGTTCTCCAGCAGCTTGGCGAGCTCGGCCTCCTTGGGGGAGCGCACCGGGACCGTCTTGTCGACGAGCTCCCCGTAGAAGGCCTCCACGGCCTTGAGGGAGGCGGCGTCCACACCGGAGACGACCTTGGGGGTCTGCTGGAAGCCCCACGTCGTGTTGCCGGGGTCGATGCGCTCGGGGCTGTACCCGAGGTGGAAGTCGGCGCCGGCCGTCAGGCCGGAGCCGTCCTCCAGGAGGGGGCCGAAGAGCTCCTCGGTGGTGCCGGGATAGGTGGTGGACTCCAGGACGACCGTCGCACCCGGCCGGAGGTAGCGGGCCAGGGTGCGGGCCGACTCCTCGATGTAGCGCAGGTCGGGCGCACCGTCCTGGAGCGGGGTCGGCACCGTGACGACCGCGGTGTCGAAGCCCCCGCAGTCCCGGGCGAGTTCGGTGGGACGGTACGTGCCGCGGTTCAGCGCCCGGCCGAGCCGCTCGGAGGAGACGTCCTCCACGTACGACTCGCCGGCGGCGAGGCTCTTGACGCGCCGCGCGTCGACGTCGTACCCGATCACCTGGTGTCCGACCTCCGCTGCCCGAACGGCCAGCGGAAGGCCCACGTATCCCTGTCCCACGACGACGACGCGCATCAGTGACTCCTGTTCGCGGAACCGGTCCCGTGCGAGGGACCGGCAGACGGCGTACGGCGGAGGAGCTCCCGGGCCGTCATGAGGAGGAAGGCGGTGTTGGTGGTGAGGTAGCGCCTGCCGAGGCGGCGGGGCTCCTGGAGGGCGCGGTAGAACCATTCGAGCCCGATGCGCTGCCAGAGCTGCGGGGCCCGCTTCGTGACGCCCGCCAGGATGTCGAAGGACCCGCCGACCCCGTGCACGACGTCGGCGCCGGTGCGCTTGCCGAAGGAGGCCGTGAAGATCTCCTTCTTGGGGGACGTCATGCCGAGGAACAGCATGCGCGCGCCGCTTGCCGCGATCGCGTCGGCAACGGCCCCCTGCTCGGAGTCGTCGAAGTAGCCGTTGCGGCTGCCGGCGACGCGGAGGGCGGGGAACTGCTCGGAGATCCGGCGCAGCATCAGGCCGAGGACGTGCTCGCGGGCGCCCAGGAGGTACACCGGGATGTCCGCCTGCTCGGCTGCGGCGAGGAGCCGCATGAACAGGTCGATGCCGGCGACGCGCTCGGGCAGGCGTACGCCGAGGACGCGCCCGGCCCAGACCACGGCCTGGCCGTCGGCCAGGACCAGGTCGCAGCCGGACACCGCGGCGGCGAGCTGCGGATTGCGCCGCATGGTGACCAGCTTCGCGGCGTTGACCATGCCGATCTCGATCTGCTCCCCGCGGCGCACCGCGTCCAGGCAGCGGCGCACGGTCTCGTCCATGGTCAGGGCGTCGAGGGTGATGCCGAAGAGGGTGGCCTTGTCGGTGTGGCCGGAGTTGTCGGTGTAGGGGGTGTTGTCGCGGTGTCCGGTCATCTGGCGGGGCCTCCCAGCCAGGCGTGGAGGAGCCAGCCGAACTCGTACGGCCTGCACTCCCGGTCCACCGCGAGCGGACGGAAGACCCGGTCGAGCGGGGCGAGGCGCGCGCCGGGGACGACCCGGGTGGCCAGGCCGCGGGCGGCGCGCACCGCCTTCGCCGGGTCGCCGCGGTAGACCTTGCGCCAGGTGACCGAGTGGTCCTCGCGGATCATCGGCTCGCGCGGCACCCCGTCCGGGCCGGCGAGCTCCGGCACCTCCGCCATCCAGCGCAGGCCCCGGCGGATGGCGGCGCCGTGGTCGAGGCCGCCGGCGTCCGCCAGGTCGAACAGGGCGGTGGGGGCCATGGCGTGCTGGTGCACGCTGTAGACCGGGTAGCCCTCGACCACCTGGCCGGTACGGGCGTCGTAGTGCCACCACCACTGCCCGCCGTCGCCCTGGAGCTCGCAGATGCGGGCCGCGCAGGCGTCGGCGGCCTGGAGGGCCACCGGGTCGGGGGCCGTGGCGTGGAGCCGGGCCAGGGCCTGGAGCGGGTACGTCTGGTCCGCGAAGCACGCGACGTGCGTGCGGTAGCGCGGGAGGAGTCCGGGCGCGGTGGCGTGCGGGAAGAGGGGGCTCGTGCCCGTGAGGGCGCCGAGCAGCCGGTCCCGCGCTGCGGCCAGCCCGTCTTCGACGTCGGCCGAGGACCGGGCCGCGGCGAGCGCGGAGAGCACCCAGGCCGCCTCGACCGTGTAGCGGGGCTGCCCGGGGACGTCCAGGGCCGAGAGGCGGGCCAGCGCGTCGGGCAGCTTGGGGTGGTCCGTGTCGGCCGCGGCCCAGGCGACGAGTGCGGCGTCGCCGAGGTTGGTGATCCGCGGAAGCCGCTCCACCAGCAGCCCCGCGAACTCGGCGGCGGTGTGCCCGCCGAGGACGGCGCGCTGCCGGTCCTCGGGGAGGAACCGGGCCCCGAGGACGGTGATGGCCGCGTACCGGGTGCTCGTACCGCGGCGCTCCACGCTGCGGGTGCCGGCGGGTGAGACGGTGCCGGCGCGGGTGAAGACGAACGTGCCGCCGCCGTCGGCTGCGTACATCCGGGGGAGGGCCTGCTCGGCCAGCGCGAGCAGGCGCTGGGCGAGGGCGTGGAGGGTCGGGTCTTCTCGGGTCAGGGCAGCTAATCGGGGTGCTGGGGTTGCTCCGGTCACCGGGCACCCGCCCTGCGGTCGCAGGCCCGGGCGGTGGGCTTGCCGTGTGCGCTGCCTGATTCGTGCGTGTGGCGACGGCGCGTGCGCGAGCTGTCGTGCGCGTGCCGGCTGTGATGCATGTGCGAGCCGTGATGTATGCGCGAGCTGTGAGGCTCCGACACACCTACCCCCTCTGATCGCTCCTCGGGCCGGCCGGCGGTCGTCGTTCCGTGGAGGGACCGTGCAGGACGGCGCACGTGCCGACGTGGCGGTGCCCTGCGGCGCCGCCCCCGGCCCGTGCCGTCCGGAGCCGCCGACTGGTACCCCCCAGCGATGCCCCGGACCGGGGCCCGCGCGAACGCACGCCGCTCGCGGGCGCGCTTGCGCGCCCGCCGCCGGCATGGTTCCGCGATGCCCCCGTCGTGTACAACCCCCCACTGAACAAAGGCAGTTGCCTGCTCAGATCCCGTGTACACGGACAAGGTATGCCCAAGGGGTGGCCGGTGATTGCGGTTTTGAGGAAATCCCGGCGGCCAAAATCCGACGTGCCGTCAGTTCCGATGCGGAATGCGTTCGGTGAGGGTGCCGTCCCTCTCGTCGTGCAGGGCGCCGGTGCGGGGGCACTCCCACACGCCCGGCTCCCCGTCCCGCTCGGCGAGGCGGACGCCGGCCCTCCCCACCCAGCCGATGCGCCGGGCGGGCACCCCGGCGACGAGCGCGAAGTCCGGCACGTCCCGGGAGACGACGGCGCCCGCCGCCACCAGCGCCCACCGCCCCACACGCACCCCGGCCACGCACACCGAACGGGCCCCCAGCGAAGCCCCCTCCTCCACCACCACCCCGGCGGCCTCCCAGTCAGCGCCCCGCTTGAGCCGCCCCTCGGGGTCCACCGCCCGCGGGTAGAAGTCGTTGGTGAGCACCGCGGCCGGGCCGATGAACACCCCGTCCCCGAGGACGGCGGGCTCGTACACGAGCGCGTGGTTCTGCAACTTCACGTTGTCGCCGATGCGCACGCCCGGGCCGACGTAGGCTCCGCGGCCGACGATGCATCCCCGGCCGAGCCGCGCCTCCTCCCGTATCTGCGCCAGGTCCCAGACGGTCGTGCCGTCCCCGAGTGCGGCGGTCTCGTCGACCTGGGAGGAGGGCTGGATGCGGACACTCACGGGGCGGTCCCCTTACGTCGGCGTTCGGTATCCGGACGCGCGCTGCGCCGGAGCGGCGTCGTGCCAGCCGGAGCATATGCGGGGAGGGGGCGGCGCGTCCGCGGATCCGGAAGGACCCGCTGCACGCCTCCGCGGGGTGCGCGCGGCCGCGGGCCGGCGGCACTCACCCGGGCGTGCGCGGGGGGAGTTCGTGGAGGCGTACGCCGGCGAGGCCCGAGGAGCCGATGCGGGCCGTCATGTACGTGCAGTGCGGCTGGCGGCGGCGGTCCGTGGGGGAGCCCGGGTTCAGCAGGCGGAGACGGCCGTCGGCCGTCGAGTCCCACGGGATGTGGCTGTGGCCGAAGACCAGGACGTCCAGGTCCGGGAAGCGTTCGGCGCAGCGCTTCTCGCGGCCCTTGGCCGGGCCGGTCTCGTGGACCACACCCAGGCGCACGCCCTGGAGGTCCGCGTACGCCACCTCCGGGAGGCGGGCGCGCAGACCGGGGCCGTCGTTGTTGCCGAAGACGGCGACGAGGCGGCGGGCGCGTGCCTCCAGGAGGTCGAGGGTCGCCTCGTCGGCCCAGTCGCCCGCATGGACGACGACGTCCGCGCGGGGCACCAGGTCGAGCAGCTCCGGGGGAAGGGCCTTGGCCCGTACGGGGAGGTGGGTGTCGGACATCAGCAGCAGGTCCACGCGTCCGACGGTAGCCGGGCGGGGGCGCCGTGGCCCGCTGTGGCCCGTGTGGCCCTCGCGGCGTGCGGGGGCGTGGGGGTGTGCCTACGGTGAACGGGTGCGACCCATACCCGTAGCCGTCACCGCGGCCCTCGCGTTCGGTGCCGTCCTTGCGGCATCCGCGCCGCCGGCCGCGACCCCCGCCCCGCCGCCCGTGCAGCGCGCACGGGCGGCCGCGCCCTCGCTGGCCGCCGAAGTGGTGCCCGTCCCGGCCGAGGCGCTCGGCGCCACGTACCGCGCGGGCTGTCCCGTGGGCCCGGAGCAGCTGCGGCTGATCCGGATGAACCACTGGGGCTTCGACGGCAAGGTCCATCGCGGCGCGCTCGTCGTGCACGAGGACGCCGTCGGGCCGCTGCTCGGCGCCTTCGGCAAGGTGTTCGCGGCGCGGTTCCCCATCCGCCGCATGCAGCCGGCCTCCGCGTACGGCGGGGACGACGGCAGGTCCATGGCGGACGACAATACCTCGGCGTTCAACTGCCGCCCTGTGACGGGCGATCCGAGCCGGAGGTCGCAGCATGCGTACGGGGACGCCGTCGACATCAACCCCGTCGAGAACCCGTACGTGGACCGCAGCGGCACCGTCCACCCGGCCGCGGGCCGCGCCAACCTGCACCGGGACCGGCCCGTCCCCGGCATGATCCGGCCGGGGGACGCGGTGTCCCGCGCGTTCGCGGACATCGGCTGGGCCTGGGGCGGCCGCTGGCCCAACCCCGACTACCAGCACTTCTCGGCCACGGGCGGTTAGGGGGTGTGGGGAAACGCGAGGGATGAACCGGATGGCCGGATCGCGGGGTTTGCCGCATGACCTTGTCCGAGAGCCAGAGCCCGTCCGCCGCGCCCCTCGCGCCCCTCCGCACCCGCCACGCCGAGGCGGAGACCTGTGCCGACCCGAGCAGCGTCATGACGCTGCTCGCCGACTCGCACCAGACCGCCGACGGCTTCACGAGCTATCGCTCCGGCTTCGCCGCGGGAGCCGTGGGCGCGCCCGCCCACTGCACTAGGGTCGGGCCGGGCGTGCCACGCGGTAGTCGAGGCAGACGACGCCCGAGGTGAAGGTGCGGGTCTCGGCCAGGGTGAGGTCCACCCGCTGATCGGCCCTCGGGAAGAACGGAATGCCGCCGCCCACGAGGACCGGGTACACCATGGCCCGGTACTCGTCGATCAGGTCCGCCGCGGCCGCCTGGGCGGCGAGCGTGGCACCGCCGATCGCGATCTCCCCCTGTCCCGGCTCCGCCCGCAGCCGCTCGATCTCCTCGGCCGGGCTGCCCGAGGCCAGGCGGGCACGGCCCCGGACGTCGGTCAGCGTCGTGGAGAACACGACTTTCGGCAGCGGGTTCCAGAGCGACACCCACTCCCGCTCCGCCTCGTCGAGTGAGGAGACGTCGGCGGTCTCCCAGTAGAGCATCGTCTCGTACAGGCGGCGCCCCAGCAGGTGGACGTCCACCCCCCTGATCTCGTCGATCCAGAAGCGGAAGACGTCCGCGTGAGGGGGCGTCCAGTCGAAGCCGCCGTCCGGCCCGACGATGTAGCCGTCCAGCGAGACGTTCATCGAGTACGTCACCTTGCGCATCAGCAGCCCTCCTCGGGAACCCTTCGACACTACGGCCGGCCGGTGCCGGGCGGGGGAGAACCGCCGGGGTGTCCGCCTCCGTGTCAGACGAGGCTGTCCCACCAGGGGGCCTGGATGCCGCGGCGGCGCCTGTAGTAGCCGCGCCGGCCTGCTGCTGCGGCCAGCGCGGACCATATGGCCGCGCCGGAGATCAGCGGGGCGGTGCCGCCGTTGGCCGCGCCCGCCAGCATGGCCGCCGTCCCGGCGAGCGAGAGGAGGGCGGTCCACGTCGCCCGGTGCAGCAGAACCAGTGCCACAGCGAAGCCCAGGCCCGTGATCACCACCGTGATGAACGGCACTGCGGCCCAGACCGCGTTCGCCCGTCCGAGGACGAACACGCCGGCGGCCACCGCCCATCCGCAGAGCATGAGGGCGAGTGTGATGCGGACCAGCCGCTGCCCGTCCACGGCGTATCCGCCCATGTCCCGAAGCGGAGTCGTCCGTGTCTGGCGTACGCGTGTTCCCTTTGGCATGCGGGCAGCATAGGCGCCGCCGCGGTGCCCCGCAGTGCGGCGGCCGGCGCAGGCGCGTGGGGCCGCCGCGCGGCGCGCACCCTCCACCGGCTGCGGCCGCTCCGCCGGCTGGGTCGTCCGGGGCGGGGCACGGGAGCGTAGGGATCCGGTCAAGCTGAATGGCCGTTCGATGAAGGCCGGGTGGCTGTTGCCCGGCCTCGCGCCCTCGGAAGTGCACGTCAGCAGATCGCTCACCTTCCGTCGGCAGGCGGGCACGGACCGCCATCGAGCCGTGGAACGGGGTGTGAGCTGGGCGAACACCCCGCCGGCTATCCGCTATCCGAACACGCTGTCCGTAAATCGGCGATCGATGTGCGGTCACCCTTCGCACCCGACAGACTCACCGGTGTAAGAGAGCGATATCGCAAGAAAGTATCGCGCTCAACCTTCGAATCGAAAGCGAGTCCTGTCGTGCGTCACCGCTTCGCTGCCGTATCCGCCGCTGCCCTCCTGTGCCTGGCCGGCGCCACGGGCATGGCGGAGGCACAGCCCGCAAGCCTGTACGCCCCGTCCGCCCTGGTCTTCTCCGTCGCCAAGGGGGACGACGCCAACAGCACCGTCGTCCGGGCGACCACCCTCAGCTGCGCCCCGAGCGCCCAGGGCACCCACCCCGACCCCGAGGCCGCCTGTGAGGCGCTGAAGTCCACCGACGGCACGTTCGACCGCCTGCTCGCCGCCCCGGACCCGAACCGCGCGTGCCCCATGCACTACGACCCGGTCACGGTCACCGCGGACGGCGTCTGGCAGGGCAGCCGCGTCTCGTGGAAGCACACCTTCGGCAACTCCTGCTCCATGTCCGCGACCCTGAACGGCAACGCCGTCTTCTCGTTCTGATCCCCCCCGCACCCCCCGCATCCCCGGCCGCCACGGCGCGGCGGCCGGGAGCCTCTGGTCAGCAGGCCCGTACGGGCTGCAGGTCGTGCACGTAGCGGGCGGACACCCAGCCGTTCACCCCGTGGAGCCGGTACCAGACCGGATTGCCCTCCACCCAGCCGCCGCGCTGCTGGCACACCAGGTACACCACCTGCTCGTGGCGCAGCGTCTTGACGACGTTCGAGTACACCGTCGGCTTCGCCCGTACGTGGACACCCGACCGGGAGACCACCACGCCCTTCGGGTACGCGGCCGTCACGGCGGCCGACCGCTGCGGCGCCGGGCCCTCCTGACCGTTCACGACGGCCCCCGCCGTCCAGCCGCCCGTCCCGGCCACCACGCCCGCCACCACCGCGGACACCGCCACCACACGCCTGGCCATCGGCTTCAACCGCCTCAACCGCCTCACCCGCTCGCCTCGTTCCGCCTGGTACGCGGCCGCCGGTGCGGCGCCCGCAGCCCCGACTATCCGGCGGCCCGCAGCCCGCGAGCGGGGGACACGCCCGGATGCGCCCGTACGGGTGAGCGCACGAGGGGGAGCGGGATCAGGGGGGCGTCAGCACCGACAGCACGTTCCCCGCAGGGTCCTTGAACCAGGCGATGGCCGGGCCCCCGGCGTCGCGGACGATGCCCTTCCCGTCGTGCTCGAACTCCTCGTAGCGCTCGAACACCACGCCCCGCGCGGCCAGTGCGTCGACCGCCTTGTCGATGTCCGGCACCGGGAAGTTCAGCACGGTGAACGCGGCCGGCTCGTGCGCCTCCTTCGGGTACACCAGGACTTCACCGCCCCCGCCGAGGTGCAGCGTGAGCATCTCGTCGTCTCCCGAGACGCGCAGCCCGAGCGTCGAGGCGTAGAACTCCCGGACGTCGGCGATCCGCCGCACCGAGAAGCCGCTGAACGCCTTGCTGTCCGCCAGCATGGCGCATCCCCTTCCTTCCGGCTGGGTGTCCGGCCGCAGAGAGCGGCCCTCGCCTCCCATGCTCCCCCCGCGGTGCGGGCCGCGCACGAGTGGCTCCGCCCGCCGAACGGGACCAACCTTGAAGGGTGAGCACCGAGGGACGCCCCACGGCCGCCTCGGCACTGCGCGGGTTCCTGGAGAGTCCCGTCGTCGGCATGGCGCCGTGGATCATCTTCTCCCTGCTGGTCGGGCCCGGCCGGTTCGAGGTCGCGGTCGCCACCGCACTGGCCGCCGCCGTGGCCCTGGTCCTCCTGGGCCACCTGACCCGCCCGGGCAGTTCCTGGAAGCTCCTCGAACTCGCCGACGTCGTCTTCTTCGCCGGCATGGCGATCGTCGGAGCCCTGGCCGCCCCCGACACCCTCCGCTGGCTGGAGACGTACGCCGGCGAGGTCGCCAACATCGCCCTCACGCTCATCGCCTTCGGCTCGATGGCCGTCCGCATGCCGTTCACCCTCCAGTACGCGCGCGAGCAGGTCGACCCCTCGCTCTGGCACACCCCCGCATTCCTGCGCACCAACTACGTCATCACCGGCGCGTGGGGGCTCGCCTTCCTGGTCGCCGCCCTCGCCGGAGCCTTCGGAGACCTCGTCCTCCACAACCCGGACAACATCTGGACCGGCTGGATCATCCAGATCACCGCCATCGCCGCCGCCCTGAAGTTCACCGCCTGGTACCCGGACGTCGCGCGGGCCCGGGCCCGGCGGGACGCCGGACTGCCCGGCCCCGAGCCGCCCTCCACGGCGAGCTTCCTGCTGCCGCTGGCGGCGCTCCTCATCCCCCTCGGCATCGCCGTGCTCATCCTCGACGACCCGTGGTGGATCGGCGCCGCCCTGATCATCGCCGGCTCCCTGCTGACGAAGGCCCTGCGCGGCTGACCGCGCCCGTCGCCCGCGCAGCCCGCGTCGCCCGCGCGTCCTGACAAAGGCCGTTCCCCGGGTCCACACTGGGGTCCACACCGGCTTGGGGGAGGGCACGGATGGACCGGATCCTGCGCATCGGCATACCCGCGGCAGCCGCGGCCCTCGTGCTCCTCGCGCCCTGGTACGCCCCGTACTACAGCACGATCGCCGTGTGGGAACTGCGCAAGGCCCTCTCCTGGCTGGCCGTGCCCGTACTGGCCGCGGCTCTGGCACTGCTCGCCGGCCTCGTCGGGATGCTGCGCCGCGGGCGCGCGGAGCGCCGCGGCGGCGGGAGCGGCGCGGCCAAGGCCCTCGGCTGCCTCGCCGCCGTCGCGGGGATCGCCCTCACCTTCGCGTGGACGGTCTACGGGGCGTACCTCCAGGACCGCGCCTACATGGCCGCCACCCGCGTCGTGACCGGGCCGGTACCGGAGTTGGCGGCCCGCGCCCCGTACGTCGTCGGCAAGGCCCAGGCCGCCCCGCACCTCGGGGACGTCACCGGCGAGATCGCCGACATCAGCTACCTGCCCGATGCCGACCGGTTCGCCACCCTCGTCGAGCGGCGCGGCTGGCTCGCCGGATACGAGGTCGGCCTGGTGCAGGACGTACCCCTCGGGGGCACCAGCCGCTCGCAGCAGCGCTGCCGGTTCGACGTGGAGGAGGCCGACGCGCGGATCGGCGGCTGGTTCCACCACAACCTCGGCCGGAAGATCGCCGCACACAAGCGCTGGGTCCGCTTCGACGCCGACGACGCGTACGTCGTCTGCAACGGCGACAGACCCGTCGTGGCCGTCCCCCTCAAACGCCAGACCGGGCTCCTCGTCGTCACCGAACGCCCCGCCGGCCTCGCCCTGTACGACGGCCACACCGGCCGGCTCACCGTCACCGCCGACACGCAGGCGGTGCCGGGACCCTCCTACCCGCTGAGCCTCGCCGCCCGGCAGCGCGAGGCGACCGCCGCCGTCGGCAGCTTCACCGACTGGTGGTTCGAGCGCAGCGGCTGGGACGCCTCCGAGGACGGGGCCAACGCCGGAAACGAATCCGAGTTCGCCCTGCGCCACCGCGACGGCAGCGGCAGCAGCTCGTACGTCACTCCGCTCACACCGCAGGGCGAGGCCAGTTCCGTCGTGGCCGTCTCCGCCGTGCCGACCCGGCACCGCGGCGGCGGGCTCGCCCCGCTGACCGTGCACCGGCTCGACCCGACCTGGTCCTCGCCCGCGGTGATCGTCGCGCTCGTCAAGGCCGAGTACCGGGACGTCTGCTGCTACAACGACGACCGGGTGTTCGAGGTCGTGCCCACCGGCGGCACCACCTGGACCGCGACCGTCGGCAGCGAGCAGAACATCCGCTACCGCGTGGAGGGCCGCGGCCAGGTCGGCGGACGCGAGGCCACCTGTCTGAAGAGCGCCGACGGCACGCTCATCCGCTGCGCGTACGCAGCCCCCGGCTCCCCCGAGGAGCAGGAGCTCGCCCGCCGCGAGGAGGGCAAGCGCAAGGAACAGGGAGCCGGGCCGCCCGACCTCGGCGACCTGACCGCGTACACCCCCGGGCAACTGGCCGAACTGCACCGCCGCATCAGCGAGGAGGTCACCCGCCGCCTCAAGGGCGGATGACGGGGCCCGCATCGGGTGAGGATGCGCCACGACCGCCCGGGATTTCCGGCTCCGGAGGGAACGCCGGGCGGTGTTCCACCCTCTTGACCGGTGCACATCGGTCGACGGTGTGCCCCGGACCGCGCGTCGGAACCGGGCGGCACGGCAGAGGGCGATCCCGGTCCATGGGTCTGACGAGTGACACGTTGTCGGCGTGCGTGGTGCTGGCCACGCTCCTCCTGGGCGCCGTGACGGTGTGGCAGTGGCCGCGCCTCGGAGGGCGGGGCACAGGGCGGGTGCTCGGGCGGATCGGGATCCTCCTCCTCGCCCAGGTCTGCGTCCTCGCCTCCGTCGGGCTCGTATCGAACCGGACCTTCCTGTTCTATGACTCCTGGTCCGACCTCGTCGGCGCCAAGCAGCAGGTCGCGGCCGCACCCGGCGGGGCAGCGGTACAGGTCCTCGGGCGCAAGGCGCCGGCGGTCCCCGGCGGCGTCGATCCCCGCGTGGGCGGCGTCATCGAGAAGGTGGTCGTCCACGGCGAGCGCTCCCGCACGGCGGCCCCCGCGTACGTGTACCTGCCGCCGGAGTACTTCGCGAAGGGGGCCGAGCAGCGCAGGTTCCCCGCGGCCGTCGTCCTGACCGGCTTCCCCGGCATGGCCGAGAACCTCATCAAGAAGCTCGAGTACCCGCAGACGGCATGGAGGCTCGCGAAGCAGAAGAAGGCGCAGCCCATGGTGCTGGTGATGATGCGGCCCACCATCGCCGCCGCGAACACCCAGTGCATCGACGTCCCCGGAGGCCCGCAGAGCGAGACCTTCTACGGCACCGACCTCGTCAAGGCGGTGGCGACCGCCTACCGGGTCGGCACCTCGCCCGGCAACTGGGGCGTCATCGGCAACTCGACCGGCGGCTACTGCGCCCTGAAGCTGGCCGTCCAGCACCCGGAGTCCTTCTCCGTCGGCGTCGGCCTGTCGGCGGAGTACCGGCCCGAGACCGACCGCGAGTCCGGCGACCTCTTCCAGGGCGACAAGGACGAGGAGAAGCGGTCCGACCTCCTGTGGCACCTCGACAACCGGCCCCAGGGCGACTCGTCGTTCCTGGTGACCTCGTCGCTGACGGGTGAGCCCAACTACAGGGAGACGATGGAGTTCGTCGCGAAGGTCAAGGCGCCCGCACGGGTCTCGTCCATCATCCTCGACAGCGGCGGCCACAACTTCAAGACCTGGCGCCGGGAGGTGCCCCCGGCCCTCGCCTGGATGAGCGGACGGCTCACCGCGGACTGATCCCCCGCCCGCCGCCGCAGGTGGCGAACTGCTCGTCGGCCCTCGGAACGGGCAGCGCGCGGGCGACCGCAGGCGGCCCTTCCGGTGGATGCAGGGCATCTGCGGAGTCAACCCTGTGCCGGCATCCGGCGTCCAAGGCACCGGGGGAGCACACCGCTGGCCCCCGACCACGAGGAGGAGGCACCTGATGCCGAAGCAGCGGGCTCCCCGCACCGTCTTACTGGCCCTGGCGGCGGCCCTCACCGCGGGCGGGACCACAGCACTCGCCCCGCCCGCGCACGCGGCGGGCCCCGACACGGCGCCCGTACAGGGTGCGGCACGGCCGGCGCCCGGCGGGCACGAGGCAACCGGGGCCGCCCTGCGCGACCTGGTCACCGAGGGCGGCCTGCCGGGAGCGGCCGCCGAGGTGCGCGACCGCAAGGGGACGTGGTTCGCGGCGTACGGGCACGCCGACACCGCCACCGGCCGCGAGCGGACCCGCGCCGACCACTTCCGCGGCGCCAGCATCACCAAGACGTTCGTCGCCACCGTCCTGCTCCAACTCGAAGCGGAGGGCAGGCTCAGCCTGGACGACACGGTCGAGAAGTGGCTGCCCGGCCTGGTGCAGGGCAACGGCTACGACGGCCGCACCATCACCCTCCGCCGGCTCCTGAACCACACCAGCGGCATGGCGAACCACACCGAGGACCCGGCGTTCATCCACGACGCGGCCGGCCCCGGCTTCCCGGAACACCGCTACGACACCCACACGCCCGGGGAACTCGTCGCGATCGCCCTGACGTACCCTGCGCGGCCCGACCCGCAGAAGATGCCGGTGTACTCCAACACCAACTTCGTCCTCGCCGGAATGGTCATCGAGAAGGCGACCGGCCGCACCCACGGTGAGGAGGCGATGCGCCGCATCGTCAGGCCGCTCGGCCTCAAGGGGACGTCGTTCCCCGGGACCTCGCCGCGCATGCCCCGCCCGCACCCCGTCGGCTATTCCCGGCTCCACCGCACCGAACCGGACGCCGAGATCCACGACGCCACCCGGCAGAACATGACCTGGCTCGGTGCCGCCGGCGACGTCATCACCACCGCCGGCGACCTCAACCGCTTCCACCGGGCACTGACGGCCGGACGGCTGCTGCCGCCCGCCCAGACGAAGGCCATGTTCACGGAGGTGCCTCTCGGCGGCGGCTTCGGATACGGGCTGGGCGTCGAGTTCGCGCAGCTCTCCTGCGGCGTGAAGGTGGTCGGCAAGAGCGGCCGCACCAACGGCTCACTGTCCGCGATGGTCGGCACACCGGACGGCAGCCGACAGCTGACCTTCAACGCCAACGGCGACTGGCTCCAGGACGAGGCGCTGTACGCCAACGTGATCGAGGCGGAGTTCTGCGGCAGGACCCCGACGGGGCCGGCCCCCGCCCCCGTCAGCCCGTGGATGCTCCCCGCCTTGGCGACCCGCCCGACGACCTGACCGGGGCTCGCCTGCCCCCCACCACGGAACCCACCCGCAGGCATTCCGGCGATGCGGCACCCGGGCGGCCCGGCGGTCAGCCGGCCCGGCGCACCGCCGCGGGGCCCGTCTGCCGGTGGTGCTCCTGCCGGGCGGCCTCCAACAGCCGCCGCCACGACGTCACCAGCGGCCTCCGCTTCAACAGCGCGCGCCGCTCCCGCTCGGTCATCCCGCCCCAGATGCCGTGGTCGATCCGCTGGTCGAGGGCGTAGGCGAGGCACTCCGTACGGACCCCGCAGCTCCCGCACACCGACTTGGCCTGGTTCTGGGCCGCGCCCTGCACGAAGAGCTCGTCGGGGTCGGCGGTCCTGCACACCGCGCCGTCGGTCCAGTCCTCGTGCATGACCACCCTGTGCCGTCCTCTCCCAGTCCCGGCCTGCTCCCACGCCGCCGCCCCGCACCGCGAGCGACGACCGGGGCCCGACCGTAGGGGAACCCCACCCCACCGACCAGACGGGTCAACGCGTTCACCACCCCTTCGGGTGAGACGGCTTGCCGCCCCGAACATGGTGGGGTAAAGCGCATCCGGCACACCGTCAGGTTCCACACCCGGGAGTGCAGCCGTCGGACATCGCCCCCTGATCCTCGGCTCAGCCGAGGAACGAAAGGCGCACCTGGCGTTGCGGGTTGTCCTTGTTGGTGTCCACCAGGCAGACCGACTGCCAGGTGCCCAGTTCCAGGCGGCCCGCCACGACCGGCAGGGTTGCGTGGGGCGGGACGAAGGCCGGGAGGACGTGGTCGCGGCCGTGGCCGGGCGAGCCGTGGCGGTGACGCCAGCGGTCGTCGGCGGGGAGGAGGGCGCGGAGGGCGTCGAGGAGGTCGTCGTCGCTGCCGGCGCCCGTCTCGATCACCGCGATGCCGGCGGTGGCGTGCGGGACGAAGACGTTCAGGAGGCCGTCGCGGCCGGCTGCGGCGTCGGAGAGGAAGCGCTCGCAGTGGCGGGTCAGGTCGGTCACGGTCTCGGTGCGGCCTGTGGTGAGGTCGAGGACTCGGGTCGTGAATCGTTCGGACATGGGCACCATCGTCGCCCATGGCCCGGCTGCCGGGCCGTCTCGCGTGCGATGCGTCCGCCGGGTGGGCGATCATGGTCGGGGGTGCCGGGCGTGCAGTGGCCGGCGGCCCGTCCGTCCCTTCGGCTCCGAGGAAGACCGCCATGCACGATCCGTCCCTGCCGTTCTCCGACGCGGAGCCGCCGTTCGGCGGCGACAGTACGGCCGGCCCGTCCGGGCCCGTCGCGGACGAGTGCTTCGGGCCCGTCGACGTCCGCCTCGACGCCGGCCGGGGGACGGTGGCCGTGGCGGGCGGGGCGCTGCCCGAGGTGCGGCTGGTCCGCGGTGGCGGCGCCAAGCCGAACCGGTACGCGCCGATCGGCACCCGCGACGGCGGACGCCTCACCCTCACCGTGGACGGCGGCCCGGCCGGCATCCGCCCGGCCCGGGCCTGGATCCCCCGCCGCTCCTACCGCGTCGACGCCCGCGCCGGCGGCAGCCGCTACCGCCTGGTGCCCTGCTCGGCGACGGCCAGCAGGTTCCTGCGGGACGGCCGCCGCCTCGGGGAGTTCACCTCCCGAGGCGACGGGTCCGTCGCCGCGGACTGGCTGCCCGGCGCCGGCCCCCAGCCGCAGGACGCCGCCGTCGGCTACGCCCTCGCCGCCGCGTTCGGCACGGGCGGCAGGTCGCTGGGCGACCTGGTCGTCGACGTCGTCGACGCCCTGCTCCCGGGCTGAGCCGCAGCGGCGGGGGACCGGACTACTTCGGCGCCTTCCAGAGCTGGCCCTTGCCGGTGTTCGGCGTGTACAGCTGGACGACGGTGCTGTTCGCGGTCGCGCCGCCCTTCACGTCGAGCACCTTGCCCGACGCGACGTGCACGATCTGGCCCTTGGCGTTCACCGACCAGCGCTGCGCGGCGGAGCCGTTGCAGTCCCACAGCTGGATCTTGTTGCCGTTGGCGCTGCCGTTGCGCGCATTGTCGAGGCACTTGCCGAGCGCCCGGAAGGTGCCGTCCTTGCCGAGGATCCAGGACTGCGCGACCGATCCGTTGCAGGTGTAGAGCTGGATCTGCGTACCGTTGGCCGCCTTGCCGCCCCTGGCGTCGAGGCACTTCCCGGCGATGCCGGAGACCTTCCCCTGCGGGGGCAGCACGGCGCCCGCGCCCGCGGCCAGCCTGCGGAAGCCCTGGACGTCGAACTGCTGCACGTACGTGCCGGCCCGCTTGTCCTGGTACGCGTACGCAGGCGAGCACATGACGGGGAACTGGCCGGAGTCGGTGCCCTTGACGCAGTCGCTCCGCTTCATGCTGCGATTCGCGTGCGTCAGGCCCAGGGTGTGGCCGATCTCGTGGCTGATGTGGTTGCGCATGTACGTCTCGCCCATGGCGGCGGTCGGCTTGCCCTGCGGGGTGAAGAACTCGCTGTCGATGTACGCGTGCCCGCTGGTCACCGTCTCCGGCACCGAGGAGCTGGTGAAGCCGCAGCTCAGGTTGGCCATGCCGGAGCCGTCGCGGACGACCTTCCAACCGGTGTTGCCCATGATGTCGCCGTCCGGCGGCAGGCAGGGCCGGTGCAGCACGCCCAGGATCACCTCGCCCTTCGGGCGGGAGTACTCCCAGCCCACCGGCTTGGTGTCGACCTTGACCGGCAGGTTCGTGATCCGCTGGAGGTCCGCCGCCGTGGCCTTGGCGTAGGGGCCCAGCCAGTCCGCGGACTTCTGGTCGTAGAACTTGATCGTGTAGCCGGTCGCCAGCCACTTCGTGGCTCCGCTCAGCTTCCACCCCTCGCCCTGCGGGGGAGCGGCGGCGGCCGCCGCCCGGGCGGCCGCACCCGCGGCGGCCTTCGCGGAGCCGCCTGCTCCGGCGGGCGCCGCCGTGTCGCCGCCGAGGTGCATGACGCCGTCGCGGAACGCGGTGTGGTCGGTGCGCGACGGGGCGGTGTCCGCCGCGTGCACGTCCGGCGCCGGCAGCGGCGCCGACTGCGCGGCCTGCGGGCCGTCACCGCCGTCCTCCGTGCCGAAGGCACTGGAGGACATGATTCCTCCTGCAATGGCCGCCACGGCGCACGCGCCGACCACTGATATCCGATATCCGGCCTTGAATCCCAAGTCCCCGTTGCCTCTCATCGTGTTTGCTCCCGTGCGGACGTGAACGCCCACGGGAGTCGAGAATCGAACAGATGATAGGGGAGGGGTACGGGTTCGCCTCACGGCAGGGGGAGTTGACGGGGTTTCGGCTGCCGTGTGCCCTACTGTCGCACCGACAGCCGCACCCCACCTCCTTGGAGCAGGCAGGATGGCCGCGACATCCCAGAAGATCACCACGTTCCTGATGTTCGAGGGCCAAGCGGAGGAGGCGATGGCCTTCTACACCTCGCTCTTCGACGACGCCGAGGTGCTCGACATCACCCGCTACGGCCCCGGCGAGCCCGGCCCCGAGGGCACTGTGCAGCACGCCGTGTTCTCCCTCGCCGGCCAGCAGCTCATGTGCATCGACAGCCCCGCCAAGCACGACTTCGGGTTCACCCCGGCGATCTCCCTCTTCGTCCAGTGCGACAGCGAGGCCGAACTGGACCGCCTGTACGAGGCCCTCCTGGAGGGCGGCGCGGCACTGATGCCGCTGGGCTCGTACGGCTTCAGCCCCAAGTTCGGCTGGGTGAGCGACCGCTTCGGCGTCTCCTGGCAGCTGAACCTCCCCGCGTAGCGGGAGCTGCGCCATTCGGACGGCGCCATTCGGATGGGGCGCGCCGCGACGCGGCCGGGTACCGCGACAGCGGACCGCCGCGTCCCTGCGGTCGGGGGCTGTCTCTGCTCCCCGTCGAAAGGTGCACCCGCATGCGACCCGTCAGCTCCGCCCTCGCCGCCCCGCCCCGCCGTTCCTCTCCCTGTCCGCCCCCGCGGCGCCGGCTCGCCCTCACTCCCCGTCGACCGGGCGGCGGGCGTAGCAGAAGAGGTGCTCCTCCGGTGCCGCCAGTCCGCCGTCCGGGAGGAAGAGGGAGACGGAGTGGTGCAGGAGCTCCAGGCCGCAGTCCTCGCGGAGGAGGCGCAGGTAGGCGTCGGTCGAGCAGCTCGACACCCGCACGCGCCGCCCCATCCACTCCACTTCGGCGTCCTCCACGTCGGCCGGCACGGTGGCCGACACCAGGTAGCCGCCCGGCACCAGCCAGCCGGCCATCCGCCGCAATGCGGCCGATGCCTCCGCCCGGCTCATCATGAGCAGCGGGAAGAAGGAGCAGACGGCGTCGAAGCCGCCCTCCGGGGCGAAGTCCCGTACGTCGCACTGCTCGAACCGGGCCTTCGGGACCTGGGCTCGGGCCAGTTCGACCATGACGCGTGACACGTCGATCCCGGTCACCTCGAACCCGGCGTCGGCGAGCCGCTCGGCGACCGGGCGGCCCGTACCGCTGCCGACGTCGAGGACGCGGGCGCCGGGCGCCAGTCGGGCGGCCAGCCAGTCGACGGCGTCCGACTGCGCGGGCAGCCTGCCGAACGCCTCCTCGTAGGCGATCCCCAGCCCGTCGAACAACTCGGCGGCCGTCACCGGCTGCCCGGCATGCGCCGCACCGGCCGGATCTCCACCTGCGCCCACTCCGCTTCCCACGATGCTTCCCTTCCCCCGTGCCGGGCCGCCCGCGGCCCGCGGCCGCGGACCACCCGCAGGCCACTGCAGACCTACCCCGCCGGTCCCCTGCACTACCACCCGACAACCCGCCCCAGGGGCCGGAGCGGGTGTCGCCCGGAACCGCATGCGCCGACTGGCGTCCAGACGCCCCACCGCAGGCCGCGCCCGCGCCCTCGCGGGCGGCTCCGCGGGCCGGGACGGCAGGTCGGGAGCGGGGATGCGGGCGGAGGGGCAGCCGGGCCGCCGGAACTGCGGAGCGTGGCCCTCCGGGCAGGGTGGTGGGTGCACTTGGTGTCCTTTGAGGCAGTTTCATGTCCCAAGTGGCCATTGGGTCTGGTGAGTTGCATACGGTGCGTTGCGAAAGGCCGAAAGGCCCCATACGACCCATCAGGTACGGAGGTACCGGTCATGCGACGAATCCTCACCCGCGCCGGCAGTGTCGCGGCAGTCTCGATGCTGGCGCTGGCGCTGGGCCAGCCCGCCCAGGCCGCCCAGCCCGCCGAAGGCGACACGGTGTCCGCGGCGGCGCGCGCCACCTACTTCGAGTTCACGGACGGCACGGACACGTTCGTCATCAAGCTCACCGACCCGGCCAAGATCCGCCAGGCCCGGAACATCCTCAGCGGCGCCGACACCGAGCACCGCGGTGTCATGGGCACCGTCGTCAAGACGCCCGCCTCGTACAACAAGCCGTGGACCTACCATCTCGATCCGAACTCGGTGCAGTTCTTCGGCATGGCGATGGAGGTCTGCGACGCGAGCATCGCCTACGTGGACGAGCACCTGGACGAGGTGGGCGGGGCGCTCCTGCCGCGTTCCACCTGGTGCCCGTGGCAGTCGAAGCTGACGCGCGAACTGCCCAGGCCGTAGCGGTCAGGCGCGGGGGCGCTCGGCGGTGACGACGTAGTAGTCGAGCAGCCCCCGCTCCCAGGCGTGCAGGAAGTTCCGCGGCCAGGTGCCCGGCTCCCACTGGGCGGACAGCCAGTGGTCCCAGCCGGGCCACACGGCGGGGCCGATGGACTCCGCCCGCGCGCCCTCCAGCCCTGCCCGGGTCAGGGCGTCCGTCAGGTCCGCGGGCTGCCGGGCGATGTCCAGCCCGTCGGCGAAGGTCGTCAGCAGTGCCGCCAGCGGCTCCGGGGCGGCCGGGTCGGCGGCGAAGAAGCTCGCGACGGCGAGCCGCCCGCCCGGCCGCAGCACCCTGGCGGCCTCCGCCGCGAACGCCTCCAGGTCGTCGAAGTGCTGGGCGGCCTCCACGCTGTAGACGCGGTCGAACTCGGCCTCCCCGAACGGCATCCACTCGGCCGCTCCGCGCACCAGCCGGAACCGGCCCGGCCCGGCCGCCGCCAGGGCACGGGTGTTGGCCCGGCGGGCCCGTTCCAGCTGCTGGGGGTGGATGTCCATGCCGGTGATCCGCGCCGGGGCGTACTCCTCCAGGGCCAGCGCGCAGCCCACCGCGAGGCCGCATCCCACCTCCAGCACCTCGCCGCCCTCCACGGGGCCGACGGTGTCCAGCACGTGCCGGTACAGGTCCTCCTGGCTGCGGATACGGTCGCCGACCGTCAGGGGGCGGCCCAGGTCGCCCGGCTGCCAGTAGCCGAAGTTGATGAAGCCGCCGGCGAAGACGGGAACCGCGCTGAGGTCCGCGGGGCCGTATGTCTCCCGGACGGCGGGCCGCATGCCGTCGGTCCGTTCGCGCGCGCGTTCGCGTTCCGTCATGTGCCACCTCCGTGCCCCAGTGTGACCGGGCGGCGACACCCTGTCGATGGGCTCCGCCCTGTGCGCCCCCCTCGTGCGCCGGCCGCGGGCCCCGCCCCTGTCCCGGCCCGGGCCCACGGAGCCCGTCTGCGGCCGCGTTGTTACGGTGAGCGCCGACCCCGCCGGCCGGAAGCGGCGGGCCCGCCCCGCCGTGACAGGAGCACCCATGACCGCGCCCGCGCGCCGCACCACGGCCACCGCGTCGGCTGCCGCCGTCGTCACGGACGGACACGGCCGGGTGCTCGTCGTCAACCCGGTCCACAACGAGCGGTGGAACCTGCCGGGCGGCCACCTCGACGAGGGCGAACTCCCCACGGCGGCGCTGCGCCGCGAGCTGCGCGAGGAGATCGGCCTGGACCTGGAGGTCGGCGGCCTGCTGGTGACCGCGTGGCTGGCCCGTCCGGGGGGCGCGCACGTCTTCCACGTCTTCGAGGGCCCGCAGCTGACCCCGGAGCAGCAGCAGCGGATCACGCTCCAGGAGTCGGAGATCGGCGAGATCCGCTTCTGCCGGCCCGAGGACGTCACCGCGGACATGGTCCCGCCGTACGTGCTGCCCGTGTGGCAGGCGGCGCTGGCCGCGCGCAGACAGGGGCGGCCGGCCTACCTCGAACTGTCCCCGTAGCCCCTGGCCCCACCCCGCACCCCGGCAGGACCCCGGCAGGAGCCCGGCCGGACCGGCCGCCGGGCGGCCGGAGGAAGGCCGCACGGCCGATTGGGCTAGGGTCGGTGCGGAACAGCGAACCGCCCCCGCGTACCCACGCGCACGACCCCGAGGAGCAGCCGTGAGCGAGCCGGCGTCCACCGCCCTGCAGCAGGAGATCGCCCGGGACCTCCAGGTCACCGACGCCTTCGACGCGGAGCGCGAGATCGAGCGCCGTGTGGCCTTCCTCGCCGGGAAGCTCACCGCGAGCGGCCTGCGCTCCCTCGTCCTCGGCATCAGCGGGGGCGTGGACTCCACCACCGCGGGCCGGCTGTGCCAGCTCGCCGTGGAGCGCGCCCGCGCCGCCGGGCACGAGGCGGCCTTCTACGCGATGCGCCTGCCGTACGGCGTCCAGGCCGACGAGAAGGACGCCCAGCTGGCGCTGTCGTTCATCCGCCCCGACCACGTCCTGACGGTCGACGTGAAGCCCGCCAGCGACGCGGCACTCGCCGCCGCCGTCGCCGCGGGCGTCGTCTTCCGCGACGCCCACCACCAGGACTTCGTCCAGGGCAACATCAAGGCCCGCCAGCGCATGATCGCCCAGTACGCGGTCGCCGGCGCGTACGACGGCCTCGTCGTCGGCACCGACCACGCGGCCGAGGCGGTCTCCGGGTTCTTCACCAAGTTCGGCGACGGCGCCGCCGACCTCGTGCCGCTCACCGGACTGACCAAGCGCCGCGTGCGCGCCGTCGCCGACGCGCTGGGCGCCCCGGCCGAGCTGGTGTGGAAGGTGCCGACCGCAGACCTGGAGACCCTCGACCCGGGCAAGGCGGACGAGGACGCGCTGGGCGTCACGTACGACGACATCGACGACTTCCTGGAGGGCAAGCCGGTCGGCGAGCGGGCCTTCGACATCATCGCCCGCCGCTACCGGGCCACCGAGCACAAGCGGCAGCTGCCCATCGCCCCCTGAGGTCAGGGCCGCGGCGGGGCGTCCAGGAAGAGGAGGCGGGCGCGCTTGGCGGGGATGCGGACCTCCGGCAGGTCGATCCCGGGGAGTCCGACCTCCGGGCCGCGTACGAAGCCGGTGCGCTCCAGCCTCGCCACCGCCCTGTGGTTGGCCGGGTCCGGGTCCGCGACGAGCCGGCGGGTCCCCGGCAGCCCCCACAGGTACGACAGGAACGCCCCCAGCAGGGCCGCCGTGTGGCCCGGCCGGGGCGGGCCGGACGGCGGCCCGATGAGCAGGTGCACGCCCACGTCGCCCGGCCGGACCGGGTAGCACTCCGACACCCGGTCGGCCGCGCAGTCGTACGACTGGAACAGCGCGGCCGGTACGCCGTCCAGGAGGGCCAGGAACGCATGGTGGGTGTCCCGGCGGTCGAGGTCCTCGTACACCTCGCGGACCCGTTCGCGGTCCGCGCCGCCCATCCCCCAGAACCGGGCCCGCTCCTGGCTCACCCAGCGGTGGATCAGCGCGGCGTCGGCCGCCGGGTCGACGCCGCGCAGGGCGATGCGGCCGAGGCCGCCGGCGGTGCGGGAGTCCGGGGGCCGGAGCCCCGTGGCGTTCCGGTGCGCTGCGGGCATACGGGTTCCTAGGGGGTCGGGGTGCTCCCGTCGGCGGGCGGCAGCACGGCAGGGCGGTCGAGGAAGGCGAGCACGGCTCGCTTCTCCGGGAGGTATATCTCCGGCAGGTCGATTTCCGGCAGAGTGATCTCCCCCTGCGGGACGAACCCGAGGCGGCCCAGCATCGCGACGGCCTTCGCGTTGCGGGCGTCGGGCTCGCCGACGGCGCGCAGGACGGCCGGGTCGCGGAAGGTGAAGCGGGTCAGCGAGCCGATCAGCGTGCGGCTGAAGCCGGGCCGGGGCCGCCCGTTCGCCGGTGCCAGCATCAGGTGGACGCCGATGTCGCCCTCACGCACCTCGTAGCACAGGCTGACGCGGTCCTCGGAGGGCTGGTACGTCTGGAACAGCGCCACCGGTTCGTCGTCGAGCCGCACCATGTAGGCGTGGTGGGTGTCGCGGCGGTCCACGTCCTCGTAGATCTCCTGCACCAGTTCCCGGCTCGCGCCGATCATGCCCCAGAACTGGGCGCGCTCCTCGACGACCCACGAGTGGAGGACGGCGGAGTCCGCCGCGGGGTCGACCGGGGTGAAGCGGACGGTGCCGAAGCCGGGGACGGTCTCGGTGTAGACGTCCGCGCGCGGCGATGCGAGGGCGGTGGACTCGGGTCTCATGGCGGTTCTTCCGTTCCTTCGTGGCGTCCGGCCGGATCGCGGCCGGTGCGGGGCGCCGGTCGCCGGGGCCGCGGCCGGCCCGGCCGGCCGTGCGGGGTCCGCTCCACGCCCCGAAAATTATTAGGTTAGGCTCGCCTGACTATACGGCGTCAGGGAAAGGGGCGGACATGGCGGTCGGCAAGGGCTGGGAGGGCGTGGTCCTCAAGCTGCTGCGCGGCAAGGACTTCACGTTCACGGTCACCGGGGCGGAACAGGTCACCCCGCACTACCGGCGCGTCTCCTTCACCGACGGCGGACTGCTCGCCGCCGCCGGCGGCTCCCTGCACCCCACCATGTGGGTCCGCCTGTGGTTCACCGACAACGGCAAGCCGCACCAGCGCGCCTACACCCTCGTCGACCCCGACCCGGCCGCCGGCACCTTCTCCCTGGAGTTCGCCCTCCACGACGGCGTCGCCAGCGACTGGGCGCGCACCGCGGAGCCCGGCGCCACCATCGACGCCACCGTGCAGGGCACCGGCTTCACCGCACCGGCACCGGCCCCGGACCGGCTGCTGGTGATAGGCGACCCGGCGTCCCTGCCGGCCATCAACTCCCTGCTGGACGCCCACCCGCAGACCCCGGCCACCATCTGGTTCGAGACCCAGCACGAGGACGACGCCGACCTGCCCGTCCGGCTCGACGCCGACCGGCACGACATCCGCCGCGTCCCCCGCTCCGGCGGCGGCGCCGCCCTCGTCGAGCGCATCCGCGCAGAGCTTCCCGGCCTGGCGCCCGACCCGCAGACCGCGTACGTCTGGCTGGCCTGCGACACGGCGACCACCCGCACCCTCACCGGGTACCTGCGCAAGGAACTCGGCCTGCCCAAGCAGCGGGTGAACGGCCTCGGCTACTGGCGCCCCGCAGCCTGACCGCCGTCTGTCCGCCGTCCGGCCTGCCCGGTCATCCCGCCGGGCGGCCGAGCGGGAGGAGGTACTGGACGGGCTCGTCGAGGTCGTCCAAGCCCAGCAGTTCGTGCGCCAGGTCGTCCTGGAGGCCGCCGAGCGGGATCGTCGCCAGCCCGAACGCGCCCGCCGTCAGCTGGAGCACCTGGGCCAGGTGCCCCGCCTCCAGCAGGCCGAGCCGCAGCGCCCGCAGCCCGTACCGGCCGCGCAGCAGCCCCAGGTCGAGGTGGACGGCCAGGACGGCCGGCGCCGCGTCGATCCCGACGGCGTCCGGGTCGCCCTCCGGGAGCGCCAGGTACGAGGACAGCGCCTTCACCGCCTCCACCTCCGGGGCCGGCCCCAGGCGCACCAGCGACCGCCGCTCCGGCGCGCAGTGGTAGGTGCCCGAGGGCAGCCCGGCCACATCCCACGCGAGCAGCCGCACCCGCACGCTGTACAGGGCGCCCGCGCTCGGATACGGGCGGTGCCGCGCCTTCCGCTCTGTCCCGTCGGCCGTGACCTGCCGGGACGTGTGACTCGGGGCGTGCGCATGCCACAGCACGCCACCCAGCTCCGCCGCGTCGAGCGGCCCCGTCAGCGCGCCGCGCGCCGAGCGCCGGCCGTGCAGCGCCCCGCCCAGGGAAACCGGCGGCAGCGGCGCCGCCGGCAGCGGGACCTCCCCCTCGACGCGGCGGCCCTCCGGGACGGCGGGCGGCCGCGGGACGTCCCGGACCGCCGTGTCCTGCCCGCGGCCGACCTGGAACTTGCTCCGCTCCAGGTACTGGTAGTCCGCGGCGCGCGCACCCCTCTCGAAGAACCCGCCGCCTGCCGGCCCGGCCGCCGGCCCGCCGCCGCCCGAGGGCTCCAGCAGGGCCCGACCCGCGAGCCGGCACACGGCCCGCTCCTCGTCCGGGGCCACACCCAACCGGTTGAACAGCATGTGGAGTTGCGAGGCCCACACCCACAGCCGCCGATCCGCCCGCTCCGGAGTGCCCGGCCCGCCCGCCGGGACCACCGCCCGCAGCACGGCGTCCGCCGCGCGGACCTGCCGTACCCACTCGTCGAGCCACGGCGCGGCACCGCCCTCCGCGGCCCCGGCGCGCACGGCCCGCGCCCGCCGCGCCAGAACCTCCCGCTGCGTGGCGAACACCGAGTTCACGCGAGTGTGGACGGCGGCCCCGGGCAGCGGCCGCACCTCGGCGACCCAGCGCCAGGACGCGGCATGCCGGCGAAGCCAGCCCGCGGCCGCCAGCTCGTCCAGTCCGAGCGCCGCGGCGGTGGCGTGCGCGAAGTCCATGGCCGGCCCCAGCCGGTCCGCCCGCGCGGGCAGCGCGCGCAGGGCTGCCACGGCGGCGCGCGTCGCGTGCACGAACACCTCCTCGGCGACCGGGAGCGCCTCCGGACCCCCGTACCGCTCCGTCTCCGGCTCGTACGGCACCGCGTGGACCTCGCCGTGGCGGACCGGCCAGGGCCCGGCCACCGGGGCCGTGTCGGCGGCGAGGCCGCCGAGCTCCGCCGCGAGCCGGGCCGCGTCGACGGGCCCCGCCCCCGGCCCGCGGAACCGGATCCGCAGGTGCGGCCCCCCTTCGCCGTACCGGATGAAGAACCAGGCACCGCCGGACTCCGGCCCGTACCGGGCGTCCATCAGCGGCGCCAGAGCGCCGGTGACGAACGCGTCGGTGTCCGCGGCACCGGTGTGCAGCGACAGGTGCAGGCTCTGCCAGCCGCCCGCCGGTGCGGAAGCGGCGGCGGGACGGGCCGGGGGAGGGTACGCCTGAGGGGTCATCGGAACCTCACGGGAAGGGGTGCGGGTGCAGGGGCAGTTCGTCGTGCCGCAGCGGGCGCGCGGTGCGGCCCAGCCGGTACGGCACCTCCAGCAGCCGGGGCAGGCCGAGAGTGCGCCGGTTGACGTGCCCGAACGTCATCGGGAGGGTGCCCGGCACGACCACCTTCGCGCAGTGCAGCCCCAGCCGGTCCCGGACACCGGGCTCGTCCTGAGCCACCACGACGACCTCCAGCCCCCCACCGGCCAGCCGGGCGACCGTCTCCGACAGCAGCACCGTCAGGTCGGCCACGGGTGCGGGCGCGCCCGGCCACCGCTCCTGCCAGGGGGCCGCCCCGGTGTCGGCGAACAGGAACTCCAGCCGCGGCTGCGCCTCCGGCAGCGCGTTCAGCCCCACATGGTCGTCGAGGCCCACCACCAGCTCGGGCCGGTCCAGCATCGGCCGCAGCCGCTCCGGGTCGCGCGCCCGGCCCGGACCGGCCGGCCGCTGAGCGGCGTCCTGGACGTTCGTGACCGCCTCCGCCACCGCCGAGCGGATCGCGACGCGCGGATCGTGGTGCGCGCCCGCCGCGAGGAACGCGCGCGGCGCCGCCGGATGGCGGCCCTCGTAGCGGCACACGGCCACCACGGCGGGCACACCGAGGTCGTTCGTGGCGTCCAGCAGGCGCAGCCGGTAGCCGAGCAGCTCCGCCCGCGCGGCCAGCGCCGCCACCAGCGGGTCGCCTGCGGGCAGGGCGACACCGGGCAGGGGGGTGCCCGCGTACCAGGCCATCAGGAAGGCGTCCCGCTCGGCCACCTCGAACAGCCCGTACAGGGCGGCCTCCTGCGGGCTGTTGCCCAGCCCGCAGCCGTTCGACGACTCGTACACCACCCGTGCCCCGGGCGGCGCCCCGTCCGGCGGGTCCGGCAGGTCCCAGTAGGCGACGTGCTCCGGGACGGCGCGGGTCCGGCCCTCCGTCAGCGACCAGCCGTACACCCAGTCCAGCTCCAGGTCCGGCCGGTACGGCACCGTCCGGGAGGCGGGGTGCCCGTGGTGCACCGGGTCGGGCAGCCCCAGTCGGACCGGGTCCACCGCCGCGTCCGGGCCCAGCTCCGCGAAGGAGGCCCGCAGCGCGGTGCGCCGGCCCATCGGGCGCATGCCGGCCAGCCGCTCCACACTCTCGAACAGCGCCACGCGCTCGCTGGAGCGGAAGTCCGCGGCGCGGCCGTACCCGCCGTCGTCGAGCAGCCGGCCGTCGGTCACCCAGGCGGTCGTCAGGCCGAACGCGGAGTCCTCCGTACGGAAGAGGCGGCGCACCGGGCCGAACCGCTCGTCGTACAGCTCCGCCCGCAACGCCTCCGCCCCCGTACGGTCGTTGGGGCCGCGCAGCTCCGCGGGGTCCGGCAGCGGCCGCGGCACGGCAGGCAGCTCCGCCGCGGCGGGGGAGTCCTCGGGCAGCGGCCGGCACACCGGGCAGCCGCCGACCGGCCGGACCCGGTGCGTGGACCAGGTGGCCCGGCTCCCCTGGACGACGTACACGGTCGCCGACGGCACGCCGTGATCCCCGGCGGGCGGGACCTCCTCGTCGAGCAGCCCGGCGGCGAGCAGCAGGACCCCCTCCGCCAGTGCCGGCGTCCCGGTGCCACCCAGCCGGAGCCGAGGGCTCCGCCACGGTACGCGTCCTCCGGCACTGGCGAGCCGCTGGTACTCGGTGCACACCAGACAGGCCCGCGCCCCGGGTTCCAGAACCGGGCCGACCACGGTCAGCGCCCCGTCCTCGCGCACGGGCACCAGGCGCACCGGACGGGCGAGCGCGTGGCGGCTGAGCCGCTCGGCCGACCCCGGCGTCCAGGAGGCCAGATGCACGACGGCTGTCCCGGAGACGGCGGCGAGCGCCGCCTCCACGTCCAGGACGGGCAGCTCCCCGGGGCGGTCGGCGGCCTGCGCCGCCGGGCCCGCCGAGCCGGGGTGCTGTGTGCCGGCGAGTGCGGTGGCGTCGGGGAGCGGGGCGCAGGGCGCTGCGGCGGGGAGCGCCGCGGGGTCCCGCTGCGCGGCGCGCGGAGCCGCGCCGGGGCAGGCGGCCCCGGGTGTCGCGGGGATCGGTGTGCCGTTCACGGGGATTCCTTCGGGTCGGCCAGGACGGTGAAGCCGCAACTGCGCAGGACCGTCGCCGTCCGGGCTGCGACGGGGTCGCCGCCCGGCGGCAGCCACGGGCCGGGGGCCGGGCCGGTCAGGCGGGTCAGGGCCGCGGTCAGGGCTGCCTCCCGGTGCGCGGTCCCGGTCAGCCAGACGTCGGTCCAGCCCTCGTCCGCCCAGGCCGCCGGCTCGGTGCCCGCCGCCGCGAGCGGGGCCTCGGCCCCGCTGAACGGGGCGTGCGCGGCCCCGGCGGGCCCGTGGTCGGCGGCCATGGCCCGGGTGACCGCGCCGAGCAGGGCCACGGCCGCCGCGTCCGCCGGGGTGGCCTCCACCGCCCTGCCGAGCGGCGCCGGGGCACCGGGAACGCGTACGACCGCCGCGTACGCCTGCTCCCCGCCCAGCTGGCGTACTGCCAACCGGGCCTGCGCGTGCCCCGCGATGCCGGTGAGGACCGCCCACCAGTGGCGGGCCTGGGGGTGCTCGCGCCACTCTTCCTCCGGAAGTGCGGGACCGGTGTCCGCCCGTCCGGAGGCGGCGAGGGCGGCACGGCGCAGGGCCCGGCCCCGCGCGTGCCCCGGCCCCGCCCCTACCACTGCGGCGCCGCCGAGCCGGAGTTCGGCCGCCCGGCACGCCGCGGTCAGGCGGGCCAGGTCCGCCCGGGGCGCTCCCGCCACCAGTGGCCCTGCGGGGGTCCGGCAGGCGGCGAGCGCCGCGGGCAGCTGCGGCAGCCGGCCCGGCAGGGGGGCGTCGAGGACCCCCAGGAGGGGGTCGGCCAGCGCTCCGACACGGCGCAGCGCTTCGGCCAGGTCGGCGGCCGGGGGCAGGGCGGGCTCCGAGGCCGCGGCCGGCCCGGCCGCCCACGGGTGGTAGGACGCCCGGGGAGGCGCGGCCTCGGCGACGAGGACGGCGGGGCGGCCCGGCAGCAGCCGCTGGTCCTCGTCCGCCCCGGCGGGATCAGGCAGTCCGGCGGCGGCGCACAGCAGCCGCTGGGCGGCCGCGCCCGCCAGCAGGGCCGTCAGCGCGTCCGCACCTGCTGCCGCCGCAGAGGCGCTGACGGTGCCGCCCAACCGGGCTGCGACCGCCCCGGCGTCCGCGCGCACCCGCTCGGGGGCGGTCGGGGCCGTGACGAAGCCGCCCCCGGCGGTCCGGTCGGCGGCCACGGCGACCGGCGGGGCGCCGGCCGCGGCCACGACCAGGCCGGGCGGCAGCCTGCTGTCGGTCCGAGCCTCCGGCCGCGCGCCCGCCCGGTGCAGGGCCCGCAGCAGGGCCGCGGCGAGCGGGGCGCCCGGATCGGCGGCCGTGACGACGGGCGGGGCGGCGGCCAGTGCCGCGGCCGCCGCGCCCGGGCGGTCCGTGGACGCGGCCAGCCAGGCGGCCGGCCCCTCCCCGCCCTCGGGGAGCTCCGCGAGCAGCCCGTGCGCCCGGAGCTGGCCCGCGAGCCCGTCCAGCGCCGACGCGACCCGCGGGTCCGACGGATCCAGCCCGCCCGGCCGGCGTGCCGTGCCGGCGGGGGCGGCCGGCTCCGCGCCCAGCCGGTCCGCCAGCAGCTCCCAGAGGGCGGGAAGCGCCTTGCTGCCCTCCAGCGTCACGCTCCCGTCCCGCCCGCGCAGGTGCAGGCCGGCCCGCAGCACGGTGGCCGCGACACCCGGCCGCAGCCGCAGGGTGAACGGCTCCCCGCCGGCGGTCACCGGGCGCCCTCCACGGCGGCGATGACCTCGTCGATGCGGGCCTGCCAGCGGTGCCCGGTGAGCCCCGGGACACTCCGCACGACCAGGTGCGCGGCCAGGTACCGCTCCACGGGGCGGACGTCGCAGACGGCCAGCAGCCGGTACAGGGCGTTCGTGCAGGACCGGTAGACGAGGTAGTCGGCGCGGCTCCACATCGCGCCCTCCGGGTCGGAGCGGTGCAGCTGCCGGTGGAAGTCGCTGTACCGGGTGCGGACTTCGCGGTTCCACCGGGCGGCGGTCTCCCGGTCGCCGAGCGCGGCCGCCCGTGCCCGGTACTCGGCGGCGACGCCCGCGAGGTCCGCGCCCGCCGCGTGCCGCTCCTCCGCGGTCTGCCAGGCGCCGGCGGACCAGTCGGCCCAGGCCCGTTCGCGGCCGGTGGCGCCGCCGGCCGCGATCCTGCCCACCAGCGCGGAGATCCGCCCGCCCGCGGCCTCCCAGCGCCGTTCGAAGGCCGCCCGCAGCCGCCCGTCGGGGTCCTCGTAGACCAGGAAGTCCTCCAGGTGGGACAGGAACGAGTAGTGGCCGCCGACGAGGCCTTCGGGGTGCGCCGCCGCATGCGCGGCCAGGGCGGTGACCACCAGCTCCACGCGCGCTGCCGAGGTGTCCCCGCGCTCGCCGAGGAATGCGGTGCCGGCCTCCAGCGCCGGCAGGCCCGCCGCCATCAGGTCCTCGCGCAGCCGTACGCCGTCGGGGCCGATCAGGGCCCGCAGCGGATCCAGGTCGACGGGCTCCACGCGCACGGTGTTGTCGGGGACGAGCGGCCCGTACGGCGGCGGGACCAGCTCCGCACGCCCCGCCGCGGCGGCCTGCTCCAGCAGCTCCCGCTCGTCGACGCCGGCCCGCGACGGGTGCGCGGCCGCACGGGCGCGCAGTTCCCCGGCCGTCCGCTCGGCGGCGGCCGCCACCTGCGCGGGCGCGCCGCGCAGCCGCAGCCGTACGTGGGGGCCGCGCAGCCAGTGGCGCTCGACGTGCACGGCGAGCCCCTCGGCGGCCGCCCGCCGGGCGAGCGGCAGGACGGACTCGCGCAGCAGGGGGGCCTTGACCGGCTCGTAGTGGTGGACGACGACGTCGAGCGCGGTCGGCGCGGGCGGGGCCGGATCCGGGCCGGCGGCCGGGGCGTTCATCGGGTGCCTCCTCGGCGGATGACGGGCGGTGGTGTCTGCGCGAGCCCCGCGGGGGCCCGCGCGGCGGGGTAGGCGGCGGTCAGCCGGTGCGGGCGGGGCGGTGCGTCTCGGCGACCAGCTCGACGGCGCGGGCCGGCCGGTCCCGCCCCCCGAAGGCGGGCAGCGCCTCCTCCAGCACGACCCCCCGCGGATGGCGGGCCAGCCAGCCCGCCAGGCACCGCAGGTGCAGGGCGCTGCCCAGGTCGAGGGGCTGCGGCTTCGGCGCGCGCAGGGCCGCCAGGAAGTCCTCGGCGGCGCGCCCCGCGGGAGGCTGCGGCACCGGATGGAGGAACAGCTGCTCGGGCAGGCCCAGCAGCGCCCGCCAGCGGGCCGCGGCGGCCGCCGGCACGTCACCCCGGTCGTCCGCGAGGTCGGCGCGCAGCGCGGCCAGCACCCCTTCGGGCAGGTGCCAGCGGCGCCGGGCGAGCACCACGTGGCGGTGGCGCAGGCGGGGCGTGCGGACCACCTGGCCGCCGGGGGCGGGGGCGGTGCTGCGAGGCAGGAGCCGCCGGAAGTCGACGACGCCTTCGGGGTGGTCGCACAGGAACGGCGCGAGGCGCTGCGGGAGCATCACCGGTGCGAGGAAGCCCAGGTAGAGCACGTCGAGGAACTCGCCGGTGGCCCGCAGGCGCAGGCGCAGCTGGTCCGAGGCCGGGTCGTGCACCAGGTCCACGTCGGACTCGGCGATCGTGCCGCGGAGCCGGTCGGGCCCGATCTCGGCGTCCGTGAGCAGCGGGTGGAGGTTGGCGTTGAAGCCGCCCACCGGCCGGATCTGCGCCGCCCGGGCCCCTTCGCCGAGGCCCCGGCGGATCTCGCCGGCCACCGCACGGGCCGCCGCGGGGGGCAGGCCGTCGAGGAAGCGGCTGGTGAAGCGGCCCCATCCGGCGTAGACGTGGTTGACGCACAGCAGTCCGCCGCCGGCGTCCGCCGGGGGTGCTCCGGCGGCGTGCTGGACGAACCAGGCATAGCCGAGCGGCCGGGCGGCGGTCCGGTCGGGCAGCCGGGCTGCCAGCCCGTGCACGTCGGCAGCGGGCAGGACGACCTCGTCGGGCGGGCCTTCCGGCCCGCCGGCCGCGGCTGCGGCGGCTTCGGCGAGCCGTACGAACCGGGCGCGCAGCCGGGCCAGTTCGGCCGCACCCGGAGGGAGGGAGGGGGCGTCCGCGGGGAGGGCGGCGAGGCGGGCGGCGTCCTCCCAGGAGGCCGCGGTGTCCGCGGCGAACTCCCAGGGCGCGGGGCACGTGCCGCCGACCCCGTAGCGGGCGGTGAAACGCTGCACCGCGGCGCGCCGCATCAGGTGTCCGAGGTCGAACAGTTCCGCAAGCGCCGTGAGTTCGGCGAGGGCCGCCCGGTCGCTCCCGGACAGTGCGGCTGCCGGTGCGGGGGCATCGCCTGCGGGGTCCGCGGCGGCGGGCCGGCGGGCGCCGGACGGGTCGGGCCGGCCGGGGACCGGGCCGAGCCCGGGGGCGGCCGGTGCGGAGGCCGGCGCAGGCCGCGGGGCCTCGGGCCGGCCCGGGGCGAGCACGTCCTCGGAGAGCACGTTCAGCGGGGCCGCGCCGGCCGGAACGGGCCGTCCGGTGTCGGCGAGCAGGGCGCGCCAGCGGTCGGCGAGGTCGGCGAGCAGCGCGGGCCGTTCCCCGGCGGGGGTGTGGGCGAACCGGGCCGTGTCGGCGGCGAGGAGGTCGATGCGGTCGGCGAGGGCGGCGTCTTCGGGCCACCGGCGCAGCCAGTCCGCGAGGGCGCGCAGCGGCTGCGGATGCTGCGGATCGACCGGATCAACCGCTACGAGCAGCCCGTTGTCCGCGAGTTGGTCCAGGAACCGGCGGACGGCCGGGTCGGCTTCCGGGCGGCCGAGGGCCGGGGCGAGCCGGGCGGCGAGCGTGTCCGGCGGGGCGGGCTGCGCCGCGAGCCCGTCGAGGACGGCCAGCGCCGGGTGCGCGGCGACCTCGACCTCCTCCTCGCGGGTGACCAGGTACCGGCCGCCCGCGAACACGGTGGTGTCCCGCACGTAGCGGGCACGGCCGTCGCCGGCCGGCAGGGCACTGCTGGTCAGCCGGTGTGCGAGCGCGCCGCGGCGCCGGGGCTCGTCCAGCAGCGCGGAGACGAGGGCCGCGACCAGCGTCCGGTTCTCCCGCACCACGGCCCGCAACGCGGGCGGGCCGGCGGCCGGGGCCGGGCCGGACCAGCCCACCGCGGTGAACCAGGACAGCGGACTCGTCTTGGCGGTGGCGCGCAGGGCGTGGCGCAGCACCGACGGCTCCTCCTTGCGGGCCCGGCGTCCGCCCTCGTCCCGGGCGGCCCGCGACACGGCGCGCAGCAGGTCCGTGCTGCCGAGGGCGACGGCGCGGGTGAAGCCGGGCGAGCGGCACACCTCCGCGAGGGCGGAGCGCTCGGCGGCCAGGGCCGCCGGGACGGCGTCGTCGGCCTCGGCGAGCAGGGCGGCGCGCTCCCCGCGCAGGGCGAGCCACGCGCCGAGCCGGGGGACCCGTACGGGCAGGTCGCCGAGCCGGGCCAGCAGCGCGGGACGGGGCGCGCGGCCGTTGTGCAGCGCCCTGCGGAGCGGGAGCACGACCCGGCGGTGGAAGTCCTCGGAGTGGCCCGGCCGGGACGCGAACAGGTCGTCGCACAGGCCGGCCCGCACCGCCTCCTCCTGCGCGGCGATCCGGGCGAGCCCGCCGAGGAGGGCCCGTACGCGGGCGGAGGCCTCGGGCTCGGCCGGGTGCGGCGTGACCGTGGTGCGGACCAGCGCGTACGGGGCGGTCCGGGCGGGCGGCTGCGGGAGCGGGCGGGCGGCCCGCGCGGCGGCGCGCGGCGGCGTGGCCGACTCGGCGGGGTGCGGCATCGTGGGCTCCCATGGGGGCGGATCCGGGCCTGGGGCAGGGTCGTCGGCTGGGCGCCGGGGCCCGTGCGGCCGGCCCCGAGGGGTCGGCCGCACGGGCGGCGTTGCTCAGTAGGGCAGTTCGGGGAGCCGCGGCTGGGCGCAGGAGGACGAGCCGCAGGAGCTGGAGCTCACACCGCCGGAAGCACCCGTCTCGGGCAGCGCGACGGAGTCCCGCAGCGCCGTGACGGTGAGCTCGCCGAGGTCGAGGTCGAGGTCCAGGTCGTCCAGGGCGAGGACGCCCTCGGTGGGGTCGGTCATGTGCCGGCCTCTCGCGTGGTCGGGATCGTGGATGGGTGGATCGGGCGGCGGCGGTGGGCCGTCAGCCGATGGGCGTGTCCGTGTGCGGCTGGGCGCAGGAGGACGAGCCCTGGCAGGAGCAGGAGCCGTACGACGCGCCGCTCTCCGGCAGGGCGGGCGTGTCGCGCAGCGCCGTGATGGCCAGGTCGCTGAGGTCGAGGTCCAAGTCGAGGTCGAGGCCCTCGGGGGCGGGGCCGGCGATGCTTTCGGGCATGGCGGACTTCCTCTCTGGTGGAAGGGGTTGCCGGGCCGCCGGGAACTGCGCCGGAGCCGTCCGGCGCCTGCGGCCGGCGAGCGGAGCGACCCGGGGCGGGTGGTCGCCGGATCGCCGCATCGGCCGGGGCCGGACGGCCCCGGAACGCGGCGAACGGCCCCCGGAGGGCGTCCGAATGAGTGTTCGTTCGTGGTGCGTTCCGAGTCTCGGCGGCGGACCAGGCCAACGGCAAGTCCGCGTGTCACGTTGGCCTGTTGTCCCGGCCTGGTTCGTCACCTCAGCGGCAGTCCAAGGGAACTCCACCGGACCGCGAGCGGCCTGTGCTGCGGCCTTGTCGGGCAGGCCGGTCCACCGGGGCCGCGGGTGGTCGTTGCTGCGTGGTGCGGCGCGCCGCGATCCGGCGGCCTGTCAGGAACGCACGGTTCCGCGACCCGGCTGCGCGGCACCCCGGGGCGGGACCCGGCGGCCGGCGCCCCCCTCCTCCGCCGCCGGTCCGTCCGGATCCGGCCAAACTGCACCGCCCGGCCCGCACGCTGCCGCCCCGCCCCGCCGCTCCGCGACGCCGGCCCCAGCCCGACTCCGCGCCACCCCCACCGCGACTCCGCCCGGCCCCGATCCCGGTGTGCCGGCCCGACTCCCGCCGCCGGTCCTCCGGCGCAGTCGGCACCATCGCGCGCCCGAGTGCGCTTCCTCAGCCCCGCCCGGAACCACGTCCGGGGACCAAGCCCTACCAGGGGCCGTGCGCCGCCGGGGTCCGGGGAACCGTCACACTTGATCCATGCCCACGGCCGATGAACTGCTCAGCGCGCGCACCGTCCAGGACCTCGCCCGCCGCCTCGCCGCGGCAGCCGGACCGAGGTCCGCCCCGGCCCTGCTCGCCTGTGCGTCCGCGCTCGACGGCCTGACGTTCAGCGGCCGCGTCGCCGCCGTCCGCGACGCCGCCCTCGACGACCTGCCCGCCGACTGGGGCGCCTTCGAGGCCTCCGTGCGCGCCGCCCTCGCCGACCCCGGATTCGCCGGCTGGATGACCTTCCCCGTGGGGGAGGCGGTCGCGGTCCGCGGCCTCGCCTCGGGTCCCGCCGCGTTCGAGCCGGCCCTCGCCCTGCTGCGCGACCTCACCCCGCGCCTGACGGCGGAGTCCGCGGTCCGCCCCTTCCTGCGCGCCGACCGGGACCGCGCCCTGGCGGTGATGGGCCCCTGGGTGGAGGACCCGGACCCGCACGTCCGCCGCCTCGTCAGCGAGGGCACCCGGCCCCGGCTCCCGTGGGCGCCGCAGCTGCCCGAGTCCATCGCCGACCCGCGGCCCGCGCTCCCCCTCCTCAACGCCCTCTACCGCGACGACTCCGACTACGTGCGCCGCTCGGTCGCCAACCACCTCAACGACATCAGCCGCGACCACCCCGAACTCGCCGTCGAAACGGCCGGACGCTGGCTGGCCGCGCCCGCGGCCACCACCGGGCGGGTGGCCCGGCACGGCCTGCGCACCCTCGTGAAGGCCGGCCGCGCCGACGCCATGAGTGTCCTCGGGCACGCGCCCGACGCGCCGGTCACCGTCCGCGGACCGGTCATCGCCACCGCCCGGGTCGCCGTCGGCGAACACCTCGTCTTCGAGTACGCCCTCACCAACGACGCCGATACGCCCGCCGAACTCGTCCTCGACTACGTCGTCCACCATGTGAAGGCGAACGGCCGCCGCACCCCGAAGGTGTTCAAACTGGCCACCCGCACCCTCGCCCCGGGCGAGACCCTCGCCGGAACCAGGCGGCACTCCTTCAAGCCCCTCACCACCCGCCGCTACTTCTCCGGCGAGCACCTCGTCCAGCTCCAGGTGAACGGCAGACTGCGCGGGGAGGCAGCCTTCCGGCTGGACGCGGGGTGAGCGGGGCGGGGCGGGCGGACAGCCGCCCGCCCGCCCCGCGGTCAGTTGCCCGCTGTGGCCAGCTTGGCGGCGAATCCCAGAAACAGCGCCCCCGCCCCCGTCGTCAGCCCCGCGGAGAGCCTGCGCCGCCGGCGGAACTGCGCCGCCAGGTACGTGCCTCCCAGGATCAGTGCGGTGACATAGGCGATGCTGATCAGCTGGTAGACGAGGGCCAGCAGCCCGAACGACAGCGCCGGATGCGGGTAGCCGGGGTCGACGAACTGCACGAAGAAGGAGATGAAGAACAGGATCGCCTTCGGGTTCAGGACCGTGATCACCAGCGAGCGGCGGAACAGCCGCGCCCCCGCCGCCGCGGTCCCGGCCCCCGCATCCGCACGGGCCTGCACCCCCTCCGGGTCCGCCCCCGCCGACCGGCCGGGGCGCCGCCACATGGTCCAAGCCGCCCGGATCATGCCGACGGCGATCCACGTGAGGTAGCCGGCGCCGGCGTACTTCACGATGGCGAACAGCAGGTCGTTGGTCTGCAGCAGCGAGGCCAGCCCCGCCGCCGTCGCCGCCATGAGGAGGGTCTCGCCGAGGAAGACCCCCGCCGCGGCCCGGTACCCGGCCCGCACCCCGAGCCGTGCGGCCACGGACAGCGTGAACAGCGAACTCGGCCCGGGCAGCAGGATGATGAGCAGGGCGCCGACGGTGTACGTCAGCAGGTTGTCCACTCCGAGCATTCGGGCACCTTTCCCTTTCCCGCGCTGTCCGACGTTGTTCCCGGTGCGCACGTTGTGGGCGCTCACCATCTCGTCGACCTCCGCGATCCGCTGCAAGGCGTGATCCTCGCTGATGTGTGTGAAGTTGTCCGCCCAATAAGCGCCCAGCTCGTCGATGTCGAGCAGGTCCCGCTCCCCGAACCGGTCCTGCATCTGCGCACGCTCCGCGCCGGTGAAGGAGATTCCCAGACCGGCGAGGTAGGCGTCGATGTCGCCGCTGTTCCTGAAGAAGTTCGGGCGCTCGTAGTCGACGAGGAGGTCCCACGCCGGACTGTTCGGCAGCGGAATGAACCGGGAGAACTCGACGGATGACAGCTCCACCTCGCCGAGCATCTGCGGGATTCCGTCGATCGTGCGGTCCAGGGTCTCCGGCCGCTCGCCCGGCGCGCCGGCGATGTACGAGGCGTGCACCGAGATGCCCGCCTTGTTGAGCATGCGGCTCGCCTCGAGGTTGGTCTCACCGGTCGTCCTGTTCTTCCGCTGCGCCTCCAGCATTTCCGGGTCGGCGGCGTCCAGGCCGACGTTCGCGCGGACCACGCCCAGCCGGCGCAGCTTGTCGACGTTGTTGCGCTTGGTCAGCCCGAGGGCCCGCGCGCGCGTTGTCCACCGTGACCGGGCGCACCTCGTGCCCGTGCAGATGGCCGAACTGGGCACGGTAGTTGTCGGCGTAGGTGCCGAGCACGTCCTCGATGAACGACAGGTCGGGAATCGTGTTGCGCAGCGAGAGGGCGTACTTCGGAGCCGGGTTGAGCCGGATCCGGCCGCCGTCCCGGTAGGCGAGCGACGAGACCCGGGACACGCCGCTGCCGTCCGCCAGGGCCTGGACCAGTTGCACGAACGGTATCTCACCGCCGTCGTTGGCGATCACGTAGTCGATCTGCGGCCTGTTGCGCAGGATCATCTCGGGGAAGAAGATCGCGTGGTCGTCGCCGAGCACGACCTGCGCCCCGCACGCCTTCGCGGTCGAGGCGATCTCCAGGGCCTCCGAATAGGTCGGCGTGAGTGCGCTGATGCCGGCGAGGTCGGGAGCGAAGTCCCGGACGGCGCGCTGCACGGCGGCCGTGTTGGATATGCCGCCGTCGACGACGCGTATCTCCACGCGGTCGCCCAGCGCGTCCCGGGTCGCCGTGGCGAGTTGGACGATGCCGATGTGGGGGTGGCAGGCGTAGTTCGATGCGTTGCGGTTGGCGGTGGGGTTGGGGGCGTTCGCGAGCAGCAGCTTCAGCGTCATTCCTTCTCCTGGGAAGAAGGGGGCGAAGCGGGCGGGCCGGTACCGGCCCGTCACACGGACGGGTCCATGAACATGTGCACGCGAAGATTTGCCTGCAACAGGCATGTATCGGTCAGTGGGCGATCGGATCCGGACCTTGTGGCAGGAGGTGCCAGAGGGGCTCTCGAGTCTCCCTTGGTCCGCCTCGCGTCCCGCTCGCGGCGCCGGCGGCGTGGCGTTTCTGCGGTGAACCGGGCCACCCGCGAGGGTGACACGCCGACGCTCTTGTGTTGCTTCGCGCGTCTGATCGGATACAAAGCGTGATGACTCTTTCTTTGCCTCCGCATTACCGTTTCGCGGTACTGCGGCCGGCCGTTCCCACCCGCCCTTCGAGGAGACGCGTTGACTTACGGAAGCAAGCTCCGGGCCCGTGTCGCCCGGCCCGGCACCACCCCCCTCATCGGCGTCTACGACATGTACTCGGCCTCGATCGCGGCCGACCACTACGACGGGATGTTCGTCTCCGGCTTCGGTTTCGCGGCCTCGTACTACGGCCTGCCCGACATCGGGTTCATCGCCTGGCCGGACATGCTCTCCTTCGTCCAGCGGCTGCGCGGGGCCTTCCCCGACCACGACCTGCTCGTCGACATCGACGACGGCTACGTCGACCCCGAGGTCGCCTGCCACGTCGTCGAGAGCCTGGAGCGCATCGGCGCGTCCGGCATCATCCTCGAGGACCAGCGACGCCCCCGCCGCTGCGGCCACGCGGACGGCAAGCAGGTGCTGCCCCTCGCCGAATACCTCGACAAGCTGAACATGGTCCTCGCCACCCGCCGAGACCTCGTCGTCGTCGCCCGGACGGACGCGACCGAGGAGGCCGACATCCTGCGGCGCGCCGAGGCGCTCGCCGCCACCGACGCGGACGTGGTCCTCGTCGACGGGGTGCGCAGCGTCGAGTGGATCCGCCGCATCCGCGAGGTCGTCGCCGGAAAGCCGCTGCTCTTCAACCAGATCGCCGGAGGGAAGTCACCCCGGCTGTCCCTGGGCGAGCTCACCGAACTCGGTGTCGACATCGCGATCTACAGCACGCCCTGCCTCTTCGCCGCGCACCGCGCGATGCACGACGCCCTGACCGAGCTCAAGCTCTCCGACGGCCGGCTGCCGGAGCCCGCCGCGGCCGGCGGCATCGGCGTCCGGGAGTCCACCAGTCTGCTGGCCCGGAACATCGCCCGCCAGCGCATCCTCGAAGGCGCCGGCGCGTGACCCGCCGAACCCGGCTGCGGCTGCCCGCACAGCGCACACCGGCCTCCCTGGCGGCCGCGGCCCTCACCGCCGTGTCGGCGGCCTGTGCCGTCGCCGCCGCCGCGGCCGCCCCCGCCCTGGCCGGCGAGAGCCTGATCACCGTCATCGACAACTCCCACGCCGACTCGATAGTCGAGGTCGACCGCTCCGCCAACCTCCAGAACGGCTCGGGCACCTCCGGCAGCGACCACGACGGCAGCGCCGTCGACGTCCTGCAGGCCCTCGTCGCCTCCGCGCCGGCGCCGCTTCCGTAACGGGACCGTCCCGAGCCGGCGTCAGGACCAGGTGGGCAGGGCGGCCGCCCCGCACAGGTCGACCACGCAGCACCGCTCGGACCGAGCCCGGGGCACCATCCGGCCGGTCCGGGTCGAGCACGAAGTCCGCACGGCGTGCGCCGCCGCCGGTCGTCGACGGTCCCGGCCGCGTCCGGTCGGCGCAGCAAGCCGGCACAGGCCGGCAGCGCGCCCAGGCGTCTCTCCACCACGGGCGTCGGCTCCACCGCCATCCGGGGACGGCGGACCCGCGGGCGGCATGCACGGGGCATCGGCATGCCCGGTCCGGCGACCGGCACCCGGGTGAGGCGGCGGGCGCAGCCTCAGCCGGCCTGTGCCGTCATCCGGGCAGGGCGGGGCCGCCGGCGGCCGTCCCGTGGTGCGGGCTCACCTCGACCAGCGGAACTCCGTTGCGTCGGTCTGCGCCGAGTGCCTCGAAGTCGGCGCGGCTTTGCGGGTTGTGGCCCAGGGCCTGCATCAGCTTCGCGGCCAGGCGGGGGTGGCGCCGGGCGTACTCGGCCAGTTGCCGGCCTGATTCCTCGGGCGGCAGGGGCACCGCCGTTCCCTCGAACTTCCGCCGGCCGACCTGGTACCGGACGCAGGGCTCGGCCAGCACGTTGCGCAGCCACTGCGACCGCTCGCCGTAGCCGGACGCGATCAGATAGCTGCCGGGCCGCCCGCCCGGCGCCAGGACCTCCACCACGACCTGGCGCGGCCGGCCGCTGACGCGTCCGGTGTGGGTGAGCAGGAGCATCCGGTGGCCGAGCAGGCCTCCCAGCCCGATCCGGTAGAGGCGGATCGGCGCCCGCAGCACGGCACGGCGCAGGGCCGTCCGCGGAGGACCGCCCTTCAACGGGTTGATCACGGGTTCCTTCCCTTCGCCCGGGCCGGTATCAACAGCTGCAGCAGTGGATCGACGAGTCCGGCCAGATCAAGGGAGGAGTCGAAGAGCCACTGCAGCACACAGCCCTCGATCGCCCCGACGAGGACCGCGGCGTGCGCGACAGGCTCGACCGTCGGCCCCGCACCGCTGTCGGCGGCATCGGCCAGCAGCATGGCGATCGCGCCCCGGTACTCGCGGTAGAAGCCCGCCATGTCGACCGGCGGACGGCCGCCACGCCCCACGGACCACACGTCCAGCAGGACACGGGCAAGATCCCGTTCGCCAAGCAGCACGGCCACGACGGAACGCACCAGATGCTCCAGGCGCTCCGCCGGATCGCCCGTGCCCGCCAGCGCTTCCTCGATCAGCGCGGCCGAGCGTGCCGCCAGCGCAGCGAAGGCCGCCTCCAGCAGCTCGTCTCGGTCCGAGAAGTACAGGTAGACACTGCCCTTGCCGATGCCCGCCTCCGCGGCCACATCCTCGATACGGCTCGCGGCAAACCCACGCCGCGCGAACACCCGCACCGCCGCCGCGAGGATCTCCTCCCGGCGCGCAGCCCGGTCAACCCGCCGTGGTGCCACTCCGCCTCCCAAGATGACCGACCAGTCAGTCATCATAGCCGCGCCCCGGTGCGGCGCTCACCCGCCAGGCGTGCGTGCGACGTGCCGGGCCGGCGGCCGGTGCCGTGGCCGGAAGGACGTCCGGGTCGCCGCCCGGCACGTCGACAGCACCGGCCGAAGTGCCCCTGCCGACGGAGGTGATCGTCTCGAAGCGGAGGCAGACGAGCCGGTCCTCCAGCCGCATCAGGTCCGGGTGGCCTGTCGACTCCGCGATGTGCTGGTCCACAGCAGCTCCGCGGCAGGATGGGAAGGGGAGAAGGAGGCGCACGCGCGGGCGCGCACGCCGGGCGTGGTGAAGATCCGGGCGGCGGGGATGCCGTGGGCCTCCAGGGCGTCCAAACAGCCGCGCACCTGGTAAGGCAGCCCCAACGCCGCCGCCCGGCCGGCGTCGAACAGCACGCCGGCCACGGCCCCGCTGTGCGCGATCTGCACGCCGACCGCCCCGACCCGTCGGGCCACCGCGGCCAGCGCCTCGAACTCCGGGTGCCCGACCACCCGCTCGCCGCGCCGGGCGCGGGCGGTGGCGACGGCACCGAGCAGCCGCGCGTCCTGCGCCGCCACCGCCCGGCGCAGCAGGGCGCGCAGCCGCTCCCAGGCCCGTACGTCGGCCTCGCCGGCCTCCCGCACGGGCAGGGCGAGGGTGTCCGCGGGCGCGCCGCCGCCAAGGTCGCAGCCCACGACGAGCAGCGGCGGCAGGGCCGTGCCGAGGACTTCCAGGACGCGGCCCTCGCGCTGCGCGAACAGCACCGGCCGCCCGTCCGGCACCAGCGGGTCGCAGGCCGGCCCCGCCGCGCGCGCCGCGATCCGGGCGACCGCCCCGGCCGGCAGCCGCGTCCCGTACGCGTCCGCGACCGCCCGCACGGCGGCGATCACGTCGCTGGTGGAGCTGCCCATGCCGAGGCCTGCCGGGATGTCGCCCGCGAGCCGCAACTCGCCCCCGCAGGGCGGCAGCCCGGCCCGCCGGGCGCACTCCGCCACCGCGAGCGCGGCGGCCCGGGCGGCGTTGGTGCGCCCGGCGGGGGCGACGGTGGGCGCCTGCGGGTCCGTACCGGGCCGGATCGTGAAGACGGCGCTGCTCCCGGGCCCGGCCATGGGCAGGGTGACGAGCCCCGGGCACGGGCGGCCCGAGCCGTCGCGGAAGACGCCCTGGAGGATCTCGCCGTGGTGGCAGGGAGCCTGCCCGCGCCCGGTGGCTCCGGTGCTGCGGGGGCTCACGCGCCGCCCACCGCCGCACGGTAGCGGTAGAGGACGGTCTCCTCGCCGCTGAACTGCGAGAAAGGGAACGGTTCGGCGGACAGGGCGGTGACCCCCGAGCCGAGGAAGGCGCGGGCGACGGCGCTGCCGCTCTGCGCGTAGACGACCAGCGGGATGCCGCGGTCGCGGCAGCGCCGCAGCACGGTGTCGAACGAGCCGTTCCCGAGAGTCATCCCGGTGCAGACGACCGCGTCGGCGGCGTCCAGCACCTCGTGCATGTCGGCGGTGACGGGGTCCCCCCACTGGGTGGCCTTGAGGTTGAAGTCGCAGGGCAGCGGTACGCCGCCGCGCTCGCGGATGGCGGCGACGAGCGGGTTGACGACGCCGATGAGGCCGACGCGGGCCCCCGGCGCGGTGTCCAGCAGCCCCGCTGTCGCCGCGTCCCGGGCGGCGGCCCGGGCCTCCGGAGCGCCGGCCGGGAGGACCACCGGCTCGGCCCGGCCGGCCGCCGCCGCCGCGCGGTGCGGGTCCGCCCCGGCCAGGTAGGCGTCGAGGGCGGCGACCCGCAGCGGGCGCGGCGCCTCGCGCAGCAGCACGTCGAGGGGCGCGCCGGAGTGCTCGCGGCAGAGCGACGGGTCGATCTCCCCCGCCTCGAAGGCGCAGCCGCCGAAGGCGCCGCCGACCCGGACCAGGACGTACTGGTTGAGGTAGGTGGTGTCGCCTCCGGCGAGCCGGGTGCCGTGGTGGATCCAGAACACGCTGGTGGCGGTGAGGCCGCTCGGGAGCGGGCCGTGCCCGCCCGCGAGGACCTCCTCGGCGAGCGCGTCCACGGTGCGGACGGAGTCGGCGGGCCGGACGGTGTCGATACGGGTCATGGGATCCTCGGGTTCCTCGGCTTCACTTCTCGTCAGGGACGGATCGGGATACGGGTACGGGTGCGGGTGCCCCGGCCGGCGGGGGCGCCGGCCGCAGCGGCCCGCGGTAGGCGACCGAGGGCCGGCCCAGGGCGTCCGGGGCGGGCACGGCGTCCACCTCGAAGACCTCGGCGAGCTGTTCCTCTGTCAGCACGTCCGCGGGCGGGCCGCAGGCGGCCAGGCGTCCGCGGTGCAGGAGCAGCAGCCGGTCGCAGTACCGGGCGGCGAGCGACAGGTCGTGCAGGACGACCAGGACGGTCTGGGGGGTCCCGGCCAGCAGCTCCATCAGCTCCAACCGGTGCCGGACGTCTAGGTGGTTGGTGGGCTCGTCGAGGAGCAGCGCGCGGGGCTGCTGGGCCAGGGCGCGGGCGATGTGGGCGCGCTGCCGCTCGCCGCCCGACAGCGCCTTCCAGGGCCGGCCGGCGAGCGCGGTCAGGCCGACGCGGTCCAGGGCCGCGTCGACGACCGCCCGGTCGGCGGCGTCCGGACCGCGCCACCGGCTGCGGTACGGGGTCCTGCCCAGGCCCACGACGTCGGCGACGCGCAACTCGCCGTCCGCGCCCCCCTCCTGAGCCACGAACGCGACGCGGCGGGCGATCCGGCGGGCGTCCCAGCCCCGTACGGACTCGCCGTCGTAGCGGACGGTCCCCGAGTCGGGGGCCCGCAGGCCGGCCAGGCAGCGCAGCAGCGAGGACTTGCCGGAACCGTTCGGTCCGAGCAGGCCGACCGTCTCGCCGGGCGCGACCTCCGCGCTCACCCCGCGCACGACGGGCGTGCCCGCGGCCGACCAGACCACGTCCTCGGCGGTGATCCTCACAGCTCACCCCGCCGGCGCAGGACGAGGAGGAACAGCGGGACGCCGAGCAGCGCGGTCACCACGCCGACGGGGACCTCGCGCGGCGCGAACGCGGCCCGGGCGAGGGCGTCCGTCCACACCAGGAACACCGCCCCGGCGAGCGCCGTGCACGGCAGCAGCACCCGGTGCAGCGGCCCGACGAGGAACCGCACCCCGTGCGGGACGATCAGCCCGGCGAAGCCGATGGCGCCGACCGTGGCGACGGCCACCGCCGTCAGCACCGCCGTGACGACGAGCAGCAGCAGCCGGGTGTGCCGTACGCCGATGCCCAGGGAGGCGGCGGTGTCGCTGCCGAAGGCCAGCCCGTCCAGGGCGGTGGAGCAGAGCCAGGCCGCGGCCAGGCCCAGGGGGGTGACGGCGGCGCAGACGGCGACGGTGTTCCAGCGGGCCGGTGCCATCGAGCCCAGCAGCCAGTGGGTGACGGCCCGCGTGGTGTCCGCGTCCGCCGATGCCATGAGGACGAGCGAGGTCAGTGCGGTGAACAGCTGGCCGACGACGACCCCGGTCAGCACGATGCGCGACGAGTCCAGCCCCGTGCGCCGCAGGAGCAGCAGGAGCAGCGCGAACGACACCAGCGCGCCGGCGAGGGCGCCGCCGGTGACGCCCAGCGCGTGCGAGCCGACGCCGAGGACGACGACGATGACGGCCCCGGTGGAGGCGCCGGAGGACACGCCGAGCAGGTAGGGGTCGGCGAGCGCGTTCCGGGTGACCGCCTGGAGCACCGCGCCGCACACCGCGAGGGAGGCACCCACCAGGGCGGCCATCAGGACGCGCGGCAGCCGCAGGTCCCAGACGAGTGAGTCGAGCAGCGGGGGGAGCGGCTCGACCGGCAGGCCGAGCCGGGAGCCGAAGGCGCGGGCGAGGTCCGTCCAGCCGACGTCGGCGGTGCCGATGCGGACGGCCGCGGCGACGGACGCGGCGAGCGCCCCGGCCCCGAGCAGCGCGAAGGCGGCGGCGCGCACCGCCCCGGCCCCGCCGGTACGGGACCGCCCGCCGGCGTCCCCCGCCCGGGGCCGCGGCCCTGGTGCGGCGGGCGGCGGCAGCAGGTCCGCAGTGCGGCCTCCGGCGGCCTGCTCAGTGGTCATGCCCGTGGTCCTTCAGCCCGGCGGCGATCAGGCCGAGGGCGTGTACGGAGCGCACCGACGGGTCGAGTTCGATGCCCGGCACCTCGATGATCCGGCCGTCGCGGACCGCCTCCAGCTTGGAGACGACCGGGTGCGCCGCCATGGCGGCGCGCTTCTCGGCGGCGCTGTCGCCGGGGCGGCCGCGCTCGGACAGGTCGCCGACCACGATGAAGTCCGGGTCGCGACGGGCGACTTCCTCCCACGAGACCTCCGGCCAGTCCTCGGCCACGTCGTCGAAGGCGTTCCTCGCGCCGACGATGCGGCTCATCTCGCTGGGCAGGCCGCTGCCGCCCGCCACGTACGGCATTCCGTTGAAGGCGGAGTACAGGTAGACGACGGTCGGCCGGTCCGCGCCCTGCGGTGCTGCGGCGGCGGCCTCCCGGGCCTTGGCGACCGCGGCGCGCTGGTCGGCGGCGAGCCGGGCGGCCCGCTCCTCGACGCCGAAGACCTTGCCGAGGTTCTCGTAGTCGGAGAAGAGGAGTTCGAAGGCACTCCTGCCGGCCGGGTTCTGCTGCGGGCAGTCCACCGCGCTGACGAAGGACGGGACCTTGAGCGCGGCCAGCTCCTCGCGGGTGCCGGCCCGGTCCGCGGTGTACAGGTCGGCGGAGCCGGCGACGGTGAAGTCGGGTGTCGCGGCGCGCAGCTGCTCACCGGTGGTGATCTTCGGTGCGATGACGGGGACCTTGGCGTAGGCGGCCTGGTACTGGGCGGGGATCTTCGTCTTGAGGTTGGCCGTCCCGGCCATGCGGTCCTGGAGGCCCAGTTCGAGCAGGGTCTCCGTGGAGGACTGGTCCAGGGCGACGGCCCGTTCGGGCGGCTTGGGAAGGGCGAGTTCGCGGCCGCAGCTGGTGATCGCGGCCGCTGCGGCGGGGGCGCGGCCGGAGGGCGGGGCGTGGGTGCCCGGGCCGCTGCCGGAGCAGCCGGCCGTGGCGAGCGCGAGGGCGAACACGAGGCAGAGGCGGGCGGGATGGCGCATGGGGATTCCGTTCGGGAAGCGGGCACGGATGTCGTCGGCACCGCCGGGGAGGGGTGCCGCGCTCGAAGATACTGTAATGGTAATCATTTCCATTAATGATTCCGGGGACGGTCCTCCCCGCCGCCCACGAACCCAAGGAGCACCCACCCGTGGCGTCCACACCCGCGCCGACCACCGCCGACTCCAAGGCCCCACAGGCCCGTTCGGTCCTCCGCGACCCCGCCTTCCTGCGCCTGTGGGCCGGAACCACCGCCTCCGGGCTCGCGACCTGGGCCCTGCCCTTCGTCCTCGGGCTCGCCGTTCTGCACCGCGACCTGAGCGCGGCCGGCCTCGGCATCGTCCTCGCCGCCCGGACCATCGGCTTCCTACTCGCCGTCGCCGTCGGCGGCGTCCTCGCCGACCGGCACTCCCGCCGCGCCGTCGTCCTCTGGTCCGGCCTCGCGGCGGCTGCCGCCGCGCCGCTCCTCGCCGCCGGACTCGGCAGCTCCCTCGCCCTCATGACCGCGGCCGCGGCCCTCGCCGGAGCCGGCCAGGGCGCCTGCCGGCCCGCCTTCCAGGCCCTCACCGCCGAAACCGTCGACCCCGCCCGGCGCCAACAGGCCAACGCCGCCATGACCCTGGCCGTCCGCAGCTCCACCCTCGCCGGCCCCGCCCTGACCGCGCTGCTCGCCGCCTGGCTCGACACCGCGACGCTGCTGCTCGGCATCGGCGTACTGTGGCTGGCGGCCGCGCTCGTCCCGGGCCGGGGCGCCGCAGCCGGGGCCGCAGCCGCCTCCGCCGCCCCGAGCGCGGACGCCGATGCGGCCCCCGACACCGGACCGGCCGGACCGGCCGCCCCGCGCGCCGGATTCCGCGCCGAGTTCCTCGAAGGCCTCCGCGAGGCGCGCCGCCACCCCTGGTTCCTCGCCGGCCTGGGCGCCCTCGTCGCCGTCGTCGCCCTCGGCTACTCCGCCACCAGCGTCGCCCTGCCCCTGATCAGCCGCGACCGCTACGGCACGGAGTGGGTCCTGGCCGCCGCCATGACCGCGTACACCCTCGGCGCGCTCGCCGGCGCCCTCGTCATCGCCCGCCTGCGGCCGCGCTCCCAGGGCTGGGCGGCCCTCGCCGGGCTCGCCGCGTACGGCGTCGCCCCGCTCAGCCTGGTGCTGCCGGTGCACCCGCTCGCCGTCGTCGCCGCGTACGCCGTCGCCGGGATCGGCATCGAACTGTTCAACGTGCCCTGGTTCACGGCCACCCAGCGGGAGGTCGCCCCCGACAAGCTGGCCCGGGTCTCCTCACTGGACTTCCTGGTCTCCTACGGCCTCGCACCCGCCGGCCTGGCCCTCATAGCCCCGGCCATCGACGCGTTCGGGACCGCGCCTGTCCTCGCGGTGTGCGCCGCGGCATGCTTCCTGATGCCGGCCGCGGCCGCCCTCGTCCCGACGTCCCGCCACTTCGCCCGCACCGCCCCCTCGGCCGCGGACTGACCCCGTACGCGCACCCGGCCGGCGGCCGCGGCGCAGCCGTCACGATCCGCCGCCGAACCCCCACGACGCGATGTCCCGGTAGCGGATCGGGCCCGGGCCGCGCCCGAAGTTGCTGCCCACCAGGTGCAGCCGCGCGGCCGGCCACGTCCGGCCGGCGAACCCGGCCAGGCCCGCCGCGGCGCCCACCACGCCGGCCAGGTCGCCGCGGCGGGCGCGGGCCAGCGTCAGGTGCGGCCGCAGCGGCCGGTCAGCGAAGGCTATCCCGCACTCCTTGACCACGGCCCGGACATCGGCGGCCAGCAGGTGCAGCCCCTCCGCGTCCCCGCCGATCCCGCTCCACAGCACCCGCTCGTCGAAGTGCCCGCCGCCGTGCAGCGCCAGCCGCAGAGGCTCGCGCGCCGCTGCCAGCCCGGCCAGCGGTGCGTGCAGCCGCGGAACGACCGCCGCCGGCAGCTCGCCCAGGAACGCCAGGGTGATGTGCCAGTCCTCGATCCGGTTCCACCGCATGCGCGGGTACGCCGCGTACCCGGGCGCCAGCTCCCGCTCCAGCTCCTGCTTCGCGTCGTCGGGCGGGGCCAGGGCGATGAACACGCGCACGGTCGGGGAGGGGCTCTCTTCCTTCACAGACCATTCGTACACCACCTGCCGTCCGGCACCCGAGGGCGGCCCGGGCCCCGCCCCGCCGCGTGCGTACTGCACCGAAACCGCGGACGCCCCCGGCCCGCCCGTGCGAGAGTGTGCCCGGAACCTCCGCGCCGGATGACCACCAGGGCGGCGCCGGAGGACGCGGCGCAGCCGGACGGGGCGAGGGTGAGGGTGGGGCGGTAGTGGGCGGGCGCAGGATGCTGTCGTTGTCGGACGCACTGGTGCTGCTCGGCGGCGACCCGCCCGCGCTGGCCGCCCTCGACCGCGCCCTCGGCGGCGCCCTCGGCGCCGCCACCGGGGGCATCGGCGACGGCCTGCTGCGGATCGCCGACGCCCGCGGCAGCCTCGTCGCCCTCGGCCGCGACGCCGTACACGGCCTCGGACGCCGCCTGGGACACGTACAGGGCCGGGCCGAGCGCACCGCACTCCTGCACGCCGCCCACACCGTGATCGTCGTCGTCGCCTGGTTCGAGGCGCTCGACGCATCCGAGCTGCCGTTCGGCGTCGACGACCTCGAACTGACCCGCGGCGAGCAGCTCGCCCTCGCCGGCGCACCCGAGCGGAACGCCCGCGGAGCGGCCTTCGCCCACGCCCTCGCGGCCGCCGACGCACCCCGCCCCGCACCCCACCGCCCCTCCGAGGACGTCGCCGCCGAGCTGCTGCGCTGGTACGGCGCCCTCTCGGACCGCTTCCTCTCCTTCGCCGAAGGCCTCCACCTGTGGAGCGCCCTCACCCCGTCCGAACGCTCCGCCGCGGTGCGCGCCCTCGGCGCCGACCTCGCTCCCCGCGCCGTCGCACGGTACGAGGAGCTCTACGCCCGACTCGCCCAGGAGGCACCCGAGTTCGGCTTCTGGACGGCCCAGGTCGAGCACCAGGCCACCCGCGACCGGATCCGCCTCGCCCTCGCCGGCATCGAGGAACTGCTCTCCGGCGCGGCCCGCGGGATGCGCCCGCCGGCCGACGTGGCGGCCGCACTCGCCCGCGCCGCCGAGGCCGTGCTGGCCCGCCCCGTCCTCGACGCCTCCAGCGCGCCCGACGGCATCCGCGTCCCCGCCCTGCGGGACATGTACCTCGACCCCGACTTCCGGGTCCGCGCGGCCGACGGCACCGGAGGCCCCGCCACCGAAGCCTGGTGGGAGGAGGCCCCCGTACGCCGCGACCTGACGGGCTACCTCGCCGGAGCCCTCACCGACCCGGGCGGGGCGCACGCGCCGCTGCTCGTCCTCGGCCAGCCCGGAGCCGGCAAGTCCGTCCTCACCCGCGTCCTCGCCGCCCGCCTCCCCTCCGCCGGCTTCCTGCCCGTCCGGGTCCCGCTGCGCGACGTACGCGCCGAGGACGACCTGCAGGAACAGCTGGAGCAGGCGGTACGCGCCGCCACCGGCGAACGGGTCGCCTGGCCCGACCTGGTGCGCTCCGCCGGCGGGGCGGTCCCCGTCCTGCTCCTCGACGGATTCGACGAACTCCTGCAGACGACCGGCGTCCACCACAGCGACTTCCTCGTCCGGGTCGCCCGCTTCCAGCAGCGCGAGGCCGAGCAGGGCCGCCCGCTGCGCGCCGTGGTCACCAGCCGCACCGCCGTTGCCGACCGCACCCGCTACCCGGAAGGGCTCGTCGCCCTCCGCCTGGAGCCGTTCCGCCCCGCCCAGATCCGCCGCTGGCTGGACCTCTGGAACGGCGCCAACGCCGCCGGGCTCGCCGCCCGCGGCCTCCGGCCGCTGCCCTGGGACGCCGTCGCCCGCCACGCCCCGCTCGCCGGACAGCCCCTGCTGCTGACCATGCTGGCCCTGTACGACGCCGCGGACAACGCCCTGCCGCGCAGCGCCGACAGGCCGCCCGGCACCGGCGCCGACGGCGGCGACCCGCTCGACGAGGCCGAGCTGTACGAGGAGCTGCTCACCTCCTTCGCCCGGCGCGAGGTCGACAAGACCGCCGGGGGCTCCCTCCCCGAGGAGGGCCTGGCAGACCTCGCAGAACGAGAGCTCCAGCGGCTGTCCCTCGTCGCGTTCGCCCAGCTCAACCGGCGCCGCCAATGGGTGTCGGCCGCCGAGCTGGACGCGGACCTGACAGCACTCCTCGGCCGGCCGGCCGCCGAGTCCGCCGGCTTCCGGGCCCCCCTCGGGGCGGCCGAGGTGGCGCTCGGCCGGTTCTTCTTCGTCCAGCGCGCCCAGTCCCTCCGCGACGGGCGCATGCTGTCCACGTACGAGTTCCTGCACGCCACCTTCGGCGAGTACCTCGTCGTACGGCTCGCGCTGCACGTGCTCACCAGCCTGCTCGCGGACCGGCCGGCCCTCTCCGCGGGAGCCAGCCGCATCGACGACGACCTGGCGTACGCCCTGCTCTCCCACGCCCCGCTGTCCTCCCGGCAGATCCTGCGCTTCGGCGGGTCGATGGCCCGGCGCATCCCCCAGGGTGAACGCGAGCGGCTGGGGCGGCTGCTCGTACGGGTCTTCCACCAGCACGGCACCCGCACGGACGACCCCCACCCCGCCTACCGGCCCGCCGCGAACCGCACCTCCTCCCGGCACGGCACCTACGGCGCCAACCTGGTCCTGATGCTCCTCTTACTGTGCGGGCGCACCACCGCCGACCGGCTGTTCCCCGACGCGTCCGACCCCGCCTCGGCGTGGCACCGCAGCGTCCTGCTGTGGCGTTCGTCCTTCAACGAGCAGCAGTGGACGGACTTCGTGCTGTCCGTCTCCGTCCACCGCGGCTGGACGGACAGCGGCCGGAGCCTGGAGGTCCGTCTGCGGGACGAGGCGCAGCGGGCGCCCGAGCCGCTGGACATGCACTGGCTCTACCGCAGGCCGCAGCACGACACGGTCCTGTGGTCGCGCACCTACTGGGACGACGTGTGGCACAAGATGGACGTCACGGGCGGCACGACCGACCTGCTGGTGCGGCATGCCGTCGACCCCGTCATGGAGCTGCTGGGCCCGGCCGTCACCCTGTTCACCTCATCCCGCGAGGGCGGTCCCGCGACCTCCCTCGCCCACGACCTGCTGCGCCTGCTGATAGGCGGCAGCACCGGGCTGCCCGTCGACGAACTGGCCGACCTGTACCGGCGCGTCGGCCGCGCACTCGTGCTGCTGCCCGACGACGCCCCGATCCGGGAGCCGGTGACCCGGCTGCTGGCCGACGCCCTGCGCAGGGACGGCGCCGTCCTGCCCGGCAGCACGCTCCTCCACCTCGACCGCGCCGGCCTCCGCGAAGGCCGCCTCCGCGAGCGCCTCGCGGAAGCCGTCCGCACCCACCACCCCCACCTCCTGCGCATGCTGCTCGACCACTGACCCGCCCCGTCCTAGGGTGGACGCATGGCGGGCGGCGGCCGCGGCGATGCGGGCAGCCCCGAGGAGTTCTTCGAGGGCTGCGATCGGGGCCTGGCGCTGTACGAGGCGGTTGCGGAGGCGGTCGCCGCGCTCGGCTCGGACGCGACCGGTATCCGGGTGACCAGGAGCCAGATCGCCTTCCGGCGCCGCAGGGGCTTCGCCTGGGTGTGGCGGCCCGACCGGTACGTGCGGAGTTCCGCCCCGGCCGTGCTGTCCATTGCCTTGCCGTGCAGGGTGGAGTCCGACCGGTTCAAGTCGGTCGTGCACCCGGCCCCCGACGTGTGGATGCACCACATCGAGCTGTACGACCCGGCCGAGGTGGACGCAGAGGTGCGCGCCTGGCTGGCCGCCGCCCACCGCAATGCCGCCTGAAGTCCTTCCGGCACGGGCGGTCCCCCGGGCTCCGGCCGACTCGCGCGAGCCCGCGCCGGCCCCTACGGCGCGCAGCGGTAGGTGAAGGCGACCTCCGCGGTGCGGCGGTCCGGGGAGCGGAGTTCCAGGCGGGCGGTGGCCGGGTGGTCGCCCGCGCCGTGGAAGGTCCACAGCAGGTGCAGCTTCGCCGCCTCCTGTCCCTCCACCAGCCGCTCGGTGAGCTCCTCGGAGCGGGTGCCGTCGCTGCGGACCCACCGGTAGGCGAGGGTGCCGGCGCGGCCGTTCGTCCGTACGTCTGCCACGACGTCGGCGGTCCCGCCGCAGGCCGGCCCGGCCGGATCGGTCGAGACGGCCACGTCGCGGACCTCGATGCCGGGGCCGAGGCGCTGCCATCCCAGGTACAGGAGGACGGCGGCCAGGATGCCCGCGGCGAGCGCGTACCGGCGCAGGCCGCCGCCCCGGCGGGCGGGGGCGGGGGGCACCGGCACGGGGAAGGGGGCGAGGGCGGCCGCGGTGACGCCGGGGCCGAAGCGCAGCACGGAGCCGTCGACCCGGTCGGGCGCGACGAGGGTGCGGCCCTCGGCCGGCGTCCCGCTGATCCAGTGGCTGCCGAGGGCGGTGGCGCTGTAGTCGTCGTCGCTCATCTGATGTCGCACCGTCTCGTCAGGATCTGCTGGACCGCGGCGCCGGAGGCGGCGGCGGGCGTGGTGGTGGCGCGGACGCTCCAGTAGCAGCCGGTGCCCTTGAAGGAGAGGGTCCGCGGGGTGCCCGCCGTGGAGGCGGGGAAGGTCATGGAGCCCTCGGACACGGCGGCGGTGCCGCGGCCGTCGCTGCTGAACCACTCCAGGCGGACGGTCGCCGGACCGGTGGCGCTGACGGCGAGCGCCACCTGGCCGGTGGTGAAGCCGGTCTGCCCGAAGGAGGTCACGGAGACCGAGCGCACCTTCACGGCCGGGGAGGGCGGCGGGGTGGTCGGCGGAGCCGTCGTCGGCCCGCCCGTCGGCGTGCCCGGGGTGCCGGGGGTCGGCGAGCCGGGGCCGGGCGCCGGTCCGGACGCCGAGGCGGAGGCGGACGGCGACGCGGACGGCGAGGCGGAGGCGGAGGCGGAGGCCGAGGGGGAGGCCGAGCCCGACGGGGACGCGGACGGCGAGCCGGAGGCCGAACCGGAGGGGGCCGGGCCGCCGGTGGGCGGGGCGGCGCTGGTCGTCGCGAAGGAGCTCAGCGCCGCCGCCCCGCCGGTGTTGTCCGTGGCGGCCGCCTGCTGGACGGCCAGCAGCAGGCCGAGGACGAGGGCCGCGCCGGCCCCCAGCCAGCCGCGCCGCCCCGGCGCCCACAGCGAGGTGCTCGCGGTGGCCGTCGTGGACGCGGCGGTGCCGCCGGCGGAGGGGAACAGCAGGGGCAGCAGTGCGGCGAGGGCGGCCAGCTTGCGCTGCCCGCGCTCCTCCCAGTCGGGGCCGTACGCCCCGCAGGCGACGTCCTCCAGCTCGGCGACGAACGCCTCCGCGTCCTCCGGCCGCTCCTCGGGCCGCTTGGCCAGGCCGCGGCGGATCAGCGGGCGCACCGGCTCCGGAGCTTCGGACTCCGGTACCGGGGCCTCGATGTGCTGGAGCGCGAGTTCGGCGAAGTTCTCCCCGGCGAACGGCTTGCGGCCGGTCAGGCACTCGAAGAAGGTGGCCGTCGCCGCGTACACGTCGGCGGCGGGGGAGGCGGGCCGGCCCTGCCACTGCTCCGGCGCCATGTACGCGGGCGTCCCGGCGACTCCGGCCTCGGTGCCCCGGTCGGCGGCGATGCCGAAGTCGACGAGCTTCGAGGAGCCGTCGGCCGCGACCAGCACGTTCTCCGGCTTGTAGTCGCGGTGGACGACGCCGGCCCGGTGCGCGGCGGCGAGGCCGAGGAGGGAGCCCTTCAGCACGACGAGCGCCGCCTCGGGCCCGGTCTGCCCCGACTCGCGCAGCAGCTCGCGCAGCGCGATGCCGTCGACCAGCTCCATCACGATGGCGGCGCCGGCGGGCGCCTCCACGTACTCGTACAGCCCCACCACGTACGGCGAGTGCAGGCCGCCGAGCAGCCGCGCCTCCGCGCGGAACCCCTGGACGAACGCCGGGTCCCGGCGGAGCCGGTCGCTGAGGTACTTCACCGCGACGGGCGTGCCCGTCGCGTCGTGCACCGCGAGCACCACGCGGCCGCTGGCTCCCGCGCCGAGTTCTCTGGTCTCCGTGTACCCGGGGACCACCCACGCCTTCATCTTTCCGTCCCCCCTGCTGTGGAGTTTCCCTCTTGCAACACACGAACGAGCGCCGTCCGGTTCCCGGACCGGTGGTGTGGGCGTCCTCGTCCCGCCGGGAGCGCCCGGGGACTCCCCGGGCTGCGGCGGGGTCATGATAGGGCCCGCCGCGGACACCGGGACCGCGGGGCGGGGTGTCCGCGCCGCGGCGCCCGGTACGGGCGGAGGCGAGGATTCCGCTGCATGCGCGGACTGTCCCCGGCCGCTGCTAGGGTGACGTGTGCTCGTCAAGGACGGGCCTTTTTTCCCATGCACCGACACTTCAACGGGGGTTGAACGTGAAGCTTCGCCATGCCCGCGCCGTCGCCGTATTCGGCATCGTCGTCTTCGCTCTCACCGGCGCCCGCGGCTCCCACGGCGGCAGCTGCGGCGGAGGCAGCAGCTCGTCGAGCTCCAGCAGCTCGGGCGGCAGCAGCTCCGGCGGAAGCAGCAGCAGCGGCAGCGACGGCAGCGACAGCAGCAGCTCGTCCGGGAGCGTCTCGGGCGGCGCCAAGAGCGGCGACAAGGCCGAGCGCGACATCCGCATCAACGAGTGCAAGATGGACGCCTCCGGCAAGAAGCTGGTCGCCCGCGTCACCGTCACCAACAGCGGCTCGCTGGACGCCACGTACGGCTTCATCGTGAAGTGGCGCGGCGACTCGACGGCGAGCCCCGCCGTCGCCAGCGTCACCGGTCTGAAGGTCAAGGCCGGCGCGTCGCAGACGACCGAGGCCACCACCACCTACCTCGGCAAGGGCAACGGCAGCGAGTACAAGGAGTGCGTGGTCTCCAGCGCCACGAAGAACACGTTCTGACGGACGCTCCGGCAACCCGCGCCCCGCGGTCCCGGCCCGCGCGCAACGCCGCGCGGGCCGGGACCGCGCCGCTGTCACCGCCCCGCCGCGGCCGTCCCCTCCCGCCCGCCCCCGCGCCGCCGGCGCAGGTGCCACCACGCCCCCACGGCGGCGGAGGCCGCCGCCAGGCCGATGACCAGCGCGGGCCAGCGGCTGCCCGCCGTCCGCAGGTCCGCGAGGATCACCAGCAGCACCACGCCCACCGGCACCAGCACCGACGACAGCACCCGCACCACCCCGGCGAGCGCCCCCGGGTCCAGGCCGGACGCGGTGCGCCGCCGCTCCGGTGGCGGCACCGTCAGCAGGTAGGAGTCGGCGGCCCGCGCCAGCAGCCGCCGGGTGGCCTTCCGGTACGACACCGCCATGTACGGCATCCAGACCAGCGGCACCACCATCCCCACCGCGAGGACGGCCGTGAGGAGCGCCCACTGGCCGATCCGGACGAGCCAGGCCCGCAGGCGGCTCCCCCGGCTCTCCTCGGCGGTGGTCAGCAGGCCGAGGAGGCGGGCCATGCGCAGGGTCACCCCGACCAGGACCGTCCACCGGCTCCGGGGCGGAGGCCCGGCGGGCTGCGCGCCTGCGCCGGGATCCGCGGCGAGCGCCCGCGCCGCCGACTCCGTGTCCGGGTAGACCCCTTGGAGCACCAGCAGCTCCGCGGCGCGCTCCGGAGAGGTGGGATCCAGGCCGGTCACGGCCGCCAGTTCCATGACGGTACGCGCCTGGCGCAGCAGCGCGGCGCAGAACGCGACCGGGATGAACACCAGGAACGGGCCGCCGACGAACGCCCCCTCGGCGACCGTCGCACGGGTCCCGCGGGCGATCACCGCCGTCCCCAGGGCGGAGGCGTCCGCATCGGGCATCTCCGCGCGCAGCCGTGCCACGCTGCGTGCGGCCCGCGGGCCGTTGTGCCGCAGCGCGAACCCGGCCAGCAGTTCGGGCAGCCGCCCCGGCTGGGCGAGCACCGCCTGGAGCAGGTTCCGCGGCTCCTGCGCCGGCGCCCCGGCCGCCGCACGGTCCCGGCGCCGGCTCACGGCGCGGAGTCCCTTCCCGCACCGGGCCCTGACTCCGGTCGGGGCCCGCCCCCCGGCTCAGACCCGGACGCGGATCCGGGGCCGGAATCCGAGCCGGGACCGGCGGCGGTATCGCCGGCGGGGCCCGCGCCGGCCGCCGCACGGGCTCCGGGCGGTGCCCCCTCCGCCGGCGCCTGCGGGCGGCGCAGCAGCCGGGTGACGATGCTGGCCACCACCGCTGCGAACACCACGAGCGGGGCCTGGTGGTAGGCGCCCTCCCCCAGCAGCAGCACCGTCAGCACGGAGCTCGTCAGCGGCAGCCCGGTGACCGCCGCGGTGGCGGCCGCGATGCCCAGCGCCAGCCCGGGCGTCGTGCCCAGCCCCGGCAGCCCCGAGCACACCGCACCCGCGGCCGCGCCGATCAGGATCGACGGGAAGATCGGCCCACCGCGCAGCCCGCCGAGGCTGAGCCCCCAGGCCAGCCCCTTGAACAGGATCAGCGCACACAGCGCCGCGACGGGCCAGGCATGCGGGTCGGAGGCCAGCGTTCCCAGGGTGATCTGCCCGGACAGTGCGGCCTCCGCCGGGTCGCGGCCCGTCACCAGCGCGTACGCCGCCACGCACACGCCCACCGCGGCGGCGCAGAGCACCGTACGCAGCCCCGTCCGCGGCCGGATCCACTTCTCGGTGCGCCGGCCGAGCGCCATGCCGGCGGCGATCAGCGCGGCGATGAGCGCGGCGGCGGGGATCCCCCACAGGAAGTCGGCGGCGTCCGGGGTGAAGCGGGGAGGTGCGGTCGGCAGCGCCAGATCGCCCGTGGGCAGCCCCGTCCAGTCGCCGAACCCGGTGAACACCAGCGCCCCGGCACCGCTCGCGAGCAGGGCCGGCAGCAGCACGACGACCATCCCCGTGCCGCCGAGCCCGGCGGCCTCGATGACCAGGACCGCCGCCACGAGCGGCCCGCCGAGGATCGTGGAGATCGCGGCCGTCTGCCCGGCCGTCGCGATGACGGCCCCGTTCATGGCGTCCAGCGGCTTGCGGGACAGCTGCGCGGCGAGCAGCGCGAGCCCCGAGCCGAGGGCCATCAGCGGCGCCTCCGGCCCGAGGACCACGCCCAGCGGCAGGGTCAGCAGCGCCGCCACCACCACGCCGGGCAGCGCCTTCGGCCCGACGGGCGGTCCGCCGAGGCCGTGCGCGGGGACGTGCCCGCCGCTGCCGGGCATCCGGGTGACGACCGGCGCCAGGATCAGCCCGGCCAGCAGCAGGCACGGCAGCGGCCACCACCACGGCGCCCGGTCGAAGCCGAGGTCCTTGGGCCAGTCCTCCCACACCAGGTCCTGCAGTGCGAGCTGCGCGCTGACGAAGAAGAAGGACACGAACGCGACCGGCACGCCCAGCAGCGCGGCGAGGAGCAGCAGCCGCCGGTACCCGCGGCCGGCCAGGATCTGCCGCAGCTGAGGGTCTGCGGCCGAGGTGGGCGCCATGCCGCCATCCAAGATCCTCGGCGCCCGGCCCGCCCGTCCGGCTGCTCCGACCGGACGAGCGGGCACCCCGCCGCGGGCGGAGCGGCCCGGCTCGGGACCCGGCCGGGTTTGAGGCCGGGGGGGACGGGTCAGACGCCGGGCATGGTGCGCATCGGATACACGATGATGACCGAGCAGGCCGGGCCGCGTGCGCTCGTCGACGACGTCGTGGCCGCCGAGGCCGCGGGCTTCGACTTCTCCGTCATCTCCGACCACTACTTCCCCTGGCTCGAAGAGCAGGGCCACTCGCCGTACGCCTGGAGTGTGCTGGGTGCGGCCGCGCAGGCCACCGAGCGGATACCGCTCATGACGTACGTGACCTGCCCGACCTACCGCTACCACCCGGCGGTCGTCGCCCAGAAGGCCGCCACGGTGCAGTTGCTGTCGCAGGGCCGCTTCCGGCTCGGCCTGGGCTCGGGCGAGAACCTCAACGAGCACGTCACCGGCCGCGGATGGCCGGCCCCGCGGGAACGGCTGGAACGCCTGGAGGAGGCCGCCGTCGTCATACGCCGCCTCCTCGCGGGCGAGACCGTCGACCACGACGGCCGGCACTTCCGCATCGACAGTGCGAGGCTCTTCGACGTGCCGGACCGGCCCCCGGAGATCGGCATCGCGGTCTCCGGCCCGCGCTCCTGCGCCGTCGCCGGCCGCCACGCCGACCTGCTCATCGCGATCGCGCCCGAGCGCCGGCTGCTGGAGGACTTCGACCGCAGCGGCGGAGCCGGAAAGCCGCGCGTCGGGCAGGTGCCCGTCTGCTACGACCCCGACCGGGACGCCGCCCTGGCCCGCGCCCACGAGCAGTTCCGCTGGTCGGTCGGCGGCTGGCAGGTCAACGCCGAACTGCGCGGCCCCGCCGCCTTCGCCGAGGCCACCGCCGCGGTGAGTCCCGAGGACGTCGGCAAGTCGATCCCCTGCGGCGCAGACGTGGAGGAGTTCGTCGCGGCCGTGCGCCCGTACGCCGAACTGGGCTTCACCGAGGTCGCGCTCGTCCAGATCGGCGGCGCCCACCAGAAGCCCTTCCTCCAGTGGGCCGAGGCCGAACTGCTGCCCGCCCTCCGCGAACTGTAGGCACCCGCGAAAGGAACCGCGAACGATGGACGACATGGACCAGGGCGGCGCCGGCGGCGCCCCGCTCGACGACGACACCCCGCAGGACCGGCGCAGGCGCCCCGGCAGCCACCGAGCGCAACAGCCTGGCACAGGCCGCGAACGGCACCGCGGAGAACGGGGCGCCGCGGACGAGGACGCCCGCGACGGCGAGGCGGGCGACGCGCTCAGCCCCAGCCCGCAGGCCCAGCGCAGGACGGCACGCGGCCCCGGCCCCGGCCACGACTGACACGAGCGCTCCTGCGGCGCGACACAGCCCGGCGCCCCCGGCTACCGAGCCGGGGGCGCCGTACGGCTGCGGTCCGCCCTCAGGCGGGCCAGCGGCCTGTCAGACGGCGCACTCCCGTGGCGCCGGCCCGGTCCACGGCGGCCTTGACCGCGGCGAACACCGCACCCTGCAGGGCCGCGGCGATCAGGATCTCCCTCCACGCGCGGTCCTCGTCCATCGCGTCGGGAGCGTCTCCCTGGCGGCCCAGCAGCTTCCACACCTGCTTGAACACCAGCCCGGCGAGGAACCCTCCCGTGGCGCCCAGCGCCATGCCGACGGGCCGGTAGGCGAGCTTGGCCTTGTTCACGTCGTCCTCGTTCCTCTTCCGTTCCTCAGGTCCGGTCCGCGATGTACGCGTGGACCGTCTTGCCGCCCTCCGGAGTGGGCCGTACCGACAGCTCCTCGGCGAGGTGGTTGACCAGGATCCAGCCCCAGCCGCCCGCCCCGTTCACATGCGGCGGCCGGGGCACGGGCGGGTCGGGGCTGGTGTCGCTGACGTCGATGCCGACGCCGGCCTCGTAGCGGGACAGGTGCAGGGTGCACGGCCCCGGCGTGTGCCGCACGGCGTTGGTCACGAGCTCGCTGACCACCAGCAGCACGATGTCCGCGGTCACCGGAGTGACCGGGCGGCCCGCCCGCGCCGCGTCCTTGAGAAACCTCACCGCGGCGCTCCGGGCACTGGCCGCGGCAGCCGCGCCGTGCCCGGGGTCGAGGGACTGTTCCAGTTGCAGGGTCATCGCCTTCCCTCCGGACACCTGCCGTCGGGCCGGTACGGGCCGCCGCTCAGTCCGGCGGCTCCACCGGCGGGGGAGTGGCCGGGACGTCGGCGGGGCGCTCGCGTCCGCCACCCTCACCGTCCTTGCCGCTCCGGCTGCTCCGGCCGCCCGCGCCGCTCCCGCCGCGTACGGCCTCGTCGGCGCGCCGGCGCGCCTCACGGTCGCCGGCCTCGCCCGGAGCCTGCGAGGGAGGCGTCGGCTTGCGCCGCTCCGCCCCCGAGCCGGCACTGCGCTCCGGCTGCCGGCGTCCTCCGGTGTCTCGGGTCATCGTCTCGGGCCTTCCTGTCGGGCTGGGCGCGCCGCAGCCCGCCCGCGCCGGCATCACCGCCGGCCCGCCGGGCGCACGCGCGCGTACCTGTGTGCCTCACCGTGCGGCTGCCCGGATCTCCCGGCCGGAAACGGGCCCGGCGCCTGCACGGGTGGGACCCCGCGGCCCGCCCCCGGGCGCGGTTCAGTCCTGCAGGGCGGCGGCCGCCACGCGCAGGTCCGCCACCAGGCCGCGGTAGGCGGCGTCGCGGTCCCGGGCGCGGAGGACGGACGAGGGGTGCACGGTCGCCAGGAACCGGGCGTCGGGGAGCGCCGGGGCCCCGCCGTCCCCGCGCCCGCCGGGCGAGGGGAAGGGCTGGAGCACGCCCCGGTGGTCGCCGACCCGGAACGGGCCGCCGAGCAGGGCCCGTCCGGCCGTGGCGCCGAGCGCCACGACCAGCCGGGGGCGGACCGCGGCCGGCTCGGCCGTGAGCCAGGGGCGGCAGGCGGTCATCTCGCGCAGGTCGGGCGACTTGTGGATGCGCCGCTTCCCGCCCTCCGGCACCGTGAACTTGAAGTGCTTCACCGCGTTCGTGAGGCAGACCTCCGACGCGTCCAGCCCGGCTTCCTCCAGCGCGCGGCGCAGCAGGCCGCCCGCCGGTCCGACGAACGGCTCCCCGGCCCGGTCCTCCCGGTCCCGGGGCTGCTCGCCGACCAGGACGACCCGGGCACGCTCCGGCCCCTCGCCGAAGACGGTCTGTGTGGCCGCCGCGTGCAGCGGGCACCCGCGGCATCCGGCTGCGGCCCGGCCCAGTGCGCCGAGATCGTCCGTTAGAAGAACGGCACGGCGTCGGGACCGTGCAGTGCCACGGCGGGGCGGCCCATCAGGCGCGTCCGCACCAGCGGGCGGTCCTCGGCCCGCAGCGGGTCGGGCAGCCAGGCGTAGCCGTGGAGCAGCAGCGGCAGGGTGCTGTCGGGCAGGCGGACGGAACGGTCGTGTCGTGGGCTCACGGTGCGGCGGCTACCCGGACCGCTCGGTTCCACACGTGTCCCGGTCCCGGGTCCCCCCGATGCGTTGCCATGGCCGCCCCGGGTAGGCGCGGGGCATGTCTGCATCCATTCCTGCAACACCTCAGATTCCGGTTCGCCCACCGACTCCGATGACGACCGCGTGCGCGGCGGCGGGCGGCGCTGCCCGGGCCCGCGTGCTGACCGTGAAGGCGGGGTGGTCGTGATGCGGGTCGTCGTGACGGGAGCCACCGGCAACGCCGGCACCAGTGTGGTGCGGGCCCTGGCCGCCGACCTGCGGGTCACCGAGGTCGCGGGCATCGCCCGGCGCCGCCCAGCCCTCGACATCCCGGGCGTGCGCTGGGTGGCCGCCGACATCGACCCCGGCCACTCCGACCTGACCGGGCTCTTCGAGGGCGCGGGCGCCGTCGTCCACCTGGCCTGGAAGTTCCAGCCCACCCACGACCCCGTCGAAACGTGGCGGACCAACGTCCTCGGCGGCATCCGCGTCTTCGAGGCCTGCGCCCGCGCGGGCGTCCGCACCCTGGTGCACGCCTCGTCCGTCGGCGCGTACGCCCCCGGCCCGCCCGACGGGCGGCCCGTCGACGAGACCTGGCCGACCCACGGATGGCCGGGCGCCGCCTACACCCGGGAGAAGGCGTACCTGGAGCGCTACCTGGACGGCTTCCAGCCCGCGCACCCGGAGATGCGGGTGGTCCGGATGCGGCCGGCCTTCCTGTTCAAGGAGGCCGCCGCCAGCGAACAGCGGCGGATCTTCGCCGGCCCGCTCCTGCCGTCGTGGCTGGTCCGGCCGGGCCTGCTGCCCGCCGTGCCTGCCGTGACGGGCCTGCGCTTCCAGGCCCTGCACACCGACGACGCCGCCCGGGCGTACCGGGAGGCGGTGTTCCGGCCCGTGCGCGGCGCGTTCAACCTCGTCGCCGATCCGGTCCTGGACATGGCAGCCGTGGCCCGGCTGCTGCACGCCCGCACGGTCCCGCTGCCCGCCGCAGCCGCCCGGGCGGCCCTCGCCGCAGCCTGGCGGATGCGCCTCGTACCCGCGGCCCCCGGCCTCCTCGACGCCTTCCTGCGGCTGCCGCTGCTCGACGCCGGCCGGGCCCGCGAGCAGCTGGACTGGACCCCGTCCACCACGGCCACCGAGGCCGTCGCCGACTTCCTGGCGGGCCTGCGCCGCGGGGCGGGCCTGGAGACGCCGCCGCTCGCCGCCGCCGGAACCCCCGCCGGCAGACACGAGCGCTGACCCTGTGCCCCTGCCGCCCGCACCCGCGACCGGAGCACTCGCGCCGGCGTCCGGGCGGCTCAGGCGACCCAGGCGGAGGTGAGGCTCTGGACCGCGGAGCCGTCCACATCGGCCAGCTTCGTGCCGACGAACTCCCGCGCCCAGTCGGTGGTCTGGATCCGGAACGCCGGCTCCGCAGCGGTCAGCGCCTCCATGACGGACTCCGCCGCGCCGGCGGGCGTCTGCGCGGTGCCGTCCAGGAACTGCGCGACGGTGCGGTCGACATACGTGCGCAGCGCCCCGGTGTAGGGGCCGGCCTCCAGGCCGCCCTCCACGTCGATGCCGATGTTGTTGACGAACTCGGTGGCCACCGCGCCCGGTTCGACCACCGACACGGCCACGCCCAGCGTGCGGGCGACGGGGGCCAGGCTCTCCATGTAGCCCTCGACGGCGAACTTGGCGGCGCAGTAGGCCTCGTTGAACGGCTGCCCGACGACACCGCCCACGCTGGTCACGGTGACGAGGCGGCCGCCGACTGCCCGCAGGTGGGGGAGCGCGGCCTTGCTGACGTTCAGCACACCGAAGAAGTTGACCTCCATCACGGTGCGGATGTCGGCGAGGGAGTCGTTCTCCAGGGTGCCCACGTGGCCGGCGCCCGCGTTGTTGACGACGGCGTCCAGGCGGCCGTGGTCGGCGACCACTCCGGCGACGGCGGCCGCGACGGACGCCTCGTCGGTGACGTCGAGCTGCCGGATGTCGAGGTCGACGCCCGCGTCGGCGGCGGCCTTGCGGAGGGCGTCCGCACGGGAGAGGTCGCGCAGCGTGGCGACGGTACGCCAGCCGGCGCGGGCGGCGGCGACGGCCGCGGCGAGGCCGATGCCGGACGAGGTGCCGGTGATCAGGACGGTCCGTGCGGGGGAGGTGCGGGCAGTGGTGGACATTTCATCACCTTTCAGGAGGTACATCGTCTGTGCGTGCACACACAACTTAGCTTTGTGTGTGTGCACACGCAACCCCCTCCCTATACTCGGATCCATGCCGAAGAAACTGACCCAGGCCGAGATGCCCGCCGAGGACTACGCCTTCTACGGCCTCGTGTGGGCCGGCACCGTCATGACCGAGCGCGTCGACCGTGCCCTCACCAAGGCGCACGGCCTGCCCGTGTCCTGGTTCGAGGTCATGCTGTGGCTGGCGTCCAGCCCGGAGCCGGTGCCCGCCTCCGTCCTCGGCAACAGCACCATGCTCAGCCGCAGCCAGGTCTCCCGGGTCGTCGACGCCCTCCAGGCCCGCGGCCTCGTCTCCCGGACGCCCTCGGCGCGCGACGCCCGGTCCGTCGAGATCTCCCTCACGGACGAGGGCCGCAAGGTGTTCGCCGCGGCCGACGACACCCGGCGCGCGGCCCTCGCGCCGGTCTTCACCGACCTCCTCGACGACCGGGACCTCGAAGCCCTGGGCACGGTGTGGCGCAAGCTGAAGGCGGAGAAGGAACGTCTCACCCAGGAGCCTGCCGCCGGCTCCTGACTCCGCCGCCCGGGGGAAACCCGCCGCCGACCCGGCCGGAGGCGAGCCCCGGCAGGCCGGAGGGTGGTTGGCTGCCCGGATGAAGTACTTCGTGACGGTGGCGGGGAGCCAGGCGGACTACGACGCGATGGCGGGGAAGCCCTCACCGGCATCCCCCGCCTGGAGCGGCGACGACATCAGGGCGATGTTCGCCTTCATGAGCGGACTCAACGAGGAACTCGCCGCCTCAGGCGAACTCCTGGACGCCCAGGGCTTCGGGCCGCCCTCCGAAGCCCGCTTCGTCACCGGCGCCCCCGGCCGCGAACCGGCCGTCACCGACCGCCCGTACGCAGACACCGAGGCCGTCACCGCCGGCTACTGGCTTCTGGAGTGCTCCGGCCTCGACCGCGTGACCGAGATCGCGGCCAGGATCACCCAGTGCCCGGTCCCCGCGGGCTCCCCCGAGTACCCGGTGGTCATCCGCCCCGTCGGCGAGGCCCCGTCCGCCTGAGCCGCTCCCGTCCCACGGCGCCCGCCCGGCCTCCCGGCTGAACCGTCGAACAGCGGGCCGTGTCGGATGGGGCGATGGTGAGGCGGAGGCGGCAGAAGAAGAAGCGGCCGCCCCTGGTCGTGGACCGGCCGGGTGCCGCCTGCCATTTCCACCCCGAACGCCTGCGGGGGGACCGAGGGCTGACCCCGTCACCGCCAGACGGTGTTCATCAGGATGATCGCCGCCAGGTCGGCCAGGATGATCGAGATGGTGGCGATCACCATCGCCCAGGCCCGCTGCGACTCGTCCCACTCCATGTCCGTCGCCTCCCGACGGGACGCAGGTCCCGCCCGGCCCGCCTGCATGGCGCCGGGTGCGGCGTCCCTGCATCCAGCCGACCACGATCCGCGGCGTCCGGCCCGCCGACCGGTTCGTCCGGGGCGCGGGAGGCCCTCCGCGCCACAGCGAAACCGGCATTCGGGCGCATCACCGCGAGCCCGCCGGGCAAGGGCGGACCGAGGGCGCCGACCGGTGCCCGCGGAGGGTGGCGCAGGCGGGCAGCCCGCGCCGACGCCCGCCGGATATCCGAAGAGTGGGGAGCACGCAATGTCGCACGTGAAGGAATCGATCGAGGTCGACGTCCCCGTCCGGACGGCCTACGACCAGTGGACGCAGTTCGAGTCGTTCCCCGCGTTCATGGACGGCGTCGAGCGGATCGAGCAGCGCACGGACACGCTGACCCACTGGGTGACGAAGATCGCCGGCGTGGAGCGGGAGTTCGACGCGGAGATCACCGAGCAGGTGCCCGACCGCAAGGTCGCCTGGGTGACCGTGGGCGGCTCCACCGAGCAGTCCGGCGTCGTCACCTTCGAGCCGATCGACCCGACGCACACGCAGGTCACGCTCATGATGGACTTCGAGCCCGAGGGGATGGCGGAGAACATCGGCGACAAGGCGGGCTTCGTCGACCGCCGGGTCAAGGGCGATCTGACCCGGTTCAAGCACTTCATCGAGGACCGCGGCACCCCGACCGGCGAGTGGCGCGGCCGCATCTGATCCGACACGCCCGCGCGGCCGGAGCCGGCGCCCGCTGCCACGGGCCGGATCCGGCGCGAACGGCCCGCCGTACGGCCGGACCGGCGCGGCACCCGGCCCCGGCCGGGCGTCAGGCCGGGTCCTCCGGCCGCGCGGCGGGCCGTTCCGGTTCCGCAGCCGCCGCGGGCGGCTCCCCGGCCCCGCCCGGCCCCGCTCCCGGCCCCGACTCCGACGGCCCCGCCCCCGACTCCGACGGCCCTGACTCCGTCGCCCCGTTCTCGCCCGCGTGGGCCCGCAGATGCCCGACCACCGTGTTGCCGACGGCGACCAGCGGAACGGCCACCACCGCCCCGCCGATCCCGGCGACCAGCCCGCCGGTGGCCACGGCCAGGACGACCGCCAGCGGGTGGACCCGCACGGCCCGTCCGAGGATGAACGGCTGCAGCACGTGGCCTTCGATCTGCTGCACGACGAGCACCACCAGCAGCGTCATCAGCGCGGTGAACACCCCCTGCGTGACCAGGGCCACGACGACGGCGAGCGCCCCCGAGACCACGGCGCCGACCAGCGGCACGAACGACGCCAGGAAGATCACGACGGCGATCGGGACGGCGAGCGGCACCCCCAGGAAGTAGATGCCGATCCCGATGAACAAGGCGTCGATGAACGCCACGATCAGCGTGCCCCGCACATAGGCCGTGAGCGTCCGCCACGCCATCGGGCCCGCACCCGACATACCCGGCCGGGCCGCGGCCGGCACCAGGCCCAGCGTCCACCGCCAGATGCGCGGGCCGTCGTACAGCAGGAACAGCGTGCAGAACATCGCCAGCAGCATCCCGGTGATCACTTCGACCAGGACGGTCACGCCCTGCAGACCGGTCGAGGTGATCTCGCTGGTACTCGTCCCGATCGCGTCGCTCAGGCTCGACGCGACATCGCTGATCTGCTGCTCCGTGACGTGGAGCGGGCTGTTCAGCAGCCACCGCTTCAGCTCCTCGATGCCCTCCTGGAGCCGGCCGGACAGGTTCCCCAGGTTGTCCGACACCTGCCAGGTGATGAACCAGCCGATCAGGCCGAGGACGGCGAACCCGCACAGTGCCGTCACCGCGGTGGCGAGCCCCCGCGACAGCCCGGCCCGGTGCAGCCGCGCGACGGTCGGCTGGAGCAGCGCGGTGACCAGCAGCGCCGCGACGAACGCCAGGACGACCAGCCGCACCGACCCGATCACCTGCATCACGACCCACACGGCCGCCGCCAGCACCAGGAACCGCCAGGCGGCCTCCGCCGCGACCCGCACTCCCCACGGCACCGCCCCCGCCGGGTCCGCGGCCCGCGTCCGGGCCCGGCGGGCCTCGGCGAACGCCCGCTGGCGCGCCGCCCGCTCCTCGGCGTCGTGGCGGGCCTGCATCCGCGCCCGGCGTTCGCCGAGCGCGGTCGCGCCGGCCTTGACACGGCCGGACCAGTTCCGGATTCCGGGCATCCCCACGCTCCTTCCGTCCCGCCACGCGTGTGCCCCGCATCCATGGGATCAGGCAGCGGGCCCGAACCGGCCCGGGCGGACGGCGGAGTCCCCCGTCCGGCCGTCATCCGGGCGGGTGCCCAGCGGATGCCCGGCGGGCCGGCCCGCGGCAGGCTGCGGTCAAGGCCCGCCATCACCGCACAGACGAGGATCCAGCCATGTCCCACCTCCGGCGTACCGGCGTCATCTCCGGGGCGGCACTGCTCGTGCTCGCGGCCACGGCCTGCTCGGCCGGCAAGACCACCGTCGGCGAGCTCACCTTCCGCGCCCACGACTCCCCGGTCGAACTGACGTACTCCAACACCCCCGTGCAGGGCTGCCACCGCATCCGCCTCCCGCGCGGCGCGGCCCACGTCGAGAACAACACCCTCGTCGACGTCGTCCTCTACCGGACCCTCGACTGCCGGACGGTCGAAGGCCGCGACGAGGGAACCTACATCCCGACGTCCAGTGCGAACGTGACCGCCCCCGACACCCTGCCCTGGCGCAGCTTCACCGTCGTCCACTGACCGTCCCGCACCGCCCTGCCGCGGCCGCCCCGCACGGTCCCGAACGGGTGTTCCGGCGGGCCCGTCCGGGGCACTCCGGCGGGCGTCCGGATGCGGCGCCCGCCGGGGGAGGGGGATGCTGGCTGTGTGACCGGGAGAGAGGCGTGAGCCGGCGGCGGACCACCGCCCGCGGGACTCCGTACCGGCCGGACGGCCGCCGCGCCCGCTCCGGTGCGCCCGCGGCCGCGGACGGGCCCGCGCACCGCAGGGAGCCCACATGAACGGGACCGCCGGCTACGAACGATTCCACGGCCCCCTCGACGTGTCCCGGGCGGCCGTGGCGGTCCTCGACGGCGACGGCCGCATCGTGGGCTGGAGCCCCGCCGCCGCCGACCTGCTCGGGTACGCCCCGTCCGAGATCCTCGGCCGCGGCTTCGACGCCCTCGCCGCCGACCCCGGAGCGCCCCCGCCCCCACCCGGCGCCCGCACCGTGCTCCGGCTGCGCCACCGCGACGGCGGCCCCGGCCGGCGGACCGCCGTCGCCGTACGCCCCCTGACCTCGGCGGACGAGGCCCGGCCCGGCCCCGCGGCGCCCGCCGCCCCCGCCGGGCGGCAGCCCGCCCGCCTGCTCGCGATGGCCGACGCCGACGCCGCCGACCACTGGGACGCCCTCCAGTCCATGCTGCACGGCCTCGCCACGCAGTCCCCGATCGGCCTGGCCATCTACGACACCGACCTGCGCGTCGTGTGGACCAACGCAGCCCTCCGCAAGGAGATGGGCCCCGCCGACTACGCCGGGATCGGCCCCGACGACATGGTCGCCGACGGGGCGGTCGTCTCCCCCGGAATGCCCGCCACCCTGGAGGAGGTGATGGCGCGGGTCCTCGCCACCGGCGGACCCGTCACCGACCTGCACTACAGGGGCCGCCCGCCCTCCGCGCCCGACCGCGACCACGTCTGGTCGTGCTCCTACTACCGCCTGGAGGGCCCCGCAGGCGCGCCCCTCGGCGTGTGCGAGGAGACCTTCGACATCACCGACCGCTACCTCGCCCAGCAGCGCCTCGACCTGCTCGTACGGGCCGCCCGGCGGGTCGGCACCACCCTGGACATGGGCCGCACGGCACACGAGTTCGCCAACGTCACGACGCCGGAGTTCGCCGATGCCGTCACCGTCGACGTACTGGAAGCCGTCCTGCGCGGCGAACGGCCGCGCCCCGACACCGACACCGACACCGGCGCCGACGCCGCCTCCGTCCGGCTGTGGCCGCCCGAACACCCCGGGGCGCCCGCCGCCGCCGAGCCGCACGGGCCCGGCACGCTGACCGTGCCGCTCCGCACCGAGGGGGCCGACCTCGGCCGGGTCACCTTCGCCTGGCAGCAGCGCACCGGCCCCTTCGACCCCGGCGAGCTGGCCGTCGCCGGGGAACTCGCCGCCCGGCTCGCCGTGTGCGTGGACAACGCCCGCCGCTACGCCCGCGAGCACGCCGCCGCGCTCCTCCTCCAGCGCAGCCTGCTGCCCCGGCTCCTGCCGCAGCTGTCCGCCGTGGAACTCGCCTACCGCTACCTGCCCGCCGACATCGGAGCCGGCGTCGGCGGCGACTGGTTCGACGTCATCCCCCTGTCCGGGGCCCGCGTCGGCCTGGTCGTCGGGGACGTCGTCGGGCACGGCCTGAGCGCCGCCGCCACCATGGGCAGGCTGCGCACCAGCGTGCGGGTCCTCGCCCGCATGGACCTGGCGCCCGACGAGCTCCTCACCCGCCTCGACGACCTCGTCACCCAGGACACCGAGGAGCGGGCCGCACCGCGCCCCGCGGGGGAGGAGCTGCCCGACGCCGGAGGATTCGGCGTGACCTGCCTGTACGCCGCGTACGACCCGGTGTCCGGGACGTGCACGACGGCGCGGGCCGGACACCCCCTGCCCGCCGTCGTCCACCCGGACGGCACCGTGACCTTCCCCGAGCTGCCCTCGGGGCCGCCCCTCGGACTCGGCGGACTCCCCTTCGAATCAGCGGAGTTGACGCTGCCGCCGGGCAGCCTGCTCGCCCTGTTCACCAACGGCCTCGTGCAGGGGCGCGGCCGCGACCTCGACGAGCAGCTCGGCGTCCTGGGCACGGTCCTCGGCCGGCACGACCGGCCGCTGGACGACCTCTGCGACGACGTCGTCGAGGCACTCCTGCCGGGACCCGCCGAGGACGACGCGGCGCTGCTGCTGGTCCGCACCCGCGTCCTCGGCCGGCGGCAGGTCGCCTCCTGGGACCTGGACGACGACCCGCGGGCCGCCGGCCGGGCCCGCGCCGCCGCAGCCGCCCAACTGCGCGACTGGGGGCTCGATGAGCTGGTGTTCACCACCGAGCTGGTGGTCAGCGAACTCGTCACCAACGCCGTCCGGTACGCCTCAGGTGCCCCCGTCCGGCTGCGCCTGATCCGCGACCAGACCCTCATCTGCGAGGTCTTCGACAGCGGCCACACCTCACCGCACCTGCGGCACGCCGCCGGCGACGACGAGGGCGGCCGGGGCCTGTTCATCGTGGCGCAGACGACGCAGCAGTGGGGCACCCGCTACACGGGCGCCGGCAAGGTCATCTGGGCGGAGCAGGCCCTGCCGCGCTGAGGGCGGCGGATCCGGTCCCGCCGCCCGCACGGCGGGGCGTACGGGGCGTACGGGCGGGCCGGCAGCACGTGCCGCCGGCCCGCCCGTACGCGGTCACACCAGGTCGAAGCGGTCCAGGTCCATCACCTTGGCCCACGCGGCGACGAAGTCGTCCACGAACTTCCGCTTCGCGTCGTCGCTCGCGTACACCTCGGCGAGCGCCCGCAGCTCGGAGTTCGAGCCGAAGACCAGGTCCGCCCGGCTGCCGGTCCACTTCAGCTCGCCCGTGGCGGTGTCCCGGCCCTCGAAGGTGTGCGCGTCCGGCGAGGTCGGCTTCCACGCCGTGCCCAGGTCGAGCAGGTTGACGAAGAAGTCGTTCGTGAGCGCGCCGGGCGTCTGCGTGAAGACCCCGAGGCCGCTCTCCCCGTGGTTCGCGCCGAGGACGCGCAGGCCGCCGACGAGGACCGTCAGCTCTGGCGCGCTCAGCGTGAGCAGGTTCGCCCGGTCGACGAGGAGGAACTCGGCGGGCAGCCGGTGGCCCTTGCCCAGGTAGTTGCGGAAGCCGTCCGCGGTCGGCTCCAGCGCGGCGAAGGACTCGGTGTCCGTCTGCTCCTGGGAGGCGTCGACACGGCCCGGGGTGAAGGGCACCTCCACCGCGAAGCCCGCCTCCCGGGCGGCCTTCTCGACACCCGCTGCGCCCGCCAGCACGATCAGGTCGGCGAGCGAGACCTGCTTGCCGTCCGTGCGGCCGGAGTTGAAGGACTCCTGGATCCCGGTCAGGGTCCGCAGCACCCGCGCCAGCCGGTCCGGCTCGTTGACCTCCCAGCCGGCCTGCGGCTGGAGCCGGATGCGTGCGCCGTTGGCGCCGCCGCGCCTGTCGCTGCCGCGGAAGGAGGAGGCCGACGCCCACGCCGTCGAGACGAGCTCCCCGACGGCCAGCCCCGAGTCGAGCACGGCTGCCTTCAGGCCGGCGATGTCGGAGGCGTCGACGAGCTCGTGCGCCCGCTCGGGCAGCGGGTCCTGCCACAGCAGGGTCTCGGAGGGCACCTCCGGGCCGAGGTAGCGCACGACCGGGCCCATGTCGCGGTGCGTGAGCTTGAACCAGGCCCGGGCGAAGGCGTCGGCGAACGCGGCCGGGTCTGCCAGGAAGCGCCGCGAGATCTGCTCGTAGGCCGGGTCGAAGCGCAGCGACAGGTCGGTGGTGAGCATCGTCGGGGCGTGCGTCTTCGCCGGGTCGTGCGCGTCGGGGACGGTGCCGGCGCCGGCACCGTCCTTGGGCCGCCACTGGCGGGCGCCGGCCGGGCTCTCGAACAGCTCCCACTCGTAGCCGAAGAGGATCTCGAAGAAGCTGTTGTCCCAGGCGGTGGGCGTCGTCGTCCAGGTGCCCTCCAGGCCGCTGGTGATGGTGTCGGCGCCCTTGCCCGTCCTGTACGAGTTGCTCCAGCCGAGCCCCTGCTGCTCCAGCGGGGCGCCCTCGGGATCGGCGCCGACGTGGTCCGCCGGGCCCGCGCCGTGGGTCTTGCCGAAGGTGTGCCCGCCCGCGATCAGGGCGACGGTCTCCTCGTCGTTCATCGCCATCCGGCGGAACGTCTCCCGGATGTCGCGCGCGGCCGCCACCGGGTCCGGATTGCCGTTCGGGCCCTCCGGGTTGACGTAGATGAGGCCCATCTGGACCGCGCCGAGCGGCTCCTCCAGCTCGCGGTCGCCGCTGTAGCGGCGGTCGTCCAGCCAGGTGGTCTCCGGCCCCCAGTAGACGTCCTCGTCCGGCTCCCAGACGTCCGCGCGGCCGCCGCCGAAGCCGAAGGTCTCGAAGCCCATCGTCTCCAGGGCGACGTTGCCGGCGAGGATCATCAGGTCGGCCCAGGACAGGCTCTGCCCGTACTTCTTCTTCACCGGCCACAGCAGGCGGCGCGCCTTGTCGAGGTTGGCGTTGTCCGGCCAGCTGTTGAGCGGGGCGAAGCGCTGCTGGCCCGCGCCCGCGCCGCCGCGGCCGTCGCTGATGCGGTAGGTGCCGGCACTGTGCCAGGCCATGCGCACGATGAACGGCCCGTAGTGGCCGAAGTCGGCCGGCCACCACTCCTGGGACGTCGTCAGGACCTCGGCTATGTCCCGCTTCACGGCCGGCAGGTCGAGGGCCTGGAACGCGGCGGCGTAGTCGAAGTCCCCGCCGAGCGGGTTGGCGACGGCCGGGTTCTTCGCGAGGATCTTCAGGTTGAGCCGCTCCGGCCACCACTGGCGGTTCCCGCCGCCCTGGGTCGGGTGCGGGGCGCGCCCGTGCGCGACCGGGCAGCCGCCCGCCCCTTCCGTCTTCGCGTCTACGACGATTGCGTCATCGTTCTCGGGCATGGGAATCCTTCCGGATCAGGTGGATCACGGTGCTCAGGAACTGCCGGCGGTGGAACAGCGGGGCACGGGCTCCGGCGGATGGCCTCGGCCCGGTGCGACCCGGCGGGACGGCGCGGAACCGTCCGGCGGGAGGCGCGCCGGTCATGCGCGCCCGCCCAACTCGTCCTGTCCACCCGCCCCTTGGTTGTCGCCGGAAGCGATCCTACGATGGACGAAGTCCAAGTCAATGCGGCAACCAGATCCGAATCAACTCGGCATTCGGACCATGCACATTTAGGCTGGTGGGGCATGAGCGACCTGGTGGGACGGCTGCGCGCACGCGGCTGGCGCATGACGGCTCAACGGCGGGTCGTCGCGGAGGTGCTGGACGGCGAGCACGTCCACCTGACCGCGGACGAGGTGCTGGCGCGGGCCACCGCCCGGCTGCCGGAAGTCTCCCGCGCGACCGTGTACAACACCCTCGGGGAACTGGTGGCACTGGGCGAGGTGGCCGAGGTGACGACCGACGGCCGCGCCAAGCGGTACGACCCCAACGCCCGCCGTCCCCACCAGCACCTGGTGTGCTCGGGCTGCGGCGAGATCCGGGACGTCCACCCGGACGGCGACCCGCTCGCGGCCCTGCCCGCCTCGGAGCGGTTCGGCTTCGCCGTCTCCGGGGCCGACGTCGTCTACCGCGGGCTGTGCCCTGCCTGCATGGCGATGTGAGGCGCGCGGCGGCGGCCGGCGGCGCGCTGTCAGGCGGCGCCGGGGTCGGAGCCGGGGCCGGAGCCGGGGAGGAAGCGGACGGGGCGCGCCGCGCTCAGCAGTGCCGCAGTCGACGCCATACGGCCCGGCGGTTCCCACGTCCAGGTCCGGACGGACTCGAAACCGGCGGCCCGTACGCCGTCCGCCAGCGTGGCCGAACCGCCGGGCAGCCACTTCAGGTGCGTACAGAGAAGGATCCGGCCGCCCGGCCGCAGCACCCGGCGGAGCTCGGCAAGGGCCGCGGGCACGTCCGGCCACAGCTGTACGTTGTTCACGGCCATCACGATGTCGACGGAGCCGTCCGGCAGTCCCGTACGGTCGGCCGTGCCGGCGGTCAGGCGCAGCCGGCCCCGCGCAAGCGCCCCCGCGCAGCGGCGCCGGGCCGCTGCCAGCATCGCCGGGGACGGGTCGATGCCGATCACGTGGGCCGAGCGCCGCGCCGCCGCCTCCAGGCCCACGCCGGGGCCGGGGCCGACCACCAGGACGGTGTCCCGCTCGGTGGGCGCCGCCAGCAGTACGGCATGGCGCTCGGTGGCGGCGTTGACGCGGGCCATCAGGCGGCCGCCGAGCCGCCCCAGCAGCCCGCTCGGCCGACCGAACGCCCGGGTCAGAGCCCACCGCGCGACGCGTCCCCTGTCCACACCGTCCATCACAGCACCGCTCCGGCCGCGCGGCCGCTTCGGCGCCTGCGGAGGGGGCCTCCGCCACGTTCCGTGACGGGCGTGGCGTGGCGTGGGCGTCGTCACAGCCCCGTCGGATCGTCCGGCTGCGGGGGATCCTCCAAGGCCAGGACGAGGGCGAGGTGCTGGAGGATCTGCTCGCTGGTCTCCAGGGGCTCACCGCCGTCGTGCGCGTCGGCCAGCGCGTCGAAAGCGAGCAGGAAGCCGTTCACGAGCGCACTCAGTGGCTCCGACAGCTGCTCCAGGACCGCACAGCCCGCCTCTGCCGGCGTCGCCCCGGCGGGCACCAGGAAGCTGCTGGGCATGGCCTCACCCAGCAGATCGGAGACCAGCTGCTCCTCGGCACCCGACCGGACTGCCGTGATCGCGGCGATCGCCCGCAGCTTGACCTCGTTCTCCCTCATCGGCGGCCCGCGTCCTGTCGTCCGCGGGACGGCTGCGCAGCCTCCTGGCCGGCCGCACGCGCGTCCAACACCGCGGTGATCGTCTTTCCGGTCCCGCCGGGCCCGCCTGCCTGAACCTCCAGGTGCTCGGCCAGGTGCTTGACCATCTGCCAGCCGAAACGGCCGGGAACCGACGCGGGGGAGGGCCGGTCGACGGGGAAACACGGATCCGCGTCCGCCACCTCGACCACGGCCCGCGGCGGCAGGCAGCGCACCCGGAACGCGATCGTCCCTCCGGCATGGCGCCGGGCGTTCGCCACCAGCTCGGTGACCACCAGCAGGGCGGCGTCGATATCGCGACCTACGACGCCGTGCGCGCACAGGACGCCACGGGCGATGCGCCGGGCCTCCTCACAGGTGAGGCCGGTGAGGCCGCTGTGGCCGCTGTGGCCGCTGTACGGCGGTCCCATGCCCTGCTCCTTTTTCGGCACGAGTGGATTCCGATCGCGGTACTGCTGTCCGACACCGCTCCGCTCGGCGGCGCCCCCTCAGGCGCGCCCCTCGCAAGGAGCGTCTGTCCGGACGGCCGGAGCCGAAACCGGCCGCCGACTCCCTGTAGGGCGACTGGGTGGTTCAGACGAGTTTGGGGCGGTTCGTTCTGTGGACCGAGGAGGCCCGCTGTTTCGCTGCCGAGGCTGCGGTGCCTCCGCAGCGGCGCGGAGCATGTGTGGTGACCCGGCTGGGTGGAGGTGAGATACCGATGATCGCCCCGCTGCACCCCGACGACCGCCTCCATACCCCCGCACCGGCCCGTACGCTCGTCACCCTCGACGGCCTGCCCGGGGGCCGCGTCGCGGCCCTCGTCGTCGGCGAGATCACCGACACCACGGCACCGCCCCTGCGGCGCAGCCTGCTCGCCGCACTCGGCTCCTCCAGCGGAGGCCTCGACCTCGACCTGTCCGCCGTCGCCTTCTGCGACGTCGCGGGCCTCCACCTGCTGCTGAACCTGCGCGCCCACGCCCTCGAGAAGGGCCGCACCCTGCGTGTCACCGCCGCCTCCCCACTCGTCCGGCAACTTCTCGAAGCCACGGCCAGGTGGACCCCGCTCACCGCCATCCCGGCATCCGCTGCCCCCTCGCTCCTGCTCACCACCGAGCTGCGCCGCGTTCTTGTGCGGCCAGGCGGAGCATCCCCCGTGCTGCGGGGAGCGGGCGGCACCCTCCAGGTGCGCATCGAGGGCGCCGCGGCCACGGTGACCTGGCCGGCGGTCCCCTCCGGAACTCCCGCCGACGGCACCGGCCGGCGCCTCGCCCGCGCGGCGGTCGCCTCCGCCCTGCACCGGGCGGGCCTGCGCACCGTACGCCACCGCTCGGCGGCGACCACGCGAGCGCGGACGGCCCTGTTCGTGCCGCCCGCGGCACGGTAGGGGCAGGGTTTGCGGAACAGGCGGGGCGCGAGGGGCGTATGGGGCGTGAGACGAGGGGCTCGCCCGTTCCGCGCTTCATCTCAGGGCGGTGAGGGCTCAGCCGCCCTGAGGGGTCCACAGGTCCGCCAGGCGGGCTGTCCCGGGGCCGATCCCGTCCCACGGCCGGGACACGGTCAGGACGGCGATGGAGGACGTGGGAAAGGCCTGGTCGAGATGGTTCCGCAGGTTCTTCGTGCCGCTGCCGGCCAGCGCGGCCGCCAGCTCGTGGACGGCCGGATTGTGGCCGACCAGGAGGATCCCGGACAGTTCGGGAGCCTGCCGGCGCAGCACGGCGAGGAGCCCGCCGGCGTCCGCGTGGTAGAGCTCCTCCGTGTAGTAGGCCGGTGGCGGGGCGGACAGGTGGGGGAGCATCATCTGCCACGTGCGGCGCGTGCGCAACGACGTCGACGACACGGCCAGGTCGACGCGGTGCCCCGACTGCTCCAGCCACCGGCCGGCTGCGCCGGCGTCGCGCCGCCCACGCGCGGTCAGGTCCCGGTCAGGGTCCGCGGCCGTGTGCTTGGGCACGGCCTTCCCATGCCGCACGATGACGATCAGCCGCCGGTCACTGCCACCGATCCCGCTCACGGGACACCTCCGTTCCCCCTTGCGGGCTGACGTGTGCCCGGGGGGACGGGGGACAAACGCGGGCTCGGAGGGGGAGTGGGGGCGGGGGTGTCCCGGCAGCCCATTGATGCCCAGTCCTTCCGGCGCGAGCTGTCCGCCGTACGGGCCGACACGGCGAGGGCGACCGCGGCGAGGACCGTGGCGTGACACGTCCGGAAGCCCTTGGCCGTGATGTCCCGCCCGGACCCCTCCCGCAGGTAGGAGTTCAGGTCCCCGGCCCGCACCTCGTGCCAGGTGCGGCCCTCCCGGTACACGAACAACCGCGGGCCGGGCTCCCTGTGGCGTAGCAGCGCCCGTGGTACAGGTACTGGCGGCGCCCCGCCGCATCCGTGCCGACGGCCTGGATGTGGCCGTGGGGCCAGGGGCAGATCCACACGCCGTTCCAGGCCGGCGGGATGGCGAGCCGGCGGATCCGCTCCCGCTGCGCGGCGGGCAGCGGGGCGCCGTCGGCGTCGAGGTAGCGGAACCCCCTGCCCTGGCGCACCCGCTGCCATCCGGGCCCGTGCGGGTCACTCGTGCGGAGCCTGGTCACGGCGCGGCCGGGTCAGCGGTCCAGCGCCCGCTGCAGCTCGGCCTTGTCCATCTGCGAGCGGCCCTTGATGCCCTTCTGCTTCGCCTCGTTGTACAGCTGCTCCTTCGTGGGCCCGCCGGAGCCGCTGTGGGACCGCTGGCCGCCCCTCCGGGACGAGGACATGTCCTGGGTGGAGGACCGGCTGGCGGTCTTCGACTCGCCGGAGCGCGCACGCTCCTTGTTGACCGTCCGCGCGGCGATCTCCTCGGCCCGCTTCTCCGACTCGCCGCGGTCCTGCGCGGACTCCTTGATGTGCTCGTACTGGCGCTCCCGCTTCGGGGAGGATCCTCGGGGCATCGCCTGCTCCTTCCTGTGCCGTGTGCTGTCGGTGTGCTGCCGGTGCGCCTATCCCTTGCGCCGGGTCTTCGGCGCGTCCGGGGAGCGGACTCCCGAGAAGGCCGAGTCGTCCTTGGCCCCGCTGGGGCGCCCGGACCGGCCGCGCCGGCCCTCGTCGTGGTGGCCCTCCGGGTTCTGTCCCGCCATGTCCTCGCCGCGGCGGGTGCGGGACTCGACCGGGGATCCCGTGTCGGGCGGGCCGCCCTTCGAGCCGCCCTTGCGGCGCTTGTCGGGGGAGTCGAAGGAGCGCCGGGCGCTCGGGTTGTCCTGCTCGTGCGTCGCGTCGACGTCGCCGGACCAGCCGTGCTGCTCGGTGCCCTTGTGCCGGCCCGGGCCCTCGCCGTGCGGAACGTGTGACTTCGGGCTGGTGGACATGGGCCGATCCTCCTCGCCTCGTGGCCCCCCTCGGGCACCCGCCTGCCCCGCCCGCCCCCGGCCAATCCCCCGTGCGGGGGAGCCCCGTGTGTCCGCGGCCAAGCCCCGGGTAGGCGCGGCCACGTGGTTTTCCGTTCCCGACGCGGGCGTACGGCCCGGAGGAGGAGTACCCGTGACCGACAGCGACAGCGACAGCGACAGCGACAGCGACACCGGCACCGGCCGGGGAGGCGTGGCCCCCGACCCGACGAGCCTGTACCCCCGGCCCGACTTCGCGGCGCAGGAGCAGCAGCCGCCGGGCGAAACCCGGGCCATGGAACCCGAGCCCGACCACGGCGAGGACTCCTACCGCGGCAGCGGCCGGCTCCAGGGCCTGAAGGCGGTCATCACCGGAGGGGACTCCGGGATCGGGCGCGCGGTGGCGCTCGCCTTCGCCCGCGAGGGGGCCGACGTGCTGTTCACGTACCTGCCGGAGGAGGCCGAGGACGCCGACACGACGATGCGCCTGGTCGAGGGCAGCGGCCGCCGGGCGGTGGCGGTGCCCTGCGACCTGAGGGAGGAGGAGGCCTGTGCCGCCGTCATCGCGCACGCGGCCGCCGAGTTCGGGCGCATCGACGTCCTCGTCAACAACGCCGCCTACCAGATGGCCCAGCCCGAGGGCATCTCCCACATCAGCACCGAGCAGTTCGACCGGGTCGTGCGCACCAACCTGTACGCCATGTTCTGGCTCTGCAAGATGGCCCTGCCGCACATGCCGGCCGGCGCCAGCATCATCAACACCGCGTCCGTGCAGGCCTACAAGCCGAGCCCGCCGCTGCTGGACTACGCGATGACCAAGGGGGCGATCGTCACCTTCACGCAGGGCCTGGCCCGGATGCTCGCGCCGGACGGGATCCGGGTCAACGCGGTCGCACCGGGACCGGTCTGGACCCCGCTCATCCCCGCCACGATGCCGGATCCGCAGGAGTTCGGGAAGCAGAGCCCCCTGGGGCGGCCGGCGCAGCCGGCCGAGATGGCGCCCGCGTACGTCTTCCTGGCCTCGTCCGGGGCGAGCTACATCACCGCCGAGGTCCTGAACGCGACGGGCGGGACACCGCTGCCCTGACCGGCAGCGGCCCCGCCGCCTTCCGCCGTCCGGACCGGGCCCGTCAGGCCCCGCCCGTCAGGCCCCGCCCCGTCCTTCGTCCTCCGTCTCGATGACGTGCACGGCCGCCTCCTCCGCGGAGGCGGCCCCGCCGTCGATCCCGGCGTCCCGGGCCACGACGGATATGTGCCGCACCGGCCTCTGCTCCTCCGGGGCGGTCATCCGCCCGGCGCGCTCGCGGCCTGCCGTGGACCGGTCGCCGCCCGGATCGGCGGTGACGTCCTCGCCGCGGTCGTCCCTGCCGGTGGCCACGGGCTCGCCGAGGTCCTCGTCCGGGCTCGCCTCCGACCCGCCGTCCGCCGCCGCGGAGGGGTCGGGTTCCGGTTCCTCCTGGGCGAGCCGCTGGTCCAGCGTCTCCCCCTCGCGCTGTTCGCCGGCGGTCGTGCCGTGCCGGGTGACCGCCCTCGGGCGGTCGGGCGGCGAGTAGCCGGTGTCGAGAGTGTCGTCCAGGTCCGGTTCGTCCAGGGCGTTCTCCATGTCCGGCTGCCAGTCGCCGGGCTCCGCATCCGCCGGCGGCTGGTATACGCCGTTGCCCTGCGATTCGCCCGCGCTCATGCTCGGCCTCCCATCGCGGTGTCCGCCGGTGCTCCGCCGCCTCCGCCGCCTCCGGCGTCGGACGGCCTCGTCGCCCGGCCCGTACCGGTCTCCAGCAGGCCGAGCATCTTCTGCATGACCCTGTCGAAGTCCTGCCACGGCCCCCGGGGAGCCCCGTCGGCGGGGCGGGCGGCGGGGCCGCCCTGACTGCTCGTCCTCGACACCATCGTGAACCACTCCTCCGCTCGGCTCGACAGCTCGTTCCGGGCGGCGCAGTGACCGCCCGGGGGTATGCGCGTCTTCCCCGGAGGACGGCTCCCATGTGCCGCAGGCTGGGGTTTCACCCGTTCGGACAGCCCGGTCGGCCGCATGCCGGACGGCAGCGACGTCCCGCGGGGCGAAACACCCCCGCCGCGCGGCGCCGGACGCACCCTGGTGCGGCCCCCACCGGCCTGCGGTGGACCGCTCGCCGCGGCCCGCCGGGGAGCCCGGCGGCCCAGCCGCGGCTGAGCCGCCGCCGTGCGGGCAGGAGCGGCAGGCGTCCGTCGGTTCGGCACGGATGTGGAAGAGAAAGGCAAGGCCATGGATGCGATCGTGCTGCTGCGCGAGGACCACAAGACCGTCGAGAAGCTGTTCAAGCGCTTCGAGAAGACCGGGGACGAGGACACGGATGAGCGCCGGGAGATCGCCGACAGCGTGATCGAAGAGCTCACGGTCCACGCCTGGATCGAGGAGCAGTTCTTCTACCCGGCCGCCCGCGAGGCGGCACCGGACACCTCCGACCACGTCCTGGAAAGCGTCGAGGAGCACCACGCGGTGGTGTGGATGCTCTCCGAGCTGAAGGACATGGACCCCTCCGACGAGCGGTTCAAGGCCAAGATGAGCGTCCTCATGGAGAACGTCCGCCACCACGTCGAGGAGGAGGAGAAGGACTGGTTCCCCGACGTCCGCAAGGCCGTGGGCCGCAACCGGCTGCAGGAGCTGGGCGAGCGGATGGCGGCGGAGAAGGAGAAGGCCCCCCGCGACCCCCTGACCGTTCCCAGCGCCGACAGCCGCTGACCGTTCGGCGGCTGCCGCAGAGAAGGTGTGGAGAGGCCGAATCCGGGTATCAGCACCTGTTCCGCACGAAACCCATCCCGCCCCCGACCCGCGGAACGGAGGCCCGGTCGCCATGTCCGACTGCAAGACCCCCGACTACCGCTCCGGGCGGCGAGGCAGGCACTGGACGCACGCCCTGCGCAGTGCCGAGAAGGCCGGCGCGGTCATCGTCACCGACGACACGGGCGAGCCCGTCCGCTTCGCCGCCGGAGGCAGCGGCCCCGGCCGATTCCGGCCGTGGACCGGCCCCGACGGCCACCGCTACGACAGCTACGAGGTGCACCCCGAGTGGTAGCCGCCGCGTGTCCCGTTCCTGCCGGTCCGCGGCGCCCCATGGGGTGAGCGGCCCCCCGCCCCCGGGCCCGGAGCCGCCTGTGCGGCCGCGGGTCCAGGGGCCCGCTGCGGGAGGCCGCCGCACGGTGTCCACACGGTGTCACTGCAGGATGCGGGCCTTGGCCTGCTGGAACTCCTCCTCGGAGATGTCGCCGCGGGCGCGGATCTCCGAGAGCTTCGCCAGCTGGTCCACCTCGCTGGTGCCGGACTTGCCGGCCGTGCGCCGGATGTACTCGTCCATGGCCTCCTGCTGCTCCTGCACCTGCTGGAGCTCCCGCCGGCCCATCTTCTTGCCTCTGGCGATGATGTACACCAGGACGCCGAGGAACGGCAGGATGAGCACGAACACCAGCCAGGCGGCCTTGCCCCACCCGTTCAGGTCGTGATCGCGGAAGATGTCGCTGATCACCCGGAAGAGCAGGAAGAACCACATGATCCACAGGAAGATCCACATGGTCGTCCAGAAGACGCCGAGGACCGGGTAGTCGTACGCCAGAGTCACGGAACCGTCCATTGCTTCCTCCCAGCGAGGCGATGAGGACGGGATCGACTCTGCGGCCCCCGCGGCTGCCGCGGATCACCCCCGGCGGGTGAACCGGGCGCCCGGCGCGCGGGCGCGCGGCGGCGTCAGCCCTCCGCGGTGGTGACGCGTCCCGTCCGGGCGGCGTCCGCGAGCGCCGCGAAGTCCCGCTCGTTCTGGTCGGCGTACGACTCCGCGAAATCCGCGATCGCCCGGTCGAAGGTGTCGGCCGAGCCCAGGTAGGAGGCGATCGCGATCGGGTCGCCGGAGCGGGCGTGGGCCCGGGCCAGCGAGCGGCCGCACACCCGGGCGAGGAGCCGCATGCCCTGCGGGGCCATCCCCTCGGTCGTCGCGGAGCCCTTCCAGTCGAGCAGCTGGCGGACGTAGAAGTCGCGCTCCCGGCCGTCGAGCCCCGTCAGCCGCTCCCAGCCGAGGAAGATGTCGCCGGCGGCCTGCATCAGCCGCTGCCCGGCCACGACCCGCTGCCCCTGGTTCGCGTACGCGGACGGCGCGGTGTACGGGGCGAGCACGGACGGGCCGGCCTCCTTGGCCTGGAGCAGCAGCGGGTCGCTGTCGTCCCGGCCGAGCAGCAGGAAGATCCAGCAGCGGGTGCCGACACTGCCGACCCCGACCACCTTGCGCGCCATGTCGACGACCCGGAAGCGCTGGACCAGTGCGCGCAGTTCGGGCGCGAGGCTCTGCGCGTACGTGTCGACGAGCCGGCGCAGGCCGGTGTCCAGGTCCGTGGGGCCGCCCCCGTCCAACAGCTCGGTCAGCGGCACGACGAGGGGTGGGTCGGGGGCGATCCGCAGCCGCCCGCCGACGCGGTGGGTGAGCTTGGAGAACGCCCGCAGGTGGTCCCGGGAGCGGGCCTTGGCGAAGACCTTGTCCGCGCGGGCCAGCATGGCCCCGCCGCCCTGCGCGGCCATCGCGCGCAGGTCCGCGGAGTCGTCCCGGGCATACCAGACGTCGAGGACGCGCATGCCGGAGAAGCCCTGCATCCGCAGCCGGTAGGCGGAGACCGCGTCGAGGACGACGGCGGTGCGCTCGGCGGCGTCGAAGCCGTTGTCCCGGCCGGCCGCGGCGAGGCTCGCCGCAAGCCTTTTGACATCCCATTCGAACGGCCCGGGGTGGGTCTCGTCGAAGTCGTTCACGTCGAAGACGAGGGACCGCTCGGGCGAGGCGAACAGGCCGAAGTTCAACAGGTGCGCGTCGCCGCACAGCTGTACCTCCAGGCCCGTGTGGGGCGCTGTGCCGAGGTCGTGGGCCATCACCGCGGCAGCCCCCCGATAGAAGCGGAACGGCGATTCCAGCATGCGGCCGCGGCGGATCGGGACCAGCTCCGGCACCCGGGCCGCCTCCTGCTCCAGCAGGATCGCCACGGGATCGGGCCGGTCGGGGCCGGGCTCGAACCGGGCCTGCTCCGAGCGGCGCACGCTGCTGCGCGCCGCCTTGCCGCGCTCGGCGCGCTCCGACGGGGTGAGCGCGACCGGGCCGCCGCCTCCGGCAGTGCGGGACCTCGTCACGGCGGTGCCTCCTCTCGGCCCGGGGCCGGCCGGCTGCGCCGGGCCGGGCGCACGGGATCAGATGACGTGCAGGTCGCGGGCGCGCTCCACGGCGTCGCGGCGCCGCGAGACGCCCAGCTTGCGGAAGATGCCGCGCATGTGGGTCTTGACGGTGTTCACGGACAGCTGCAGTTCGGCGGCGACCTCCTCGGTCGACATCATCCGCGCCACCAGGGCCAGCACCTCCTTCTCGCGCGGGCTGAGCTCCTCGACCGGCATGCCGTCCGCGGCGTGCGGGGCCGCGGCCGTGACCCACTCGTAGGCGCTGCTGTGCCCGTTGAGGCCGGCTGCGAGATGCCGCAGCCAGGGGCCGGCCTCCGCGAAGGGCCGCCGGAGCAGCTCCGGCCGGGCGGTGTCCAGGGCGTGCAGGAGCCGGTCGCGGGCCGCCGTCTCGTCCCCGTCCAGCAGGGCGCAGTGGGCGCGGAGCAGGGTGAGCCGCACCCGGTCCGGGAGCGTGGCCTCCGCCGAGCCCTCGGCCCGGGCGATCAGCCGCAGGGCCTGCGCGGACTGCCCGGCGGCCAGGTGCGCCTGCGCGAGGAGCACCGTACGCGCGGGAAGCGCCTCGGGGACGGCCCGCAGCGCGGTGAGCGCCGCGCCGTGGTCGCCGTGGGCCAGGGCGGCGCCCGCGTGGGCGACGGCGAGCCGGGCTGCCGCCCCCGGCGGGCCGGGCGGCCGCGGTGCGTCCAGTACGGCGAGTGCCGCGTGCCAGTGGCCGCCGGCGACCTCCAGCTGTGCCCGCACAGCGGAGTGCTCCGCGGCCAGGACGGGGTCCCGCAGGGTGTCGGCATGGCCTGCGGCGCGGTCCAGGTGGGCGGCCGCCGTCCGCAGGTCGCCGCGCTCGACCGCCACGGAGGCCAGAGCCAGCCAGGCGGCCCCGGAGCGGTCCTCCTCGGGTACGCCGCCCCCGTCCGCCGCGTCCAGGGCGGCCGTGCCGTGCTCCTCCGCGGCCGACAGGGCGCCCACCGCGGCGTCGGCGAGAGCGAGCCGGCCCAGGCAGCGGGACAGCAGGGCCGGCGCCCCGTCGCCACACGCCCGTACCGCCTCGGCGAGGCCTTCCCGCGCCGCCCCGATCCTGCCGTCGCCCAGCAGGGCGCGGGCGCGCCCGTACAGGCACAGCGGCTCGATCTCGGGGTGCCGCGCCCGCTCCTCGTCCGGCAGCAGCGGCACGAGCTCCGCGACGCGCCGTGCGGCCCGGTCGGCCTCGGCCGGGTCCGGGGCGGACAGCAGCCGCAGCAGCTCCAGGGTGAGCAGCTCGGCCGGTCCCGCGGCCGGCTCGTGTACGAGCTCCTGTTCGGCCCGGGGAAGGCGGGCCCGGCAGCCGGCCGCGTCGTCGCGGGCCAGGCAGCAGGCCGCGGCGACGAGGCCCGCGGCGGCGCCGGGGGTGTGCTCGGGCATCCGGGCGAGGGCCGCGGCGGCGGTCGCGGTGTCCGCGGCGGGCACGGAGGTGAGCGGCGCGGCGGCCGCCCCGGCGAGAAGCGGGCCCACCGCGAGGTGCCGGACGGCCTGCGCCGCCGCGTAGGGCCATTCGCCGCCCGCGGCCGCCTCCTCCACCGCCTCGGCGGTCCGGCAGTGCGCCGCGTACCAGCGGGCGGCCCGCCGGTGCAGCAGGGTCTCCAGGGCGGGCTGCCGGCTGCGGAGGCGCCCGCGCAGCACCGCCGCGAACAGGGGGTGGACCCGGAACCAGCGCGTTCCGGCCACGGGTTCGACGAAGGCATGGCGGCGCACCAGGTCGTGCAGGACGGCCTCGCAGTCGGTGCGCCCCGTCAGCGCGGCGGCGAGATCGGGGTGGACCCGCCCCAGGACCCCGGCGCGCAGCAGCAGATCGCGGGAGGCGGCGGGCTGGACGGCGAGCACCTCCGTCAGCAGGTAGTCGGAGACGGCCTGCCGGGCGGCGGCCGCCGAGCCGGCGAAGGCGAAGGGGTCCTCGGCCCGCGCCATGGCGAGGGCGCACAGCCGCAGCCCGGCCGCCCACCCCTCGGTCCGTTCGAGCAGCAGGTCGACCACGCGCTCGTCGGGCGGGCGGCCGCCCTGCGCCTGGAGGAGGCGGGCGGCCTCGGAGCGGGTGAAGGCGAGCTCCCGCCCGCCGATCTCCGCGACCCGGCCCTCCACCCGGTAGCGGTGGAGCGGCAGGGCGGGCTCGGACCGGCCGAGGACGACGAGCCGGAAGGCGGGGCCGGCGTGTTCCACGACGAAGCGGAGGCCGGAGGCGACATCCGGGCCGCGGACCCGGTCGAGGCCGTCGAGTACGAGGACCAGCGGCGCCGGCAGCTCCTCCAGCGCGGCGGCGATCCGCACCGGCAGGCCCGGATCCGAGCCGTCGCCGAGGTGGCCGCCGACCGCCGCCCCGCCGCGGCGGAGCCCTTCCACCACGTGCGCCCAGAAGCTCTGCGGGGTGTCCTGCTCGTCCAGCGACAGCCACACCACGGAGGAGGAGGACGCCCGCGACCGCGCCCAGGAGGCGACCACCGCGGTCTTGCCACTGCCGGCGGCGCCCGTCACCAGCGTCAGGGGGCCCTGCGCACCGCGGTCGAGCCGCCCCGTCAGCCGCTGCCGGCGCACCAGGCCGGGCGGCGGATCGGGCAGGGCGAACTTCGCACCCAGCACAGGGGCGCGCATGAGAGAGACGGTCATGGGCCCCAGTCCCGTGGAGGCGGCTCACCGCGGTCGCGGTCCTGTCCGTGCACGACCCCTCCGATCGTGTCAGCCCCGCCCGCAGCAGCCGCGGTGCGGCGGCGGACGGAGCCCAGGTCGCTGGCCACTCCATGCTCACGCCCCGTGCCCTTGATCGCCACGCAGCGCTCATCGCCCGGCACGGGGGATGCACGCCGGACCGCCGGGCCCGCCAATGGAGGCCACGTCCCGTACGCCCGACGGCGCGGAGGTCGACCACGTGAGCACACAAGCCAAGGCGCGCCTCGCCCTGCTGGCCGGGGCGGCGGCGCTGCTGGTCATGCTGCTGTTCGCCGGATACCGCAGCATCCTGCTGGTCGCGGCCGGGCTCGTCGGGGTTGCCGCCACGGCCGCCGCCGCCTGGCTCGTGCTCGCCTACCGCGGGCCGGTGCGCTGGCTGGGGATGGCGGCCGTCGTGGCGGTGCCCGTCCTGCTCGTGGTCTCGTACGTGCACGTGGGGCTGCTGTGGGTCGTCGTGTGCTCGGCGGCCCTGTGGCTGGCGGCCGTGGCGGCCGGGCGGTCGGCCCTGGCGGACGAGGCGCGTTCCCGGATGCCGGAGCACCCGGCGGACCGGCCCGCACGACCCTTCCTGATCATGAACCCGCGTTCCGGCGGCGGGAAGGTCGGCGCGTTCCGCCTCAAGGAGAAGGCGGAGGAGCTCGGCGCCGAAGTCGTGCTCCTGGAGGGCCCCGAGCCGATGGACGTCACCGCCCTCGCCCGGGGCGCGGTCGCCCGCGGGGCCGACCTGCTGGGCGTCGCCGGCGGCGACGGCACCCAGGCCCTCGTCGCCGCCGTCGCCGCCGAGCACGGTCTGCCGTTCCTGGTGATCAGCGCCGGGACCCGCAACCACTTCGCGATGGACCTCGGCCTGGACCGCACCAACCCGGCGGCCTGCCTGGACGCCCTCACCGACGGCGTCGAACTCCGGGTCGACCTCGGACGTGTCGGCGAGCGCCCCTTCGTCAACACCGCCTCCTTCGGCACCTACGCCGAAGTCGTCCGCAGCCCCGCCTACCGCGACGACAAGATGCGCACGACCCTCGACCTCCTCCCCGACCTCCTGGCCCGGCAGACCGGGCCCCGGCTCACAGTGAGGGCCGACGGCACCACCGTCGAGGACCCGCAGGCGGTGCTGGTCAGCAACAACCCCTACGGCGCCGGGGACCCGGCGGGCCTCGGCCGGCGCGCCCGCCTGGACACCGGCACCCTCGGGGTGTTCGGCGTGAAGGTCGCGAGCGCCGCCCAGGCGGCCGGCATCCTGCGCGGCCGCCGCTCCACCGGGCTGGTCGCGCTCGACGCCCGCGAGGTCGTCATCGACGCGGACGCCCCGCACATCAGCGCCGGCATCGACGGCGAGTCCCTGACGCTGCCCACACCGGTCCGCTGCCGGATCGAGCCGGGCGCCCTGCGCGTCCTCGTGCCGCGGCGCCGCCCCGGCAACCGCGCCGGAGTGCCCGTCAACTGGGCGGAAGTCCGCCGCCTGGCCCGGACCATGGGCCGGGCGGCCGCAGGCGGCCACCCGGTGCAGGGCGGCGAGCGCGACCACCCCGGAGGACACCGCCACTGGCACCGGCGCGCCGCCGGCGACCGGCCCCGGTTCGACTACAGCGGCGCCGTGTACGGGTCGCTGCTCGCCGCGTCGGTCATCGTCGGAGCAGGCGCCGGCGGCGCATTCCCCCGGGTCCACCTGATCGTGCTGCTGCTGTCCACCGCAGTGGTCTTCTGGGCGGCCCACGTCTACGCCCGCCTCCTCGGGGCGTCCCTCGCGAACGAGCCGCTGACCTGGCACGAGTTCCGTACCGTCTGCCGGGACGAGAGACCGCTGATCGAGGCCGCGCTGCCGCCGGCTGCGGCCGTGGCCCTCGGCCCGCTGCTCGGCCTCGACCTCCGCGGGACGTCCTGGTTCGCCCTGGCGGTGGCACTGGCCGGCCAGGTCGGCTGGGCGGTCCTCGGCGCCGTCCGGGCGGGCGCCCCGCGGCGGCTGGTGGTCATCACTGCGGCGGTGGCGGTCCTTCTGGGCGTGGCGATCGTCGCGGCGAAGGCGGGCCTGTCCCACTGAGCGGACACGGCTGCCGGGGTCCGGCGGTCCGGGCCGTCACCCGGTGCGGGTGATGCGCAGGGTCGGCCGGGAGGCCACCGTCGAAAGGGCGCACCGGCGCCGCAGGAAGGGTGGTCGATCATGTGCCGATGGCTCGCCTACACGGGGACACCCGTGCTGCTCGACATGATCCTCTACAAACCGGCCCATTCACTCATCGACCAGAGCCTGCACTCGCGGCTGGGCGTCGAGACGACCAACGGGGACGGTTTCGGGATCGGCTGGTACACCCAGGAGCCCGACGTGCACACCCCGGCGATCGTCCGCGACGTCGGCCCCGCCTGGAACAACCGCACCCTCCGGGAGATCGCCCAGCACGTCCGGTCACCGCTGTGCTTCGCCCACATCCGGGCCTCGACCGGCACGGCGGTCCAGCAGACGAACTGCCACCCCTTCCGCCACGGCCGCTGGATGTGGATGCACAACGGCGCCATCACCGGCTTCCACGGGCTGCGCCGCGAGCTGTCCCTGGCCGTCGACCCCGTCCTCTACCTGGACATGGAGGGGACCACGGACTCCGAGGCGATGTTCTACCTCGCCCTGACCTTCGGCCTGGAGCAGGACCCGCCCGGGGCGGTCGCCCGCATGGTCGGCTTCGTCGAGCAGGTCGGCCGCAGGCACGGCATCGCGGCTCCCATGCAGATGACCGTCGCCGTGACCGACGGCACCGCGGTGTGGGCGTTCCGCTACGCCAGCGCGGGCGACGCCCGCTCGCTCTTCTACAGCACCCGCGTGGAGTCGCTGCGGGCGCTGCACCCCGACCTCGAGTATCTGCGGGAGCTGTCGGACGACACCCGGCTGATCGTCTCGGAACCGCTGGGGGACCTCCCCGGCGCGTGGAACGAGGTACCCGAGCACTGCTACGGGGTCGTGCGGGAAGGGCGCGGCGAGATGCACCCCTTCACCCCGCTGCCGGTGTGAGGGAAATGCCGGGTTGCGCCGTGCATGGCGCGCCCTGTCGCGGGCAGCCGCGTCCGTGTACAGCTCCTCGACCAGGAGGTGAGCGGACCATGGCCGCAGGCAAGAAGGCCAAGAACGTCGGCAAGAACATCAAGGGCAAGGTGAAGGAGACCACCGGAAAGTCCGTCGGCAACGAGAGCCTCGAAGCGAAGGGGCGGGCGGAGCAGGCGGCCGCCGATGCCAAGCAGGCCGGTCAGAAGGCCAAGGACACGCTCAAGCACTGACGGGCTCACCGGCGGGCCCGGCGGGTCCGCCGGCGCGGCGGCTCCTCTTCCTCCTCGCCCTCGGTGGACTCCTCCTCGACGGCCTCCTCGTGGCTGCGCACCGCCTCGCCGTCCTGGATCTCCCCGCGCCCGCCCTCGGGCTCATCGTCTGTCAGCGTCACGTACCGGACGAAGTGCTCCAGGTCCAGGCGCAGGCGGCGGCCCTGGGCGCGCCAGATGTTGCCGGTCTTCTCGAACAGGCCGGCCGGTAGTTACTGGACGACGAGCACGATGCGGGTCGGGGACGGGGCCGGTTCGTGGAAGCTGACGCAGCCGCGGGTGGTGCCCTTGGCGCCCTCGGACGTCCACGCGATCCGCTCGTCCGGGACCTGCTCCTGCACGGTGGGCTTCCAACTGCGGGTGGACGGACCCACCTTGACCTTCCGGTCGCTGGTGGTGTCGGTGCCCCGGGAGACACTGCGGACGCCCTTGGCGAAGGAGCTGAACTTGTCGTACTGGGTCCAGTGGCCGTACACGGTGCGCACGGGGAGGCCGATGTCCACGGTCTCGGTGATGTGGGTCGGCTGGGAGCCGCTCTTGCGGCCCTTGCCCTTGCCGCCGCCGAGCAGTCCGCCGCCGACCTCCTTGACTTGTCCTTTAGGCCGCCGAGCGAGCCGCCGACGGAGCCTCCCGCGATGGCGGCTGCCAGGGCGATCTTGTACGTGTCCGGCTTCAGCCCTGTCCTGCCGGAGAGTGGGGGCGGCCGGGGCCCTGGGCTCCGGTGGTCCGCGATGTCCACAGGCCTGCTCACACTGGCGTCCGATATCCACCTATGCGTCCGCATCGGGAGGTGTGCCGAGCGCCGACCGGGGGAGAGGCCGTGCATCGACGGATACGACGTTCGAGGGGAGCCATGACCGCGCCATAACCCGCCCGCCGGCGGCGGCGCCCCGTGCACGGACTCCCTCTCCCGCGGCGCCAAGGGCAAGGCCGCGGACGAGGAGCAGGCCGAGGAGGAGTACGCGGAAGAGGAGGCCCCGCGCCGCCGGCGGCCCGCCCGGCGGCCGGTCCGCCGCGAGAGGGAGTGACCCATGCCCGTCTACGTCTACGCCGTCACCCTGGGCGACCACCCCTGCCGCCTCGACGGGCTCACCGGGGTCGGAGCCGGCGCCGCGCCCCTGCGCGCCGTGTCGGCCGGCAACCTCAAGGCCGTGGTCAGCGACGTGAGCGAGGAGGTCAGCCCCCGCCGCCGCGACCTGGTCGCCCACCAGGCGGCCCAGGACCGCCTCCTGCCGGACGGGACGCCGCTGCCCCTGCAGTTCGGCTACACCGCCCCTGACGACGACGCCGTACGGCAGGTGCTGAACGAGCAGGCGGACCTCTACCTCGGCGCCCTGGAACGCGTCCGCGGATGCGTCGAGTACAACGTCAAGGCCGCGTGGGACGAGGAGGACGTCCTCCGCCGCATCCTGGAGGAATCGCCCTCCGCCCGCCACCTCAACGAGCAGATCCGCGCCGGCACCGACGACCCCCGGCCGGCCCTGGAGCTCGGCCAGTACGTCGCCGACCAGGTGCAGCAGCGGCACGCCGACGCGGCGGCCGGGATCATCGAGACGCTGGTACCGCTGGCCCGCGAGCACGCGGTGCACGCCCCCACCGGCGAGGACTTCCTCAACCTCTCCCTGCTGGTGCTCCGCGGCGCCGACGGGGAGGGTGCCCTCCAGCTCGCGCACGCCGACCTCGTGGCGGACGGTGAGACGGGAGTGGACATCAGGGTGGCCGGCCCGCTGCCCCCGTACAGCTTCGCGGCGTAGAGGAGGAGCCATGGGCCTGCTCGGAAAGCTGTTCACTGCGCCCCTGATACCCGCCCGCGCGGTGGTGTGGGTGGCACAGCGGGTGGCCGACAAGGCGGAGGCCGAGTACTACGACCCGGCGCCCGTCTGGGCCGAGCTCAGGCTGCTGGAGCGGCGGCTCGCCGACGGGGAGATCGACGAGGAGACCTTCGAGGTCCAGGAGCGGTTCCTGCTGGACCGCCTGATGGAGATCGAAGAGTTCCACCACCGCAACCCCTGACCGGGACCCGACGGAGGCGACGACGTGACCGACCCCATGGCCCGCTCCTTCGGCTCGCGCCCCCCATGGCCGGCTACCCGCCGAGTTCCTCGGCGAGCCTCGCCGACATCCTCGAACGGGTCCTGGACAAGGGCATCGTGATCGCCGGCGACATCCGCATCAACCTCCTCGACATCGAGCTGCTCACCATCAAGCTGCGCATCCTCATCGCCTCCGTCGACAAGGCCAAGGAGATGGGCATCGACTGGTGGGAGCACGACCCCGCGCTGTCCTCCCGAGGACGCGAGGAGGCCCTCGCCGCCGAGAACCGCCGCCTGCGGGCCGAGCTGGAGGAGATGCGCCGCACCCCGCTGCCGCCGGACCGGGCCCTGCCGGACACCGCCCTGCCGGAGACCAACCTGCCGGAGGCGGCCCCCGACGAGGAGGAGCGCCCCGCACGCCGCACGACGAAGCGCAGGCCCCCACCGTGAACACGCCCTCCGCCGCCCCGTCCCTCGTCTACGCCTACGCCGCCACCCCGCCCGCACCGGCGCTGGAGCACCTCCTGCCCGCCCTCACCGGCGTCGCCGGCAGCCCGGTCACCCTGCTCGCCCTCACCGACCCCGGCCGCGGGCCCGCCGCCGCGTTCGCCGTCAGCGACGTCCCCCGGTCCGAGTGGGACGAGGCGGCCCTCAAGGCCCGCTTCGAGGACCTGGACTGGCTGGAGGAGACCGCGCGCGCCCACCACCGCGTCATCGAGGAACTCGCCGCCCACACCACCGTCCTGCCCCTGCGCCTGGCCACCCTGTACGCGGACCGCGCCAGTGCCCTGGCCGCCCTCCGCCGCCACGGCCAGGCCCTCGCGACCGGCCTGGCACGGCTGAGCGGCCACACCGAGTACGGCGTCAAGCTGTACGTCCGCCCCGCCGCCGCACCGGACCCGTCCGGAGGCGCCGCCCCCCGGCCCTCCGCGGCCGGCGCCTCCGCGTCCCGGCCGGGCGCCGGACGGGCCTACCTCCAGGCCAGACGCGCCCATCAGCACGCCCGCGACGACCACTACGCCCAGGCTCGTACCGCCGCCGAGCGCATCGCCGCGCTCGCCGCCCCCCACGCCGCCGACCACGTGCGCCACCCCGCCCAGAGCGGACCGCTCACCGCCTCCGGGGCCGAGGAGAACGTCCTCAACGACGCCTACCTCGTCCGCGACGCCGAGGCGGAGGCCTTCCGGGAGGCCGTGCACACCGCCGTCCGCGGGCTCCCGGGGATCAGGCTGGAGCTGACGGGCCCCTGGGCCCCGTACTCCTTCGCCGCACCGCTGCCCCCGCCGACCGCCGCCGCGCCGTGAACGCCCCCGACCGCCGCGCCGCCGCCTCCCCGACCGGCAGGTCGCCCTCGTCGACCTCCTCGACCGGCTGCTCGCCGGCGGGGTCGTCATCACGGGCGACATCGTCCTGTCGATCGCCGACATCGACCTCGTCCGGATCTCCCTCCGGGCTCTCATCAGCTCCGTCGCCACCGCGGAGGCCCCCCGCCCGGACGAGGACGGCACCCGCCATGGCCCCTGACACCCCCGACGCCCCGCTCCGCCCGCCCGCGCGGCCCGCGCCGCCCGCCACCGGGCCGGAGGGGCCCGCGCCCGCCGCGCCGGAGCCCGACCTCCGGCGGGTGGGCAGCGCCATGGCGGACGCGCTCCGGCTGCTGCCCGCCACACCCGCCGAGGCGGCCGCCGACCGGGCCGCCGGCCCCGGCCACCGCATGCGCACCGGCCCCGACACTGCCGGCGACGACCTCGTGAAGCTCGTCCTGACCCTCGTCGAACTCCTGCGCCAGCTCATCGAACGCCAGGCGCTGCGCCGCGTCGACGCGGGCGGGCTCTCCGAGGAGCAGGAGGAGGAGCTGGGCGCCACCCTCATGGCCCTGCACGACCGGATGACGGAGCTGTGCACCGAGCACGGCTACACGCTTGCCGACCTCAACATCGACCTCGGCCCGCTGGGCCCCCTGCTGCCGCCCTCCGGCTGAGGAACACCGCGGCAGCGGCGTCAAGTCCCGACTTCCAGGGGCGTGCCGGACACGCCGCCCCGCGGCTCAATGGAGTCACGGCCGCCCCGGACACCGCGGCCGGCCCGATCCGCCGACCCCGGGAGACACCATGACCATCCACCTGCGCCCCGCCTCCCTCCTGGCGGCCGCCCTCGCCGCCGGAGCCGTACGCATCGCCCCCGGCGCCCCGTCCACGCGCACCCCCGCAGCCCCCGGAACGGCGCCCACCGTCCCCGCACTGCCGCCGTACGGCAGCCCCTCCGCCCGGACGCGGCCCGGCACGGTCCGGCGGGTCGGACTCCCGGAGAGGGGAGCGGCCGTGTAGGCCGTACGGGCCCGCCGTCCCCGCGCCCGCTGCGGCGGAAAGACTCCGCTCGCTGCGCTCATGCCGGACCGTCAACTTTCGATGATGCCGAGACGGTCCCTTCGTCGTACGAGAACACCGCCCGCCGTCGATAGCTTTGTGGTCATGACAAATGGAAAGGTGGAGAAGTCCGACGGCTCCACACCCCTCAAGACCGCCGCGGGCGTCGCCGCCGGCGTCATCGTCGGCCTCGGCCTGATCGCCCTCCTGTGGCGGGCGGGCTGGCGGGTGCCGTTCGTGACCGGGTGGCTCTCGCTGAAGATCGCTGTCAAGGTGGGCGTCCTCACGGTGGGCGGCCTCATCGCCTTCGAGGCGTGGCGGCGCAAGCGCCGTACCGCCGAACGCGACTGCGAGGCGCCGCCGCCCTCCTGACCTGCCCCCGGGCGGCGGGGCCCGTACCCCTGCTGCCCGGGCACAGGCCGCACCCCGGTCGCGGCGCGCTCGTTGACCGGACATGAAGAAGATCATCACTATTGCCCTGACCGCCCTCACCGCCGCCCTCACCGCGCTCGCCGCCGGCCCGGCCGCCGCCGACGAGACCCACCGCGACTCCCACAACGCCCCCGTCGTCGCCCTGATCAACACCGGCCAGATCGACGACCCGATGGAGGACGTGCTCGAACACCTCCTGCTGTTCGGCGACCTCCGCATCACCGGCTGACGGCCATCGCCCCGGACCACCCCCTGGAACACCCGGGCCGACTTCCGCGTCGGGCGGGCGCGCCGGACTCTCCGCTCCGTCCGTCGCCCTGCCGGAGGGGGCGGCCCCGTACTTCCTCCCGGACGCCGCCCCCGCCTGACCGCGCGGCCGGCCCGTCAGGCCGACTTCCGGACCGCCAGACCGGCCGCCCGGGCCACCAGGGAGTCCTCCCGCTGCGCCGCCGCCTCCGGCTTGGTGCTGAGGACGGCGATCACCACCGGCGGCCGGCCGGGCGGCCACGCGATGCCGACGTTGTTGTTGACGGCGTACGACCCGGCCCCGGTCTTGTCCGCCACGGCCCAGTCCGCGGGCAGGCCGGCCCGGAGCCGGTCCCTGCTGGTGGTGTTCCCGAGCAGCCAGCCGGTCAGCAGCTCCCGGTGCCGCGGGCGGAGGGCGTCGCCGAGCACCAGGCGGGCGTACGTCCGCGCGATCGCGCGGGGGCTGGTGGTGTCGGTCGACACCCAGGGCTCGGCGGAGTTCAGCTCCGGCTCCCACCGGTCCAGCCGCGTCACCGGGTCGCCCAGGGACCGGCAGAAGGAGGTGATCGCGGTGGGCCCGCCCAGCTCCTCCAGCAGCAGGTTCCCGGCCGTGTTGTCGCTGTGCGCGATGGCGGCGGAGCACAGCTCGGCCACCGTCAGACCCGCGGCGATGTTCTCCTCCCGCCGCGTGATCTCGCCGCCGCCCGCCCGGGTGACGTCCGCCTGCGTGTAGTGGATCCGCTTGGCCAGGTACTCCCCGTCCCGGTCGAACCGCCGCATCACCGCGGCCGCCGCGAGGGTCTTGAACAGCGAACACTGCGGGAACAGCGCGTCGGCCCCGTACGCCGCCGTCCGCCCGGTGGCGGTGTCCCAGGCGTACACGCCCAGGCGCGCCCCGTACTCGCGCTCCAGCGCGCGCAGCGCCGGCACGACCGCCCCCGTACCCGCCCCCGCACCCGCACCGCCGCGCGCGCCTGTCGCGTGCGCCGTTCCCGCCGGTAAGGCGGCGGCCAGTGCGGCCCCCGCCCCGATGGCCAGGGCCGTACGCCGAGTCGTCGTCATGTGGATCTCCCTGTCGCTTCCGATGCGCTCTCGCAGGGGGAGGACACCAACAAGATCACGGCGGTTCCCGCCGAAGGAATATCCGGAAATGGCCGGAAGGCGGCGTCCCAGCAGAATGGTGTACAGGACATGATGCGTGCGACGCGAGGACGACGACCGCCCGGGAGGCATCGTGAGTGACCCGCCCGTCCTGCTGCCCTATGCCGACCCCGCCTTCGTGGCGAACCCGTTCCCGCTGTACCGGCAGCTGCGCGAGGAGGGACCGGTCCGCCGCGCCCTCATCGCAGGCGGCCTCGAAGCCTGGCTCGTCACCCGCTACGAGGACGCACTCGCGGCCCTGAGCGACTCGCGCCTCAGCAGCGACGTCCGCGACGCCGCCGACACCCGCCTCCAGCAGCAGCTGCCCGCCACCGAGCGCGAGTCCCTGCTCGGCACCATGCTCCGCAGCGACCCGCCCGACCACACCCGGCTGCGCCGCCTGGTCTCCAAGGCGTTCACCGCCCGCCGCGTCGCCGCCATGCGGCCGCGCATCCAGGCTCTCACCGACGGCCTGCTCGACGCCGTCGTCCCGACCGGCCGCGCCGACCTCGTCGCCGACTTCGCGCTGCCGCTGCCCGTCACCGTGATCAGCGAGATGCTCGGCGTACCCGTGGACGACCGCCACGACTTCCAGCACTGGACCGACCGCATGGTCATGCGGGGCGCGGAGCCGCCGGACCCGGCCGCCGTCGAGGAGGCCTGGCGGCACATGCACGGCTACGTGACCGGCCTCATCCAGGCCAAGCGGGCACACCCCCTCGACGACCTGCTGAGCGCCCTCATCACCGCCCGCGACGAGGACCGGCAGCTGACGGAGCCCGAACTCGTCGCCATGGTGTTCCTGCTGCTCGCCGCCGGCTACATCACGACCGTCAACCTGATCGCCGGCGGCATCGCCACCCTGCTCGACCACCCCGACCAGCTGGACCTGCTCCGCGCCGACCCCGGCCTGCTGCCCGGCGCCGTCGAGGAGCTCCTCCGCTACGACGGCCCGGTCAGCCCCGGCATCGCCCGCTTCGCCCGCGAGGACGTCGAGATCGCAGGCGTGGCGATCCCGCGCGGCGCGACCGTCCTGATCGCCTCGGCCATCGCCGACCGCGACCCGGCCCGCTTCCCCGATCCCGAACTCCTCGACATCACCCGCAAGGACAACCCCCACCTGGCCTTCGGGCACGGCATCCACTACTGCCTGGGCGCACCGCTCGCCAGGCTGGAGGGGCAGATCGCCATCGGCACCGCCCTGCGCCGGCTCCCGGGCCTCGCCCTCGCCGTCCCCCGCGCCGAACTCCCCTGGCGCCCCGGCGGACTGCGCGGCCCCCAGGCCCTGCCCGTCACCTTCACCCCGGGGGAGAAGGCCGACCCGGCGCCCCTCGGCTGAACCGGCCCGGCCGTCCGGGTGGCCCGCGGGCCGCATCCGACGCATTCCCACCCCGCGCGGGCAGCGTGGTGGGAAACGGAGGAGGGACGCAATGCCGCTCTACCTGTCGAGGTTCGGCTACACACCGCAGACATGGGCGAGGCTGACCGGGCACCCCGAGGACCGCGCGCAGGCCGCCCGCTCGTACATCGAGTCCGTCGGCGGGAAGCTCCACGGCTTCTGGTACGCCTTCGGCACGCACGACGGCTACAGCCTGTGGGAGGCCCCGGACAACGTCTCCATGGCCGCGGTGGCGCTGGCGATCAGCGGGGGAGGGGCGCTCAGCTCGTTCGAGACCACCGTCCTGCTGACCGTCGACGAGACCCTGGACGCCCTGCGCAAAGCAGGGCAGATCGACTACAGGGCCCCCGGCGCCGAGGGGTGACCGCCGGCGGCCGCCGCGGGCAGCCGTGCATCCGCCGGCCGGCCGTACGCGGAAGGAAGGGGTGTACCGGGCCGCCGAACGGACAGGAGCCGGACATGGACACCGCCGGAGCACGCGCCGCCGCCAGGCGCCCCCTGCCGCTGCTGCTCGTCCTGCTCGCCGCGACGTACGCCGTCGCCGCCGTCGGCGCCCTCGCCGGCAGCGACGCCCGCGAGGTGTACGCCTCCCTGCGGCTGCCCGCCTGGGCACCGCCCCCGTGGCTTTTCGGGCCCGTGTGGACCGTCCTCTACGCGACCATCGCGGTCGCCGCCTGGCTCGTCGTCCTCCGGGGCCGCCCCGAGCTGCGGCGCCCGGCGCTCCTGTGGTGGTCCCTCCAACTGCTGCTGAACCTCGCCTGGACGCCGCTGTTCTTCACCGCCGGCCGGTACGGGCTCGCGCTCGCCGAGATCTGCCTGCTCCTGGCGGCGGTGGCCGCGACGGTCGCCGTCTTCGCGAAGGCCTACCGGCCGGCCGCGCTGCTCCTCGTCCCGTACGCCCTGTGGGTGGCGTTCGCGACCGTCCTCAACGCCTCCATCTGGCTCCTCAACCGCTGACCGCCCCGCCCGGCGTCCGCGCGCCGCCGTCCGCCGAGCCGGGGAGCAGCACGTCGGCTGAGTGCGGGGACACGTGGTAGCGCCGGTACGCGCCGGCCAGCAGCCGGCCGCGGCGGTCGGTGAAGGTGCCGTGCACCTCGTACGTGCCGCAGGACGCGTGGCCCGACGGCAGGCGCTCCGGGCGCAGGCGGATCTCGTAGGGGCCGCCCGCGCGGAAGCTTCCCAGGTGCGTCTCGCAGGGGAGGCCGGGCACGCCCTCCCGGATGCGGACCTCGGTGTAGGTGAGCCCGTCGACGTCCCGGCCCAGGCGGAAGACGAGCGACAGCGTGACGACACCGCCCTCGGGCAGGTCGAGGGGTTCGAGGGTGTCGGACTGCTGCGCCGGACGGATCCGCACGGACGCGTCCTCCTCCCGGAGGAGGACCATGTCCACGAGTTCGAAGTCCGCGGCGCCGGGTCGGCCGTTCATGGCCGGCACCTGCCCGGCGGCCGGTGCCGGAAACCCCGCACCGCCCGCCGGGCGGACCGGCGCACGCCTCGGCCGCTCAGGGGGCTCACCGAGGAGGCGCGGGCCCTGCGGACGGGCGCCTCCTGACCTGCCCGGCAGCCCCCGGCACCGAGGTGCCGGGCCGGGTCAGCCGGGCTGCCGGTGCCCGCCGCCGGCCCGGCCGGCCGCGGTCGTCCCGTCCGCCGGGACGCCGTCCCACTCCGCACGCTCGGCGTCCGACCACTCGCCGGTGTCGCGCGGCTCCACGTAGGGCTCCTTGTCGGCGGGATGCCCCCGAAGGATGGCGCGCTGGCGGGCCATCTCCGCATCGAACTCCAGGCCCAGCAGGATCGCCAGGTTCGTGATCCACAACCACACCAGGAAGATGATCACACCGGCGAGGGTGCCGTACGTCTTGTTGTAAGAGCCGAAGTTCGCGACGTACACGGCGAAGCCCGCCGAGGCGGCCATCCAGATCAGCAGGGCCACCACACTGCCCGGCGTCACCCACAGGAACCCGCGCGACTTCGCGTTCGGCGCCGCCCAGTACAGCAGCGCGATCATCGCGGTGACCAGCAGCAGGAGCACCGGCCACTTCGCGATCGACCACACCGTCACCGCCGCCCCGCCGACACCGAGCGCGGCCCCGGCCTCCCGGGCCAGGCCGCCGGTGAAGACCACGATCACCGCGCTCGCCCCCGCCAGCAGCATCAGCACCAGCGTCAGCACGACCCGCAGCGGGGTCAGCTTCCAGATCGAACGGCCCTCCGGCACGTCGTACACGGCGTTCGCCGAGCGGATGAACGCCGCCACGTAGCCCGACGCCGACCACAGGGCCAGCAGCAGGCCGACGACCGCCAGCACCCCGCCCGTCCCGCTGCTCGCCTGCAACTGCTCGACCGCGCGGGCGATGACGTCCCGCGCCGCGCCCGGGGTCAGCTTGGCCACGGAGTCCAGCAGGCCCTGCGTCGCCGCCTTCCCCGTCACACCGAGGAGCGAGACGAGGACGAGCAGCGCCGGGAACAGCGCCAGCACCCCGTAATAGGTGAGCGCAGCGGCCCGGTCTGCCAGTTCGTCGTCCCGGAACTCCGCGAAGGTGCGGCGCAGTACTGCCTTCCAGGACCTCTTGCCCAGGTCGGTGGGCCTGTCGGGGCCGTCCTGCTCCGGCCCGGGAGCCGCGGCGGCCGGGCCGCGGCTCGGAACCGCGCCGTCCGCGTCCTGCCGTGTGCCTCGTTCGGTCTTGTCCATGCCGGACGCCTTACCCGAATCCGGCGTCCGAACCGGTCCCGCCCGGACTGCGCCCGATCCGGGGCCGGCGGCCCGCTCAGCCCAGCCGGCCCACGTGGAACAGGACGACGGCGGCCGAGGCGTCGACGACCTCGTAGAGCACCCGGTACCGGCCCACGTGCATCCGGCGCAGCCGCGGTGAGCCGTACTCGACGGTGCCCTGCGGCCGGGGCCCGGCGGCCAGGAGGTCGACGGAGTACATCAGCTGGCGCAACCCCTCGGGGTCGTCCGCCATGAAGCCGGCCGCCGCGTCGATGGCGGCCTCGTCCCAGAGGATGGCGTACGGCATCGCCCTCACCTGCCGGTCCGGCCCGGAGTCTCCCGCAGTCCCGCACGGAATCCTGCCCGGCCCCGCGCCCCCTATGCCTGCCCCGGCCCCGGCGGGGCCCCTGCCCCGGCCGGGCAGCGCCCCCCTGCGGCGCTCCGTCTCGCGGTCGGCGCGCCAGTCGTCGCTCTGCGTGTTCTCGTAGCGATGCGGAGAGCCGTGCGCAACCATATAGAAGCTGACAAAGCTCGCCTATCGGACTCACGCGTTCGGATGCGGAACACGGGGCACGGGACGAGGCGTGCCCGGCAGGGGCCGGGCGCCGGCAGCACCGCACAGGGAACCACCGAGACAGGAAGAAGGACCCGACGTGTCCGGCAGCGAGAGCGAGAACCCTGCAATCCCTTCGCCGACCCCGGCGCCGACCCGGCCCAGGACGAACCGGGACTGGTGGCCGAATCAGCTGGACCTCCAGGTTCTCCACCAGCACTCGCCCCAGGCCAATCCGATGGGGGAGGAGTACGACTATGCGGAGGAGTTCCGCAGCCTCGACGTGGAGGCCCTCAAGCGCGACGTCTTCGAGGTGATGACCACCTCGCAGGACTGGTGGCCCGCCGACTACGGCCACTACGGGCCGCTCTTCATCCGCATGAGCTGGCACGCAGCCGGCACCTACCGCATCGTGGACGGCCGGGGCGGCGGCGGGTCCGGCGCCCAGCGCTTCGCCCCCCTCAACAGCTGGCCCGACAACGCGAGCCTCGACAAGGCGCGCCGCCTCCTGTGGCCCGTCAAGCAGAAGTACGGCCGGAAGGTCTCCTGGGCGGACCTGCTGGTCTTCGCCGGGAACTGCGCCATGGAGTCCATGGGGTTCAGGACGTTCGGCTTCGGCTTCGGGCGGCAGGACATCTGGGAGCCCGAGGAGGTCTTCTGGGGCCCGGAGGACACCTGGCTCGGCGACGAGCGCTACAGCGGCGACCGCGAGCTGGCCGCCCCGTTCGGCGCGGTGCAGATGGGCCTCATCTACGTCAACCCGGAAGGCCCCAACGGCAACCCGGACCCGGTGGCGGCCGCCAGGGACATCCGCGAGACGTTCGGGCGGATGGCGATGAACGACGAGGAGACGGCCGCACTCATCATCGGCGGCCACACCTTCGGCAAGTGCCACGGCGCAGTCGACCCGCAGTACATCGGCCCTGAGCCGGAGGCCGCCCCGCTGGAGGCGCAGGGCCTCGGCTGGAAGAACACGTACGGCACCGGCGCCGGCCCCCACGCCCTCACCAGCGGACTCGAGGGCGCCTGGACGTCCAGGCCGACCACCTGGGACAACGGCTACCTCGACAACCTGTACGGCTACGAGTGGGAGCTGACGACCAGCCCGGCCGGCGCCCGGCAGTGGACCCCGAAGAACCCCGAGGCCCAGGGCACCGTGCCCGACGCCCACGACCCGTCGAAGCGGCACGCCCCCATGATGCTGACGACGGACCTCGCCCTGCGGGTCGACCCCGTCTACGGGCCGATCACGAAGCGCTTCCACGAGCACCCCGAGGAGCTCGCGGAGGCCTTCGCGAAGGCCTGGTACAAGCTGCTGCACCGCGACATGGGCCCCGTCTCCCGCTACCTCGGCCCGTGGGTCCCGGAGCCGCAGCTGTGGCAGGACCCGGTTCCCCCCGTCGACCACGAGCTGGTCGGCGACGAGGACGTCGAGGCACTCAAGCAGAAGATCCTCGACTCCGGACTGCCCCTGCGGCACCTGGTGGCCACGGCGTGGGCGTCGGCGGCGAGCTTCCGCGGGACCGACAAGCGCGGCGGCGCCAACGGCGCCCGGATCCGGCTGGAACCGCAGCGCAGCTGGGAGTCCAACGCCGGGCCCGAGATCCCCGGGACGCTGGAGGCCCTGGAGCGGATCCGCCGGGAGTTCGACTCCGCGCAGACGGGCGGCAAGAAGGTCTCGCTCGCCGACCTGATCGTCCTCGGCGGCTGCGCGGCCGTCGAGCAGGCGGCGCGCCGCGCGGGCCACGACATCAGGGTGCCCTTCGCGCCCGGCCGCACGGACGCGTCGCAGGAGCAGACCGACACGGAGTCCTTCGCCGTCCTCGAACCGCGCGCGGACGGCTTCCGCAACCACGTCAGGACCGGGGAGAAGCTACCGCCGGAGACCCTCCTGCTGGACCGGGCCAACATGCTCGACCTGACGGCCCCCGAGATGACGGTCCTCGTCGGAGGCATGCGGGCCCTCGACGCGAACGTCCGCCAGGCACCGCACGGCGTCCTGACCGACCGGCCGGGCACGCTGACGAACGACTTCTTCGTCAACCTGCTCGACGCCGGCACCGAATGGAAGGCGTCCGCGACCGCCGAGGGAGTCTTCGACGGGCAGGACCGGGCCACCGGCGAGCCGAAGTGGACGGCGACCGCCGTCGACCTCGTGTTCGGCGCGCACTCCCAGCTCCGCGCCATCGCGGAGGTGTACGCCTCCTCGGACGGGCAGGCCAAGTTCGTCCAGGACTTCGTCGCCGCCTGGAACAAGGTCATGAACCTGGACCGGTTCGACCTGGCCTGACCGGCCCCGCTTCCCGCGCCGCCCCGCTTCCTGCCCGCCGCCCGGGCGGCGCCGCGCGTTCCGGCTCCCCGCCGCGTTCCGGCTCCCCGCCGCGGGGCGGCGGTCCGCCGCGCTACCCGCGCGGGCCGGGCCCGCCGTCGCGGTCCTGCGAGCCGTCCGGCGGCAGGTGCGCGCGGTCCTCGTCGGCGAGGTCGCGCCGGCCCTCGTTCTCGCGGCGCCCGTACTCGGCGATCTCGTAGTGGTGCAGGTCGAACGCCGGGGACTCCGACCGCACCCGGGGCAGCGTCACGAAGTTGTGGCGGGGCGGCGGGCAGGAGGTCGCCCACTCCAGGGACCGCCCGAAGCCCCACGGGTCGTCGACGGCCACCCGCGGCGCGGACACGGCGGTCTTCCACACGTTGTAGAGGAAGGGCAGCGTGGACAGGCCGAGCAGGAACGCCCCCACCGTGGACACCGAGTTGAGGACGGTGAACCCGTCGGCGGCCAGGTAGTCGGCGTAGCGCCGGGGCATGCCCTCCGCCCCCAGCCAGTGCTGGACCAGGAAGGTGGTGTGGAAGCCGACGAACAGCGTCCAGAAGTGGATCTTCCCGAGGCGTTCGTCGAGCATGGTGCCGGTCATCTTCGGCCACCAGAAGTAGAAGCCGGCGAACATGGCGAAGACCACCGTGCCGAAGACGACGTAGTGGAAGTGGGCGACGACGAAGTAGGTGTCGGTGACGTGGAAGTCCATCGGCGGGGACGCCAGGACGACCCCGGTCAGCCCGCCGAACAGGAACGTCACCAGGAAGCCGATCGACCACAGCATCGGCGTCTCGAACGACAACGACCCCCTCCACATGGTGCCGATCCAGTTGAAGAACTTCACGCCGGTCGGCACCGCGATCAGGAAGGTCATGAACGAGAAGAACGGCAGCAGCACCGCCCCCGTCGCGAACATGTGGTGCGCCCACACCGTCATCGACAGCCCGGCGATCGCGATCGTCGCCCCGATCAGCCCGATGTAGCCGAACACCGGCTTCCGCGAGAAGACAGGCAGGATCTCGGTGACGATCCCGAAGAACGGCAGCGCGATGATGTAGACCTCGGGGTGCCCGAAGAACCAGAACAGGTGCTGCCACAGCAGCGGTCCGCCGTTGGCCGGGTCGTAGACGTGGCTGCCGAACTTCCGGTCCGACTCCAGCACCAGCAGGGCCGCCGCGAGGACGGGGAAGGCGAACAGCACCAGCACCGACGTCAGCAGGATGTTCCAGGTGAAGATCGGCATCCGGAACATCGTCATCCCCGGCCCGCGCAGGCAGATGATCGTGGTGACGAAGTTGACGGCGCCGAGGATCGTCCCGAACCCCGACAGCACCAGCCCCATGATCCACATGTCGCCGCCGATGTACGGGCTCCGCTCGGCCCCGCTCAGCGGCGTGTACGCGGTCCAGCCGAAGTCCGCCGTCCCCTGCGGGGTCAGCAGGCTCGCGACGACGATGATCCCGCCGAACAGGAAGAACCAGAACGACAGCATGTTCAGCCGCGGGAACGCCACGTCCGGCGCCCCGATCTGCAACGGCATGATCGCGTTGGCGAACCCGGCGAACGTCGGCGTCGCGAAGAACAGCAGCATCACCGTACCGTGCAGCGTGAACGCCTGGTTGTACTGCTCCGCGGAGACGATCTGCAGGCCGGGCCGCGCCAGCTCCGCCCGCATCAGCAGGGCCAGCACGCCGCCCACGAGGAAGAAGAGGAACGAGGCGATCAGGTAGAGGTGACCGATCTTCTTGTGGTCGGTGGTGGACAGCCACTCCACCATCACCTTCCCCCTGGACCGGGCCGGTGCCGGCACGGGCGCGACGGGCTCGGTGGCAGCCGATGCAGACAACCGGTACTCCTCACTCTGACGGACGGTCCTCCCGCCCGGTGGCGGCGCGCGGCCGGGCCGGGCGTCTTCCACCGTCGCAGGACGGGTCCCCGCGGTGCGGCCACCACGCGGGGCCGCGGCCGGTACGCGCCGCGTTTGGGGGATGCCGCCCGCCGCCGGCCCGCCGGGCGATACCGTGGCGGCGGCAAGCCGTCGGTGTCCCCTGGAGCCTGAGTGATGAGCGAGATGCCGGTCCCCGCCGACCGCACCCCCCGGCCCCGGGCCGGCGCCTGATGGCCGCGCCGCGCGGACGCCGCGCCCGCATCGCCTTCTCCGACTCCGCGGCCAAGCAGCTGGAGGACATCACCAGCGAGGCAGAGCTCCACGCCCTGGACCGCGCCCTGGTCGTCATCTCCGTCGACCCCGACATCGGCGAGCCGCTCCCCGGCACCGGCCCCGGCCCCCGCCTGCTCCGATACACCGACGACATCGAACCCGTCCGCGTCCTGTACTTCGTCACGGCCCTGCGCACGGTGGTGGTCGTCGCGTACATCGAGGTGTGACACCCCACGGCCGTCCGTGCGGCGGCCCGTGCCCGGCATGGCGTACGAACGCCCCGCGCCCGGGGCCGCGGCGCCCGCCCGTCAGGCGCCTTCGCTGAGGACGGTGCCGATCAGCTCACGCTGGTCCTCCGTCAGGTACGGGTCGCGCAGTTCCACGGCCCGCCCGGCGGCCTCCACGACGTAGGCGAACCCGTCGGGCACCGCCGGCCGGTCGGGCGGGCACCCGCCGCGCAGCGCCCGAGCGGCCAGCGCCTCCAGAGCGGCGCCGTCGGTGCGGCACTCCGTGTCGAGGGAGCCGCTGCGCTCCAGGCCGGCGAAGCCGCCCGTACGCGTCACCGTGATCAGCATGGGTTCCTCCTCTTCCCTTCTGTGCCGCCCTCGCCGCCGGGCCGACAGGCTCCGGCAGGGGCGGCGCACCATTGTCCGGCCGGAGCGCGGAGGCCGTCCCGCAGGCCCCGAGATCCCGCCCGCCGAGAACGGCCGAAATCGGCCCGTGCCGGGGGGCACACGCTCAGGTGCCGCTGCCGTGCGGCCCCGGCCCGCCGCGCGGGCCGAAGCACGCGGTCACGGCCTTGCCGCCGTGGACGGCGTGCACGTCGCAGGAGTCGGCCACGGCGCTCACGATCCCGAGCCCGCGCCCCGAGGTGGCCCCGAGGTCGGCGTCGGCGGGGCGCATCAGCGGCATGCGCGGGTCGTCGTCCGCGACGCTGACGTGCAGGCAGCTGCCGTCCCAGGTCAGCACCAGCCGCGCCGAACCACCCGCGTATCGGTGGGAGTTGGTCACCAGCTCGGACACCGTCAGGAGCACCGAGTACGTCGCCTCCCGCCTCGTGTCCTCGTCCCACGGCACCGACTCCAGGTGCTCCGCCGTCCATTCACGGGCCGCCCGCACCCCGCGCGACACCGGGAAGGAGCGGGCCCAACCCACGGCCCTGACCGTCACCATCCCCACCTCCGCTTCGTCTCCGCAACGCGCTGCGCGGCGCGCCGTCCTGTCGTTGTGTCACTGCGCGGATACCCGGCCGAGGCCCGTACATCCGCCCGTGGGCCGCGCACCCCGTCTTGCGAGACGAAACGTCTTGCGTCGGGGCCCGGCGGCCCGTAAGGTCGTGGACGTCAACGAGACGAGACGGTTCGTCTTGTGAATGTGCAGTGCCGACCTGTCGCCCACCCCGGGAGTCCCGCCCTTGTTCCGTGTCCAACTCTCCGACGTCACCAAGCGCTACGAAGACCGGATCGTCCTCGACCGCGTCTCCCTCTCCGTCCGCCCCGGCGAGCGCATCGGCGTCGTCGGCGACAACGGCTCCGGTAAGTCCACCCTCCTGAAGCTCCTCGCCGGCCTCGAAGCCCCCGACAACGGCAGCGTCACCGTCGAGTCCCCCGGCGGCACCGGCCACCTCGCCCAGACCCTCGACCTGCCGGGCACCGCGACCGTCGGCGCCGCGATCGACCTCGCCCTCGCCCACGTGCGCCGGCTGGAGGAGGCCATCCGCTCGGCCGAGGCAGCGCTGTACCGCACCGGCGACCTGGAGGGCTACGCGGCCCTGCTCGCCGCCTACGAGGCGCGCGGCGGCGCCGGCGCCGACCGCCGCGTCGACAGCGCGCTGCGGCGGCTCGGCGAGCGCGAAACCCTCGACCGCGCCCGCCCCCTCGGCACCCTCTCCGGCGGCCGGCGCTCCCGCCTCGCGCTCGCCGCGGCCCTCGCGGCCGACCCCGAGCTGCTCCTCCTCGACGAGCCCACCAACGACCTCGACGACGAGGCCGTCGGCTGGCTGGAGGAGCGGCTCCTCGCCCACCGGGGGACGGTCGTCGCCGTCACCCACGACCGCGCCTTCCTCGACCGGGTCACCACGGCCGTCGTCGAGGTCGCCCAGGAGACCCGGACCGTGCGCCGGTACGGCAACGGCTACGGCGGCTACCTGGCGGGCCGGGCCGCCGACCGGGTGCGCCGCGAGCGGCAGTACGAGGAGTGGCGCGCCGGTACCGCCCGGTACGCGGCCCTCGCCGACAGCGGCATCGACCGGCTCGCCGCGATCCCGCGCAAGGCGCCCGCCGCGTTCAGCGGTGCGGGGGCCTTCCGGGCCCGGTCCAGGGCGCACGGTGCGATGGGCCGCATCCGCGCCGCCCGCGAACAGCTGCGGCGGCTCGCCGAACACCCGGTCCCGAAGCCGCCGGAGCCGCTGCGGTTCGCCGCCCGGATCGAAGGCCGGGCGGCGGCCGTCGAGCTGGCCGGCGTACGGGTCGACGGGCGGCTCCGGCTGGACGCCCTGCGCCTGGAGCCCGGCGAGCGGATCCTGGTCACCGGGCCGAACGGGGCCGGCAAGACCACCCTGCTGCGGCTCCTCGCCGGCCGGCTCACCCCGGACGCCGGAACGGTGCGCGCCCCGGCGCGGGTCGGCATGCTCGCCCAGGACACCGCCCTGCCCGACGATCCGAGGACCCTCGCCGCCGCGTTCGGAGCGGGCCGGGAGGAGGAGCTCTTGGCGCTCGGCCTGTTCGCCGAGGCCGACCTGCGCACCCCGGTCCGCTGCCTGTCGACCGGGCAGCGCCGCAAGCTGGAACTCGCCCGCCTGGTGACCGCGCCCGCCGACCTGCTCCTGCTCGACGAGCCGACCAACCACCTGGCACCCGGCCTGGTGGAGGAGATCGAGGCCGCGCTCGGCCGGTACGCGGGCACCCTGGTCGTGGTCAGCCACGACCGCCGGCTGCGGGCGGGCTTCGCCGGCCGGCGCCTGGAGCTGGAGCCGTGGCCCGGTGCCGCCGCCCCCGCGGGACCTGCGGCGGCCCGCGCCCTCGCGGCCCGGTGATCCCGCAGGCGTACGGCGAACGGCCCCTGCCCCCGGACGGGGAAGGAGCCGTTCGCCGATGTGCTGCGCCCGTCCGCCGCGCCGGGCGGACCAGGTCGGGTCAGGTCACGTGTGCCGGTGGGCGTGCCGGCCGCCTGTGGCCAGCCGGTAGAGGGCCAGGAGGATGACGGAGCCGACGACGGCGGCGATCCAGGTGGAGAGGTCGAAGAACCCGTCGATCGAGTCGACCCCGAAGAGGACCTTCCCCAGCCACCCGCCGAGCAGGCCGCCGGCGATGCCGATGAGTGTGGTGATGATGATGCCGCCGGGGTCCTTGCCCGGCATGAGCGCCTTGGCGATGAGGCCCGCGAGCAGGCCGATGAGTATCCACGCGATGATGCCCATGACGCGTCTCCTCCTGGTGTAAGGCTTGTGTGACTCCCGTTTTGACGCTGCGGGACTTTTCAAACGTGCCGGGGTGCGAATCCCCTGCCGACAGGCCACTCCCCGCCGCCAGGCCACTCCCCGCCCATTGGCCCTCCCGCGGTCCGGAGCTCCGGGGAAGACTCGGAGACCCACTCAGACACGGAGGAGTCGCCATGCAGGTGGCCGTGGTCACGTTCGACGGGTTCAACGAACTGGACAGCTTCATCGCATCAGCGCTGCTGAACCGGTGCCGCAAGGACGGCCTGGAGGCCTTCATCACCACGCCCGCACCCGTGGTCACCTCGATGAACGGCGTGCCCGTGACCGGGCAGCGGCCCCTGGAGTTCGCGGCCGAGGCCGACGTCGTCCTCATCGGCAGCGGGATCCGGACGCGCGACGTCGTCGCCGACGACCGGCTCGTGTCCCTGCTGCCGCTCGACCCCTCCCGGCAGCTGATCGGTGCGCAGTGCTCGGGCGCCCTGGTGCTGGCCCGGCTCGGCCTGCTGGACGGCGTGCCGGCGTGCACGGACCGGACGAGCCGGCCGTTCGTGGAGGACTTCGGGGTCACCGTGCTGGACGCGCCCTTCCACGCCGAGGGCAACCTCGCCACGGCGGGCGGCTGCCTGGCCTCCCAGTACCTCGCCACGTGGGTGATCACCCGGACCCTCGGCGAGGCGGCCGCCCGCGGCGTACTGGACTACGCCGCCCCGGTCGGCGAGAACCGCGAGACGGTCGAACGCGCCCTCCGGGCGGTCCGGACGGGGGAGCCGGCCCCCGCCGCACGGCCCTGACACCCGCCGGTCCGGCCTCCGCCGTCACACGAGCACGCCGGCGAAGAACATGGCCCCCAGCAAGGCGTACTGGGCGGCGCACGCCGCGAGCAGCAGGACCTGGACCCATCGCGGGAGGTGTCTGGCGAGGAGGAGTCCCACGAACATCTGGGCGTGGTTGCGGTACCACGACATCCCGGCGCCGGCGAGGAACGGGGTCCAGAAGACGGCGAGCACCAGGACCAGGGCGGCCCATTCGGCGGTGTCCAGCCGCCGCTGCCGCACGAGCCGGGCGGCAGCCGCCGCGAGTACGAGCAGGACGAACACCGCGTTCAGCCAGAGCTGGCCGCGGTGGGCGGCGAGCCCGTGCTCCACGAGCCAGGGGAGGGGCCCCTCCGGGCGGTACCAGTCGGCGAACGGGAAGTCGTAGGCGTTCAGGATCTCCTCGAAGGGCAGCCGCAGGCCGCCCTGACCGTAGCTGGACGCCTGGAGCGCCTCGTACGCGTCCCAGCGGCCCGTCCCCTGCCACATCAGCCACTTGGCCCACAGCACTCCGCAGGCGGCGGCGGCCGCGGAGCCCGCGGCCTTCGCGCACCGCACCGGACGGCTGTCCCCCCGCCAGGCGAACAAGGCGCTCAGCAGCAGCATCCCGACGGCGGCCGCGCCGACGAGGTGGCAGGCCGCCGCGGCGAACCCGCCCGCGGCGGCCACGGGCCAGGAGCCGCGCCTGACCCCGGCGACGCAGACGAGCAGGGCCAGCGTCCCGGCGGCGAGGGGGAACAGGGCGTGGAAGTAGATCCCGCCGGGGAAGACCGCCCCGATGGCGAGGGTCAGGCCGCCGGCCCGGCCGGGCCGGTCTCCGAGGAGCCGCCACAGCAGGACGAACATGCCGAGCAGGGACGCCTCCGTGACGACCGCGGCGGCGGCCTCGTACGGCAGCCCCGTGGCGGACACGGCCCGCACGGCCATGGGGTAGCCGGGGAACCAGGCGGTGTTGCCGCACAGGACGTCAGCGAAATCCGGGTGCCGCTCACGGCACGGGAACAGCTCGTAGCCGGCGCGGGCGATGGAGAGGTAGTGCTCGGCGTCCCACCGGCGCCTGGCGGCCGTGGACCAGTAGGCGATCCGGGAGCCGTCGCTGGCCGCTGACAGGGCGGCGACCAGCCAGGTGGCGAGGTTCGCGGCGAGCCAGGCGGCGACCGGCGGCAGCAGCCCGCGGACGCGGCCCGGGCGTGGGGGACGCGGCGGCCCTGCCGGGTGGGCCGCGGAGGACGGGGCGGCCGCGCCGGTCACCGGCGGGACGCCGGCAGCGCGCGGCGGGCTGCTCTTGCCGTCGGCGGGGGAGCGGCGGGCACGGCCATGTGCCCAGCATGCCCGCCGCCGCTGCCGCCCGCGGCCGCGGGCGGCGGGGCGAACGGGTGACGCGCCGCCCCGGCGGCGGCGGTTGCCCGGCGGCGGTTGCCCGGCCGAGGCGGCGGGACCGGCGCTCCGGTACCCGGTCAGGCCTCCTGCGGGCGGCCGAAGAGCAGGTCGTAGCCCGGCGGGAGTTGGAGCAGGACCCTCCGCAGCACCTCGTCGTCGAGGCTGTCGGCGACGACGCTGAGGACCGCGCTGACGTCCCACCGGGCCGTCGCCTCCGTCGCCCCCTCGATCCAGGCCGCGGTGGCCCGTACGAACCGCTGCGGGTCGAGCGGTTCGGCAGCCCGCAGCGGGTTGAGCAGGATCAGGGCGTAGGCCTCGGGCAGGCCCGCGGCGACCCGGGCCCGGTCCTCGCCCACCAGGTGCGCGCCGAGCAGCGCGAGGACCACCCGCGCCGCCCGGTCGGCCTCGTCGCGGCTGCCGTACTCGCCGCGTTCGCGGACGCGTTCGATGAAGGCGTCCCATCGCAGGGTCATCGCCGGCTCCTTACGGCCCGGGGGTGTGGGCGGCCCGCAGGCCGCCGGCCGTCAGCTGCTGATCTGCCTGCGGGAGCCGTCGCCGATGGCGATCTTGCGGGGCTTGGCGCGCTCGGCGATCGGGATGCGGAGCGTCAGCACGCCCGCGTCGTAGTCGGCCTCGATGTGCTCGGTGTCGAGGGTGTCGGCCAGCACGACCTGCCGGGAGAACACCCCGAGGGGCCGCTCGGACAGCTCCACCTGAGCCTGGTCCGACTTGGCCGCGGGCCTGCGCTCGGCGCGGACCGTCAGCATGTTCCGCTCGACGTCGATGTCGACGGCCTCCTTCGCCACGCCCGGGATGTCGAAGGCGATCACGTACGTGTCGCCGTCCCGGTACGCGTCCATCGGCATGGCGGACGGCCTGGACCACGTCCCCGGGCCGAGGAGCTGCTGGGCGAGGCGGTCCATCTCACGGAAGGGGTCGGTGCGCATCAGCATGGAAGAACACCTCCGGTCGTCTCGGCTGCGGTGCCAGTGCGCTTCGGACACCTCCGTTGTAGCATGTCATCCAACCGATGACAAGCAGTGATGTAACCCTGTGGATGACGAGTCGGGGGCCGGGGTAGTCTCTCCGCCACCGGTGCGCGTACCGGTCCCCACACCCGGGAGGTATCCGTGACCACACCCCAGCAGCCCGCCGGGCCGCCCGGCTCCCCGGCCTCCTTCCCGGCCGCCGCGGCCGCCCTCGACGCGATCGGCAGGGCCGTCCAGGACGCCCACGGCCAGGAGGCGGACGGCCCCCGCGACACGGACTCCGCCCTGGCCGCCCTGCTGCTCCTGCGCGAGGTCCGCGAACAGCTCGCCTCGTGGGAGAGCGGGCTCATCGAGACGGCCCGCGCCGCCGGCGCGAGCTGGGCCGACCTGGCCGGCCCCCTCGGCGTCGCCAGCCGGCAGGCCGCCGAGCGCCGCTACCTGCGGCTGCGTCCCGGAGCCGTCGGCGCGACGGGCGAGCAGCGCGTCCAGGCCACCCGCGACTCCCGCGCGGCACAGCGCAGCGTCAACACCTGGGCCCGGCAGAACGCGGGGGACCTGCGCCAGCTCGCCGGCCAGGTCAGCGCGCTCACCGGCCTCGACAGGCCGGGCAGCGCCTCGATCGGCAGGGTCCGCAGCGCACTCGCCGGCGACGACGCCGCCGACCTGCTCGGCCCGCTCAGCGCGGCCGCACCGCACGTACGCGCCGGGCACCCCGAGCTCGCCGACCGCATCGACGCCGTGAACCGGCATACCGACCGCGTCCGCCGTGCCAGCGACCGCCGCCGCCAGGGCGCGGACGGCGTCGAGTAGCGGCAGGCTCCCGGCGCGCGCCCCATGTCCCGCCCGCGGGGGCGCCGGTACGATCCTGGGATGGAACGCGCGGAAATCCTGAAGCGGGTCATCGCCATCCTGACGGAGGTCCAGGAGATCCGGCACGCGGTGGAGGCGGGCGAGGATCCCGAGGTCCCCGAGGCGGAGTCACAGGTCGTCACGGAGCTCCTCAACGAGATGCTCCCCTCGGTCCGCGTCCCTGCCGACGCCGCCCCGAAGGAGGTCGTCCGCCTGGTCGCGGGCTCGCTCGGGCCGGCCCTCCAGAGCATGGTCGCCGGCTTCAGCCTCGCCTTCACCAGCCTGGCCATGGCCCACGACAACGGCCGTACGGACCTCACCTCCACCGACGTCCTGCGCACCCTGGCCCTCGAGGTCGAACGCGGCACCTACGACGACGGCACCCCCTGACCCCGCCGCGTCCCTCGCACGCCCCCAGGCCCGCGGAAAAACAGGCGGCCGGGGACGCTTGCGGCCGTTACGATCAGGCCTTCCCCCGGCGGACGCCACGGAGGTCACGATGGACGGGTCCGCCCCGCGGACGCCCCCGGCGGGCGCCCGCGGCCCGGACGCCGACTGGTCGCCCTACCCCAAGATCCCCTCCCGGGCCCGGCCCGGCGGTGCGGGGCGGGCTGCCCGCGAGTGGGTCGCCCAGGAGAAGGTCCACGGCGCGAACTTCGCCGTGCACTGCGACCGGAGGGGAGTCCGCCCGGCCAAGCGCCGCGAACTGCTCGCGGAGGGCGGCCTGGACGACTTCTTCGGCGTCGCCCGGATCTGGCCCGCCCTCGCCGTCGCCGCCGGACGGTGCGCCGCCGCACTGCGCCGCCGCTACGGGGCGGACCCCACGGCCCCGGTCACCCTGTACGGGGAACTCGCCGGCGGACGCTACCCGCACCCCGACGTCCCGCACGCCCCCGGCGCGGAGCCCGTCCAGACCGGCGTCTGGTATGCGCCGGGACTGCTCTGGCTGCCGTTCGACGCCGTCGTCCGGACCGGCGACGGCACCTGCTGGGCGGGCGAGCGCGCCCTGCGGGAGGCCGCGGCGGCCGCGGGCCTGCACTGCGCCCCGCTCCTCGCCCGCGGCACCCTGGCCCGGGTCCAGGAGGCGTCGCCGGTGTTCGAGACCAGGGTGCCGGCGCTCCTCGGCCTGCCTGCGCTGCCCGGCAACCTCGCGGAGGGGATCGTCGTCAAGCCCGCCTGCGACTGGTGGGTGGTGCCCGGGCCGGACCCCGCCACGGGCGGGGGCGCCCGCCCGGTGGCCAAGGTGAAGCACCCGGCCTTCGCCGAGGACCAGCGCTACGCCGGCTCGCGCCCCTACACCGCGCCGCCCGAAGGCGCCGCCGGGGTGCCCGGCTGGCTCCTCTCCCAGGCGGCCGCGCTCCTCACGCCGGCGCGGGCCGCGGCCGCCGTCGGCAAACTGGGCCCGCGCACCCCGGCCGGGGAGGTCGCCGCGGAGATCGCCCGCGACGCCGCCCTGGACCTCGCCGACTCCGTCGGCGGCCTCGACGGCTCCCTGGCCGCTGCCCTGGAGCGCTCACTGCACCCCGGGGCGCTCGCCCTCGCCCGCTTCGACGCGGCCGACCGCCGCCGGCGGCCCTGACCGGACGGCGCCCTCCGGCACTCGGACGACCGCCGTGTCCCGCTTCCGGCCGCGGACTCCGCCGGACCGGGCAGCACCGGCGGCAGGGCGTCAGAGGTCAGCGGCGGCGGCCCTCGCGGCCGCCCCACGACTGGGTGTCGACGATGTTCCCGCGGGCGTCGCGCAGCGTGGCGGTGTCGCGCTCGTCCCAGATCTCGCGGCGGCTGTCCTGGTAGACGTCGGTGCGCGTGTCGCGGCCCTGACCGGTGTGGACCCGGACACTGGAACGGCCGTCGAGGCGGAGGCGGTCGAAGCGGTAGCGGTTGCCCTCGCGGTCGGTGAGGGTGAACCCGCGCAGCTCCACGGCCTGCCGGCCGTTGTTCCGCACCTCGACCCACTCGCGGTTCAGGTCGTTCACGGTGCGGCCGCGGGTGCGGGTGAGGCTCTCGTGCTGAACGTCGCCGATGGCGAGGGCGGAGTAGCGGGCCGCACGGCGGTCGCGCCGGTCGTCGTCGTGGGCGGCGGCCGGCAGCGCGGTCGCGCCGACCAGGGATCCGGCGGCGAGGACCGCGGCGAGCAGGCGGCGGGTGGGGAGGGAAGCAGACATGGGGGTGACTCCTTCGAGAGGCGAGCCCGGACGGGACGCCATCGCGCCGGCCGGACTCCGTGCGGTTCCCGGCATCGTGCCGAGGCGCCACACTCTGGCGCCCCCGCACCGCCGAACGCCGCATCTCGGGCGCGTGTTTCCCCATGCGGACAATTCCGTAACACTCCCGTGTAACGGACAGGGGTCAACGGCGTGTGACGGGCGCGGGGGTGCGGCCCCGTGACGGCCCGTGCGCCGCTTGGCCTCCGGGCTCGGCGGCCGGATGCCCGGCCGCGTGGCTGCCTACGCCGAACGGGCTGGGCGTCTCGTAACAGCCTGCCCGCGTCGGCGGCGGGCGCCGCCGGGTGTCAGGCGAACACGACGCAGGCGGCTGCCGGGACCTCCACCTGCCCGGAGCGGCTCAGCCGCCCGGTCCGGGAGTCGGCCTCGAACCACGTGACGTCCCCCGACCACTCGTTGGAGACGTAGACGCGCCGCCCCGACGGGTCGGCCGCGAGGTCGCGCGGCCAACTCCCGCCGCACGGCAGCGTCTGCACGTGCCGTGGCTCCCCCGCGTCCCCGGACAGGGCGAACGTGTGGAGCACGTTGCTGCCGCGGACCGCCACCCGCAGGAACCGCCCGTCGCCCGACACCAGGCCCACCGAGGGGTACTCGCGTACGCCCGCCGCCTCCGGCGAGGCCAGCGGCACCCCGCCGGCGGGATCGAGCCTGCCTGTCGCCGCGTCCCAGCGGCAGACCGTCAGGAGAGGCTCCAGTTCGTGCACGACGTACGCGGTGCCCCCGCCCGGGGCGAACACCAGGTGGCGCGGCCCGCTCCCGGCCGGAAGGGCCGTCTCCGCGTGCAGGCGCAGCGCGCCCGTCGCAGGGTCGAGGGCGCAGACGCGTACGGAGTCGGTGCCGAGGTCGACGCTGAGGATCCAGCGGCCCGACGGGTCGGCCAGCACCTGGTGGGCGTGCGGGCCGGTCTGCCGGTCCGGGTCGGGGCCCGCGCCCTCATGGGCGAGGACGCACAGGTCCCCGGCGGGGCTGCCGTCCGCGCCGAGACGGAGGCTGCTCACGCTGCCGGAGGCGTAGTGGGCGGTCAGCAGCCGGCCGCCGGCCAGGCCCAGGTGGGTGGGCCCGCGCCCGCCGACCGGTGCCGGCCGGCCGAGCGGGACGAGCCCGTCGGCCGCGGTCCGGTATGCCGCGACGACGCCCTCGCCGTCGTCGCTGTCGCTCACCGCATACAGGAACCGCCCCCCGCCGCCGAGCGCCAGGCAGGCTGGGTTCACGATCCCGTTCGCGGTGGCGAGGGGAGTCAGCGCCCCCGTGGCGGGATCCACCGCGGCGGTCGTGATGCCGTGGCCGCCGCCCGTGGTGAACGACCCGATGTAGGCGCGCGGTCCGCGCGGCCGGTCGCCCTGGTCCGTGGTGCTCGCGCCGCCGTCCACCGAGGTGTCCTTCCCGCCGCCCTGTGGGAGCCGAGAAGGACGATAACGGGACAATAGGGATGTCCGGATCTTTCGCCGGCCCTCCGGCGCGTCTGGAATCCTGAAGCCGATCGGGGGCTCGGGCCGGGCCGCACCGACCGGACGGGGGCGGGGGCCCGGCAGGCAGAGGGAGGGCGTGCATGCCGGTGACCGGGGCGACGAGGGCGGACGGCCACGGCGTACGGATGACCCGTACGGGCGGCCGATGGCGGGTGACCCGGCCGTGGCCCGCCCACCTGAGGCCCTTCCTGCACAGCTACGCCGGCTACTGGGAGGCGGCGGCCACGCCCTACCGGGTGCGGCTCGTACCGACCGGCCGCGCCGTGGTGCTGATCAACCTCGGCGAGCCGTTCGCCCAGGTGCGGCGGCTCGCGGACGACACGGGCCTGACCGGCCAGGCCACCGGCGCGCTCGTGGTGGGCCTGGAGGACGGTCCCCGCGTCTGCGACCACCCCGGCGGGCAGGAGGCGATCCGCCTGGAACTGACCCCGCTCGGCGCCTACCGGCTGTTCGCCCTGCCCATGGGGGAGCTGACCAACAGGGCCGTCGGACTCGGCGACATCCTCGGGCCGTCGGCACGGCTCCTGGTGGACCGGATGGCCGCCACCCGCAGTTGGACGACCCGGTTCGACCTGCTGGACGCCGCGCTGACCGCGCGGCTCGACAGCGGCCCGGTGCCCGCCCCGGAGGTCGTCCAGGCGTGGCGGCTGCTGCGCCGCACCGGCGGCACGGTCCCGATCGGCCGGATCGCCGCCGAAGTCGGCTGGAGCCAGGGGCATCTGGTCCGCCGCTTCACCCAGCAGGTCGGCCTCACACCGAAGGCGTCCGCGCGCGTACTTCGCTTCCGGCGGGCCGTGCGCCTGCTCACCAGCGAGCACGTCACCCCCGCCGACGTGACCGCCGCATGCGGCTACTACGACCAGGCCCACCTGAACCGAGAGTTCCGCGCCCTGGCCGACACCACCCCCGGCCGGATGGCCGGGGCCCGGCTCGCGGAAGGGGCGCTCACCCTCTGAGGCGAGGTCAAATTCGTCCAAGCCAGGCCGTCTCCGCCGCCGCTAGTGTCCCCATGCATCGCCGAACGGGCACCCGGCCCGCGGAACCAGGGAGTGGTCGATGGAAGAGCTGCTGCGCATCCTCGTCGCGGGCGCGCTCACGGGTGCGCTGGTCGGAGCGGCCGGCGCCCTCGGACGCCGCAGCCGCAGGCGCCGCGAAGGCGGCGGGGGCGGCGGCACGGAACGCCGCTGACGGCCCCGGGGCCGGGGCGCGGTCCGCCACGGGGGAGCGGACCCCGCCCCGGCCCCGCTGCCGTGCAGCGCATGCGAGGGCCGTGGCCGAGCGGGTGGCACCCGCCCAGGACGCCCGCCCTCCACCCCTTCACCGCGTGCCGTGTGCAGGTCAGCCGGCCGCCCGCCTCACGAGGGCGGCGATCCGCTCCTCCACCTCGTCCGTCACCTCGGTGAGGGCGAAGCCGGCCGCCCACATGGGGCCGTCGTCCAGGGCGGCCAGATCGCTGAAGCCGAGGGTGGCGTAGCGCGCCTTGAACTTCTCGGCGCTCTGGAAGAAGCAGACGACCTTGCCGTCCCGGGCGTAGGCGGGCATGCCGTACCACAGCTTCGGGGCGAGCTCCGGGGCGTGCGCCCGGACGACGGCGTGCACGCGCTCGGCCATCACCCGGTCGGACTCCTGCATGTCGGCGATCTTCGCGAGGACATCGCGTTCGGCTGCTGCGGCCTTCTCCGCGGCCGAGCCGCGCCGGGCGGCCTTCTTCACCTCCTGCGCGTGGTCGCGCATCGCGGCCCGCTCCTCGGCGGTGAAACCGGCGTACGTGCTGCTCTCGGCGGTGCTCATGGGATACGGCTCCTGGGGTCTCGGCGGGGTCTTGGAGGTGCGGACGGGCGGTGCGGCCGCGCGGTGCGGCGCGGGCTCAGCGGTCCTGGAGGAGGCCGACGAGGTTGCCGTCGGGGTCGATCACGGTGGCCGTCAGACGGCCGCCGCCGACGTCGCCGACCGGGTCCTTCACGGTCGCGCCGGCCGCGGTCAGCTCGGCGAGCTTCGCCTCGATGTCGGACACGTGCCAGTAGGCGAGCGGCGCGGTCAGGCCCTGCGGCCCGCCGGCCGGCAGCAGCCCGAGGTGCTGCCCGCAGGACTCGAAGCCGGCGTAGTAGGGGGCGTCGACCTGCGGAGGGACGCCCAGCAGGGCCGTGTACACCGCCTTGGCCTGCCCGAGGTCGGAGACGGGGATCAGGACGGTGCGGAAGCCCTGGTGGTCGGAAGCGGTCGTCACGGCAACTCCTCGGTTCGCTGGATCCCATCGGATCGGCCCGGCCCGGTGTCCGGCGGGCCCGTTCTCGCTGTGCCCCCAGCTTCCCGCGGCAGGCGTACGCACCGCCTCCGTGCTCACCACGGAAAGCACCACGGAAAGCACCACGGAGAGCACCACGCAGACACCACGGCCCCCGCCCCCGCCGGGAGTTCGGAAGATCATCGGATAATGGCGCGGTGACCACTCCAGCCATCTCGTCCCGCGAGGCCGAAGTCCTCGACCTGCTCGGGGAGCACCTCAGCAACGCGGAGATCGCCGCCCGGCTGTTCATCTCCGTCCGCACGGTCGAGTCGCACGTCTCCTCGCTGCTGCGGAAGCTGGAGCTCCCCGACCGCCGCGCGCTCTCCCGCCGCTCGCCCGGCGGTACGGCGCCCCGCACCGCCGCGGCCGTGCTGCCCGTCCCGCTGACGGCGTTCGTCGGGAGGGCGCGGGAGCAGGCGGAGCTCGCCGAGGCCGTCACGGCGGGCCGGCTGGTCACCGCCGTCGGCCCGGGCGGCGTCGGAAAGACGCGCCTCGCGCTGGCGGTTGCGGCCCGGGCGGCCGGCGGCTTCCCGGACGGCGTGTGCTTCGCCGACCTCGTCCCGGTCACCGACCCAGGGCGGGTGGCAGCCGCCGTCGCCGCCGCCACCGGTGTGGGCGAGCAGCCGGGCCGCAGCCTCGACGACGTCCTCCCGGCCGCCCTCGCCGACCGCCGGGCGCTGCTGGTCCTGGACAACTGCGAGCAGGTCCGCGAGGGAGTCGCCCCCTTCCTGGAACGGCTGCTCACCGCCTGCCCCGGCCTGCACGTACTCGCGACGAGCCGCGCCCGGCTCATGGTCCCCTTCGAGCGGGTGTTCCCCGTCCCGCCGCTGTCCCGCGTCGGCGGCGGCCGGTCGGAGGCGGCCGCCCTGTTCCTGGAGCGGGCGGCGGCGGTCGGCCGGGCCCCCGATCCGGCGGAGTACGGCCACGTGACGGCCCTGTGCGAGCGCCTCGACGGCATGGCCCTGGCGATCGAACTGGCCGCAGCGCGCTGGTCCACCCTGGGCCTCGACGGCCTCACGGCCGGCCTCTCCGACCAGCTGCGCATCCTCGCCGGCGGGCCCCGCGCCGACGGCCGGCACCGGTCCGTGCGGGCCGTACTCGACTGGAGCCACGACCTGCTCACCCCGGAGGACCGGGCCCTGCTGCGGCGCGTGTCCGTGTTCGCCGTGCCGTTCACGGCGCAGGCCGCGGCCGACGTGGCGGGCTTCGCCCCGCTGGATGCGGCGGCCGTGGCCGACGGGCTCGGCAGGCTCGCCGAACAGAGCCTGCTCACCGTGACGGCCGCCCCGGGCGGAACCCGCTACCACGCCCTGGAGACCATCCGCCAGTACGGGACCGAGCTGCTCGCCGGCACCGGTGAGCTCGGCGGCGTACGCGGCCGCCACCTGGCCTGGTGCCTGGACGCCGCGGCCGCCCTCGCCGAGGACGCCGCGGTCGCCGGAGGCCCCGACCCCGGCCCGCGGGGCGGCGCGGCGTGGCGGGTCCGCTTCGACGCCGCAGCCGACGACCTCAGGGCAGCCCTCGCCTGGGCCGCCGGCCTGCCGGAGCACCGCGCCGACGCCCACCGCCTCGCGTGTGCCCTCGCATCCTCGGCCTTCGCGCGGAACCTGCTCGGCGAGGCCCAGCAGCGCCACGAGCAGGCGGCCGGGCTCGCAGCCCACGACACGGACGCGGCCGCCGCCCTGCGCCAGGCCGCCGGAGTCGCCGGGTGCCGCAGGCTGGGCGACGACATGTACCGGCTGCACCGGGCCGCCGGCGAAGCGGCCCGCCGCGCCGGGGACCCCGCCGCGGCCGCCCGCGACCTGGCCACCGCAGCCACCGTCGCCTACCGCTTCTCCAGCACGTTCGCAGAGATCCCGGCCGCCTCGGAGGCCCGGGCGCTGCTCGGCGAAGCCCGCGAGCAGGCCGCCGCCTGCGGGGACCCGGCCGCCGAGGCGGCCGTGGCGCTCGCCGAGGCGGCCGTGGTCGCCGACGCCTTCGGCGCCGTCCAGGGGGACGCCGACAACAGCGCGGCGGACACCGTCGCCGCCGCCGAGCGGGCCGTCGACCTGGCCCTCCGCGCGGGCGACGGCGCCGCCCGGTCCGCCGCCCTCGACGCGCTGTCCGGCGCGCAGAGCTGGGCGGGCGACCCCTTCGCCGCCGCGGCCGCCGCCCGGCACCGCCTCGACCTCCTGGACCGGTCCGGCGCCGCCACACCCGCCGCCACGCACGAACTCGTCGACGCCCTCGCGATGGCCGCCGCCACCGCCGTCGGCACCGGCGAACTGCCGCAGGCCCGCGCCTGGGGCGAGCGCCTCGCCGGCCGACCCCTCCTCGCCGAGGTCGGCGACCACGCCACCTCCTGGCTGCTCGTCGCCGACGCGCTGGCCGGCCGGGCCGACGACGTCCTCGCCACCAGCCCCCGCTTCCTCGACGCCTGGGAACGGGCCGGCCGGCAGCGCTCCTTCTCCCTCGGCCCGGCCGCCGCCGCCGTCGCCATGGTCCACGGACTGCGCGCAGACCGCGACGCCCGCGCCGCATGGCTCGCCACAGCCGACCGGGCCGGCGCCGAGGACGACCACCGGCACGGCCACGGAGCCGTCTTCGACAGCATCGTCCTGCTCCACCACGGCGACCCGGCCGCCGCCCTCGAACGGACCGCGCCCGAACCCGAATCCGTGTGGAAGTGGGTCTGCTGGGTCTGGCTGCACTGGTACGCGGCGCTCCGGGCCGAGGCGGCCGTCCTCGCCGGACACCCCGCAGCCGCGGCCCGCACCGCCGCCGCCCGGGACCTCGTCACCGGCAACCCCGTCGCGACCGCCCTCGCGGACCGCGCCCAGGCCCTCCTCGACGGCGACCGGCAGCGGCTGCTCGCCACCGCGGACGCCTTCGCCGCCGCAGGCTGCCCCTACCAGGCGGCGCGCACCCTCCTGCTCGCCGGAGGACGGCATGCCGCTGCCGGCGCCGCCGCGCTCGACGCCCTCGGTCTGCGGCCCGGGCCCGCCGGACCCGCCGCGGCGCACTGACCCGGAGGCCGGCCGGCGCGCGCCGGCGGCTGCGGTGGGCGGCACGCCGGCACCGCCCGCCCGCCCGCTGACGTCACCGGAACGGACCACACGGCGGCGTGTGCGCCGGGGCTGCGGGGCCGCCCGACCGTAGGTTTCGCTTCCAGGTTCCGAGGGTGGCTGCGGCAGGGAAGAGGTGCTGGCGATGGACGGCAGGCGGACCATCACCGTGTTCGGCGCGACGGGGCAGCAGGGCGGTGCACTGGCCCGGGCCGCCCTGGCGGACGCGGACGGCGCCTTCGCCGTCCGCGCCGTGACCCGCCACCCCGACTCCGGCCGCGCCAGGGAGCTGGAACAGCTCGGCGCCGAGGTCGTCCGGGCCGACCTCGACGACGAAGCCAGCCTGCGGTCCGCCCTCGACGGCGCCTACGGGGCCTTCATGGTGACCAACTTCTGGGAGCACATGAGCGCGGCCCACGAGAAGGAACAGGCCCAGGCACTCTCCCGGGCGGCCGGACACGCCGGCATCCAGCACGCGGTCTGGTCCACGCTGGAGGACACCCGCGAGTGCATCCCGCTCGGCGACGGCCGGATGCCGACGCTGCAAGGCTCGTACAACGTCCCGCACTTCGACGCCAAGGCGGAGGCGGACCACTTCTTCACCGACGACGGCGTCCCCACCACCTTCCTGCGGACCACGTTCTACTGGGAGAACCTGCTGTCGATGTTCGCCCCGCAGCGCGGCGAGGACGGCACCTTCGAACTCGTCTACCCCATGGGCGACAGCCGCCTCTCCGGTATCGCCGTCGACGACATCGGCAAGACCGCCCTGGCCGTCTTCAAGGGCGGCACCGACTTCATCGCCGCCACGGTCAGCATCGCCGGCGAGCACCTGACCGTCGCCGAGATGGCCGCCACGATGACCGACGTGCTCGGGCAGCCCTTCCGCTACCGGCCGCTCACCCCTGACGCCTTCCGGGCGCTCGGGTTCCCCGGCGCCGACGAGGCGGGCAACATGTTCCAGTACTACGCCGACTGCGAGCACGCCTTCACCGCCGCCCGCGACCTGGCCGCCGTCCGCGCCCTCCACCCCGGCCTGCAGGACTTCCGCACCTGGGTGACCGCACACCGCGCGCAGTTCGACCTGTCCTGACCGCGGTCCCCCTGCCCCCTCCCACACGGCCGGTCAGCGCGATCACCGCCCCTGTCCCGCAGGTGCCATAATCTGCCGAACGGGTGTGATCCGCGTGGCGGGTCCGCGTGATCTGCGGCGGGGGGACCATGGCAGGCCGAAGGGGCGCCGGTCCGCCGGCCGCCGCCGGACTTCCGGGCGGACGGCGTCCCATGCCGATACGCCGCGCCGTGGTGGTCGGAGCCGGAATCGGCGGCCTCACCGCGGCCATCGCCCTGCACCGCCGCGGGTGGGACGTCACCGTCTGCGAACGCGCCCCCGAACCGCCCGCCACCGGCGCGGGCATCGGCCTGGCCCCCAACGCGCTGCGCGCCCTCGACGCCATAGGCGTCGACGCGGCCCGCGCGGCCGGCAGCGCGATACCCGACACGATGGGCGTCCGCCGCGCCGACGGCCGCCGGCTGACCGGGGCCGGCACCGCCGAGATGGCGGCCCGCTACGGCACGGCCCCGATCGCCGTCCCCCGCCCGGCCTTCACGGCAGCCCTGGCCGCCGCGCTCCCGCCCGGCGTCCTCCGGTACGGGGCCGCCGTGACCGCCGTGGACGACGCGGAGGGCCGGCGCCCCACCGTCCGCACGGCCGGCGGCGCGGAACTGCCCGCGGACCTCGTCGTCGCCGCCGACGGCATCCGCAGCCCCCTGCGCCGCACCCACTTCCCCGGCCACCCCGGGCTCCGCTACCTGGGCGAGACGGCCTGGCGGACCATCGTGGACGCCCCGGACCTCGGCATCCGGGCCATGAGCGAGACGTGGGGGCGCGGCGAGCGGTTCGGCATCACCCCGCTGGCAGACGGCCGCTACTACCTCTACGCCACCGCGCTCGCCCCCGCCGGCACCCGGTCGGCCGACCCCCGCGCGGAACTCCTGGAGCGCTTCGGCTCCTGGCACGACCCGATCCCCGCCCTGCTGGACCGGGTGCGGCACCTCGACCCGGCCGGCGTCCTGCAGCACGACCTCCACGACCTGGCCGCCCCGCTGCCCCGCCTGCACCACGGCCGGATCGCCTGGGTCGGCGACGCCGCCCACGCCATGGCGCCCAACCTGGGGCAGGGCGGCTGCCAGGCCATCGAGGACGCGGTGGTCCTCGCCCACCTCCTCCCCGCGGGCGGCGCCCCGGACCCGGCCCCGGGGGCGGGCGCCGCGGATCCCGTCCGGGCCGCCCTCGCCGCGTACACCGCGGCCCGGCGCGACCGCACCGACGCCGTGCGCGTCCGGGCCCGCCGGGTCGGCCGCCTGGGCGCCCTCCGCCACCCCCTCGCGGCGGCGGCCCGCGACGCCGCGGTCCGCGCCGTCCCGGACCGCCTGGCCCTGCGCGGCATGGACGACCTCTTCAACGGCTTCCGCCTCCCGGCCCGGCAGCCGGCGGAGCGGTAGCGCTCCGGCCCGGGCCTGCTCCGGTACCGGCCGCTCAGGGGTCGCCGGCGCCGAGGAGCCGGCCCGCGTCGCAGACGCCGCAGGGCTCGACCTGCGGGTGGCGCAGGGCGTCGACGGCCTGGGCGCGGGTCGCCGGCCGGGTCCGCCCGGAGGTCAGGGTGCAGTCGCCGGTGTGGATCAGCATCGGGGCGTTCGAGGCGCCGATCCCGTACTGGATCTGCCACTCGACGACCGGGGAGGGCACGGGCCGGCCCGCCGCGGCCTCCGCGATCCGCGCGGTGGTCTCGATCTCTGCGATCCGCTCCCGGACGAGCTCCAGCAGCAGCTCGCACCACCGCTCCAGGGTCTTCAGCCGCGCCAGGTCCGGCGGGAGCAGCCACCCGGTGTCCCGCCCGCCGGCCACCGTCACACCCCCCGCCGGGGCGGGGCGCACGGCGCGGCGGCGCCGACGGCCGAGAGGCCCGGGCCGCGATCGGCAGACGGCAGGTCGTACGCACTCACCCCTCAATCGTAAACCTGTTCGAATCCGGGTCTCGACCCGCGCCTCCGGCGCGCCGATGAGTTCCCGTCCGCCTGCCGGTCTATCCCTGGGACGGACACCACTCCTCGCACACCGGAGCACACCATGGGCCTCATCCACATCGCGATGTTCGCGACCCTCGACCTCGTCGGACAGGCGCCCGGCGGCCCCGACGAAGACCCGGACGGCTTCCCGTTCGGCGGCTGGCAGGCACCCCTGCTGGACGAGGACACCGGCATGCAGATCGGCGCCGCGTACGAGGGCACGGACGCCCTCCTGCTCGGCCGGCGCACGTACGACATCTTCGCCGCCTACTGGCCCCACCAGAAGGGCGGCGAGGACGGTGCGATCGCCGAGCTCTTCAACCGGGTCCCGAAGTACGTGGCCTCCCGCGGCACCCCCGACCTCTCCTGGGCCGGCTCCACGCAGCTCGGCCCGGACCTGGCCGCCGCCGTGCGCGAGATCCGCGACCGCCACGAGCACGTCAAGGTCGTCGGAAGCCTGGACCTCGTGCAGACCCTCCTGCGCGAGAGGCTCTTCGACCGCCTCGACCTCTGGGTGCACCCGATCGTGCTCGGCGTCGGGAAGAAGGTGTTCGGCGAGGGCGCCGTGCCGGCCAACGTCACGCTGCTCGCGCCCCCGGCGGCCGGCCCGTCGGGCACGGTGTACCTGCGCTACGGGCTGGCGGACGGCGCCCCCGCCACGGGCGACATGAGCGCACCCGACCGCGGCCTGCCAGACGGCGCCTGAAGCCGACACCCTCGCGGCTCCGCACCCCTTGCCGCCGGGTGCGGGGCCGCTACGCCGACGGCCCCCAGGCCGTCGTCAGACCCTCCAGCCACGCCGGCGGCAGCTCCGCGGCGTCCCATTCCTCCCGCAGTGCCGCCGGCTCCGTCAGCAGGCGCTCCAGCACGGCGACGCTGGTGGGGGAGTGCAGCAGCGAGTACCGCCCGTGGATGGCGATCGGGCTGCCCGGGCCGTACTGCGCGTACATCCGCTCAAGCCGCGCCCGGTGCTCCGCGGCGAACGCGGTCAGGCGCCCCGCGTACCCGGTCCGCTGCCGCGTGGTCATGGTGCCGAGGACGGCCGTCAGGACCGGCTCGGAGACATCCGGGTCGAGGTCGGACTCCGGGGCGAACGACAGGTACAGCGGCAGCACGGCCACCTTCGCCCGCTCCAGCTCCATCCGCCCCGCGGGCGGGCGCGCGTCCAGGGGGTCCCCGGGCGCGTCGGCGCCGACGGCGTCGCGCAGCATCCGCTCGGCGATCCCCCCGAGTGCCCCGGTGACGGTGCGGGCGCCGTCGAGCCAGCCGGACGCGTAGGGCCCGCCCTCTGCCGTCGGGGCGTCCTCCGCCCGCCCCGCGACCTCCGCGGCCGCGACGGCGACCGCCCCGGCCGAGACCAGCCCGATCAGCTCCTCGGCGTCGCCGGGGTGGATACCGGCCCTGCCGAGGAGCCGGACGAGCGTCGTCTTCGCGTTCAGGACGCTGACCGCGTCCAGGTGCAGTGGCCCTTCCCCGGCGGGGTTCATCGGATCCTCCTCGGTCATAGGGGGCGCCGGAGCGAGCTTATGCGGCGGACCGGCGCATTCCGGCACCTGCGGGCACCGGGCTCCCGGCGGCGCGCACCCGCGCCGCACACGGCGCCCGTACGGTCAGAGGCCGGCGACCTTCGCGCCCGCCGACACCTCGTACGCCAGGGTGATGCTGCGGCGGCCGCCCGGCGGGAGGGCGATGTCCCAGCGGGCAATGCCGTCGGCGTCGACCGCGTCCGGGGCCGGGGAGCAGGCCTCCTTGCGCAGGCGCACCTCCACCGCCGAGATCTCCGAGACCGGGATCCGCTCGCGGACGGCGACGGTCCGCTCGCCCTCCTCGCCGGGGGCCGAGAACCGGGACAGGTGCAGCCGCACCGTTCGCGTGACCACCGTCCGCTGCATGATCCCGCCCGTTTCGCGGGACTCGTCGGCCTGCCGCACCACCCGCAGGTCGTCGCAGCTGCCGAAGGCGAGTTCGGCGGTGGCGCCGGGCGCCGTGAACTCCAGGGTGCCCCGGCCGCTGAAACCGCTGCCGCGGACCAGGTCCACCGGCCCGGCCAGCAGGGCGTGCCCGGACCGGTTCGGAACCCGCACCACCTGCGCCACCAGCGGCGACAGCTCGGGCGTGGCCGCGTACTCGGCGGCCGCGTCCGCGGTGAAGGACGACAGCGGCACCCGGTGGGCGCGTCCGTCCGACGGCACCGAGACGGGGCCGGGGGCGGCAAAAACGCGCGTCTCGCCGCCGTCGTCCACGCCCGGCAGGCCCGACACCGGTGCCGGGCCGAGCTCCGCGACCTCCTCCTCGCGCAGCTCGACGTCGACCGTGCGGCGTTCGGCGGCGGTCCGCTCGGTGAGCGCCAGCCGGTCCTCGCCGAGCCGGGGCGGTTCGGTGGCCAGCGCCGACCGGGCCGTCGACAGGGTCAGGCGCACGCCCGACCAGTCCTCCCCGGTGCGCTGCCACACCATGGCGTCGCTCTCCAGCGTCAGCGAGCCGCCGTCGAGCACGGCCCGGTAGACGGGCCGCCACAGCGCGCAGGCCGTGAGGTGGCCGAGCCGCAGCCGGGCCGGCCCGGCCGCCGAGGCCCGGACGGTCACCTCGACGTGCGCCACCAGGTCGGCCGGCTGCCCCTCGGCGGCGGCCAGGCCCCGCCGGACGTCCGCGAGTTCCGCGTCGAGGGCGGCCAGCCGCGCCTGCGCGGTGCGCAGCTGCTCGCCGTACGTGTCGCGTTCGGCGTCGAGCCGGTCCAGTTCCCGCGCCCAGCGGTCCGGGTCGCTCTCGCCGGCGCCGGCGCTTTCGCGGATCTCCCGCAGCAGCCGGTCGGCGAGCCTGCCGAGCAGGCCGAGGCGGACGTCCAGCCGGTCCCGCCGGTGCTGCACCGAGACCTGCTCCGCTTCGAGGGCGTGCAGGTGCTGCCGCAGTGCCGAGTCGTCGGCGGACGGCAGCGGCCCGCGGGGCGTCCACGTACGGACGATCCGCACGTCCAGGACGGCGGCCGGCAGGCCGGCGTCCAGCTCGGCGTGCAGGGTGCGGTCGACGGCCAGCGCGCTGACCGGCCCGAGGCGGAGGCGCTGCACCCCGGCTTCGAGGTCGAGGACTGCGGTGCGCTCGACGTGGGCGCGGTCCTCCAGGCAGGTGACGGCGGTGACCGGAAGGGCGATCGGCTCCCCGGCCGCGGCGGGGGAGGCGGTGCGCGAGGTGGCGCGGGGCGTGTCGTGTGGCATGGCGTGTGTCAGCTCCTGCGGTTGCCGCCGACGAGGGCCTTTGCGGCCGGGATGCGGATCTCGAAGCGGCCCTCCAGCGCGGTGGCGCCGCCGGCGGGCAGCTCCACCCGCCAGATGCGGGTGCCCGGAGCATGGTGCTCCGGTCCGGCGCCGGCCTCGGGGGCCGTCCAGTCGGCCCGCTCCTCGATCCGGACGTCCGCGTCGGAGGTGACCGGCACCCGCTCGCGGACCTCGACGGTGACGGGCCGGGAGAGCCGGTTCGCCAGCTCCACGTGGACGCGGTGGTCCAGGACGGTGGTACCGCCCCGCAGCCCGGCCGCCGACTCGTGCAGGTTCGTGCGCCGCGCGACCCGGACGCCCTCGGCGGGGCCGAGGCCCAGCCGGGAGACGGCGCCCGGCGCGAGCGTCGGCAGCGCGGCGGTCAGCAGGAACTCGTCGTCGACGGTGACCTCCACCGGCCCCGCCAGCAGCGCCTGGCCGGTGGCGTTGGAGAGCACCAGCGTCGCGTACACGGTCTGCTCGACCGACGGCACGCAGAGGTACTCGGTGCGCAGCCCCAGCGGGACCTCGCCGACGGTGACGGTGTGCCAGGTGCCGTCGGAGGGGACGTCGGCGCGGGCGGCGGCGTCGAAGCGGTGGTCGAACGAGCCGGCCGACTCGCGGGGCCGTACGGCGTGCCCGGGCAGCGGCAGCGCGGCCACCGCCTCGGCGCGCCGGCGGTGCTCGGCGCCCACCGGGTCCGAGGGGGCGCCGGGAAACAGGCGGCCCCGGCGGGCGGCCTGGTCCTCGGGACCGGCGAGGACGAGGGCGCGGTAGTCGAGTTCGGCGCCGCTCGGCCGCGGCGGGCCGACCGGCGCGGGCGGTGCGGCGGGTGCGCCCGGCGGAAGTCCGCCCGGGGCCGCCGGGGCCCCGCTGCGTGACCGCCGCGCGGCCGGCCGCGCCGGGACCTGCGGCGCGAACCCGGGGGCCCCGCCGCCGAAGCCGGGCGGAGCGGGCGCGGCCGGGGCGGCCAGGGCAGCCGGGGCGGGCATCGCGGGCGGCGGCGCCCCGTACGCCTGCGGCGCCGGCTGCACCGGCATCGCGGGCGGCGGCAGCGGGGGTACGGGGTCGGCGGCCGCGCCGGGCCGCGGAGCCGCGGGTGCGGGGGCCGGCGGGCCCGGCCGTGGGCCCGCGCCCGCGTACCCGGCGAACAGGTCGGCGAGCCCCGCCGGCGGCTCGCGCCAGCCGGACGGGGCAGGGGCGGGCTGGCGGCGCCCGATCCGGACCGAGTGGAGCCTGGGCAGGTCGGTGCGGCGCCGCAGGTCCGAGGTGGCCAGGGCGATGCGTACGCCGTTCCAGTCCTCGCCGGTGCGCTGGGCGACCGAGGCGCGCAGCACCAGCCGGCCCGTGTCGTCGCCCTGCCGGTGGGCGAGGCGGTACGCGGGCACCCAGACCGCGCCCGGAACCCCGTACTCCACCTCCAGTTCGACCTCGGAGCCGGCGTCCTCCCCGGTGTCCGTCCCGGGCGCGCCGGTGCCGGCCAGGGTGAGGACCGCGCAGACGGTGGTGTCCACGTGCACCTGCGGCGCGTCGCCGGAGGCGCGGGCGAGCCGGTCCTCGGCGACGGCCAGCTCGTGCCCGGCGCGCAGCAGTTCCCCCTCCAGCTCCGCCAGCCGTGTCTGGAGGGCGGCCAGCCGCCGGTCCACGAAGTCGGCGAGCTCCAGCCACGCCTCGACGGGCGTCCGGCGCGGCGCGTCCTCGCGGGGGCGGGCCGGCGGCGCCGGGTGCAGGCCGCCTGCCTCCTCGATCAGCGTCAGCTGCCGGTCCCGGCGGGCCTGCACCGCCGCATACCGGTCGCGCAGCCGCTCGACCTCGCTCCGCAACCCGTGCGGCGCGCGCGGGCCGGAAGGCTCGGCCTCGACCTCGACCCGCGCCTCCACGACGCGGACGCCGGGCGAGCCGAGGACACGGGCCCGCAGCGAGCCGGGATCCAGGGAGCGCGGCAGGCCCGTCACCCGCAGCCGTCCGTCCGGCGGTACGGTGCCGCGGGCGAGCCGGCGGCACAGTGCGCCCTGTGCGTACACCACGACGGAATCCAGGGCCGATTCCCACCGTGCAGTCCGAGCCGTCATGCGTGCTGCCCCCCGACGTGCGTCCGTGCTGAGCGAAGCCTACCCACCTGCGTACGGGCGCCCGCGGCGGTGCCGCTCACCTGCCGCCCGTGAAGGCGCCGGCCGGTACGGAGAGCTCGTGCCCGGTGGAGAACCGGACGCGCACCTCCGACTCCGTCCACGTCGCGGACCGGATGCCCTCCGCGCCCAGGTAGGTGTCGATGTGCAGCCAGTGCCCGTACGACGCATCGGGCTGCCTGCCGATCACCATCCGGTACGAGTCGTCACCGGACAGGTCGCGGAGGTGCTCCATCCGCAGGAAGTACCGGGAGCCGTCGTAGGGCAGAGACGCGGGGGAGGCGCTGCGGTACGCCACCTCGGTCCGCGGCCACGACGCTGCCGTCAGCACGGCGGTGCTCAGCACGACGCCGGCCGCGACGCCCAGCAGCAGCATGCCGATTCCGCGCCGGCGGCGGCCGCCCGCGCCGCCCGCGCCGCCGACGTCCGGGCCGGGGGTGTACGAAGTGCTGATGGCGTTCCTCCGGGTACCGCGCCGCTCCGCCCCCGCTCGGACGGAAGCCGGCTCTGCGGTAAGGACGCGGAACCGGGCCGATCGGTTGTCACCGGCGGTCGGGGGCCGTGCCGGTGAATCCTTTTCGGCGGACGGCTCCTCTTGTACACGTGCCGACAGCCGTCGGGACGGGGAAGCCGGAGGAAGAACATGATCGTGGGAATGGCAGTGGCCGTAGGAGCGGTGCTCGTGTGCGCGTGCGTGTACGCGGTCTCGCGCAAGCGGGGGCGGACGCGTGGCTGAGTACGCATGGCCCGGCGAGCAGTTGGTCGCAGGCGCCCGGCGCGGCGACGTCGACTCGCTCACGGCCCTGGTGTCGGGATCGCACCCGAACGTGCAGCGGTTCGCCCGCTCCCTGTGCGCCACACCCGAGGACGCGCAGGACGCCGCCCAGGAAGCGCTGATCATCCTGTACCGGAAGATCGGGACGCTCCGCGCGTCCGGCGCCCTCGCGTCGTGGATGTTCCGCATCGTCCGCAACGAGTGCCTGCGGCGCGCCCGGACGATCGGACGGGACACCGCAACCCTGCGGGACGAGGCCCGGCCCTCCGCCGAGGAGGAGGCCCTCCGACGGCTGGAGGCGGGCCGGGTGGCGGCGGCGATCGCCGCGCTGCCCGCGGAGCAGCGGCAGGTGCTGGTCATGCGGGACGTGCAGGGGCTGAGCGGGCGGATGGTCGCCGACGCGCTCGGGATCGGCACGGCGGCGATGAAGTCGCGGCTCCACCGGGCCCGGGCCGCGGTCCGGAGCCGGCTCGGGGACGGGGACGGCGTACCGGCGGGAGGCGGACGGTGAGGACGGCAGCGACCGGGAAGGACGGCGGGCCCGACTACGCGAGCGCGTCCCTGCCCCGGCACCTGGCCCGCGGCGCGGTGGGCTTCGGCTCCCTGATCGGCGGGACGGGCCTGGCGTTCACCGTCGGCCCGGTCGCCCTGCTGCTCCTGCCGGTGGGGCTGGTGGCGCTCCGGGGGTGCCCGGTGTGCTGGACGATCGGCCTCGTGCAGACCGTCTCGCGGGGACGCCTCCGGCGCTCCTGCGAGAACGGCCGCTGCACCCTCACCGTCCCGGCCCGCCCCTCCTGACGGCGCCGGCGCGGCGCCCCGTACGGGGTCGGGCGCCGCGCCGGCAGCCGCTACACCGGCGGGCAGGGCGGGGCCGGAGCCGGAGCCGGGGGAGGGGGTCAGGACCGGGACGTGATGTGGTCGAGGACGGCGGTGAACTCCGCCGTCGGGGAGAAGTCCACGTACTCGCAGTCCTCCAGGGCCACGGGGGCGTGCCCGGGAGGCCAGTGGAACGCCTGGCCCGCCTCGTAGACCTCCTCGCCGTCCTTCGTCACCATCTTCAGGCGGCCCTTGAGCATGTAGCCCCAGTGGGGACAGGGGCACAGGTCGTCGGGCATGCCCTGCAGCGCCGGGCGGAGGTCCGCCCCCGCGGGCAGCCGTACGAAGGCGACGGACAGGTCGCCGCCGGCCGGCTGTGTGCGGAGTTCGACGCCGTCGCCTTCGACCGCCACCGGTGTGTCGCCCCGTGTGATCGCCGTCATGGCTGCCTCGCTTCCCATGTCCGCAGGGGTGTCCCCCGCTTCCAGCGTGGCCGCGGCGGCCGGAGCGCGCCAGGCGGGCGCCGGCGCGGCCGGTGCGCGGTGCAGCGGGTGCCGCGGCGGCGGGGGCGGGGGATGCTGGTTCCGGGCGGTGCCGGGCCGCCCCCCGTCTCCGGACGGTGGCCGTGCGGGAGCGGGTGGTCGCCCGTGTGGGGTGACGGAGAGGCGTACGAGCCGTACATCGGCCGGTGGAGCCGGTGCGTGGCAGGGGAGTTCGTACGCCGGCTGTCCGTTCCGGCCGGGGCGGTGTGGTGGGACGTCGGCTGCGGTACCGGCGCCGTCACCCGCGCCGTCCTGGAGGCGGCGGACCCCGGCCGGGTCGTGGGCGCCGACCCGTCGGAGAGCTATCTGCGGTACGCGCGGCGGACCGTCGGAGACCCGCGGGCCGGCTTCGTGCGCGCCGACGCCCGCCGGCTGCCCGCGCCGGACGGTGCGGCGGGCGCCGCGGTCAGCGGACTGGTCCTCAACTTCGTGCCCGAACCGGCCCGTGCTGTCGCCGAGATGCTCCGGGTGGTGCACCCCGGGGGCGTGGCCGCGGTGTACGTGTGGGACTACACGCAGGGCGGGATGGAGCTCCTGCGGCACTTCTGGGACGCCGCGGCGGAGGTGGACGCGGGCGCCGGGCCGCTGGACGAGGGCGCCCGCTTACCGCTGTGCGCGCCCGAACCGCTGCGGCTGCTGCTGCGCGGCTCCGGGCTGGCCGGCGTCACCGTCGGCGAGATCGTGGTCCGGACCCGCTTCCGGGACTTCGCGGACTACTGGGAGCCGTTCCGGGGCGGCCAGGGGCCGGCACCCGCGTACCTGGCCTCCCTGCCGCAGGCGCGGCGCGACCTCCTGCAGGAGCGGCTGAGGGCGTCCCTGCCCGCCGCGGCCGACGGGTCGATCACCCTGTCCGCCCGGGCGTGGACGGCCCAGGGCACGCGCCCGTCCCGGTGAGGGGGAACCAGGCGCCCGGAGCGGCTGGCTGCGGTGCGGGCCCGCCGCCGCGACCGGAAGCAGCGCGGTGCACGCCGGGGAGGGAAGCTCAGTCCGCGGCGGCCGGCACGAACGAGAACAGCTCGACGGACCCGGTCAGCTCCAGCAGCCGCAGCAGCTGGTGGCTCGGCGCCGCGAGCCGCATGGCGTGCCCGCCGGCCCAGGCCCTCTCCCGGGCCGCCAGCAGGACGGTGAGGCCCGAGGAGTCGCAGAACGAGGAGTGGCGGAGGTCGACCACCACGTCCGCGCGGTCAGGCGCCCGGGAGATGGCCGTGTCGAGCGCCGTGCGGAGCTCCGCGGCGTGGTCGAGGTCCATCTCGCCGCTCACACGCACCACGCACCGTGCTCCGGCCGAGGGCGGGGCCGCGGGATCCGCAGTGCGCTCCTCGTCGACAGCCATGGCGCACCTCCTCGTACGCCCGGCACCTGCCCCGCGAACCGCCCGCCATGCCCCCGCGCGCCCGCGCCCGCTGCGCCGGCCTGCCCGCCGAGTTCCACCGGGCCGACGCCACCGCCTTCCTCGCGGGCACGGAGCGCCGCCGGAACGCGGTCGTGTCCCGGTTCGGCGCCGTGTGGTTCCACGACCCCCGCCGCCTGCTCCCCCTCGTCCGCGACCGGCTGGGCCCCGGCGGCCTGCTCGCCTTCAGCCACGCGCCCGCCCTGCCCGGCTGCTACGGCCCGCAGGGCACGCACTCCGGCGGACTGCGCGGGCGGCCCCTCGCGGTGCGCCGCTGGTCCTACACCCCGCGCAGGTGGACAGGCCTCCTGCGGGCCGCCGGGTTCGAGCGCGTCGACGCCGCGGTGCTCCCCGCCCCCGACCCCGCCGGCCTCGGCACCCTCATGGTCCGCGCCTGGCTCCCCGCAGCCCCGTAGCACCGTTGCCGCGCCGCTCACGTGTGCAGGTGCGGCTTCGGGACGTATGCCGCCGCGACCGCCAGCAGGATGCCCGCCGCCACGAGCAGCAGCCCCGACACCGGCCAGCCGGCGTGGACCCACAGCGCGCCGGCGAGCCCGCCCGCGAACATCGCGCCCACGGAGGCGGCCCGGCGCGCGGTCGCCGCCGTGCCGCGGGCGAGGAAGGAGTCGCGGCCCAGCAGGGACCCGGCGAGCAGGGCGGTCATGGCGCGGGTGACCAGCGTCGTCGGCAGGTCGGGGACCTGGAGGCGCAGGCTGGTCACGTTGCGGATGCCCATGGCGGCCGACAGCACGCCGATCGCGGCGAGATGCCGGCCCGTGGGCGCTTGGTGGACCGGCGGCACCCCCCACACGGCGACGGCGGCCGCCCCGACGAGGACCGCCTCCGCGACGAGCGAGAGGATGAACCAGCGGTGCCGGCCGGCCTCCAGCCGGGTCTCCAGCCGGGCGCCGCCCACGGCCCCCGCGGTGAACGCCCCCAGCGACACCGCGGGCGCCACCACCGACAGGCCGCCCTCGCCGACCAGGCCGAACGCGAAGAAGAGGACGTTCCCCGTCTGCATGGCCGTGAACACCGGCCCCAGCGCGAGCAGGCTCACCGCCTCCACCAGCCCGGTCGTCAGGGTGAGCACCGCCATGAACGGGGCCAGCACTGACGCGGTCTTCGGCTCCACAGCCCCTCCCGGGTCCCCCGGGCCCGACGCGCGGCCCGACGCCACCAGTCTCCGCCGCCGCGCCCGGCCGCGGACGCCGCAACGCCGTCGCCGCGCGCGTCGTCCGGTCGGGGCGCATCCCGGCGCGCCGCGGCGCGCTTCCCGACGGCGGCCGCAGGGGGCGGTCCACGCTCGGACGGACCGCGGCCCGGACGGCCGCGGGGCGGACCCCGGACGGGCGCCCGCAGGCTCGGCACGGGAGGTCGGCACATGGCGGGTCCCCACCCCGGCCCCGCGCACGGGGCGCCGCGGTGACGGCGCGTCGGCTCCGCGGCGCCTGCCGCGCCCACCTCGTGGCGGCCCTGGCCGGCTGCCTGGTGGGCCTGGTCGGCGGGGCGTTCCGGTGGTGCCTGCAACGGGCCGACGCGCTGCGCGGCCGCCTGCTGGAGACCGCCGCCGGGCTCGGCGGCGGTCTCGGATGGCTGGTGCCCGTCGCGCTCACAGCCGCGGGGGCGGCCCTCGCCTGCGCCATCGCCCGGCGCGTTCCGCACGCGGCGGGCAGCGGCATCCAGCACGTCGAGGCGGTCTGGCGCGGGGAGAGCGAGGCCCCCACATGGCGGCTGCTCCCCGCCAAGTTCGCCGGCGGCGTCGTCGCGATCGGCTCCGGGCTCGTCCTGGGACGGGAGGGCCCGGCGGTGCACATGGGAGCCGCGATCGGAGCCGAGGCGGGCCGGCGCACCGGCCTGGGCGCCGACGACATCCGGCTGCTGCACACCTCGCTCGCCGGCGCCGGACTCGCCGTGGCGTTCGCCGCGCCACTCGGGGGCCTGCTGTTTGTCTGCGAGGAGGTCACCCGGTCCGTGCGGCCGCGGCTCGTGCTGATGACCCTCGTCGGCACGGCTGCCGCCGCAGCCGTCTCCGCGCTGATCGCCGGCGGCGCGCCGATCTTCCCCTTCCCCGACGCGCCCGCCCCGCCCGTGTGGCTGCTGCCCGTCTTCCTGCTGTTCGGCGCCACCGCCGGGCTGCTGGGAGCCGCGTACGGGGGCCTCGTCATCGGCAGCCTGGCCCTGTCCGACCGGCTCGCCGCCCGGGTGCCCGCCACCGCCCGCGCGGCCCTGATCGGGGCCGTGGTCGGACTGCTGATGGCGGTCGACCCGCTGTTCGCCGGCGGGGGCGACCCGCTCGGCGAACGGCTCCTGGCCGGTTGGAGCCCGGCCGTCGGCGTCCTCGCCGCCTACCTGGCCGTGCGCTTCGCCGCAGGACCGCTCAGCTACGCCGCCGGAACGCCCGGCGGGCTGTTCGCCCCGCTCCTGGCCGTCGGTGCGCTGTGGGGCGCCCTCGCGCACGCCGCCGCGGGGCCGCTGCTGCCGGGCCAGGCGGCCGGGTCCGGGGCGTTCGCCGTGGTCGGCATGGCCGCCCTGTTCGCCGCCGTCGTACGGGCGCCCGCAACGGGCATCGTCCTGGTCGTGGAGATGACCGGCGCCACCTCGCTCGTCCTGCCGCTGCTGGCCGCGTGCTTCGCCGCCGCACTCACCGCGGACCGGCTGGGCAGCGAACCGGTCTACGACCGGCTGCGGCGCCGCATGCAGGAGCGTCCCTGACCGCACAACTCCCTCGCGCCGACGGCCCGTGGCGGGTGATCATGCGTGCATGAGCGAGCAGACCGAGCGGTGGACCAAGGCGACCGTGTACCCCGACATGTGGGCCGATCCCGCCGAAGACCCCCGCAACAACGAGTCCGCAGCGGACGGCGAACTCGCCACGCTGCTGGACTTCCTGGCGAACTACCGCCTCACCCTGCGCATGAAGTGCGAGGGCCTCGACCCCGGCCGGCTCGCCCGGCGCTCGGTGCCGCCCTCGACGATGTCCCTGCTCGGCCTGATACGGCACCTCGCCGAGGCCGAGCGCGACTGGCACAACTGGATCACCGAGGGGGAGCCGCTGCCCCGTCTGTACGGCGCGAAGGACGCGGACTTCGAAGGGGCGGTCGCCGAGCAGCCGGTGGTGGACGCCGCGTACGCCGACCTCGCCCGTGAGCAGGCCGCGACCGACGCCGAACTGGCCCGCCACGCCGATCTCGGCGCGCGGGTCGGCCGCGAGCGGGTCGCGGTACGGGAGCTGATGGTGCACAGGATCGAGGAGTACGCCCGCCACTGCGGCCACGCGGACCTGCTGCGCGAGTGCATCGACGGGAGGGTCGGCCAGTAGCCGCGGCGTGGGCGGGCCGCCCCGACGGCCGGCACGGCACGTCCGCGCGGTCAGCCGGGACGGTTCCCGGACGGCGGGCGGCAGGCCGCGCCGCACGGGGCGGGGCCCGCTCCGGCCGCCGCGCCCGTCAGGAGCAGGAGGGTGTCGACGAGGTCCTCCGCCGGTGAGCCGGTGGCCAGTCTCCGCAGCTGCTGCCCGAAGACCAGGGCCACCACCGCGCCGGCCAGGCGATCGGGGTCCGGCAGGCCGAGCCGCCGGAGGATGCCGCGGGCGAGCGAGTCGTACGCGGCGAAGCACTCCGCGGCGGCGGCCCGGAGCCGCTCGTCGCGCCCCGCCTGGATGTACAGCTCGAACGGCGCGATGTGCCTGCTGTCGAAGGTGGTTCCGCCCGCCACCGTCTCCACCATCTCGGCCGCGCCCGGGATGTCCAGGCCGTCTGCGCGGGCGCAGTTCTCGGCCAGCTCGGTGAAGTGCTGCGTCTCCTGGGCGACGAAGTGCAGCAGGCTCTCCCGCAGCAGTTCGTGCTGGGTCGTGAAGTGGTAGGTGACCGAGCCCAGCGACACCTGCGCCTCCTTCGCGATCCGCCGGTTGCTCAGCGCGGCGATGCCCTCCGCGCCGATGATCCGAAGGACGGCGTCGATGATGCGCTGGCGGGTGTCGGCTGCCTTCTCCATGCGCGCCATGGTCGCATCCGGCGGAAACCGCCCCGCGGGCCGGGTGCATCGGCAACCGATCCACGCGATGGCATGGACACGTTCGGTCGGGCTGCTCTATGGTCCCGTTCGTTCGAACGAACAAGGGGAGAGGGCGACCACGGATGCGATTCGACGGATCGACGGTTCTGCTGACCGGAGCCACCGGCGGCCTCGGGACGGAGCTCGCCGGAGCACTCGCCGGCAGGGGTGCCTCCCTCGTGCTCACCGGCCGCAGGAAGGACGCGCTGCAGGCCGTCGCCGACCGGTTCGCAGCCCGCGCCGTCGTCGCCGACCTGGCCGACCCCGCCGACGTGGAGCGCCTCGCCGAGGAGTGCGGCGACGTCGACGTCCTCGTCGCGAACGCCGCCCTCCCCTCCAGCGGCGACGTACTCGACTACACCCCGGCCCAGGTGGAACGCGCCCTCGCCGTGAACCTGCACGCGCCCGTCCTCCTCGCCCGGCTCCTCGCGCCGCGCATGGTCCGGGCCCGCCGCGGCCACATCGCGTTCGTCGGCTCCATCTCCGGCAAGGCGGCCACCAGGTCCTCCGCGCTCTACAGCGCGACGAAGTTCGGGCTGCGCGGCTTCGCCCTCGCCTTCCGCCAGGACCTGCACGGTACGGGCGTCGGCGTGTCCCTCGTCCAGCCCGGATTCGTCCGCGACGCCGGCATGTTCGCCGCGACGGGCGCCAAGCCGCCGGCCGGGATGCGCACGGTCTCCCCGGCGCAGGTATGCGACGGCCTCGTCCGCGCCGTCGAGCGGAACCTGTGCGAAGTCAACGTCGCCCCGGCCGAGTTGAAGCTGCTGAGCGCGATCGCCGGGCAGTTCCCCGCCTTCGCCGAAAGGGTGCAGGGCCGCATGGGTGTCGAGCGCACCCTCAACGACATCGTGACCGCCCAGCGCGACGCCCGCTGACCCCGACCCCACTCGCCGGATCCGCGTCACCCCTCCTCCGCCGGAGAACGGAAAGGCGACCCGATGGACGGCACCTCCCCCGCCCCGCGGCACACCGCGCCGCCGCCGGCACGGGGCCGGGCCGCCGGGACCTCCTGCGCCTCGACACCCTCCTGGCCGCCGGCGGACTCGCCGCCGAGGTCCCCGCGGCCCTCGCCCGGGCCGACACCGCCACCGGGCGCGGCGGGGAGGTGGGCGTCCCGTCAGCGGGGCGCCGGGGCCAGGAGCGAGACCACGAGGGCGCGGGCGCGGGCCGTGTCCAGGCCGTCCGGCCGGAACAGGATGCGGTACACCAGTGGTGCGACGACGCGGTCGATGACCGCTTCCGTGTCCGGTGCCCGCTCGCCCCGGGCGGCCGCCCGTTCGAGGATGACGCCGATGTGCCCGGCGGCGTAGGCCGAGCACTGGCCGGCGTTGCCGCCGTCCGGGTCGCCGAGCAGCGCGTCGCGGACGTAGGCGCGGCCGGCGGGGGAGGACATCTCGTCGAGGAACTGCTCTGCCCAGGCCGTCAGGTCGGCGGCCAGCGTGCCGTGGTCGGCCGGGGCGGTGTCGGGCCGGAGGCGCTCCACGGCCACGTCCGACAGCAGCTCCTGCAGGTCGCCCCAGCGGCGGTAGACCGTCGAGGGGGTGACACCGGCACGCTGGGCGATCAGCGGGACCGTGAGGGCGTCCCGGCCCACCTCGGCGGTGAGTTCGCGCACCGCGGCGTGCACGGACGCCTGGACCCGCGCGCTGCGCCCGCCCGGACGCACCATCTGCCTGCTCACACGCACCACCTTAAGGCAAAGGCGTGGCTTTTTCCGGCGGGGTGCCCGGCCGGGTGCCGGGGCTACGCGGCGTGTGCCGGGCGGTCGGCCTCGCGGGCCTGCTCGTACGCGTGCCCGACGCGCAGGAGTACCTCCTCGCCCAGCGGCCGCCCCAGCAGCTGCATGCCGACGGGCAGGCCGGAGGCGTCGCGTCCGACGGGCACGGTGAGAGCGGGGAAGCCGGTGATGTTGGCGGGGGAGGAGAGGCGCACGTAGGCGTCCGAGACGGCCTCCGTGGTGCCGTCGGACCAGGTGACGCACTCCTGCCCCGCCCGCACCGCGGTCGTCGGGACGGCGGGCGCGGCGACGAGGTGGACGCCCCGGAGCAGGCGGGACCACTCCCGCCGCATGAGGGTGCGGGCGCGCTGCGCGCGCAGGTAGTCGCCGGCCGGCATGAGCGCGCCGGCCTCCAGCAGGACGCGGACGTCGTCCTGGTACAGCTCGGGCACGGTGCGCAGGGTGCGTTCGTGGTACGCGGTGGCCTCGGGCACCATCAGGCTCCACTGGACGGCCTGGATGTGGCGGGCCATGGGGATGTCGACGCCGACGAGGCGGGCGCCGAGCCCGCGGAGGCCGTCGATGGCCCGCCGGACGGCGGCCTCGACGTCCGCGTCGACGCGGTCGAAGTAGTAGGTGCGCGGCACGCCGATCCGCAGCCCCGCGAGCCCGGTGCCGGCGGGCGGCCGGCGGTCGGCGGCGAGCGGTGCGGCGATCGAGGCGGGGTCGCGCGGGTCGTGGCCTGCCAGCGCGTCGAGGACGAGGCCGGCGTCCCGGACGGTACGGGTGATCGGGCCGACGTGGTCGAGGGACCAGGACAGGGACGTCACGCCGTGGCGGGGGACGAGGCCGTGCGTCGGCTTGAGGCCGACGACGCCGTTCAGGGCGGCGGGCACCCGGATCGAGCCGCCGGTGTCGGTTCCGACGGCGAAGGTCGCGGAGCCGGCCGCCACGGCGACCGCGGACCCGCCGCTGGACCCGCCTGCGATCCGGCCGGGGTCCACGGCGTTCCGGGTCTGCGGGGTGGTGAGGCCGTACGCGAACTCGTGGGTGTGGGTCTTGCCGAGCAGGACGGCGCCCGCCGCCGCCAGGCGTGCGGCGACCGTGCTGTCGGCCCGGGCGCGGTGACCGGTGCGCACCCGGGAGCCGGCCGAAGTCGGCACGCCGGCCACGTCGATGAGGTCCTTCAGGCCCATCGGGATGCCGTGCAGCGGGCCGCGGCGGCGGCCGGCCGCGATCTCGCGTGCCGCGGTGCGAGCGTCGGCCCGGGCGCGCTCGGCGGTGACCGCGGCGTACGCGTTCAGGCGCGGCTCCGTGAGTTCGAGGCGCCGGAGGACGGAGTCCGTCAGCTCGACGGGGGAGAGGCGGCGGGTGCGGATGGCCTCCGCCGCCTCCGCGAGGCTCAGTTCACACGGCTGCATCGGGGGCCTCCTGGTGTGCGCGGTAGGCGAAGGCAGGCGGGGTGTCCGCGAAGTCGAGCTCCCGCAGGACGACGACGACGGAGTGGATGTGGCGGGCCGCCGCGGCTGCGGCGGCCCGGCGGCCGGGGGGCAGGGGGAGCCCGGCGCGGGCGGCCCACAAGGCCGCCTGTGCAGCCGTCGGTTCGGGGTCGGTGTCCGGCATGGATTCCTCTCACGCAAAAGCCAAGAGTTTGCATTTGGACTCTAAGGCCGTACGGTGGCCAAACGCAAACGGATTGCGTTTAGCGTCAAGAGGCCCGTCCATGACCGCCGTTGCAGGGCCCGCACCGCGCCGAGGAGACGAACAACCGTGAGCACCACCACCGGACCGGCCTGGACCGTAGGCGACGACATCACCGTCCACCGCATCGACGAAACGCCCCTGCCGCCCGCCACCGGGCCGTGGCTGCTGCCTGCCGCCACCCCTGAGGTCGTCGCCGGCGAGGACTGGCTGCGCCCCCACTTCGCGGACGGCGCGGGCGTCCTGCACCTCGACAGCCACAGCTTCGCGTTCACCGCAGGCGGGCTGCGCGTCCTCGTCGACACCGGCATCGGCAACGGCAAGCAGCGGGCCAACCCCGCCTGGCACGACCTGGACACCGGCTACCTGGAGCGCCTCACCGCGGCCGGCTACCCGCCGGAAGCCGTCGACCTGGTCCTCCTCACCCACCTCCACGCCGACCACGTCGGCTGGAACACCCGCAAGCAGAACGGAAGGTGGATCCCGACCTTCCCCCACGCCCGCTACGTCGCCTCCCGCACGGAACGGGAGTTCTGGGCCGGACACGCCATGGACGAAGCCCGCCGCCGGATGTTCCTCGACTCGGTGGTCCCGGTGGAGGAGGCGGGCCTGCTCGACCTCGTCGACGTCCCGGCAGGGGGCGTCGGCATCACGCCGCAGGTGAGACTCCTGCCCACTCCGGGCCACACCCCCGGACACACGGCCGTCGAGGTGGCCGGCCGCGGCGGTACGGCGGTGATCACCGGCGACTGCATCCACCACCCCGTCCAGGTGGCCCGCCCCGGCATCGGTTCGTGCGCCGACATCGACCCCGAGCTCGCCGAAGCCACCCGGCGCGAACTCCTGGCCTCACTGGCCGGCACCGACACCCTGCTGCTGGGAACGCACTTCGCGCCGCCCACCGCCGGGCGCGTCGTCCGCCGGGGGGACTCCTACCGCCTCACCCCGGTCCCGGCCGGCCGGTGACGGCCGAAGGCCGGCGGCGGTCAGGGGCGCTCCCGGGTCTCCTCGACGACCGGCACGACCGCCGAGACGCGCCGCCGCCGCAGGACGCTCGCGTACACCGCCAGACCCAGAATGCCGGTGCCCATCATGAGCAGTCCGACGACGTCCAGGTTGACGCCCTCCATCTTCCAGTCGCTTGCGAAGGTGAGGATCGCCCCCACCAGGATCAGTGCGATGCAGCCGCCTATGCCGCGCATGGGGTGCTCCTCCGCGTTCGGGCGAGGTGGTTGGACCGGCACACCGGCCGCCGCGGCGACCCGCGGGAACGAGACGATGTGCCGAACGGACTTCACAGCCCCGCTCCTGCCCCCGAACCGCCTCCCGATGCAGGCAGGTCCGCGCACTTCAGTCCCCGGCACCGCCACGCAGCCGCCCGGCGTACCGGCGCACCCGCGCCACGTCCTCGGGAAACCACCCGGTCCATCCCCGCCGCAGCGATGTCCACGCCACGGCCTGCCCGTCCTCGGCGACGAGCGGGACCGCCCCGTCCACGACCGCCGCATACGACAGCCCCAGACACGCCGGCGCGCCCGCACGGTAGGAACGGACGGTGGCCGCAGCCGGTTCCGCCAACAGCCTCGCCCGCACGCCCGTCTCCTCGAACAGCTCACGCCGCGCCGCCTCCCTCGGTGTCTCGCCGGGCTCGACGCGACCGCCCGGCGCCACCCAGCCGCGCCACGGGTGACGGACCAGCAGGACACGGCTGAGGGAGTCGTCGAAAACCCACACCTCCGCCGCGAGAGGCACCGCGAACCCGCGGTCGGCGGACTCCGGCAGCGCGTCGGCTCCGTCGAAGACCGAAGCCGCCGACATGACATCGGCCGCCACGGCCTCGGCGACCCTCCGGCCGAGCAGCCCGCACCAGGCGGTCCCGGCCCGTGGCCGGTCCGGGGACGGCATTGCGCCGGGGTGATGGTCACTCATGACAGGCAGCCTGCCGCACGGGTGTGACAGCGCCGACCGGGACACCGGGCCGGGATCAGGCCCGTTCCAGGCCCTCGGCCATCTGCCGCCCTGCGACGGCCGGTTCGTGCCCCGCGCGCGCCGCGTCCTCCGCCAGGCCGGCGGCGGGGGTCCGGCCCGCGGACCTTGCCGTCGAGTGTGCTCCAAGTCCTAGACTGGCGCCGCTTCCACCCACCCCCACCTGCGACGGAGCACCGGCATGCGCTACCGCGTCCTCGGCAAGACCGGCATCGAGGTCAGCACCCACTGCCTCGGCACGATGATGTTCGGGGGCGTCGGCAACCCCGACCACGAAGACGCCGCCCGCATCATCCACACCGCCCTCGACGCAGGCGTCAACTTCGTCGACACCGCCGACATGTACTCGGCCGGCGAGAGCGAGGAGATCGTCGGCAAGGCCCTCAAGGGAAGGCGCGACGACGTCGTCCTCGCCACGAAGGTGCACTTCCCGCTCGGCGAGGGCCGCAACCGCAGCGGGAACTCCCGCCGCTGGATCCTGAAGGCCGTCGAGGACAGTCTCCGGCGCCTGGACACCGACTGGATCGACCTCTACCAGGTGCACCGCCCCGACCACACCACCGACATCGAGGAGACGCTGTCCGTCCTCGGCGACCTGGTGACGGCCGGCAGGATCCGGGCGTTCGGCTGCTCCGCGTTCCCCGCGGAGGACCTCGTCGAGGCCCACCATGTCGCCGAGCGGCGCGGGCTGATGCGGATGCGCACCGAGCAGCCCCCGTACTCGATCCTCGCGCGCGGCGTCGAGCGGGCCGTGCTGCCGACCGCGCAGCGCCTCGGCATGGGCGTCCTGACGTGGTCGCCGCTCGCGTCCGGGTTCCTCTCCGGGGCCGTCCGGCAGGGCCGGCCCGTGGACCTCACCACCGGCCGGGCCGCGCGCACCCCGCACCGCTTCGACCCCGCCCTCCCGGGCAACGCCGCCAAGTTCGAGGCGGTCGAGGAACTCGTCGCCCTGGCCGGGGAGATCGGCTGCACCCTCCCGGAGCTGGCCGTCGCGTTCCCGCTCGTCCACCCGGCCGTCACCTCGGTGATCATCGGCCCGCGCACCATGGACCAGCTGACCTCCCTGCTCAAGGGGGCCGACCTGCTGCTCGACGACGCGGCCCTCGACCGCATCGACGCGATCGTGGCGCCCGGCACCGACCTCTACCGGGCCGACGGCGTCTGGCAGCCGCCGTCGCTGACCGACACCGCGGCGCGCAGGCGCCCGCCCGCGGACCGCCCGGCAGCCGCCTGACGCCTGACGCCTGCCCGGGCACCCGTGTCTGCGGGCGGGGTCAGCCGTCCCGGTGCCCCGGGTGCCGGTGGGCGTGCCAGTCCGCGAGGCCGCCGTCGCCCAGCACACCGACGTCCGCGGCCAGTTCGGCGCGCGTACGGGTGCGCAGTTCGCGGCGGGCGATGCGGGCGACCACCGCCGGAAACAGCGGCCGCAGCGGCTGGCACCAGCGCAGCCAGGGCGGCGCGTACACCGACGGGGAGCGGCGGGCGATCCCCTCGGCGAGCCAGGCGGCGACCTGCTCGGGGGTGCGGACGCGGCGGGCGAAGCCCGGCTGGTGGCGGCGCAGGGCCCGCAGGACGGGGTGGTCGTCGATGCCGCTGATCATGTCGGTGCCGGTCCAGTGGACGTAGGCGATCCCGACGGCGACCCCGTCCGGCTCGACCTCGCCCCGCAGCGCCTGTGCGAACGACTCCACGCCCGCCTTGGAGGCGCAGTAGGCGCTCATCATGGGCGCCGAGCCCAGCGCGGCGGTCGAGGCGACCTGGAGGAAGTAGCCGCGCGTGCGGGTCAGGTGGGGCAGGAAGGCGCGGGCGGTGTTGGCGGACCCGGTGAGGTTGACGTCGATGACCCGCTGCCACAGGTCGGCGGCGGTGTCGGCGAACGGGCCGCCGACGGCGATGCCCGCGTTGGCGGCGACCACGCCGGCCGGCCCGAGCCGCTCCTCGACGTAGCGGGCGGCGGCGCGGAGGGCCGCGTCGTCGGTGACGTCCGCTTCGAAGCAGATGCTCCGGTGCGGCAGGGTGGCGGCCGTGGCACGCAGGGACGCCTCCTCGCGGCCCAGCAGGGCCACGTGCATCCCGGACTCCGACAGGTTCCGCGCCAGCGCCGCCCCGATCCCGCGGGCGGCACCGGTGACGACCGCGACCCGCCCGCGCAACGGAGAGCCGGTCCCGTGCCGGCCGCCGGAGCGGATCTCGCGCATTCCGTCCTCATTCCTCCGCGGGGGACCCGACGGACGCCGATCGTCCCCCTCGGCCGCCCGGCACCCCCGCACGACACGCCCCGCATCACCCCCGGCCGCCCCCACCGTCCCCCGTTCCGCCGACCGGGGCGTCGTGCAGACCCCGTACGGAGAGGCCGCTCTGCGGCGTCGGCCTGACCGGACGACGGCGAGCAGCGGACCGATCGCCCCGCAGGCGGGGTCAGCCGAGTGTGACCACGCGGGCCCACTGCGGCGGCTCGTCCGGCCGGTAGTCGGGGTCGTCCTCGCAAGGGGTGCCGGGCGGGGCCGGGCGGGGGAAGAGGCCCACCACCGTCCGGCACGGCGGGGGGTCCGACGGCCAGGGCGTCTGGCCGTCGGTGAGGGCCACGACGACATCGGGCCGCGGGCGGGACCGCAGCGCCCGCGCGAAGCCCCGGCGGAGGTCCGTGCCCCCGCCGCCGACCAGCGGGATCCCCTCGGCCCGGCACAGCGGCCCCACGACCCGGGCCGCGGCGTCGCAGGTCAGTACGGTCACCAGGTCCCGGCGGCCGCCCACGGCCCGGCATATCGCGGCGACTTCGAGGAGCGCACCGCCGAGCTCGGCGTCGCTCACCGAGCCCGACGTGTCGATGACCACGGCGACCTGCGGCGGCCGGCGCCGCAGGCTGGGCAGGACCGTGCCCCGCAGTGCGGACGACCGCCGCGAGGGGCGGCCGTAGCTGTAGTCCTCGCCGGCGCCCGAGCCGGAGACGGCCGAGCGGATCGCCGCCCCCAGCAGGTCCCGCCAGGGCTGCGGCGGATGGAAGGCCTCCTCCGCCCACCGCTGCCACTGCCGCGGGGCGTTCCCCGGCCGGCCCTTGATGCCCTGCGCCACACGGAACCGGACCGCGTCGCGTTCCTGCGCACTGAGCCCGTGCGCCCCGTCCCGACCGAGGTCCCACTGCCGGTCCAGCCCGTCGGCGCCGCTGCCGCAGTCCAGCCAGGACAGGTGCCCGAACTGCGGTCCGAGCCGGAACTGCCGGAGGTAGTCCTCCATCAGCTGCCCCTCCGGCAACTGCAGCGTCTCCGGCAGGACGGCGCCCTCCGGCGTGACCAGCCCGTCGCCGAACGCGTCGTCGTTGATCTCGCAGTCGGCGGCGATGTTCATCCGCAGCCGCTCGGCCCGGCCGGTGAGGCCCTGCTGCCGCGCCACCCGGTCGCTGCGCCCGTGGTGGTCCCGCAGCAGGTGCGACACCTCGTGCACCCACACGGCGGCGAGCTCCTCCACCGGCGTGCGGTCCACGAAGCCGGGGGAGACGTAGCACCGCCAGTGCCGGTCGACCGCCATCGTCGGCACCTGCCGCGACGGGACGGCATGCAGGGCGTACAGGGCCGTCGCCACATACGGCCGGGCCCGCGCCGCCTGCAGCCGGGCGGCGTACAGCTTGTCCAGGTCCAGGCCCCGGTCGGAGTCCCCGTCCGAGTCGGCGGCCGCGGGCGCGGCCCCGCCCGGCTCCGCCTCCGACGGCCCGCCCGCTCCCGGTGCGGCGTCCGCCGTGTCCGCCGCGCCCGTCATCGGCCGGCCTTCGCGCCGGGCGCGGTCCGCGCCGCCGCCCGGTCGGCGCGGCGCGAGAGGGCCACCACCCCGGCGAGCTCCTCGATCGCCTCGGGGACGTCCCACGCGTCGCGGCGCAGCGAGGCGAGCGTGGTCGCGGGAACCACCACCAGGTCGGGGGCCCCGGATTCGACGGCCCGCACCAGGAGCGTCCAGGCGGCGTCCCAGCGGGACTTCTCGGGGCGGCTGCGCACGGCCGCGACGACGGAATCGAGCACGGCCTGCCGCAGGTCACCCCGCTCGGGCAGGACGGCCGCCTCCGGATCCGCCAGCAGGTCCTCCGGGTCCGGCAGGTCCATCCGGTCCAGGCCGGCCAGCAGCTCCAGTCCCGGACCGTCCCCGACCGCGCCACGCACCAGCAGGGACAGGACGTCCCGGGAGGATCCGGCCGCGGTGGCAAATGCGATCAGACGCAGCGTCATCTCCCAGCTCCGCGGGGACGGCCAGGCCCCGCCGCGGCGCGTCTCCCCGGCCGGCAGCCGGTGCACGAGCGCCGGACGTCCGGCGAGCAGCCCGCACACCGCCCGGCGGGCGAGGTCCACGGCGTCCGCGAGCCGTGCGGGGTCGAGCTGCGGCAGCGTCGCCCGCGGCCACGTCCCGCCGAGGCCCCGTACGACGACGTCGTGGTCGTGCACCCACTGCAGGTGGACGAACCGGTTCGCCAGCGGGGGGCTCAGCTCCCATCCGTCGGCCGCCGACGCACGCGGGTTCGCCGCGGCCACGATGCGCACGCCGTCCGGCAGCCGGAGGGAGCCGATGCGCCGTTCCAGTACAAGGCGGAGCAGGGCGGCCTGCACGGCCGGCGGCGCGGTCGACAGCTCGTCCAGGAACAGCAGTCCGCGGCCGGCCCGCACCAGGCGGACGGCCCAGTCCGGCGGCGCCATCGGCACGCCCTGCACGGCGGGGTCGTCGCCGATGACGGGCAGGCCCGAGAAGTCCGACGGCTCGTGCACGCTCGCGATCACCGTGGTCAGCGGGAGGCCCAGGTTCTCGGCGAGCTGGGTGAGGGCCGCGGTCTTGCCGATGCCCGGTTCGCCCCACAGCAGGACGGGCAGGTCGGCGGCCACGGCCAGGGTCAGGGCTTCCAGCTGTACGTCGGGGCGCGGCTCGGTGGTGGTGTCGCGGAGCAGCGCCAGCAGCTCGGAGGCGACGTCGAGCTGCGCCGGGGCGGGAGCGGACGGGGCGGGAGCGGACAGGGTGGAAGGCATGGTAATCACCGTGGGTGTGTGTGAGCGGGAGCGCGCGGGCGCGCACGGGGAAGGGAGCGGGTGGCGGTGCGGCGCGCGGGCGCCGCCGCCGTCGTCGGGAGGGGTCAGTAGAAGAGGGCCGAGGTGCGCTGCCGGGCGCGGGAGGGCCGGACGCGCCGCGCCGGCGGCTCGCCACCGGCCCCGGCCGGGCCGCGCCCGGGGCCGGGCCCGACCAAGCCGGCCCGGTAGAGCCCGTACGTGATGCGCTGCCGGGCCGCCGACTCCAGCTCGTCCCGCAGCAGGCCGTCCCGGAGGACGGCCCCGGGCCCGAGGAGGGACTCGACGGCCTCCAGTGCCCCGGCGGTGTCGCCGTGGGCGAGGCGCTCGCGGATGCCGGGCAGCGACTCGGGCCGGCGGTGCGCCCGGTCGATGGCCCGCAGGCAGGGCAGCGGAGTGCCGGTCAGGGCGACCAGCAGTTCCTCGCGCCGGAGTTCGTCCGGGCCGTGGTCCAGTGCGGCCAGGACACCGTCGACCAGCCCGATCCGGTGCCTGGACCCCCGGCAGTCCACGTGGCGGGGCCCGTCGTCCGGTTCGGCGCCCGGCGGCGGGCCGGCCGGAACGTGGCCGGGTACGAGCGCGCCGGCGACGAGGGGGTGCAGCCGGTCGGGTCCGATCAGCCCGGCGCGCAGCAGCTCCAGGTCGGGCGGTACCCACGCCGCCGCGTCGGGCAGTACGGGCAGCCGGAGTCCGCCCGCGGGCGCCGCCGCGGGCCGGCCGGTGGCCGGGTCGATGACCAGCCGGTGCCGGCTGCCCAGGCGCACCTCGACGGGCCCGGGCTCCAGGCCGTCGGCCCGGAGCAGGAGCCCGGCCTCGTCGGGCCACAGGTCGGGGGCGCAGCGGTACGCCGGCGCGGCGGAGGCCGACCGCCCGGGCGGCAGCGCGAGCGCCGGCGCGGGCGCGGTGCCCGGCGGCCGGTCGGCGCCCGAGCGGTGCCGGAGTTCGCCCGCCCTGCGCGCGTCCCACAGGTGGCGGTGCAGGTCGAGCCGGAACCGCCGCGCGGGCCGCGGATGCGGGTGGTTGCGGGCGGCGGGCGCGGCCTCGGGCCGGGACCGGTCCCAGAGCCCGAGCACGATCCGCTGGCCGGCGTCCGCCCAGGCCGGCGGCGTACGCACCACGAGGTACAGCGAGCCCGTGCCGTCGGGCCCGGTCCCGGCGTAGCGGGCCAGGGCGACGGTCAGGCCGGGGCGCAGCAGCCCGTCGGGGGCGGTCCGCGGCATGTGCCAGCGCAGCAGGTCGGGTGCCAGGTGGCGGAGGTCGGCCCGGAGCCGGGCGGCGCAGTCGCGGCCGTAGGTCCGGGCCACGGACGGCAGGTGCAGGTCGACGTCCACGCCGGCGGCGGCACAGGCCCCCGCCCAGTCGCCGGCGGAACGGCGGGCGGTCGCGGTGTGGATCACGGAGGGCGGCACGGCGTACCGGCGCACGCGCAGCCAGAGGGACAGACGGGAGTCGTCGTCCGGGAGGTGAGTGGCCATCAGCACTCACCTTGCGCGGACGGTTCCCCCAATCGGTGCAGAGGAGAAGTCTTCATCGCGGCGAGCGTAGACCGCCCCGGCCGGATCCGCCAGGAATTTTCCGCGCGGGGCACGGTGGGGGACCGGCAGGAGTGGCTCATTTCCGCCGTGCCCCTGCCCGGCATCGGAAGAATCTCACCTCGCAACAGGCGGTGATCGAACGCGCAGCCGGGCCGCGGTCGAACGTGTGCCCGGGGCGCAGCCGTTCACTGATCCCCCCAGCAAGGTGAGAGGTACCTCGATGACAACAACCCGCGTCAAGCGCCACACGGCCCGCGCGCTCTCCGTGGCGCTGTCGGCGTGCGCGGTCGCCGCGGCGACGGCCCTCCCGGCGGCCGCCGCGGACCAGCCCACCCGCAAGCTGCTGATGGCGGACTGCCGGTCGGGCGAAGGCAAGTGCACGTTCAACTCCCCGAAGCTGGGGGAGGCGTACCTGGGCGAGTTCCGGCAGGTCTCCAACTCGCTCTACAACTGCAGCACGTCCGACGCCACCCAGTCGATGACCTGGGACGACACGGTCGGCGCGACGGACTCGCTGGGTGTGTCCGTCACGGCGGGCGGCAACATCGCCGGGCTCGTCGACCTGAGTGTTACGGCGAGTTACAGCCACAGTTGGTCGAGCAGCCACTCCGAGAGCAGCTCGCTCAACATGACGGTGAAGCCGGGCGAGGTGGGCTGGATATCCCGCGCCCAGGTGATGCAGAAGGTCACCGGCACGTGGCAGACCCACTACGACAGCCCCAAGTGGGGCCACTACTACTGGTTCTTCCAGGACACGATCACCGGCCCGGCCAAGAACGGCACGGACGGCAAGAGCAACGCCGTCGTGGTCAAGACCCGGAAGATGACGGCCGCGGAGAAGCGTTCCTGCAAGGAAGGCTCCTCGAACGGCAAGGCGGTCGTCCGCGCCCTCTAGCAGCGGACGCACCCCCGGCCGCGCTCCCCGGTGACACGGCGGTCCCCGGTCCCACCCCACGCGGGACCGGGGACCGCCCCGCACCAGCCCCGGACAGCCGCAGCGCCGCCCGGGCCCGTGGACGCCACACGGGGGGCCGGCGGGCGCGGCCCCGACACGGCGACCCCACCCGTGTGTACTGTGCGTGAGCGACGACCGCGCACAGTGATGTGGAGGGGAGCCCTCATGTCCATGCTGCTGATCAGGGGCAGGTTCAAGGTCGAGGGAGGCCCGAAGCCCGACGGCGACACCCTCCCCTTCATCCCCGACGACGTCGCCGACTGGAAGCTTGTACCCGGCGGGCAGGTCGTCCCCGGCGCCGACGGGCGCGCGAGCATCCGGCTCGAAGGCATCGACGCCCTGGAGACCCACTACGGCCAGGAGCCGGCCCCCGTCGACCACCAGCCCCGCCCGCTGGCCCACGAGGCCGCGGACGAACTGCTGAAGACCCTCGGCTTCGGCACGGTCCTGCGCGACGACGACGAGACCCTCGCCACCGTCCCGGACAGCGTGCCCGGCTGGATCCTCACCCGCGGCGCCGACGCGTACGGCCGCTGCGTGGCGTTCGTCGGCCGCGGCACCCCTCCCGTCTACAGCGGCTACTGGACCGGCGTCAGCGCGAGACTGCTGGAGCGGACCGCCAACCACCGCCTCCTCGAACGCGGACTGGCCTACCCGGCGTTCTACTCCGGCCTCCCGGTGTACCTGCGCGAGCTGCTCACCGAGGCCGCGGAGAAGGCACGGGCGTCGGCCGCAGGGGTGTGGGCGGTCGACAGGACCCTCCAGGGCTTCCCTGTCACCGGCAAGAAGTCGATCACGCACGACCGCGAGGGGGCGGTGATCCTGCCGAAGCTGTTCCGCCGCCTGAAGGACTACCTCGACTTCACCGGGGACCCGAGCCCGTCGGCGGACTGCTTCCGCGCCTTCCTCGCCGGGGCGGCGGACGAGTACCGCCTCCTGCCCGACACCAAGCGGCTCTACCGGGGCCTGCACCACATCGTGGAGGTCACCCCCGACAACATCGTGCGGATGACCCGCTCGTGCCGGGAGATCGTCTTCACGGAGAAGTGACGGCGGCGGACGGTCCGGCTGCCGTTCAGTGCCAGACCGTCTGCACGGAGTCGAACTGCACCCAGGTGATCGGGTTCCCGGAGTTGCCGCCGTAGATGGTCAGGGAACCGGCGGTGTTGACCTCGAAGCGGCAGGCGTTGATGCCCTGGCTGTTGTTGCGCGGCGCGGTGGCGCGGACGAGGCCGGTGGGCCGCAGCGCCGCAGGCAGCGTGGCGACCTTCCGATCGGCGGTCAGGCTGCAGGCCACCGAGCCGCGCGCCTGCAGGAAGGCCGTACCGGCGATCGTGACCAGCCGGACCTGCGGCACCGCACCCGCCCGGGCGGTGACACCGGGTTCCAGGACGAGGTCCGTCCACGGCTGAGCCTCGACCCCGCCGGCGGCGACGGCGGGCGCGGCGGACAGCACCTCGGCGGCGGTCAGTGCGGCGGGCAGGGCGAGGGCGGCGCCGAGGATGCGGCGGCGGTTGTGGGTCATGGCTGGGCGGTCTCCTCGGCCGTACGGGGAAAGGGGAACGGGGGACGGAGGGAACGGGGGACGGAGGGAACGGGGAACGGTGGAGGCCGCTGTGCGGTCAGCGCCAGACGGCGCTGTAGTTGTCCAGCTGCGCCCACGTGACCGGGTTCGCCGTACGCCCGCCGTAGAGCCACAGCTCGCGGATCGAGTTCGCCTCCGCCCGCGCGGTGCACACCCCGCCGCTGTTGTTGCGCGGGACGCTGCACTGGGCCGCCATGCTCGGAGCCAGGGCGTCGGGCAGCCGGCCGATCAGGGTGTCCGCCTCGAAGGTGCCCTTCACCCCGCCGCTCAGCTGCAGCACCGTCGTACCCGCGATGGCGACGAGGCGTCCGCGCGGGGGCCGCACGTCCGCGGTGACGCCGCTCGCGAGGGGGATCGGCTGCCAGTCGGCCAGCACCTTCACCCCGCCGACCTCGGGCGCCCCCGACAACGACACGATCGTGCAGGTGCGAGGGCCGGGCTCCTCGCCCGCGAACCCGACGTGCACGTGCGGCACCCCGCCGCGCACCGAGACGGCCATCCCCTCGGGCTCCCGCAGCTCCAGGCCGGGGGCGGCGGTGGTGAACCGCTGGTCGAGGACCGACCCGTCCGTCCAGTCCACGGCCGTCAGCCAGGTGTTGCCCGGCGGCTTCACGGTGTCCGAATAGCCGCTGCCGGCCACCATGTACAGGACGCGGCCCAGGGAGGCGTACCCCTGGAAGGTGCCCTTCGCGTCCGGCTGGGCGATCCGGGCGACCGGAGTCCAGTCACCGGCCCGGGCCCGGTCCAGGTCGTACGACTCGAACACCATGCCGCCGCTCTTGAAGCGGACGATGACGCGGTTCGTCGTCGGGTCGATGGTGCAGGTGACGTTCGTGGCGCCGGACACCGGCCGGTACGCCGGGGCGAGCTGCGCCGAGCCCTGGGAGAGGGTGGTGCCGCTGCGGAACTCGAAGTGCGTGACGGCGGTGCCGTAGCCGTCCTTCTCCTCCTCGGGCATGTTCGAGCCCATCGGGACGGACGCGGTCTCGGTCCACAGGCGCGAGACGCCGCCGTCGTGCTCGACGCCCATGGACACGCCGTGGCCGAAGCCCCGCAGGTACATGTGCCCGGTGACGGTGCCCGCCTGGTCGAGCCGGGTCACGGCGAGGTCGCCGGCGTACGCGCGCTGTCGGCCCGTCCGGGGGCCGGACTCGCCGGGGAGGGTGAGGCCGCCTTCGACGACCTGGAGGACGAAGACGTCCCCCGTGACAGGGTCGACGCCGAAGGACTGCATCACCGTGGAGTTGTGCAGCCTCCGCCGGTGCAGCAGCTTGCCCACCGGTCCCGCCATGTCGACCTGTCCCTCGACACTGGTGCCCAACTGCGCCTCCTGCCGGCCGTCCGCCGCCCGTACCACCGGCCCGGACGCTCCCGTCCGGGCCGGGGCACAGTCTCGCACCGGGCCGGACGCCGCCCGGGACCGGGGGGTTCATCCCCCGGCCGTCGCCGGTGCGGCGTCAGGCCGGGCCTCGCGGCGGGCCACCAGCCGGTAGGCGTTCGTCAGCCCCCACCGCTCCGCCGCCAGGCCCGCCACCGTCCGGTCCAGGACGGTCGCCGCCAGCAGCAGCGGCACCCCCGCCAGCAGGGTCGCGCCCCGCAGCGCCCGCCGGGCCGGCCCCGGCGGCTCCGGCAGCCACGGCAGGTCCTCCCGGGGCGCCGCCGCGTCCAGCGCCAGCCACGCCGCCGCCACCAGGTCCACCGCGTCGTGTGCCTGCGCGTGCTCCTGCGCCAGCACCGTGAACCCGCACGCGTCCAGCCTCCGGCGCAGGTTGCCCGCCGGCGCCAGGTGCAGGTGCTGCGGCTGGAGCCACGGCAGCCACCAGCGGCCCAGCAGCCGCGCCCAGCGGCTCTCCGGGTCCGGCACGTCCACCACGAGCAGCCCGCCGGGCCGCAGGACCGCGTACGCCGCCTCCAACTCGGCGAGCGGATCCGGCGCGTGCTCCAGGTAGTGGAACATGCTCACCACGTCGTACGACCCGGGCGCCTTCTCCGCCAGCTCCGCGAACGTCCCGCGGTGGCCGTGCCGCACCCGCCCCGCGAGCTCGGCCAGCTCCGCCCCGTCGGAGCGGTCCAGGCCGTCGAACGCCACGTCGGGCAGGAGCTCCGCGGCCGTCGCACAGAAGTGCCCGTGCCCGGTGCCCACGTCCAGCCACTCCGCCGGACCGGCCAGGTGCGGGCGCACCGACTCGGCTCGCGCCCGGTAGGAGGCCGTACGCCCCGCGAAGACCCCGGCGAGGCGCTCCTCGCCCAGGCCGTCGTAGAAGTCCCGGTAGTAGAAGGCCAGTCCGCGCTCGCTCAGCCGCGGGTTCTGGAAGACGTGCCCGCAGTCGTGGCACCGGTCCAGGGCGAACTCGCCCGGCTTGTGCTGCAACAGGTCCGCGGTGCGCAGCCGGCCTCCCAGCCGGCCGGAGCCGCACCACGGGCAGCGGTGCGCGCGCGGCTCGAAGAACACCGCCGTACCGTCCGCGAGTTCCTCCCGGTACACCGCGCGCAGCGCGGCCACCCGGGCCGCGCGCTCCCTGCGCCCGCTCATCCGTCCTCCCCTTCCCCGGCGCCTGTCCGGGCCAGCCGTTCCAGATGGTCCGCCGCTGCGGCCGCGCCCCCCGCCGCCCGGAACGCGGCGGACACTCCCGCGGCCGCCGCCCGGATGCGCGGCTCTCCCAGCACGGTGTCGAGGGCCGCGCCGATCGCGGCGGCACCGGCCCGCCCGAAGCGGACCCGCACGCCCGCCCCGCACCCCTCGACCTGCGCGGCGACCACCGGCTGGTCGTCGCGGATCGGCGCCACGACCAGCGGGACGCCGTGCCACAGCGCCTCGCACACCGTGTTGTGGCCGGCGTGGCAGACTGCGGCCGCGGCCCGCTCCAGCAGGTCGAGCTGCGGCACGAACGGCAGCGCGACGACATCCGGATCGTCCTCCCGTGCGCCGAGTACGCCGTCGGGATCGGCGAACACGCCCTGCACGGCCCCGGCCCGCGCCCGCACGGCTGCCGCCGCCTCGGCGAGGAACCGGCCGCCGGCGCCGGCGTTCGCGGTCCCCAGCGTCACCAGCACCAGGGCGCGCCCGGGATCGAGCCGCTCCCACGGGAACGCCGCCGGGCGCGGCCGGGCCGCCAGGGACGGCCCGACCCAGGCGATCCGCTCGCCGCCGCGCAGCACCGGCCCGGCCAGCTCGGGAGTGCTGAACGCGAGCACGAGGTGCGGGGAGAAGCGCGGGTCGCACCTGCCGCCCGGACGCCCGATCCGCCGGCGCAGGCCGCTCAGCAGCGCGTCGTTCCAGGCGGCGACCCGCGGCATCGGGGCGAGCGCGTCCGCGAACTCCGCGGACGTCGTCGCCGACGTCGCCCACGGGATCCCCAGGTCCTCGGCGACCAGCGCCCCGGCCAGCGCCTGCTGGTCGGCGACGACCGCGTCCGGACGGAACGCCCCGACCGCCTCGCGGACCCCGGGCGCCATGGCCTCGGCGAGCGGCACCAGGAAGCGCTCCCACAGGAAGCGCAGCGCCTCCGGGCCGCGCATGCCGGGCGGGCGTACGGGGTCCGTCCCGCCGCCGCCCCCGCCGCCCCCGTCTTCCGGGCCGCTCCGGGCGCACGGGTGGACGGCCGCGTCCGGTCCGGCCAGCCGCCGGACCAGCACCGGGTCGCCGGCCCAGGCCACCCGGTGGCCCCGGGCGGCCAGTTCGGACGCCACCCCCACCAGCGGGTTGACGTGCCCGACGAGCGGCGGGACCACGAGGAGGAAGGCGCTCACCGGGCGTGCACCCGCGGCCCGGCGGCGGCCGGCTGCCGCTCCGCCGCCGCGGGCGCGGTGGTGCGGCCGACCCAGTCGAGGACCGCGTCCCGCACCCGCGCCGGCGCCTCCACCAGGACCGAGTGGCGCAGCCCCGGCACCAGCTCCGCGGTGCAGTGCGGCAGCAGTGCCCGCAGCCGGGGCGCCTGCCCGGCGAGGTCGGACTCGGCCCCGTACAGGGCCAGGACGGGGCAGCGCAGGGCCCGGATCGCGTCGTCGTCGAGCACCGGGCTGGCCGGGATGTCCACGGCGATGCTGGTGTCCCGTACGAGCCGCCCGGCGGCCCTCGCCAGGCGGGCGGTGTGCCCGCCGTGGTGGGCGGCGATCCAGGCGAGCGCCGCATCCTCGTCGGCGGTCATCTCGTGGCGGACCCGCTCCAGCAGGCCTGCCAGCTTGGCCGCCCACGCGGCGGTCGCGGGCTCCGACTCCACCACCACCAGGCCGGCCACCCGCTCCGGGCGCCGCAGCGCGTACGCGAACGCGACCGTCCCGCCGTACGAGTTGCCCACCAGGTGCACCGGCCCCCGCACCCCCAGCCCGGACAGGACGGCGTCCAGGTCCCCGGCCGCGTCGTCGAGCCCGTACCCGCGGGCCGGGCGCTCGCTGCGGCCGTGGCCCCGCTGGTCGTACATGACGACGTCCAGCCCCGCCGCGGCCAGGGCCGGGGCGATGGTGAAGTAGTAGCTGGCCAGGCTGTCGGTGAGCAGCCCGTGCACCAGCACCACGGTGGCCCGCGCGGGGCGGCCGTCCGGCGGTGCGAGGCGCTGCACGTGCAGCCGGACCCGGCCGGTGTCGAGGACGGTCACCGCGTCCCCACCCCGTCCGCGGCCTTCAGGCACCGGCGGATGTGGTCCACGAGCCGGCCCACGTCCAGCTCGATGATCTCCTCCAGGTCCAGGTCCGCGACGAACTCGGCGAAGTTGACCGCGCCGCCGTAGCGCTCCTCCAGCAGCCCGGCGAGCGTCACCAGGTCGATGCTCTCCAGTTCGAGATCGGCGCCGAAGCGCGTTCGCATCGTGACCTCGCCCTCCTCCACCTCGTAGCCCTCCAGCACCTGTCGGATCATGGCGGTCAGCTCGGCGAGCACCTCCGCCTCGTCGGCTCCCCCGGACGGATCGGGCCCGCTGCTCGTCGTCACCCTTCGCTCCCCTCGTCACGGTCGGCGCCCGGCCCCGGCGGATCCGGGTCCGGGCCGGTCGTCCACGCCACGACGTACGCGCGCGGCGGCAGCCCCGGAGGGTTGGCCACCTCCGTGCAGCCGACCCGGTACACGCCGTACGGGCCCCCCGGCGGGCCCGGCGCGCCCGGCGGGTCGGCCGCGTCCGTGCGGCGGCGGACGCGGACCGTCAGCCGGTCCGGCTCCGCCGCCGTCACCTCGATGTCCCGGGGCCGGCCGCGCAGTCCGGTGCCCTCCGCTTTGGCGACGGCCTCCTTGGCCGCCCAGAACCGGGTGAACCACACGTCCGCAGGCTCCGCCGAGCCGGCCCGGCAGGCCGCCAGCAGGGCCAGCTCCGCCGCCCCGAACACGGTCGCCGCGGTCGCGCCGCCCGGCTCGGCGATCTCCTCGATGTCGATGCCCGGCCCCGGTCCCGGCCCGACCGGGGCGTCGGCGGCGCGGGCGAGCGCCACGCCCGCCTCGGCCCGGTGCGCCACCGACACCCGCAGCGGCGGCAGCGTGCGCCCGTACCGGCCCGTGACGCGCGGCCGCCCCGACGGCTCGTTCTCCACGAGGAGTTCGGCGGGGAAGACGGGCCCCTCCCCGGCCTCCCACAGCAGGCGGCGCACCGCGTCCTTCGCCGCGATCCGGCCCAGCAGCCACTGCCGGCGGCCGCGCGGCGGCCGGGCGGCGTACGCGGCCCGTTCCGGCCCGCCCAGGGCGTTCCGCATGATCAGCTCGCGGGACGCCAGGTCGGGCCAGCGCTCGAACACCAGCGACCAGCCGCCGGGCCCGGCCACCGAGAGGGTGTTGCGGTCGGGGAAGCGCTCCACCGGCCGGGTGTGCGGATCGTTGTCGAAGCGCCGGTCCTGCCAGCCCGAAAGCTCCGCCCACACCCGGCCCGCCACCGTCAGCACGGCGTCCGCCTCCAGCACGGTGTCCGTCAGGGACGTGATCCGCACCGTGCACTCCACCCGGGTGCCGGGCCGCGGGTCCGGGCCGTGGAAGCGCATCTGCCGCACCCGGACCGGGAAGACGACGGTCCGCTCGGTGCGCGTCGCCATGATCCAGTAGCCGAGGACCTGTCCCACGTTGTCCAGCAGACCGCCCGGTGCGGGCGGCACCGTCAGGACGGCCCGCACGTGCCGGTCGCCGATGGCGGTGAGCCGGCTCATCCCCCGGTAGGCAGGGCCGTGGAACATCCAGCGCTCCCGGTAGACCTCCTCCGCGGTGTGGTCGGGCACCCGCTCGCCCGCCGGGTCGGCCGGCACCGCGGGCGGCGGTTCCGCCGGCCACCGGCCGGCCAGCTCCACCACGGCGCGCGCATGCGGCCCGAACGACACCGCCACCCGGTCCGGGCCGCACGGGGCCACGGAGACCGGGACGTCCACCGGCTCGGCGGCCGTCAGCCACCGGTCGAAGCACGCGTCGTGCACCGCGACCGCCGCCCGCCCCGGAGCGGCACGCTCCGCCGCCGCCTTCATCAGCGCCGTGATCGTCGTCGCCGGCACCACCGGCCACCGGTCCGCCACGTCCGGCCAGTCCGCGCGCTGCGGGAAGAAGCAGTGGTCCAGCAGGTACGGCATGTGCTCCACCGACACCCGCACCGTCTCCCGGCGCGCAGCGGGCGCCGCGGGCGCGCGCCGGCGTACGCGGGTGCCCGGCCGCCCGGCCCCGGCGAGCAGCGCGGCGGCGGTCTGCGCCGTGCGCGCCGTCTCGTCCAGCAGCGCCGCCAACTCGGCGGCCACGGGCCCGCCGGCCGCGGATGCCGCAGCTGCGACCGCGCTGGGGGAGGGGTGCGGTGCGAGGGGCGGTCGGGCCGACGGGGGCAGCGACACCAGCGCCGCGCCGAGGTCCAGCCGGACCGGGCGCCCGGTGCGTGCCCCGGCGGCGCCGGGACGTGCCGTGCGCTCCGGCCCGGCATCCCGCCCGTCCACGGCCTCGGGGTCCGTGGCGGCGCCGGCCGTCCACAGTGCGGCCGCCACCCGCCGCAGCTGGGCCAGACCCCCGCGGCGCGCCGAGTTCGCGGCGACGACCAGGTGGTCGCGCGCCGCCAGGGTGTCCCCGACCAGGGAGCCGAGCTGTCCCGGGCCCACCTGGACGAAGACGCGGAAGCCGGCCTCGTACAGGGAGCCGGTGAGGACGCGGAAGCGGACCGGCTCCAGCAGGTGGCGAACGAACAGCTCGCGGACCCCCGCCGCGTCGGCCGGAAAAGGCCGGCCCGTCGTGCCCGACCAGACCGGGGTGTGCGGGGTGCGCAGCGGCAGCCGTTCGGCGGCCTCCCGGAAGGGCCCGATGCACGGCGCGAGCATCGGCGTGTGGAAACCCGAGCGGAACGGCAGGGTCCGCACCAGGACGCCGCCGGCGCGCACTTCGGCGGCGAACCGCCCGACCGCGTCGGGCGGTCCGCACACCATGCACTGGCCGGGCGCGTTGTCGTGCGAGACGACCACCCCCGGGTGACCGCCCCCGGCCAGCCGTTCCGCCACCCGGTCGGCGTGCGCGCCGACGGCCGCGTACGCCAGGTCGGCCGCCCGGACCGCCTCTGGGTCCAGGGCGGCCATGAACGCGTCCACCGCCTCCTCCTCGTACAGTCCGCCCGCGGCCATGGCCGTCCACTCGCCGACGCTGTGCCCGGCGACCGCGTCCGGTACGGCGCCGATGCGGCGCAGCGCGGCGTCGAGGAGGCGGCCGACGGCGACGACGCCCAGCCCGTGCCGGCCCAGCCCGCCGACCGCGGCAGGCCCGTCCGCTGCGGGGCCCGGCGGGGCCGGCGGGCGGGGCAGACCGAACCGGTCGGCGACCTCGTCGACGCGCGGAGCGAACTCGGCCTCCAGGCCGGGGAAGAGGAACACCGTCCTGCCGGGCCCCGGTGAGGCCGCCCCGAGCAGGGGGCCGGGGCGGAACCAGACGTCGCCGCGGCCGTGCCACGGCGCGCCCTTGGCGACGGCCCGCCGGGCCAGGGCCAGCCGCTCCGCGGACGGCCCGACGACGGCCAGCCGCACCGGCTTCGCCGGGGCGGCGGCCTGCCCTTCGGCGTGTACCGCCGGATCGGGCGCGTCGAGGAGGCGGGCGAGGCCGCCGGGCGTCTCCGCGGCCAGGAGCAGGACGCGCTCCGGCTCGTCGACCGCCGTCCGGGCGCGCGGCCCCGGCGGGAGGGGCAGCGCGGCCGCCGGGGCGGAGGCGGGGGCCTGTTCGAGGACGACGTGCGCGTTGATCCCGCCGAAGCCGAACGCGTTGACCCCCGCCCGGCGCGGCCCGCCGCCCGGCCCCTCCTCCCACGGGGCCGCCTGCGCGAGCGGGCGGAAGCGCGTCCGGGCAAGCGCCGGGTGCGGGTCCTCGCAGTGCAGGGTCGGCAGCAGCACGCCGTGGTACACGGCCAGCGCCGCCTTGACGAGCCCGGCGATCCCCGCGGCCGGCATGGCATGCCCGATCATCGACTTCACGGAGCCGAGCACGGGCCGGCCCGCCCCCTGCGAGGTGTCCGGCGGCCCGAACACCTGTTGCAGGGTGGCGAGTTCGGCGGCGTCGCCGGCCGGGGTGGCCGTCCCGTGCGCCTCCAGCAGCCCGAGGGAGCCCGGCGCGGCCGGGTCGAGGCCTGCGGCCCGCCAGGCCGCCCGTACGGCCCGTGCCTGCCCGGCCGGATCGGGGTTCACGAGGCCGGAGGCGCGGCCGTCGCTGCTCACGCCCGTACCGCGGACCACGGCGTAGACGCGGTCGCCGTCGCGCTCCGCGTCGGCGAGGCGCTTGAGCACCACCACGCCCGTGCCCTCGCCGATGAGCAGGCCGTCCGCACCGCGGTGGAAGGGGCGGATCCGCTCGCTCGGCGACAGGGCGCGCAGCTGCGAGAACACGCTCCACAGCGTGATGTCGTGGCAGTGGTGCACGCCCCCGGCCAGCATCACGTCGCACCGGCCGTCGGCCAGCGCGGAGACCGCCTGGTCCACGGCCAGCAGCGACGACGCGCACGCAGCGTCCACCGTGTACGCCGGCCCCCGCAGGTCCAGCCGGTTCGCGACCCGGGAGGCGGCCAGGTTCGGGACCAGCCCGATCGCGTCCTCCGGCCGGTCGGGGCCCAGCCGCTCGGTGAACGCCCGCCGCACCTCCTCCAGCCGGTCCGCATCCAGCCCCGGCAGCAACTCGGCCAGCGTGCACACCAGTTGGCGGGCGGTGCGGACGCGCTGGTCGAGGCGGACCAGCCCGGGCGTGAGGTAGCCGCCGCGCCCCAGGACGATCCCGACGCGCTCGCGGTCCGGCAGCCGGCCGGGCCCGCCGGCGTCGGCCAGCGCGTTCGCCGCCACGTGCAGGGCGATCAGCTGGTCCGGTTCGGTGGCGGGCACGGAGGACGGCATCACCCCCAGGCGGGTGGGGTCCACCTCCGCGACCGCGTCCACGAACCCGCCGCGCCGGCAGTACACCCGGTCGGCGGCAGCCGCCTCGGGCGCACTCCCCGGGTGGTAGTAGGCGGCGTCCCAGCGTCCGGGCGGCACCTCCCCGACGAGGTCCGCACCGGCGCACAGGTGGCGCCAGTACGCGGCCAGGTCGGGCGTGCCCGGCAGCAGCACGGACATGCCGGTGATGGCGACGGGCACCGCGGGCGTGCCGCCCCCGTACGGGGCGCGGGCCGGGGAGTCCACCGTCACCACTCCGACGCGCTCAGGACGACGGCCCGCTCCGCCGGGTCGCCCCACGCCAACTCCCGCAGCAGGGCCTGAGCTCCCTCCTCGGGGTCGATCAGGCGCACCCCCCGCCGGGCGTAGTGCCGGGCCAACTCCGGTGCGACCATGCCGCCGTGGACGGGCGACGGAGCCCACGGCCCCCAGTGCACCGTCAGCGCCCGCAGCCCGGTGCGCGCCGCCCACGCCGCGCCGTACGCCTCCAGCGCGTCGTTGGCGGCCGCGTAGTCGGTCTGGCCGCGGTTGCCGAGGACGGCGGCGATGCTGCCGAACAGCACGGCGAAGCGCGGGCGTTCGCCCTCGGGCAGCTGCTCGACGGCCGCGAGGAGCGCGGCCGCGCTCAGCGTCTTCGTCCCGTGGACGCGGCGGAAGGACTCCGGCGACTTGTCGGCGATCAGCCGGTCCTCGACGATGCCGGCCCCGTGGACCACCCCGTCGATCCGCCCGTGCTCGGCGTGGATCTCCTTGACGGCCTGGAGGACGGCCGCCGCGTCCCGGCAGTCCACGCTGCGGTAGCGGGCCAGGCCCCCGGCTGCCATTACGGCGTCCAGCGTGGCCGCCACCTCCCGCCGCGCCAGGACCAGGCCGGCGGCGCGCTCGACGTCGGCAGGCGAGGCGTACCGGCCGGTGCCGGCCAGGACGCCCCGCAGGTCCGCCCGGTCGGCCGCGGCCGCGGTCAGCGCTTCCTCCGGCCCGGCGGGCACGGGGGTCCGGCCGAGGATCTCGACCCGGCAGCGGGCCGCGGCCGCGATCACCGCCACGCACCGGGCGGTGATGCCGCGGGCGCCGCCCACCACGACGAGGACGGCATCCCGGTCCAACCCCAGCGCCTCCGCCTCCGCGGCGCCCGCCCCGGCCGGCCCCGCACCCCTGCCGGCGAGCGGCCCGAGCGGCGCCTCGACCAGCACCGGCGCGAACCGGCCCGCAGGCGTCCGCAGCACGACCGGCTCACCGCCGCCCGCGGCGGCCTCCTCCAGCAAGGCCTCGACGGCGCCCTCGGGCCCCGGCGCGGCATCCGCACCGAGCACCACGCAGCGCACCACCGCGTCCGGATACTCGCGGGCCGCGGCCCGCACCAGCCCGTCCACCCCGGCCGCCCGCAACCCGTACCCGGCCTCCCGGACGACGAACAGGCGCCGCGCACCGGCGCGCAGCACCGCCCGTACGACACCGAACCCGTCCGGCAGGAAGGCCCGCCCGCCCGCCTCACCGAGCGCGTCCAGTACGACGACACCGTCGAGGGCGCCGTCCGCCACGGCCAAGCCGTCGCCGCCTTCACCGGGATCCACCCGGAGGGCACCCTGCGCGTCCAGCACCGCCGCCAGCCGGGCGGCCGTACCGCGCCACGCACCGGCCCCGTCGCCGAGGACCGCCCAGCGGCTTCCGGCAAGGTCCGGGGGCCCGGGCCGGGGGCCCACGACCTCCGCCTGCACGACCCGGTACCGCCGCGGCGCAGCCCCCACGGGATCGGGCGTCGCGCCGGCGGCGGCACGTGCCCCGGCGGCAGTCACCGCACCGGCCGCGGCCGCGGGGGCGTCGGCAAGGGCGTCGTCGACCGGGTGGCCCGCTCCCGGGCCGGCCCCGGGTTCCTCCGCAGCACCGGAGCCAGGGCCGGGCGCGGGGCCAGGCGCGTCGGCGGGCGCGGTGGCGGTCGCACGGGCGGCCAGCCAGGCGGCGATCGCGGTCGCCGTGCGCGCTCGCGCCAGTTCCTCCAGTTCCGCGTCGTCCAGCGCCATGGGCCCGGCGGCGTCCGCGGGGGCGAGCCTGCGGGCGAGTTCACCGGCGATCTCGGCGCGCTTGATCGAGTCGACGCTGAGGTCGGACTCCAGGTCGAGGTCCGGCTCGACCATGTCGAGGGGATAGCCGGTGCGTTCGGCGATCAGCTCCAGGACCGTCCGCAGGATCGTTTCGCCGTCGCCGGCTGCCCGCTCGGCCGCAGCATCCCGCGCCGGCCCCCTGCCGATGCGGCCGCGGTCGGCTCCGGCAGCGGCCGCCTGACCGGACCCGTACTCCGGCAGCGGCACCGGCACCGGCAGCGGCACCGGCAGCGGCAGGGACTGGGGCCCGGCGGCCCCCGGGGCCGCCTCCACCGTGCCGCCGAAGTAGGCCAGCAGGACGTCCCGCTGCGCGGCGATCACCTCCCGGCTGCTGCGCAGGAACTCGGCGACCAGCGCGTCCGGCGCACCCGGCGCCGCCTCTCCGGGGTTCGTCGCCACAGGTGCCTCCACAACGGGTCGGGCCGGCGCCAGGGCGCCGGGGAGCGGGTCGCCGGAGGCGGTGCGGACGAGGTGCCCGTCCACCGTCCAGCCGGGGGTGCGCGGGGCGGGGGCCCGGTCGGTGTCGACGGCGTCCCGCCCGCGGAACATCCAGTCGGCGGCCACCGGCAGCCCGGCGGCCGCGAGGCGGGCGACCGCGTCGAGGAAGCCGGCCAGGCCGCTGTCGGGCCGCGGCTCGCAGGCGACGGTCCGGTGCGGCCGGCCGGCCAGGACGTCCGAGACGAGCCGGGTCAGCACACACCCCGGACCGACCTCGACGAAGGTCCGGGCCCCGGCCGCGTACATCGCCTCGATCTGCTCCGCGAACCGCACCGGCGCCCCGATCTGGGCGGCGAGCTCCCCGCGCACCGCATCCGGGCCGGCCGGGTAGGGGCGGGCGGTGCGGTTGGCCCACACCTCGAACTCCGGCTCGTGCAGGTGCTGTTCGGCGAGGGCGCGGCCGAAGGGCTGCCCGGCCGCGGCGACGAGCGGACTGTGGAAGGCGCACGCCACCGGCAGCCGCTTCACGCCGAGCCCGGCCTCCCCCAGCCGGCGCACGGCCGCCTCGACCGCCGGCGTCGGCCCCGAAAGGACGCACTGCCGGGGCGCGTTGTGATTGGCGACGACCAGCCCCCCGGGCAGCGGCGGGCCGCCCAGCACCCGCCCGATGTCCTCCGGTGCGGCCGCCACCGCCGCCATCGCCCCGGGATCGGCGCCGACCGCGTCGAGGATGGCCGCGGCGCGCGCCGAACTCAGCCGCGGCAGCGCCTCCGCGTCGACGACTCCGGCGGCGCAGAGGGCGACCAGCTCGCCGTAGCTGTGGCCGGCCGCCATGTCGGGACGGATCCCGCAGCGGGCGAGGAGCTCGTACGCGGCGAGCTCCACCATGCCGAGGGCCGGCTGCGCGGCCCGCGTGTCGGTGAGGGCGCGCCGCATCTCCTCGCGAGCGGCGTCGTCGAACGCGGCCGGGGGGTACAGCGCCGCCGCGGCCCGGCCGCCGGCGTCCGCGCGGAGCAGCCGCCCGAGGCCGGGAAAGGCGGTGAAGAGGTGCGCGGACATACCGGGCCGCTGGCTGCCCTGCCCGGGGAAGAGGAAGACGGTGCGGCCGGCGCCGCCGGCCCCGTCCCCCTCAGCCCGGTACACCCGTCCGCCGGGGGCGGCCCCGGCCGCAGCGTCCGCCCCGGCCCCGTCCGCCGCGGCGCGCAGCAGCCGGCACAGCTCCGCGAGGTCCCGTGCCGTGAAGGCGATGCGGATGCCGCCCCGCGCCCGCGCGGCTCGGCCCGCCGCCGTGGCGGCCAGGTCGCGCAGGCGCCACGGGGTCTCCCCGCGCGCCGCCGCGTCGGCGGCCTCCAGCAGGTCGGCCGCCGCCCGGCGGGCCGCCGCGGTGTCGGTCCCGCGGAACAGGAACAGCTCGGCCGGCCACTCGTCCCGGGTGTGCTCCGGCGGCGGCCCGCCTGCGTCGTGGCCGGCCAGTACCGCGTGGAAGTTGGTGCCGCCGAAGCCGAAGGCGCTCAGCCCCGCGTACCGCCGCCCGGGGGCGGCCGGCCAGGGCAGTGCCTCGCGGTGGAACACGAAGGGGCTCGCGCCCGCCTGCCAGGCGGGGTCCGGTCTCGACAGGTGGAGGGTCGGGGGCCGTACCCCCGTGTGCAGGGCGAGCGCCGTCTTGACCAGGCCGGCCAGCCCGGCGGCGCACTTCGTGTGCCCGATCTGCGATTTGACCGACCCGAGCACACAGCTCCCCGCGCGGGCGCCGGCCGCCTCGAACACCTCCGTCAGCACCCGGAGTTCCGTACGGTCGCCGACCACGGTGCCGGTGCCGTGCGCCTCCACCAGCCCGACGTCGGCCGGGGACACGCCGGAGCCCCGGTACGCGCGCTCCAGCGCGGCGCGCTGCCCCTCCGGCCGGGGCGCGGTCAGCCCCAGCGAGCGGCCGTCGCTGGACGCGCCGACTGCCTTGACCACCGCGTACACGCGGTCCCCGTCCCGCTCCGCGTCCGCGAGGCGCTTCAGGACGACGCAGGCGACGCCCTCGCCGAGGGCGATGCCGTCCGCGGACCGGTCGAACGCGCGGGAGCGCCCGGTCGGGGACAGGGCGCGGACGGAGGTGAAGAGGGCGTAGTCGTTGATGCCGTTGTGGAGGTCGGCGCCGCCGCAGAGCATCATGTCGCTCGTCCCGAGGACGAGTTCCTTGCAGGCGGCGTCGAGCGCGGCCAGCGACGAGGCACAGGCGGCGTCCACGGTGTGGTTGGGGCCGCGCAGGTCGAGGCGGTTCGCCACCCGCCCGGCGACGACGTTGGCGAGCACGCCGGGGAAGGTGTCCTCGGTGAGCCGGGGCAGCTGCCCGTCCAGCCCGGCCGGCACCCGCCCGTAGTAGGACGGCAGCACGGTCCGCAGCGTGGCGGCGTTCGACAGGTCGCTGCCCGCCTCGGTCCCGAACACCACGCCGGTCCGCGCCCGGTCGAAGGGCCGGCCGCCCTCGCCGCGGCCGGCGTCCTCCAGGGCGCGCCGGGACACCTCCAGTGCGAGCAGCTGCACCGGTTCGATGCTGCCGAGCGAGGCCGGGGGGATGCCGTAGCGCAGCGGGTCGAAGGGGATGCGGGGCAGGAAGCCGCCCCACCGGGAGGCGCTGGCCGGGCCGCTGCCGTCGGGGCCGGGGGAGCAGTGCACGTCCGGGTCCCAGCGCTCCGCGGGCACCTCGGTGACGGCGTCGCGGCCGTCCAGGACCTGCGCCCAGAACGCGGCGAGGTCCGGCGCCCCGGGGAACACGCAGGCCATGCCGACCACGGCGATGTCCAGCGGTGCGGGCGCACGCCCGCCGGACCCGGCGCCCGCCCGGTCCGGTGCCGCGGCCCGCAGGGCGGCACGCCGCCGCTCCAGGAAGGCCGCGGCGCCCGCGGTGACGGACTCGTGCAGCTCGGCGACGGTCGTCGCGCAGTCCCGCAGCACCGCGGCCTGTCCGGCCATGAACATGCCCTCGGCGTACTGGCGTTCCTCGTCGACGGGCGCCGTCGTGCCGGCGGCGGTGCGCTCGACGCCCTTGCTCGCCAGCCGCAGCCGGCCGACGTTCAGCCGCTCCAGACGCTCCCACACCTCCCGCTCGGGCGCACCGCCGGCGCGCAGCTCCGCCGCAAGCATCCGGAACCCCTCGCTGAACGGGCTCGGCACGCACCGGGTGGCGTGCCCGGGAGCCGTCCGCAGCAGCGCTGTCCGCTCGGCGGCCAGCACCTGCCGTTGGAACAGGGGCCGTACGGCGCCGTGGGCGACGGCCTCCCGCGTGAACAGGTAGGCGGTGCCCATCAGGACGCCGACCGCGCACCCGCGGGCGCTGAGCGGCGCGGCCAGGGCGGCGACCATGGCGGCGGAGCGGGCGTCGTGCACGCCGCCGGCGAAGAACACCTCCAGGGCGGGCGCGGCGCCGGGGTCCCCGGCCAGGTGGTCGAGCAGGACCCGGGTCTGCGCCTCCCACAGCGGGAAGCTGTTGCGCGGTCCGACGTGGCCGCCGCATTCGGCGCCCTCGAAGACGAACCGGCGCGCTCCCTCGGCGAGGTACTGGCGCAGCAGTCCGGGGGAGGGGGCGTGGAGGAACGTCCTTATGCCGTCGGCTTCCAGGGCGCGGGCCTGCGAGGGCCGGCCGCCGGCGATGACGGCATGGCTGGGCCGGTGCGCGCGTACCGCTTCGAGCTGGGCGGCGCGGGTCTCCTCGGGGGCGAAGCCGAGGACGCCCACCCCCCAGGGGCGGCCGTCCAGGGCGGCGGCCGCCTCGGCGAGCAGGGCGGCGGCCTGCTCGCGGCCGGCGAGGGCGAGGGCGAGGAACGGCAGGGCGCCGCCGTCGGAGACGGCGCGGGCGAAGTCCGCCCCGTCGCTGACCCGCGTCATCGGCCCCTGGGCGATCGGCAGGCGGGTGCCGAGGGCGCGGCTCATGGGGGAGCCGGCGGCGAGGGCGCGGCCTGCGGCGCCGTCGGCGGTCGCGGCGCGGACGGCTTCGGCGACGGCGCGCACGGCGCCGGCGGCGTCCCGGTGGCGGTCGGCGAACACGGCGGCCAGGGGGGCGTCCTGCCCGACCGGGAGGAGCTGGGTGTCGGGGTCCCGGCCGCCGAGCAGGGAGGCGATCCGGTCCGGGTCGTCGGGCAGGTCGAGGGGCGGCGCGCCGGGCGGAGGGGCCGCGGCCCGGCGCCGGTGCAGGAAGCGGTGGCCGCCCAGCTCGGTGGTCTCGGAGCCGTCCAGCGGGCGCAGTACGGCCGCCACGGCCGCGGGGAGCGCCGACTCCGCGAGAAGCGCCAGCTGCGTGTCGAGGACGACGCCCGCGGCTCCGCCGGCGACGGCCGCGGCGGCCGTGCCCGGAGCGATGCCCCCGCAGGCCCACACGGGCGGCCCGTCGGGGCCGGCGGCGTCCAGGAGCTGCTGCAACAGGACGAACGTGCCGAGTTCGCCGATGCGGCCGCCGCATTCGCTGCCGCGGGCGACCAGGCCGTGCGCGCCCGCGTCCAGCGCGGCCCGTGCCTCGGCCAGGCCGGTGGCCTCGGCCAGCACCCGCACCCCGGGCGGCACGTCCGCGGGCCGCACCGCGGATCCTTCGGCGAGGAGCACCGTACGGGGTCCGCCGGGGCCGCCGAGCAGCCCGGCCGCGTCCCCCGGGCGTAATCGGCAGCGCGGGCCGACCCGCACCCCGAACCGCCCGGGCAGCCAGCCCCGCAGGTCGGCCAGGGCCGCACGGGCGGCCCGGTCACCGGATCCGAGGTCCAGGACACCCAGTCCGCCGCCGCGGGTGACCGCGGCCGCGAGGCGGGCATCGGGTTCGCCGAAGGGGGTCACTCCGATGACGTGCTCTGCCGGCGTCATAATTCTCCGAATATGCGATGGCGTTGCCCGGTGGGGGAATGTCGGCCAGGACGAAGGCCGCGGGAAGGCACAAGGTCGCGCGAGCCCGGAACGGTAATTCGGGCCTTTCGGTGAACGAAGCGAAGCTAGCGCCAAGTTACTGAAGGGTCAACGCTGCGTACCTGATCCGGGGCGGTCGGTGCGGGAGCGGACGTTCGGCGCCGGGCCGGAGGGGGTTGAGCGGGCGCCACCCGGGGAAACGCCGCACGAGGGAATCCGGGCAGCCGATCGGCGTGAATTCGCCGTAGTGCGGAGGTCGGCGCAAAAACACGAAGTGACTGGTCAGTAGCCAGAAATGCGGCAGACCGCGGCCGCCGCGCGCGGCCGCGGTCTCCCGCAGCGGAACGGCCGGATCACATGGGGTCCATGGTCGCGCCTTCCGGACCGCTCTCCCGCTCGATCCGCTCCCGGATGCGCAGGGCCTCGTCGGTAAGGCGCCGGCGTTCCTCCGGGTCGGAGGCGTGCTGGGCGGCCAGCTCCAGCTCCTCGGCCTCCTCGCGCATGCGCCGGGCAGTGGGCTCGCCGGGCTGTTTCCCGTCGCTCATGGCATCCATCCTCGGGTGGGGGGGATCTGCCCCCTCACCCAACCAGCAGCAGAGGCCTCCGGGGCTGCCATCGGCCCCTGCCGCTGCCGTGTCGCGCCTGCCGCCGAGTCCGGTGCCGCCGTCCGGGTCGGGCCCCGGCCGACGGCTGTCACGGCATCAGCAGCGCACGCCGGGCTCGCAGGCGACGAGGCGGTCGTGGGCCTTCTTGTACGCGTCGGCCTTGGCGCGCGCCGCGCGGGCCGCCGCGGTGTTGCCCTTCCTCCTGACCCGCCCTCAGGCGGTGCCGCCCCCGGCCGCCCCGCCCTCCGCCCCGGGCCCCGGAGCGGCCGCCGGCCCGGCCTGGGCGCGCCTGACCTCCGTGAGGTAGTCCAGCGCCTGCCGTCCGGACACCGTCGCGAGGAGCCGGTGCTCGTGCGACCCGCGCCGCGCCTCGTTCCGGGCGTTGACGAGCGCCTCCGCCCGCAGCACCAGCAGCGCCGCGAACCCCAGCACGCCCACCAGCCACCAGGGGGCGTCGGCCAGCACGCCCGCCCCCGCGGCCGCGAGGCCGCCGAGGGAGGGGAGGACACGTGTCACGGTTGTGTGCAGGCTCATGGGAACTCCTTGATCGGCGGCGGTTCTTCCGGAGTTGGCAACCAGCCGTACAAACGGCGCCGCGATGGCCAAGATGGGTGTGTCGAAGCGGGACGCGGACGCCCCGCGCGGCGCGCCGCGGACCCCGCGGCCGTCTGCGCCGGCCGGCCCCGAACGGTCCCGGCGACCACCGTTCTACGGCCCGCCGCACCCCGGCGACCAGGCCTTCCGGGCAGCGGTGAACGAATGAACGGCAGTGAACGGCTCGTGAAAGAGGAGAGCGGATGACAGGACGTGCCGGCCCGCGCCCCCGGGGGCCGCAGCGCCCCGATCCGGCCGCGGCCGCACCGGGGTTGCGGGTGTGGGCGCAGCTGATGCGCCGCGTCCACGACGAGCTGTACGAGGCCCGGGAGCCGGCCGACCGCCCCACGGTCACGGCCCTCGCCAGGGCCGCGAACCTCAGCCCGCCCTACGTCTCGGAGTCCTTCTCCGGCAAGCGCCGCCCCCGCCTGGCGCCGTTCCTTTCCATGGTCACCGCGCTCGGCGGCGACCCCCGCGAATGGGAGCCGCGCTGGCACCGGGCCTGGGCCGAACAGGACCCCGCCCCGTGCGAGGACCCGGCAGCCGGAGGGGCTCCGGCACCGGACCGGGCAGCGGTGCCGTCCGCCCGCCCCGCTGCGCTGCCCGGCGTCGACGACGACGACCGGGCCCCGGCCCCGGCGCCGCCCGGGGACGCCCCGGCCGCCGCCCTGCGCCGCTACCCCGTGCGCCGGCTCCTGCGGGCCGTCGCGGCCTGGCTGCTCGCGGTCCTCGCCTGGCCGGCCCGCTCCCGCAGGGACGCGTACGCGGCCCAACTGCGCCGCAGGCTCGTCAAACAGGTCCGGGACAGGACGGCCGTCGAACTCGGGCGCGCCGAGGCCCACCACTACCTCACCCCGCGGTTCGCGATCCTCACCGCGCCCGAGCACGACCGCAGCCACGCCGGCCGCGCCCGCCGGTCCCGACGGGCGCGGCGGGCCGAGCCCGTGGCCGTCCCCGCGCAGGCCGCCACCCTCCGCGCCCTCTACGAGGACACCGACGACCTGGTGCTGCTGGGCCGCCCCGGCATGGGCAAGACCACCCAACTCGCCGCTCTCGCCCACCGGCTGGCAGTGGAGGCGCTCGACACCCCGGACACCCCGGACGCCCCGGACGCGCCCTGTGACCGGAGTGCCGGGCACGTCCCGGTCTACCTGCGGCTGGACACGTACCGGGGCGAACCCGTCGAGGAATGGCTCGCCGCCGCCATGGCCCAGCAGTACCGGGGTGTCTCCGGCATCCTCGTCCGCACCTGGCTGCAGGAGCACCGGCTGGTGCCCGTCCTCGACGGCCTGGACGAGGTGCCCGAACCAGAGCGCAGCAGGTGCGTCGCCGAGCTGCGGCGGCTGCGCCGCTCCTGCCCCGGGATGGCGGTCGGCTGCCGCACGGACGAGGCCGACCTGCGCCGCCTCGCCCAGGACCTGCGTGCCCTGCGCTATGTCGAGGTGCTGCCTCCGTCCCGCCGGGACGTGCAGGACTTCCTCGCCGCGGACCGGGGGGCCCTCGCCGACGTGCACGCCGCGCTGGAGGGCGATCCGGACCTGTGGCCGCTGTTCCAGTCGCCGATGATGCTGAACTTCATCCGCCTCACCTACCGCTACCGGCCGGCGGACGACCTGCGTGCGCCGGGCAGCCTCGCCGAGCGCCGCGGCCGCATCCTCGACGCCTACACCCGCGAGTGCCTGCGCCGGGAGCGCCCCCGCCCGGACGCGGACCCGGAGCGCACCCTCACGTGGCTGGCCTCCCTCGCGCGGATGCTCACCGCACGCAAGGAGCACGTGCTGTACCTGGACCGCCTGGACCTGACCTGGCTGACGCCCGCGGAGCAGGTGCTGCCGCGGATCGTCCCCAACGTCGTGATGGCGGTGGCGGCCCTCGGCCTGCCCGTGGTGTGGCTGGCGGCGGCCGTCCCGGCCGGGATGCTGGACACGAGCGTGCGGGACGCCGCGGCCCTCGCCGCGGCGATGGCGGTGAACGTCGCGGCGCAGGCGTACCAGTCGGAGAAGCACCACCTCGCCAGGGGCGGCGGCCCCCGTGTGGAGCAGCGCGGCGCGGTCGCCGCGCCGATGGCGGCGAACGCGCCCGCCATGGTCCTCATCCTGTGCTGGCTGGTCTTCGTGGTGGAGGCCGACCTGACGGCGCCAGGGTGCTGGATCGTGGGGCTCGCCTACGCATGGGTGGCCCTCACCCAGCTCGAAGCCTCGTTCACGCCCGTGTTCCAGCCCGTCGAGCAGATGCGGTGGACGTGGTTCCGGCAGGAGCTGATGATCTACTCGTCGCCGCTGAAGTACCACCTCGCGCGCGGACTGCTGTCCGGCCTCGTCTCGGTGGCGCTCATCTGCCTGCTCGGATACGTCGTCCTGCTGCTGTGCCCGCAGCCCGCGTGGATCGCGCCGGCCGCCGCGGTGTTCCTCGGCTTCCTGTACGCCTTCGGAAACCAGTTCGAGCCGTCGCTGCAGGACCGCCGCCCCCGCCCGAACGAAGGCGTCCGCCGCTCGGTCCGCTTCTGCCTGGTCCACGGCCTCGCGGGCCTGGCCGCAGCCGGCCTCGGCCTGCTCGCCCTGATCACGGCGGCCGCGCCCGGCGGCGACTCGCTGCGGAGGGCCGCGTTCGCCGCGGCCCTGCTGGGCGGGCAGTTCGCGGTGATCCGCGGCTTCCGGTTCGGCGGGCTGGCCGTCGTACACCACTGGACGGTCCGCGCGGTGCTCGCGCAGCGCGGCCGCACCCCGTACCGCTACCGGCGCTTCCTCGACGCGGCGGAGCAGCGCGTCCTCCTCCACCGCACCGACAGCGGCTACTTCTTCCCCCACCGCCTGCTCCAGCTCCACCTGGACGCCGCCCCGGAGGACCTCCTCCCCAGACTCCTGCCCCCGCCGCCGTGAGCGCCGCCCCCGGCACACCGCGGGGCCGCGGCCCCGCGCGTCACCGGCGCCAGAACAGGTGGTGCACCACCCCGCTCGGGCTCGGGACGGTCTCCAGGTGGAAGCGGTCGAGGAGGTCCTGCGGGGAGTCCCACAGCTTCAGCCCCGACCCGAGTTCCACCGGCGAGACCGCCACGTGGAGGGTGTCGACGAGGTCGGCGTCCAGGAACTCGCGGATCGTGCGCACTCCGCCGCCGAGCCGCACGTCCTTGCCCCGGGCGGCCTCCCGCGCCAGGTCGAGGACGGCCGCCGGCTCGCCGGACACGAAGTGGAAGGTGGTGTCGGAGAGGGTGAACGAGGGCCGCGGGTGGTGGGTCAGCACGAACACCGGCGTGCGGAACGGCGGCTCGTCGCCCCACCAGCCGCGCCACGCGTGGTCCTGCCAGGGGCCGCGCTGAGGCCCGAACTTGTTCCGGCCCATGATCTCGGCGCCGATGTTGTGGGTGAAGTCCCGCGTGAAGTAGTCGTCCAGGCCCCGGCTGCCGCCCGGCTCGGTGCGGTTCGGCCAGCTCGCCGTGGCACCGGCCCACGCGAACATCCTCCCCGGGTCGACGCGCCCGAAGGGGCGCTCCAGGGTCTGGTCCTCCCCGGCCCCGATCCCGTCGCTCGACACGTTGAAGTTCTGGACCCTCAGCAACTGGGCCATGTGCACGTCCTCCTCGGGTTGCCGGCGGTGTGCGGCAGACCGTTCCGGCCGCCGCACCCCATCGGTGCGACTGGGGCGGGGGCAGGGGCAGGGCCCGCGCCGGGCCAGCCGCCAGTCTGGCAGCAGCGGCCCACACCGCCCGGGAACGGCGCCGCTCCGGTCTGCCCGGGTCGGCGCAGGAGCCGGTGAACCCCGGCGGGACGCCCGCGCCGCCCCCGGCAGGGAGCGCGTACCGCCGGAAACCGGGGAACGGTACTCAGGAGAGCTGAGTACGGGCGCTCATGATCCGCCCACCCCGGCCGGCCTACGGTGGCGCCATGACGGCACACCCCCCGACCCCCGAGCAGCCCCCGACTCCGGCGGGCGACCCGCGGCCGGGGACCTCCGCGGCTCCCGCGGCCGCGGCGCCGGGCCGGTTCACGGGGTGCGGGGCGGCGCTGCTCGCGGCGGCCGTGCTGGCCTGCCTCGGGCTCGTGGGACTGCACGAGCTGGAGCGCGGCATCGACGGGTACGGGCAGCTGGAGGAGACCTCCGGCGCCGACGGCGGTGTGGCCGACCCCCTCGCCGCGGGCCGCACCGCACGGTACGAGGACGGCCTGAAGGTCACCGTCGGCGCACCCCGCCGGGGAGCCGACGGCACCCACCTCATCACCGTCACGTACCGCAACGACACGGACGGGGAGCAGCGCATCGGCGGCGACTCCGCCGAGACCGCCGTCTCCGAGTACGGGGAGGCGCCCCTCGTCGTACGCGCCGGGCGCTCCCTGGACCGCCACACCTCCGGCGGCGTGCGGTGGTCCAACCGCGGCGAGTCCGCCGCGGCCCTGCTGCCCCCGCTGGCCGAGGACGGCAAGCGCACCGTGCCCGTACGGCTCACGGCCGACCGCACGGGCACGACCGTCACCGTCGAGGTACGGCCCCCGGACGACGGCTACCGCGAAGCCGCCTACTGGGAGTTCACCCTCGACTGAAGCCCCGCCCATGCGCGCAGCCGTTCGCAGAGCCGCACATGGGAGTGATCCGGGCCGCGGCCCGGCGACCCGCCCGCCACACGGCCGTTGTACCTCCTGTCTGCCCGGCCCTCCCGCCACAGGAGCAACACGTGACCCGCACCTCGCTGCCCGCCCCCGCCGGCCTGCTCCGCCGCATCCTCGGCGAACAGCGCATCGGCCTGGTGGCCTGGAGGCTGCTCGTCCTGCAGACCGCACACCCCGCCGTCGCGGCCGGCACCGCCCACTACTCCACCTACCGGGCCCACCCCTGGCGGCGCATCCAGCACACGATGGACAGCGGCACCCGCCTGTTCTTCGCCGGCCCCGAGGACCGGGAGCGCGAAACCGCCCGGCTGGCGCGCACCCACCGGCGCATCCGCGGCACCGACGACGCCGGACGGCCCTACACCGCAGAGGACCCGGAGGTCCGCGCCTGGGTCATGGTGACCCTGTACGAGGCCATGACCGCCATGCGCACCCTCTCCGGCGACCCCCTCACCGCCGTCGAACTCGACACGCTGTACGCCGAGTTCAAGGAGGTCTGCGCGGCCCTCGACATCCCCGCGGAGTCACTGCCGCCCACCGCCGCCGACGTGCCGGCCTACGTCGACCGGACCGTCCGCGAGGTCCTCGAATACGGCGAACAGGTCCGCTACCTGCTCTTCGACATGCTCCGCGAGGCGCCCGCACCCCGCCGCCTCGGGCGGCTCCGGCCCCTCTGGCCGCTGCTGCGCGCCGTCGCCGCCCGGACGCTCACCGCGCTCACCGTGGCCGACCTGCCGCCCGCCTGGCACGAGCGGTTCGGCACGCCGCGCCCCCGCAGCGCCGCCGCCCTCTCCTGGGCCGTACACCGCGGCATGCGGCAGATCACGACCCTCCTGCCCGACCGCGTACGGTACCGGCACCACCCCGACGGCGGCACCGGCGCGCGCCCCGCCCGCCAGGGCCGGCCGCGCCGGGCGGTGCCCGCGCTGCGCCTGCCGCGGCCGCGCACCGCCGACTCCCGTCCGGCCCGCCTGGAGGCCTTCTTCCGCCAGGTCCTCGACCAGACCGGCGACGGACGCGTCAACTCCGCAGACCTCCAGGCCATGGTCCACAACGTGTGCTGGCAGCTGGAACTCCCGGCGGAGCAGGAGGACGTGCTGTACGCCGCGTTCGAATCCTGGTGGCGCCACCTGTGCGCGGGCACGGACGCGGACGGCGACGGCGGCGTGGACTGCGCGGAGTTCGTCACCGCCATGCTGACCGGGCTCGACCGGGACCCGGACTACCTGGAGAAGGGCCTCGTCCCGGCGATGCGCGCCCTGTTCCGCGCGGCTGACACCGACGGCAGCGGGCACCTGTGCGCCGACGAGTACCGCACCCTGTTCGGAGGGAAGCGCATCCACCCGGCCGAGCTCAACCACGGATTCCGGCAGCTCGACGCGGACGGCGACGGCCGTGTCGCCGAAGCGGAGTTCGTCGCCGCGTTCACCGACTTCTTCACGGCCCGCACGGACTCCGCGGCCGGAACGGCGCTCCTCGGCCGGCCGTGAGGCACCCGGGGGACGGCCGCGCACGGCGGCCGTCCCGCGGTCCGCGCCGTCAGCGCGCCGTACGGGCCCGGATCTCCTCCGCCGTCAGGTAGGCGTCGGTCTGCTCGAACTCCCGCAGCGTGGCCGGCCGCCGCTCCTGGAAGCCGGTCCGCACGAAGTCGTCGCCGGCCACCGCGTTCAGCAGCCAGTTCGTCAGGACGCGGGTCTTCGCGACGCCAGTCCGCAGCGCCCCCCAGTGGTAGCCGCGCGCCACCGCCTGCGCCGGCAGACCGCGCAGCGGCACCCCCAGCGGCTTCGACACGGCGTCCGTACCGCCGAGGTCCACGACGAGCCCCAGGTCGCGGTGCCGGTACGGGCGCAGCGGCTGCCCGCGCAGGGCGGCGATCACATTGTCGGCGACCGTACGCCCCTGCCGCGAGGCGTGCTGCGCGGTGGGCGGGCAGACGGCCCCCTCGGTGCCCTGCACGAGGTCGGGCACCGCGGCGGCGTCGCCCAGCGCGAACACCCCCGGCGCACCCGGCACGGCCATGTCGGGGGTGACGGCGAGCCGTCCCCGCTCCGTGGGCGTCCCCAGGGTCGCCACCAGCGGGCTCGCCGCGACGCCGGCCGTCCAGATCAGCGTACGGGTGGGCAGGACGCGCCCGTCGGTGAGCGTCACCTCCGCGGCACCGGCCTTGGCGACGCTCACCCCGAGGGAGACCTCGATGCCGCGCCGGCGCAGCACGTCCAGCGCGGCACGCCCCAGGGCGTCGCCCAGCTCCGGCATCAGCCGCGGGGCCAGATCCACGAGGTGCCAGCTGATCCGGCGCGCCTCCAGGCGCGGGTAGCGCTCCACCGCATGCGTGGTCAGGCGCTGGAGGCACGCGGCCGTCTCCGTACCGGCATACCCGCCGCCCACCACGACGAACCGCAGCCGGCCGTCCTGCTCGGCGGGGTCGCCGCACGCGTCCGCCAGATCGAGCTGTGCGATGACGTGGTCGCGCAGGTACGCGGCCTCGGCGAGGGTCTTCATGCCCCGCGCGTGCTCGGCAAGCCCGGGGATGTCGAAGGTCCGGGTGACGCTCCCGGGAGCCAGGACGAGGTGGTCGTACGGCCGGTCGGTGAGGTCCCCGCTGATCGTGCGCACCACGCACACCTTCGCCGCCGGATCCACACCGACCGCGGTGCCCGGCAGGATCCGCGTGCGGTTGCGCTCACTGCGCCGCAGCGACACGGCCACCGACTGCGGGGTCAGCACCCCGGAGGCGACCTGCGGCAGCAGCGGCAGGTACAGCTGGTAGGAGTTCGGGGTGACGACCGTGATGTCCGCCTCCCCGGGCATGAGCCGGCGCTCCAGCCGGCGCACGCACTCGACGCCGGCGAAGCCGGCACCGACCACGAGGATCCTCGGTCGAGCCATGGGTGTCTTCCCTTCGCGAGGGGATGGGGCCGGGGCGGGAGACCGCGCGGTACGCCGGCCGCCGGCGGTCAGATGCCGAGGTTGGCCAGGTTCACGCCGACCGTCCGCAGGGCGGCGGAGACGGACGGATGACGGGCCTCGAAACGCAGGGCGGCCTCCTCCAGCGACTCGGCCAGGCCCGGGTCGTCCCGCGCCCCGTCCCGCCCGGCCCTGTCCAGGAGCCGCTGCAGCTCCTCGTGCTCCGCCGGGGTGAGCCCGTGCTCCCCGCCCGCCGCGACCCGCGCGCGCAGCCCTTCCAGATGGTCGCCCGCAGGCCGGTTCGGCATGGTGCCTCCTCGTCGCTCGCCACGCACGCCTCCGCGTGCCGGAGGCGTGCCCTCCGGGGGCGGACAGGGGCCGCTTGCCCCGTCCGCGCGCCCCTACGCACCCCGTCGCCCGGCGGCCCGGCGCGGTCACGCCGGCGGCCCGGCCCCGCCGCCGCCCGCCTCGGGGGCTCTGGCGCCGCCGCGCGGCCCGAACCCGGGCAGGCGGTGCCACCAGCGCCGGCGGCGCGGGTGCACCGCCCGGCTCATCCGGCGGCCCGCAAGGAGGAACCCGAGCAGAGCCCCCGCGGTGTTGAGGAGCACGTCGTCGACGTCGAAGGCGCGCCCCGTGACGAGGGCGCCCTGGACCAGCTCCACCAGGGTCATCACGACGGCCGTCACCGCGGCGACCCGCAGCAGGCCGCGTGTCTGCGGCACCATCACCGGCAGCAGCAGGCCGAACGGCACGCCGAGCAGCAGGTTTCCGCCGAGCTGCCGCGCGGCGTCCCCGGCGGAGCCCTGCTCCAGGTACTGCCGGATCGAGGCGCCCGGGTGGACGTTGCTGTGCACGAGCCCCGCCGAGGCGGCCGACGGCTCCAGCGTCACCCGTGCCAGGGCCAGGCTGAACAGCACCGTGCCGGCGAACGCGGCCGCCACGGCCAGCGCCCGCACCACCGGACGGCGCCCCGGCGCCGTCCGCGGCGGCGGGCCCGCCCACGGCCGCGAACCGGCGAACTTCCTGCGTATCCCCATGAGGAATCCTTCCGGGCAAGGGGCTCCTCGGGCCCGGCCGGTCGTCGGGGGCGGGCGGCAGCCGTACGGATTCCGCGAGCCCGGGGACGGCGGTCCGAGCGCCGTGGCCGGGGGCCTGCCGGGACACGGCCCGCACCCGCCCGGGGAGGAGGGCGGGCGGGGCGCAGCCCGTATGCCGTGCGGATCCCGTTCGGCAGCCGGGTGCTCCCCTCGGTGCCCTTGTGGCCCTTGGTGCCCGTGATGCCGAAGGGTCCTGGGCCGCCGGTGAGCACGTGCACGGCCCAGGCCCGGCGGGGTCCGCCGAAGTCCGACCGCAGACCCCGCCGTCGACGCGTGTGACCCGCCCCGGCGCCGCCAAACCCTCTACCTCCGGCGTTTCCTGAAGGGCTGTCACCGGCAACGACCCGGTGCTGCTCTGCCACGGCCCGCTCGCCGCCGCCCATACCGTCCTCGAGGTCGTCGTCGGCGCCTGCGGGGACCCCGCCGGCACGGCCCGCGCGGCCCTGACCCGCCTTGGAGGACGGCGTGTTCTCCGCGGACTGCACCCAACGCCGCCGAGGACATCGCTGTACCGGGCCTTCCGCCGCAACGGCCGGCTGCGGCGTCCGGGCGCGCGGTCACCAGCCGAGTTCGGTGTACAGGCGGCCGGCCCGGATGCCCTCGATCGCGGCGCGGGTGTACGGGACGACCCGGTCCGGCAGGGCGTCGGCGGGCCACCAGTCCCAGGAAAGGCACCGGTCGGGCTCCCGCACCTCCGGCGTGCCCGTCCAGGCGCGGGCGCGGAAGACGAGCTGCATGCGGGGCCGGTCGCCGGGACCGTGCACGACGTGCACCAGGTGGACGAGTTCCACGTAGGCGGGGTCGATCCCCAGCCCGGCCTCCTCCTCCGCCTCGCGCACCAGGCAGGCGACGGCGGACTCCCGCTCGCAGTGGCCGGCGAGGAAGTGGTGCGTACGCGCCGCGAACGCCGAGTCGGGATGGCGCAGCCCGAGCAGGACGCGGCCGTCCCGCTCCAGGTAGAGGTGCACGCCGACGACGTTCAGGACACCGCGGGAGTCGCCGCCGGGGTGGTCCTGCAACGGTGCGGCGGGCAGGAGCGCGGCGACCGCGCGCGGCTGATCGGAGGGGTTCACCAGGGGCTCCTCGGCAGGTGTCGGACGTACGGACGGCAGGGCGGCGGACGGACCGGTCCGCGTCCGGTCCCTCCTGCGGGTCCAACGAGCGGCCGACCGGTCCGGCACCCGCGGGGGCGCGTTCGGCCCGTCAGGCGAGGGCGTGGACGGTGACGACGGACAGCACGGCGATGGCCGCCGCAGCGGCGAGGGCCGCCGCCACCGCCAGGACGGCGATGCCGGCGCGTTCGATGCCGAGTCGGTGGTCCGCGGGCTTCCATTCACGCTGGTGCATGGGAACACCCTGCCGTACGGGATCCGCCGCGGCCTGAGTACCCGTACTCATCACCGCGCCCCGCCGGCGCCGGCGCCCGCCGATGTCCGAATGCGAGTAGCGCGCCTGCCTTGTCGGACCCGCCCGCTACCCTGCCCCCCATGGCGAACTTCGTGCTGGTGGCAGGCGCATGGCTCGGAGGGTGGGCGTGGGACGAGGTGGTGCCCGCACTGCGCCGGGCCGGCCACGGCGTGCACCCGCTGACGCTGTCCGGCCTGGCCGAGAAGCGGCACGTGCCCGTCGGGCGGCAGACCCATGTCCGCGACATCGTCGACGAGGTCGAGCGCCTCGATCTGCACGACGTCGTGCTGGTCGGGCACAGCTACTCGGGCATCCCGGTCGGCCAGGCCGGCGGGCGGATCAGTGACCGGCTGACCCGGGTCGTCTTCCTCGACTCCAACGTCCCGGCCGAGGGGGAGTCCTTCGTCTCCACCTGGTGGGAGGGCCCGGCGAAGCTCGAGGACGCCATCGCCGCGAACGGCGGCCTCTGGGCGCCGGTCACCGCGGCCGACTGCGCGGGCCAGGGGCTCGGGGACCGGCAGATCGCCCGGTTCACGGCCGGTGCGACCCCGCACCCGGGCGCATCCCTGGCCGACCCCGCCGTGCTGGTCCGGCCGCTGGAGGAGCTGCCGGCGACGTACGTCAAGTGCCTCCTCGACGGCGCCGAGCCGACCGACGACGTGGCCCGGCTGCTGACCGGGCCGCGCTGGCGGCGGATCGACATGGCCACCGGCCACTGGCCGATGTTCTCGCAACCGCAGGAACTGGCCCGCCTCCTCCTGGACGCGGCCGGGGCCTGACCTCCGTTCGGCGGCAGCCGCCAGGCGGCCGGCGCCGAACGGGCGCCCCGGAGCCCGGGGCACGGCGGGGCCCGGCCGGCCGGAAGCCTCGGCGGGGCGCCGTGAACGGCGGGCCCGGTGGTGGTCCGGCCGGTCAGCCGGCGGGCGGCGTGGCCGAGGCCGGCCCGGTCCGTTCCCCCGGCGGCTGCGCCAGGCGTTCCAGGACCCGGGTGCGGAGGAGTTCGTACTCCTCCCGGAGCCGGTGCGGCTGCGCGCGCGGCGGCCGGGGTATGACGGTGCCGCCCACGACCGTCTCCTCCGGGCCGAACTGCTCGCGCGTCAGGTCGATCTCGACGCCGGCGCCGAGGCGGTTCCACCAGTGGTAGTCGACGCGCCTGCCGTCGACGTGGACCTCGCCGCGGACCAGCTCGCCGCCCAGCAGGTCGTTGAGGACGAGGGCGGTCACCCCGCACTGGTCGCGGGCCGGGTTGTCGCCGGTCCACAGCGACCGGTAGTCGGGGGTGCAGGTGTCGGCACTCCAACTGTCGCGGACGGCCCGCTCGATGTCGGCAAGAAGCAACGGTGTCATCCCACCAGCCTGCCGGTCCCCACTGACAACGGGCCGAGACGGCGACGCCGGAACATCCTCCGCTCACCGGGCACGGTCTCGTCGAAGTTCGGCGCCGCCCGGCACCGCGGTTTCCCGGCGTCCGGGCGCGCGTCCGGGCGGATCGGCGATGGTGGGGCGGGTGAGGTCCGTGTTGCGGTGAGTGCCGGGTACACCGCCGGCCTACCCTTCGATCCACCATCCCCGAAGGAGCGGCACATGACCGACGCGGCGTTCATCGACCTCCGCCCACAGGCCCGGATCGTGGCGCGGCTCGCGGCGGACGTCCCGGACGACCGGCTCGCCGACCCCACACCCTGCCCCGGATACCGGGTCGGCGGCCTGCTCGCCCACCTCGCGGGCCTCGCGACCGCCTTCCGCGACGCCGCCCGGAAGGACCTCGGCCCGACGACCGCCACCGCTCCCGACGCCGGCTCCGTACCCGGCCTGCCCGCGGAATGGCGGGAGCAGCTGCCCCGGCTGCTGGCCGAGATGGCGGTCGCCTGGCGCGACCCGGCCGCCTGGACCGGCATGACCCGCGCCGGGGGCGTGGAGCTCCCCGGCGGGGTCGCGGGGGCCGTCGCCACCGACGAGCTGGTGATCCACGGCTGGGACCTGGCCCGGGCCGCCGGCCTGCCGTACGACCCGGATCCGGCCGCGCTGCACGCCTCGTACGCCTTCCTCCGCGCGTCCGCCGAGGAGGACGATGCCGGCAGGGGCGGGATCTTCGGGCCCGTCGTGCCCGTGCCCGACGACGCGCCGCTGCTCGACCGGGCGGTCGGCCTGAGCGGACGCAACCCCCTCTGGACGCCGCCGCCCACCCCCTGAGCCGCGCCCGGTTCACCGGCACGAAGGGCTCTCCTCACAACGGAGCACACAGCAGTCCGAGGTGGTTGGCCGATACGGGGACCGGCCGCCCGCTGATTCGTGCCATCTGCCAGTACGGCTCCCGGACTTGCCGGCAGCAGACTTCTGTCAACGCCGCACCGGGCCCTCCTCCGCACTCCGCCGGGGGCCCGGTGCGGCCTGCATCCGGGACGAAGCACGGCACAGAGGGGGCGCACGTGAGCGTGCAGCAGCAGTACGACGGCATCGGCGAGGCCTTCGAGGGCTTCAAGTCCCTGCCGCTGATCCGCCACGGGGAAGTGCCGAGCTTCCTCGGCATGGTCGGTGACGTCAAAGGCCGCTCGGTCCTCGACGTGGCGTGCGGAACCGGCTTCTACAGCCGGGAGTTCAAGCGCCGCGGCGCCGCGGACGTGTTCGGCGTGGACATCTCCGCCGAGATGATCGCCGCCGCGCGGCGGATCGAGGAACAGGAGCCGCTGGGCGTGCGCTACGAGGTCGGCGACGCCGCCGGACTGGGACAGCTGGACCGGCAGTTCGACATCGCCCTGGCGGTGCAGTGCCTCAACTACGCCTCCGACACAGCGGAGATGGAGCGCATGTGCCGCAACATCCACCGCAACCTGGTGCCGGGCGGCGCGTTCTTCGTGTTCGCGCAGAAGCCCGACTACCGCTTCGACTGCCGGAGCCTGGACACGTACGGCTTCCGCTGCGAGCCGACGGGCGAGGAGCGGGAGGCCGGGCCGCTCGTCCGGGTCACCGCGCTCCTCGACCCGGAGCCGATCAGCATCCTCGGCACGGTCCCGCGCCGCGAGGTCTACGAGGAGTGCCTGCGGCGGGCGGGATTCCGCGACCTGGAGTGGGTGCCGCTGCACGTGTCCGAGGAGGGCATCGCCGAGTACGGGGCCGACTTCTGGGCCGACCTCCTCGCGCACCCGCCGCTGGAGATGCTCCGCTGCCGGTCCTGACCCGCGCACCCCGGCGTGCCTCCGGCGGCACCATGCCCGCTGCCCGCACCGCGGCGGCCGCGGCCCCGGCTTCGTGCCGGGCGCCTCCCGCCCGCACGGGGACACGGCCATGCCGGGCCCGGAGGCCGGCGGCCCTCTCCGGAGGCGGCCCGCGGGTGTCCGCGGCCCGTTTCCGGGGACACGCCGGGCAGGAGCGTACGCGGCGCGTACGCGTGCAGCGGCCCGGAGGCAACGGAGGAAGGGAGCCGAGCGATGACCGACCCGCAGGGCAAGGCCCGCAAGGACGAGCTCAACCGGCAGCGCAAGCAGGAACAGGAGCGCGAACGGGCACGGGCAGGACACGAGCCCGACCCCGGCCAGGACGCGCAGACGGACCCGCAGGAGGGGGCGCGCCCCCGCAAGGACCAGGGCGGCTGAACCGGCCACCGCCGGGCGCTACCCGGCCTCCTCGCCGTCGACGGCGACGCCCAGGCGGCCCGCCACCGCGGTCAGGGCCGCGCCGAGGGGGAGCGCGACCCGCGTGACGGCATGCGGGTCGCCGCGGGTGGCGTCCCGGTTCACGATCAGCACCGGCTTGCCGGCCCCGGCCGCCTGGCGGACGAACCGCAGCCCCGACATCACCGTGAGCGAGGAGCCGAGGACCAGCACCGCGTCCGCCCCGTCGACGAGCGCCCGGCACTGCTCCACCCGCGACGGCGGAACGGCTTCGCCGAAGAACACCACGTCCGGCTTGAGGACGCCCCCGCACCGCGCGCAGGGCACGACGCGGAAGTCCGCGACCTGCCCGTCGGTGAGGTCGGCGTCACCGTCCGGGTTCATCGCGGCGGCCACCGGCTCGAACCCCGGATTGGCCTCCTCCAGCCGCAGGGCCAGCTCGCGCCGCGGGGTGGAGGCGCGGCAGGACAGGCAGACGACCCGGTCGAGGCCGCCGTGCAGCTCCACCACCCCGTCACTGCCGGCGGCCTGGTGCAGGCCGTCGACGTTCTGGGTGATCACGCCCGCGAGCATCCCGTGCCGCCCGAACGCTGCCACCGCCCGGTGCCCGGCGTTCGGCCGCGCCCGGCCGAACGTACGCCAGCCGAGGTGGCTGCGCGCCCAGTAGCGGCGCCGCGCCCCGCTGCCCGAGACGAAGTCCTGGTACGTCATCGGGGTGTGCCGGCTGAGGCTGCCGCCCTCGCCGCGGTAGTCGGGGATGCCCGACTCCGTGGACAGGCCCGCGCCGCTCAGGACGAGCACCCTGCCGGCGGCAAGCACATCGACGACGGGCCCCAGCTCCGTCGTGCCGGGCGGCAGATCCCCGGAGGGGGTCCAGCTCAGGGTGGGACGCATACGCATGCCGCCAGGCTACGCACGCCCGCCGCGATCCGCCCCGCCCGGGGGCGGCTGCGGCCCCGGGAACACGGAACCGTGCCTCGGCCGCGGCCCGCCCCCACGCCCTGACCGGGCCGGGCCCGTCGAACGCCCTGAGATCACGGCGGGATGACGGCGACCCCCGACCCGGACCGCCGGACGGCGGTCGACGCGGAGTTCCGGATCGACCACCTGCGGGCCGTGGACGAGACCCGGGCGACCGCAGCCGTGCGCTGCACGCACGGGCCGGTCCGCCTCGGCGCACGCTTCCACCGACTCCGTGACGCCGCGGCGCCGATCGACCTGGTGCTCACGCGCATCCTCTTCTACGGGCGCCCGGTCGACGCGCTCGACCCCGCCTGCACGGCTCTGGTCACTCTTCGCGGCGCAGGAACCACGCTGCTCGCCCCAGGAGCCGGCGCCGGCCCGCCCACCATCCAGGGCGCCAACCCGCCGCCGTGCGCCGGGCCGTCCCGCGCGCCGAGGGCACGCACCGAACGCCGCTCCTTGCTCCACGGGGCAACTCAATACAGCCCCTAGTAGCCGGCCAGGGTGGCGGCCAGGGCCGGGGCCAGGCGCTTGACCAGGTCGTCCGGGGGCAGGGCGACGACCGGGGGGAGTGCCAGGAGGTAGCGGGTCAGGGCGAGGCCGAGGAGCTGGGCGGCGACCAGACCCGCCGTGCGGGCGGCCCGGTCCGGGCCGAGGGCTGCCGCCAGTGCGGGTGCCACCTGGGTGGCGAACACCTCGCGCATGCGGGCCGCGGCCTGCTCGTTCGTCACCGCGGAGCGCAGCAGCACCAGCAGGGCGTCGTCCGCCGGGTCGCCCTCCCACCGGTCCACGAAGTGCCGCACCAGCGTGGCCGGCAGTTGCTCGGCCGGCACCGCGCCCAGGTCGGGCAGGCGCAGGTCGACCGCGAGGGCGGCGTCGAAGAGCTGCTCCTTGCTGCCGAAGTACCGCATGACCATCGACGGGTCGATCTCCGCGTCCGCGGCGACGGCGCGGATCGTCGTGCGCTCGTATCCGTGGGCGGCGAAGCGTTCCCGCGCAGCCCTCAGGATGGCGGTCTTGGTCTGGTCGGAGCGGCGCGGCGTCGTCATGCCAACAAGCGTAGGCCAACAACTGTTGACAGGCGAATCGCGCGAGGGCATCCTCAAGTCAACAGACGTTGGCCAACAAGTGTTGGCCCGCCGGAGGAGGTCCGCAATGACCAGCACCCCCGTACTGCCCTCCCGCACGGAGGTGGCCATCGTCGGCGCCGGGCCCACCGGGCTCGCCCTCGCCGTGACCCTTGCCGAGGCCGGCGTCGACTTCGTCCTCCTCGACCGGCAGGCCGAGGGCGCCAACACCTCCCGCGCCGCCGTCGTGCACGCCCGCACGCTGGAGGTGTTCGACGAGCTCGACCCGAGCGGCGCGCTCTCCGCCGGCCTCGTGGCCCGCGGCATCCCCGTCTCCCGCTTCCGGATCCGCGACGGCGCCCGTCCCCTCGCGGCCGTCGACTTCGACGGCCTGCCGACCGCCCACCCGTACGCCCTGATGGTCCCCCAGTACGAGACCGAGGCCGTCCTGCTGAGCCGCCTGCGCGCACTCGGGGGCGACGTCCACCGCCCCCGCGAGGTCACCTCCGTCACCCAGGACGCCGACGGCGTCACCCTCACCACCGCCGCCGGCGAGACCCTGCACGCCGCCTACGCCGTCGGCGCCGACGGGATGCACAGCACCGTCCGCGCGGCAGCGGGCATCGGCTTCACGGGCAGCGCGTACGACGAGTCCTTCGTCCTCGCCGACGTCGTCATGGACTGGGCCCCCGGCCCGAGCGAGGTCTCGCTCGCCTTCGGCGCCGCCGGGCTGACCGTCATCGCCCCGCTGCCGGGAAACGGGAACGGGGGCGTGGGCGGGGGCGGCGGCGCCGGCCGGCGCTACCGGATCGTCGCCACGGTCGCCGAGGCCCCGCCGTCTCCGGACCTCGCCTTCGTGCGGGCCCTGCTGGCGCAGCGGCTCCGCGGCGAGGCCCGCGTGCACGACCTCGTGTGGTCCTCCCGGTTCCGGATCCACCACCGCGTGGCCGACCGCTACCGCGCCGGGCGCCTCCTGCTCGCCGGGGACGCCGCGCACGTGCACAGCCCGGCCGGCGGGCAGGGCATGAACACCGGCATCCAGGACGGCTACGCCCTCGGCCGCGCCCTGGCGGACGGCGACCTCGACGCGTACGAGGCCAGGCGCCGCCCCGTCGCCCAGCGCGTCGTCGCCCTCACCGACCGGATGACCCGCGTCGCCACCGCCCGCGGCCTGACGCGCCGCGCCCTGCGCAACACGCTGCTGCCCGTCCTCGCCCGGATCCCGGCCTTCCGGAACCGCCTCGCCCGTGAACTGGCCGAACTCGACTACCGCTGACCGGCCGCCGCAGGCCGCCCGCCGCCCCGCGCACGCAAACGGCCGGCCGCGGTGTGGGCGGCCGGCCGTTTGCGGGTGCGGGGCGGGTCTCAGGAGGCGTTCGCGCGCACCGAGCCCGTGGTCGTCCCGGCCGGGCTGCCGAGGAAGCAGGTGACCGTCCGGTCGCCCAGGACCCAGCTCGACGCCTGCGGGTAGTAGTAGAACACCTCAAGCGACTTCGGCAGCTTCGCCGCGTCACTGCCCACGTAGTCCGTCAGCGCCTTGCCGCCGCACTTCTCGTCGGCGCTCGCGACGACCTTGTCCGCGCCCGGGAACGCCCCGCCCTCCAGGGTGAGCACGGCGTACACCTCGCCCTCGTGCGGCTGGTCGCACGCCACGGTCCGCACCGACTGGCGGGCCTCGGTGCCCCCCTCCTCGGTCTTCGCCAGGTCGTCCTCGGTGTTGAAGCAGTCGCCCTTGCGGATGTCCTCGACGTCCCTGCGGCGCTCGCGCGGGCTCGCACCAGGGCTCGCGCCGGCGTTCGCGCCGGGGCTCGCACTCTGCTCCGGCACGGTGACCCGCCCGCCGGCGTCCTGCCGCGCCGCGGCGTCGTCGGCCGCCCCGCCGAGCAGTCCGATGGCGAGCACGATCGCGTAGAACGCGATCGTCGCCCCGTGGATGACGATCGCCGCGATCGCGAGTCCCTTGCCCTTCTCGCCGTTCTTCCGGATCTGCGAGAGGGCGACGAAGCCCAGGATCAGAGGAACGAACGGGATGGCACAGACCACCGACATCACGAGCGCCACGATGGCCGCCACGTTCGTCTTCTGCGGCTGCGGCGGGTACCAGCCCTGCGGGCCGCCGAACGGGGCCCCCTGCCCGGGTACTCCGGGCATTCCGGGCTGCCCTGGCAGGCCGTACGGGCCCTGCGGGGGATACGGCTGCTGGTACGGGCCCGGCGGCGGCTGCGGGGGTATCGACATGCTCGTGGTGCTCCTCGAAAGGGTGGAAAAGACCAACAGCCGGGCGGAACGCCGCCGGGTGGGGGACTGGTGGGCGGATGATGTCCGACCAGCCGCGCCCCAGTATCACCCGGCCGGCACCCCGCCCCCGCCGAATTACCCGGCCCCGGCCCCCGCGGCCCCGACCCGGCCCCGCACCCACCCCGCCCTGCTGCCGCCCCGCCGTCAGCCGCCGCCCTGCACGGCCTCCCGCGCCCGCCGCTCCATCTCCTCCTCGGACACGTCCTCCACGTGCGAGGCGAGGCTCCAGCGGTGCCCGTACGGGTCCTCGATCTGGCCGGTGCGGTCGCCGTAGAACTCGTCGCGGACCGGACGAAGCTCCCTGGCGCCGCGGGCGACGGCGGCGGCGAAGACCGCGTCGACGTCCTCGACGTACACGTGCAGGGTGACGGGCGTCCCGCCGACGGACTTCGGTGAGCGGAAGCCCATGTCCGGGTGCTCGTCCGCCAGCATGACGACCGAATTGCCCAGCTCCAGTTCGGCGTGTCCGATCCTGCCGCCGGGGGCGGGCATGCGCGTCCGCTCGGTCGCGCCCAGCACGGACACGTAGAAGTCGATCGCCTCCGCTGCTCCGTCGCAGCACAGGTACGGGGTGATGCGCGGATATCCCTCGGGAACGGGTTTGACGGCCACAGGCTCCCCGCCTTCCTCTCACCGGCGGCCGCGGTGACCGCCGCCTGCCCCACTGATATCCCGTACCCGGCCGACCTGCCGGACCGCCGCGCGGCGGCCGCCCGGGGCGTGCCCCGAAGGGCCGCCCCCGCCGACCGGGGTGCCGCCGCGGCGCCACACTGGGGGAGTGGAGGACAGCGGACGGCCGGCGGGCCGGCGCCTGGAGCGGGCCATCCTGGACCTTCTGGAGCGCCGCGGCCCGACCGCGACGATCTGCCCCTCGGACGTCGCGCGCGCGGTGTACGCGGGGGAGGGCGACGGCTGGCGCGCGCTGATGGAGCCCGTCCGCCGCGCGGCCCGGCGGCTCGCCGCCGCCGGCGAGGTCGAGATCACCCAGGCGGGCCGTCCGGTCGACCCGTCGCAGGCCCGCGGCCCGATCCGCATCCGCCGCACCGCCGACCGCTGACCAGGCCGCAGGGTCCGGGAACCGCTTACGGGTGCATCCTGGAGGGGGCGCCGAAGGAGTTGACCGACCATGCGCACCGTGACGAGACGCGTCTGGTGGCTGTGGGCAGGTGCTGTCGTCGGTCTGGGCCTGGCCGCGTGGATCATTGCCGCTTCAACGTCTCCCGCTCCGCAGCCGAGCGGCCCCGCGGTCCCGCCGTCGGCAGTGGAAGGCATTGCTCCGGCGGAGGACGGGGATGCAGGCAGGCCCCGGGTCGGCGCAAGCGGCGAGCGTCCGCGGCCCTCCGGGACGGAGCCGGGCGAGCGGCCGCACCCGGACGGGCCGGGAAGCGAGCCGGAACAGCCCGCCGGTGCGACGCCCGGGGCGACAATCGGACAGCCGCCGGATGCCCGTCAGGCGCCCGAAGCAGTCGTCCAGTGGGCCGGCATCTCCGTCGGGGCGGTTTCGGCCCTGGGCGGGATGATGAGCGGGGTCGCGGCAGTGGTGATGACGCGGCGCAGCAGGACAGCACCCGAGGAGGCGCAGCCTGCGGCGGCGACAACTCGCGTGCAGCCGCGCGCCGGGACTGCACACCCGTCAGGGCGTTCACCGTGCCGCCGTGAGCCGTACCCGCCGCTGCCCGGAAGGGCGGGACGGCGGCACAGGCCCTTCCACGCGGGCGACCGGCATCCCCGCTGAGGGGCGCGCCGGAGTGCGGCGCGGACGGCTGGAGGCACGCGCCCGCACAGCGCGGAATGCCGCATTCATGCGCGGTGGCCGGTCCACCCGGGAACGTCCGAATTTCGACCCTGTTCCAGGGAACACCCGCCGCCCCTCGGCCAGTTCACCGAAGGGAGCCGGGACAGGCCCCTGCGACCCGCACCGTACGGCCCGTCCCGGACCCGCCACACCCTGGGCAAGGAGAAAGCGTGCGCATACTCTTCACCGGACCGGCCGCCGCCGGCCACCTGTTCCCGATGATCCCCACCGCGCAGGCCCTGCGGGCCGCAGGCCACGAGGTCCTGTTCGCGAGCGGGCAGCCGCTGGACCGGCTGCGGGAGGCCGGCTTCCCCATCGTGGAAATCGGCGACGGCCGCACCCTCCGGGAGGTGTTCGAGCAGAGCACCGGCGAGGAGGTGGAGTACGTCGCCCACGACAGGACAACGGAGCAGATCCTCGACCGGGCGGCCCGCGGCTTCGCACTCGCCGGCCGCCCCACCGTGGACGGCCTGCTCGCCGCCGCCGAGGACTGGGGCGCCGACCTGCTGGTCCACGACTCCTTCCAGGCCTCCGCCCCGCTGGTCGCGGCCAAGCTGAAAATCCCTTCGGCGATCCAGAACTTCGGCGTCTCCTCGGGCCTCGACATGGTCGGCCGGATCGCCGCCCACTCCGCCGAGGCGTACGAGGCCCACGGCGTCGAGGGGCCGGCCGAGGCCACCCCGCTGAACGTCGTCCCCGCCTCCCTCGGCGGCGACCCGGGCGGCCTGCGCATGCGCTACATCCCCTACAACGGCGGCGGAACCGTCCCCGCAGAGCTCCTCCGCCGCGGCGCCCGGCCGCGCATCGCCGTCACCCTCGGCACGGTCCTCACCGAGCTGGACGGCGTGCGCGCCATCGCCCGGCTCGTGGAGGCCGCCGCCTCCGTGGACGCCGACTTCCTGCTCGCCGTCGGCGACGCCGACCTCTCCCCGCTCGGCACCCTCCCCGGCAACGTCCGCCCGCTGCCCTGGGTTCCGCTCGCCGAGCTGCTGACCGCGGCCGACGCGCTGGTCCACCACGGCGGCTCCGGCACCATGCTCACCGCACTGCAGGCCGGCCTGCCGCAGCTCCTGCTGCCGCAGGGCGCCGACCACTTCGTCAACGCCGACGCCCTCACCGCCGCGGGCGCCGCCCTCCGCTCCACCTCCGAAGGCGTCGACGCCCCGCTCCTGGCCCGCCTGACCGGCGACCCGGCCCTCCGCGAGGCGGCCGCCTCGCTCCGAGCGGAGAACGCCGCCCTGCCGACCCCGGCCGCGATCGTCCCCGCCCTGGAGGCCCTTGCGGCCTCCCGTTAGCAGCCGGCCGTCGGCGGCGGGCCCGCAGCCGCGCCGCCGACGGCAGCCGCATGCGCCATGTCACAACTCGGTGACACCGCGTACCCCCCGGCCGCGCCCCGGGGAGCATGGCCGGATGCGGAACCACCACACCACCGCCGCCGTCCTGGCGGCCGTCGCGGCCCTCGCCCTCACCGCCTGCGGCCCGCCGTCCGCCTCCGGCGAGTCCAAGCCCGGTACGCCGGCGCCGTCCGGCACCGCCCGGGAGACGGCTGCCCTGCCGGACCTCGTCGGCATGGGCCTCCAGGCCGCGCAGGACGCCGCCCAGGCGGCCGGATTCCACTCGCTCACCTCGCACGACGCGCTCGGCCGCGGCCGCGAGCAGCTCCTGGACCGCGGCTGGAAGGTCTGCTCGCAGACCCCCGCCGCCGGGAGCGCCGTCGACACGGCGGCGAAGGTCGACCTCGGCGCGGTGAAGCTGGAGGAGGAGTGCCCCGCCCGAGAGCCGGCGACCCCGTCGGCGCCCGTCGGCGCGACCATGCCGAACTTCATCGGCCGGAGCATGAAGGTGGCCCGGCAGGCGCTTCCCGGGAACGCGAGCATCACCGTCAAGGACGCCCTGCAGGAGCGGATGGTGCTCCAGGAGTCCAACTGGCGGGTGTGCAACCAGAATCCGCCGACCGGCACACCGCTCACGGGGCAGCCCGTGGCGTTCCACGTCGTCAAGTTCGAGGAGGCCTGCCCCTGAGCCCGGGCCCGGGTCCTGGCGCGGGCCCGGGGCCCGGAAGGCCCGGGCCGGCTACCGGGCGAGCTTCTCCCCGCAGCGGGCGCAGAAGCGGGCCTCGGGGTCGGCGGCCATGCGGCCGCAGGCGGCGCACACCCGGTCCGCCAGGCACGCCGGTTCACCGGCGCCGGCGCGCAGCCCCGTGGTGATCCCCAGCGGCGGCCGGCGGCGGTGGGAGGTGGTGTACGTGAGCCCGTCCGCGCCGGCCCGCACCGAACGCGTCGTGCCGGCAGGCAGCCAGGCGACGGCGCCCGGCGCCAGCGCCACCGTCTGCTCCGGCGTGCTCAGTTCACCTGAACCCGCGACCACGACGAGCAGCACGCCGAGGACCGTCTCCGTGTGCTCGCCGATGTCGGCGCGGGCCCCGAGCCGGACGAGGTTCGCATCCAGGTCGCGGCCGGCGCCGCCGAGCGCCCACAGGACGCGGATCTGCCCCTCGCCGACGGCGTCGGCGGGCGGCGGCGACGGCAGGAACACCGGTGTGCCCGGCGCGGACGGCTCCATGGCTTCTCCCACTGCGAAGGGGGCATGCTCCCCGAACTCCTCGAAGGCCACCACTATCGCAGCCCGCCGACCCGGCGGAGCCCCTCTCCGCGGTGCCGGCGGCGCGGTCGTGTGCGTCAGTTCTGCGGCCGGTAGGCCTGCTTGCTCGCACAGGTCCACACGGTGGGCGTACCGAGGCCGTGCTCGTCGAGGACCGTCCCTCCGACGCGGTCGTCGTCCGTGACGGCCTGGGCGGCGCCGCGGCGCGGGCCGCTGCCGCCGGGCAGCGCGAGCACCGGGCCCGTACCGGGCCAGTACGCGGGCTGCGAGCTCTTCGGCCAGCCCTCCTCGTACGAGACCGCCCGGCCGACGACCGCGCCGGTCCCGGGGCTGATCCCCGCCAGGGCCAGCTCCGCCTCACCGGCCAGCCGGCCCGGTTCCGCCGGCAGGGCGTCGTAGGGCCGCTTCCAGGTCGCCGGGCGGTGGTGGGACAGCTCGCGCCAGTGCTGCCACTCGTGCCCGACGACCCGGCCGCGGTTGTCGATCCCGGTGGCGATCACGTCGAAGGTCGGGTCGCCCTGGTTCCAGACCTCGAGGGCGTACGGCGGGTAGCCGCCGGCGGGCCAGACCACCGGACTGCCGCGGAAGGCGGTCTCGTCGGTCACCGGGTCGTAGGACTCGCCGGAGACGTGGCCCAGGATGTCGCCCCGCTTGTTGACGGCGCTCACCGAGACCCGGCTGTTCGGCAAAGCGTCGGCCGGGAGCGGGAGTTCGCGGACGACCCTGCCGCCGGCCCATTCCCTTCCGACGCCGTTCTCGCTGGTGGCCATCCGGCCGCCCTCGTTCACGGCCGCGGACACGTCGTGGGCCGTACCGGTCAGGAGCCGCACGGCGGCATCGCCCGGCCGGTAGCTGAATGCGGCGGCGCCGTCGAAGCCGCGCCGCAGGGTGCCGACCATCAGCCCGCTGTCGCCGACCGACGTGACGGCGCCGTTCGTCCACCCGTCCGGCAGCGGCACCGCATGGACGGCGCTGCCCTTCCAGTACACGGGCAGGCCCCGGCTGGTGCCCACCGCCAGGTCGCCGCGCCCGAAGCCGTACACGGTCCCGCCGTCGCCTGCCGGACCGGAGGGCAGTGCGTCCAGACTGCGGATCTCCGGCGTGCAGCCCGTGGCGCCGGCGGGCGCGGCGGCCGTGACGAGCCCGGCGACGGCGGCGGCCGCGGCAACTGCCGCGGTGCTCTTCCTCATTGGTGCTTCCCCCTTGATCATGATGCGTACGGGCTCCATACTGCCGGGCACCCGGCCGGAATGCGGCACCCCCACTTGCGATCAGCGGACCGGGTGCCGGACCTCCCCGGGGGCGGCGTCCGCCGGGGCGGACTGCCACGGCGGTCCGGTCCGGGCCCCGGTCCACGCGGCCAGGGCGTCGCCGTCGACGCAGACGATGCCGCAGGCGGCGGCGTACTCCGCGGCCGGCGCGGTGAAGCCGCTGGTGGTGACGACGACGGCCACGTCGGCCTCGTGGACGGCGAAACAGGTCCCGCCGAACCGCTGGAGGTCCTGGGAGCCGACCCGGTGGCCCTCCCCGTAGTGCTTGCACTGGATCACCACGCGCCGGCCCTCCGACGTCACGGCGACCACGTCGGCCCCCAGGTCGCCGGCACCGCCCACCACCTCCACCCGGTGGCAGCCGTCACGGGCGCACAGCGCGGCGACCGCGTGCTCGAAGCCGTCGGGGTCCACCGCCTCGTGGTCCACAGCCTCGGGACCCACCTCGGGGAGCGGGGGAGCCGGATCCGACCGGCCAGGGGCCCCGGCAGCCGGCGGGGCGGCCGGCGGGGCGGCCGGCGGGGCGCCCGGCGGACGGGGCCCGGGAGCCGCGCTCCACCGGGCCAGGGCCGCTCCGCCCGCCAGTGCGGCCACCGCGAGGATCGGCACCACGGGCAGACCGCCGCCCGCCTCCGCGGCCGTCCTCACGAAGAGGGCCGCCCCGCCCAGGCAGACCACCACCAGTCCGACGGCCAGCACGACGTCACGGCCCGCCGGTGCCGCACCGCCGCTCCCGCCCCTCCGGCGCCCTCCCGATGCAGCCATCCCGGCTCCTCCCCTCGCGACCTGCACGTCTCCCTCGTCTGGACGCCGACGACCGTCTTCAAACGCCCCGGCCGGCCGCAGGAGTCAGGGACGCTCCTCCGCGGCGAGCAGGGCGAGGAGGCCGGGGAAGCGCTGCTCGACGTCGGTGCGGCGCAGGGCGGCCATGCGGCTGTTGCCGCGGTCCACCTGGCGGATCAGCCCCGCCTCGCGCAGTACGCGGAAGTGGTGCGTGAGGGTCGCCTTCGAAACGGGCAGCCCGAACGAGGCACAGGTGCGGGCGGTCCCGTCGGGCGCGGCGGCCAGTTCGCGGACCACCGTCCGGCGGAGCGGGTCCGCGACGGCGGCGAGGACCCTGCCGAGCTCCATCTCGGCGGCCTCCGGATGGCCTTCGGTATCGGGCACGGGCTGCTGCCTCCATGTCGCGGGAGTTCGGTACGCGCCGAAAGGTACGGGTTGCATCGTACCTCGAAGATCGCTAGCGTCCTCTCAGGTACGAACTCAGTCGTACCTTCGCCGCGTCGGCCTCCTCGTGCGGTCGTACGCCTTCCCAGGGAGCACCCGTGAGCCGACCGCCCGTCACCCTTGTGGGCACCGCCCGTCCGCGGCCGGAGCGCGCCGCGGAGCTGAGGGAACTGCTGCTGTCCTTCGTCGAGCCCACCCGCAGGGAACCGGGCTGCCTGGAGTACCACTTCCACGAGGACCGCGACCGTCCGGGGGTGTTCGTCTTCTACGAGGCGTGGCGCTCGCAGGCAGACCTCGACGCCCACCTCGCCCTGCCGCACATACGCGACTTCCAGGCACGCCGCATGGACTACCTCGAAACCGACCTGGAGATCAGCTTCCTCACGATGCACAGCCCGTACGGGCACCGCCCGTCCTGACCCCGTACGCGCGCCGCACGCGGCGGGATCCGCCGGCGGGAACGCATGGCCGGTGCCGGCGCGGGCATCAGCGGGTGCGGGAGCGGCTGTCCCGCGGCGACGAGGGGGTTGGCATGGCGAGGACCGGACTGACGGCGCGTGAGGCCGCGGCGTGGGACCAGCTGGCGGCGCAGCTGTCCGACGCGGACGCCGCACCGCCGCCGGCCGCCCGTACCGCGGACAGGACCCGGCTCCGGGCACGGCTTGCCCTCGCGGCGGTGCTGCTGCCCACCGCGCTGCTGCTGCTCGTCGCGGGCAGTGCGACGGGTTCCGGCCCTCTGGCGTGGGGCGGTGTGACCGCCTGGATCGGCGCCGTCCTCACGGTCTCCCGCGTCCTCGGCCACGGCCCCCGGCTGCCCTGGCGCCCCTGACCGGCAACGGGCCGCAGGGGCAGCGGCCGCCCTCGCTCAGGGGCGGTCCAGGCCCCACGTCTGGAGGGAGAACGGCCGGCCCTTCTCCTCGCCCTCGATCAGCGGCACGTCCAGCAGCCTGAAGCCCGCCTGGGCGGCCACGGCCACGCTGGCGGCGTTCTCCGCCTCCAGCTCCAGGATCACCCGCTCGACGCCGAGCTCCTCGAACGCGTACGCGGCCATCACCCGCACCGCCCGCGCCGCCAGCCGCTGCCCGCGGTGCGCCGGGCCGACCGCGTAGCCGATCTCCGTGCCCTCGGGCGCGCGCCGCAGCATGACCTCGCCGAGCGGCCCGCCGCCGTCGACGGTGATCGCGAGCAGGATCGCCGTGCCCTCCGCGCGCAGCTTCCGGTCCCGCTCCAGCCGTGCCCGGGCGGCTGCCGCGTCGAAAGGCGAGACGATGGGCGTCCAGTACGCGATGTCGGGGTGGTCGAACAGCTCCGGCATCGCGGCCAGGTCGTCCTCCGTCCAGTCCCGAAGGACGAGTCCCTCCCCCCGCAACTCCATGCGCTCGGGAAAGGACGACGTGGTGCCGCTCATGCTGGGGCCCTCCTTGGCCTGCGGTGTGGGACGAGGCAGGATAACCGCGTCCGGGCCGGAAACCCCTGGCGTTTTCCCCAGGTACCCGGCCGCCCCGGAGGGCTCGCTGTGCCGAATGCAACCGGGGCCGGGCGCACGGTGTGCAGAGGTGCGCCGCCACCGCTGCCCGACGGCCCGTAGGGTGCGGGAACCGGTACCGAAACGGGCCCGGACCAGGGGCGGAGCGAGTTCGCGACCGCTCGCCCCGGACCCGCCGGACACCGGCCGTACCACCGATTCCATGGGGGAACTCACGTGCACATCCACCGCACTCCGCGGACTCCGGGCCGCAGGGCCGCACGCGCGGCCGTCACCCTGGCCGCCGCCGGCCTCACCCTCGCCGGCACGCAGGCGGCGGTGGCCGCCGACGCCCTCCCGGGCGCCGATCCGGTCCCCGCCGAAGTGCAGTACGCCCGCGACCTCGCGGACGGCAAGCTCGACGCCGGCCACCTCGCGCACAAGGCGCAGAAGGAGGCCGAGGAGCGCGCCCTCGGCCTCGACACGGCCGCCGCCGGCGCCGCCCCGCTCCGCGAAGTCGTCCTCAGGGGGACGAAGTTCTTCGCCCCCGCCGGAGCCCCGCCCCTGGCAGCGGCCGAGGAGCCGAACAACCTCTGCGCCTACGGCGAGGTCTGCCTCTACTACAACTCGGGCCACCGGAACGCCAACTTCAAGCGCAAGGACACCCAGTCCACCATCAAGGACTACGCGGGCTACACCTTCCCGGTCGGTCTCCCCGGCGGCGGCCAGCCCGTCAAGAACAACGCCGCCGCCGTGCACAACGCCAGCGGCCACTACACCTTCGGCGTCTTCTACAACAGCAACCACAAGGGGCTGCGCGCCTGGTATGCACCGGGCACGGGCCGCGACCTGCCCGACTGGCTGAAGAACAACAACGCCTCCGGACGGGCCGACCGTTCGTGGTGACGGTGCTCCGCCGCGCCGCCGCCCTCGCCCTCGCGGCGGGGGCGGCGGCGCTCGCCGCGGCGTGCGGCGGCAACCCCGGCAGACAGGACGGGGACGGCATCCCGCCCGGCCCGCCGCCCGCGCTGCCCGTCGAGGAGTACATGCCGTCACCGCGGCAGATCGCCGAGGACGGCTGGGCCCGTACCGTCCTGATGGCGCGATGCCTGGAGCGGTTCGGCATCGACTCCGCCTACCCCGACCGCCGCGTCCTGCGCGGCCCCGCCACCCGCACCGAACGCCGCTACGGCACTCCGGACGCCGCCCGCGCCCGGGAATGGGGCTACTGGCTGCCCGGCGACGACACGGCGCCACAGGACGCCGCACCCGGCGCCGCCGAGAACCAGGTCTCCTCCGGGACCGTCGCCGAGTACGCCGGCCGGAAGGTGCCCGAAGGCGGCTGCCACGGCGAGGCGGTCCGCGCCCTGGACGGCCCGGACGCCACCCCGCAGACCTACGGCGACGCCCTGCGCACCGCCAACGACATGGAACTGGCCGCCTACGAGAGGGCGCGCCGCCACCCGCAGGTCCGGAAGGCCGAGCAGATGTGGGCCGCCTGCATGGCCGGCAAGGGGTACGACCTGCCGGCGGACGTTTTCTCCGCCTCGGACCGGCTCGACCTGCCGCCCGTGCGGCCCCGGCCCGGTCCCTCCTCGCCGGAGATCGCGACCGCCGTCGCGGATGCCGCATGCATGGGCGAGGCGTCCGTCGCCGTAGTGTGGCAGACGGTGGAAGCCGCCTGTCAGCGCGAGGAGATCGCCAAGGACCCGGCGAAGTGGGAGGGCGTCCGGCGGACGTACCGAGCGCACTTCGCGAACGTCGAACGGGTCCTGCGCGACAACCCGCCGCGCGGGTGACCGCGGCGCGTGAGCCCTGCCGTACGGGGTAGGAGCCGGGACGGCCGAGTGACGAGAGGTGTCGACGTGATTCGCAAACTGCAGGCGGTCGCACTGGACTGCGACGACCCGGTCCGGCTGGCGCGCTTCTACGCGGAGCTGCTCGGGGGCCGCGTCGTCGAGGACCCCGAGGACCCCGACTGGCTGGAGGTGCACGGCTTCGAGGGGACGCCCCTCGCCTGCCAGCGGGTGGACGGCTACCGGCCGCCCCGGTGGCCCGGGCAGCAGCGGCCGCAGCAAATCCACCTCGACTTCGACGTCGACGACCTCGAAGGCGAGGAGAAGCGCGCGCTGGCCCTCGGCGCGACCCTGCTGGAGCGGACGGACCAGATCCGCCCGGAGGCCAACTGGCGCGTCTACGCCGACCCGGCCGGCCACCCCTTCTGCCTCTGCCTCCACTGACGCGGGCGCCCCGCCCGGCCGCGCCGTCGCCCCGCCACCGGGCGCGGGCGGCCGCGGCCCCGCTCAGCCGGTGGGGCCGGGCGCGCCGGGCGCCGTACGGGGCCGCCGCGGGGCGGTGTCGAGGACGGCCCACATGCGCCGGCCGTCCTCCCCGGTGTCGGTGCCGACGGCGCAGGTCGCGGCCAGGCCCGCGACCTGCGCGAGCACCCCGTCGTCGGGCGCGCCGACCACATGGCTGAGGACGGCCACGAGGATCTTCCCCTCCTGGTCGCCCAGGTGCACCGACAGCCGCTTCCCGCCGTCCGCGACCGCCGCCCCGACGAGGACCCGCACCGACTGCTCCACGTCCCCTTCGCACGCGCCCGCATATCCCCAGCCGCGCACCGTCTCCACGGCCTGGCGGGCCGCCTTGCCCGCCGCCCACCGGTCGGCGCGGAAAACGAGCGCCGCAGTACGCCGGTTGCGGACCACCATCCGCGGACGGGCCCGTACCGCCACCTCCTTCGGCTTGGTGGCGGGCTGCGGACGCGGCGCCTCCACCGGCTTCTTCTGCGGCGGCGGCGTCCTCGGCGGGTGGGTCGGCGGCAGTTTGGGACCCCTGGCCTCGGGACTGGTCAACTCGGCCTCCTCGCAACAGGGAACAGGCAGACGGAACAGCGTCCCCCATCCTGGCACGGCGCGGCCCCGACACCGCCCCCGCACGGCCCGAAGGGCCGATCGGCGTCGCGGCGCCCGAGCGGGGGAAGCCCGGGCACCGCCCGGCCGGCGGGCCCGGCAAACGCCGTGGTGACGGATTCCCGCAATCCGCCCCCGCTTTGTTCCCGGCGCCCCTGCCGCCGCCGGTGATCCTGCGTAGCCTTGGGGCCGATCGCAGACGTGTCCGTCGAACGGCGTGGACGAGGCTCCGCTGCGGCCCCCGCCCCCGAAAAGGGTGCCGGGGTGCCGCGGCGGCGTCCGCCTCCGCCGTACTGCGCGCCGGGCCGGCCGCCCCCCGGCGGGCCGGCCCGGTCGACACGACCCGCCCGGACACGCCCGGGGCTGCCGTACGAGCCCGGTTCCCTTCGCCGTCCTCACGCCAGGAGCTGCCGCATGTCCACACCCGCCGGTCTGATCGACGTCCACCACCACGCCGTGCCGCCCCTGTACGCCGAGGCCCTCGGCGACCGGAAGGCGATCCCGGGCGTCGACTACCCGGACTGGACCCCCGAGCAGAGCCTGGAGGTGATGGACGCGCACGGGATCGCGGCGGCCGTCCTGTCCATCACGGCCCCCGGCGTCACCTTCCTCGACGGCCCGGACGCCCCCAAGATGGCCCGCCGGGTCAACGAGTACCTGGCCGGGCTGGTCCGCGAGCACCCGAAGCGGTTCGGCGCGTTCGCGATTCTCCCGCTGCCGGACGTGGCCGCCGCCCGCGACGAACTCCGGTACTCCATGGACGAGTTGGGCCTGGACGGAGCGGGGCTGCTGACCTCGTACGGGCGCCGCTACCTCGGCGACCCGGAGTTCGAGCCGCTGCTCGCGGAGATCGCCGAGCGGGGCGCGGCCGTCCACGTCCACCCCGCCGCCCCGCCGAGCCGAGACCTGGAGACCTTCGACCTGCCGGCGTCGCTCTACGAGTTCACCTTCGAGACGACCCGCACCGCGGCGAGCCTGCTCTTCAACGGCGTCCTCGACCGGCTGCCCGACCTGCGGCTGATCCTGTCGCACGCGGGCGGCACCCTGCCGTTCCTGGCCCGCCGGCTCACCCACGGCCCCACCATCGGCGCGTACCTGAAGGACCGCGTCCCGGCGGACGTCATCGGCACACTGGGCCGGCTGCACTACGACATCGCCATGTCCGCCAACGAGTTCGCGCTGCCCGCGCTGACCCGCCTCGCCGGTGCCGGCCGCATCCTCTACGGCAGCGACTACCCCTTCATGCCCGCCGCCCACACCGCCGAGAACACGGCCGGCTTCGCCGCGTACGACGGGTGGACGGAGGCCGAGCGCGCCGAGGTGGGCCGGGCGAACGCCCTCCGGCTGCTCCCCGCCCTGGCGGCCCGCCTCGCAGGCTAGTGCCGGGGCGGGGCCAAGGCGCTAACCGACCGGCTGCAGCCCCCAGTAGTGCGGCTCGATGGGGGCCCGCCTCACCACGATTCGACCGGTGACGTCGGGGCTGTCCACCAGCTTCCCCCACGAGCCGGATCGGTCGCCGGGGGTGTGCTCGATGTCGGCCCACACCACGCTGCCGGGTCCGGCGGAGCCGTAGGAGACGGTCCACTCGGCGTACTTGTCGGCACAGTTGTCGCTGACAACCACCCTGTAGTCCGTCTCCAACCTCAGACAGGTGCGCGGGTTCGAACCCGGTGTGGAGACTTCCATCGTCCCGTTGGGGCGTTGCCGTACCTGCCAGTTCGCCGAGGTGGACCCGTCGTCCGTGCAGGCGCCCAGGGACGCCGTGCCGATGCTCCCGTACGACTTGGGCCACGTCAGGCACTTGCCGTCGCTGAGGGCCGCGAACCGGTAGACCCCGTCGACGAGCGGGGCGGCGTGGACGGGTTGCGCGAGTGCCGCGGCGGCCGCAACCGCGGCGGCCGTGACGGCGATGGCGCGTGAACGCATGGGATGGCACTCCTGGCAGTCGTGGTCGAGCCGGTCGCACGGCACAGACCCGGTCGATGCGCATTCCGCCGGAGGCGGACCGCTGCGGCACCGATCCTGGAACACCGGCCCGCCCGGTGGCCGTCTGCGGTGGCCGCTGTCACCCGCCTGACGGAACCGCATCACCCGATGGCGCGGCCGTGGGGCGTGGCCGCGCCCCGACCCCGATCGGGGGCGGGGCCGTCACCGGGACGCGCCCCCCGGCCCGATCCGGCGGCCCGCCGCGGGGCCGGCCGTCCGACTCCTGCACGAAGTGGTGGAGTGCCGGCGCGCTGCGGGCCGCGAGCAGCAGGCGCGCGTCGAGCCCCCGCGTCGGCCGGGCGGCGACCCCCCAGAGAACGGGCGGTCCCGGCCGGGCTCTCGGCCCGGCCGGTCCTGCGGCCCGTCAGCCGCCGCCGTCGGCCGGGCCGCCCCGGTGCGGGCGGACCCCTCGCAGGTCGGAGTCGGCGAGGGGTTCGAGCGTGCCGCGGGTGTCCAGCCGGTACAGCAGCGCCACGGCCGGTCCGATGAGCAGCAGGGCGACGAGGCTGACCAGCGACAGCCATGCCAGGGTCTGCGGGTCGCCCGCGGCGTCCGCCACCGTGAGGGAGGTGGGGATGAGGTAGGGGCGTTGGGCGAGGCCCCAGGCGAAGACGGCCGCGCCGACGGCCGCGACGGCGCCGAAGCGGGCCCACTGCGCCCTGTCGCGCAGGACGAGCAGCCCGGTGGCGGCGAAGGACGCCGCTGAGGCGGCGGCGAGGGCGAGGCCGGCGCCGCGGGTGAGCCCCTGCCAGACGTGCGGCGCGTCGCTGCGGGTCGCGAGGAGCACGCCGCACGCGGTGACGGCGACGGCGCCGAGGGCGACGAGGGCGCGGAGCCGGAAGTAGCCGACGAGGTCGGGGGCGTCGAAGCGGCCGGCGTCGGCGGTGAGGAACACGGCGCCGAGGAGGGCGGTCCCCGCGACGGTGAACAGCCCGAACGCCAGCGGGGCGGGCCCGGCCCAGACGCGCGCCGCGGCCTCGGTGCCCGGTGCGGCCCGCCCGGAGGCGATGCCTCCGACGGCCACGCCGAGGCAGAACGGCGTCAGCAGCGAGGCGCCGGCGAAGGCGGCCCCGTACAGGCGCCGGCGGGACAGCCGCCGGGCGGGCTTGCGCAGCGCGAAGCCGGCGCCGCGCACGACCATGCCGAGGGCGGCCAGGGCGAGCGGGAGCCACATCGCGGTGAACACGGTCTGGAAGAGCACGGGGAAGCCGGTCCACATCAGGACCAGGACGAAGACCAGCCACACGTTGTTGACCTCCCAGACGGGCGCCATGGCATGGTCGATGAGCCGGCGCGGGCGCCGTCCCCGCGCGGCCCCGCCGGCCGCCAGGTCCCAGAAGCCGGCCCCGTAGTCGGCCCCGCCGGCGCAGGCGTACGCGGTGACCGCGAGCAGCAGCACGAAGGCGACGAGCTCCGCCATCACCGCCCGCCGCCCTCGGAGGGAGCGGAGCCTCCGGGACCGGCCGCCGGGACCGGCGGGCGGGGCCCGTACGGGGTCGCCGCCTCGGGGGCCTCCGCACCGCCCGGGCCCGTCCCCGGGCCGCCGGGCTCGTCGGCGAGGCGCCAGCGGTCGCGCATCTTCAGCAGGACGACCGCGAACGCCGCGAAGATCAGCACGTACACCACGGCCACGAGGGCGAACATGGCCCAGAGGGCGGTGGAGCGGGTCGGGGTCACGGCCTCGGACACGCGCATGTGCCCGTAGACGATCCAGGGCTGGCGGCCCACCTCGGTGGTGATCCAGCCGCATTCGACGGCGACGACCGATCCGGCGCCCGCGCAGGCGGCCCCCCGGTAGAACCACCGGGAGCGGGGCGGGCGGCGGTGCCGCAGCCAGGCCAGCCCGTACCAGGCGGCGAGGAGGGCGAGCGCCGAGCCGATGCAGACCATGATGTCGAAGGCGCAGTGCACGATGGTGGCCTGGGTGGTGTTCGGCCGGTCGCCGGCCGGCACGGCGGTCAGGCCCTGCACCACCGTGTCCGGGCTGAAGCCGGCGAGGATGGAGTCGAGCTGGGGGAATTTGATGCCGCCGGTGATCGATCCGTCCGGGTGCAGGCGGCCGAAGAGGTACTCCGGCACGTGGCTGTCGGTCTTCCAGACGATCTCCATGGCCGCGAACTTCACGGGCTGCTCGCGGAAGACCGCCCGGGTGATCGAGTCGCCCAGGAACAGCTGCACCGGCGTGGCCGCGGCGGCGAGGGTGAACGGCACGGTGAAGCCGAGGCGGTGGTACCGGTCGCGGCGCCCCCGGAGCCATCCGACGGCGTAGACGCCGGCCACGACGTACCCCGCCGTCATCAGCATCGCCACCACGAAATGCCAGTACTGGGGGCCCAACATGGGGGTGAAGATCGCCTTCCAGACGTCCACGCCGACCGGGTCGCCCCGCGAGTCGAGAGTGAAGCCCTGCGGCGTGTTCATCCAGGCGTTCGCGGACAGGATGCCGAAGGCCCCGAGCAGCGCCGCCGCCGGCAGCGGGAGCCCGAGCAGGAAGTGGGTGCGCGGCGGCAGCCTCCGCCAGCCGTACAGGTAGATGGCGATGAGCACCGCTTCGAGGAAGAAGGCCCAGGCCTCCACGCCGAACCCGATGCCGAACACGTCGCCCCACCGGCCCATCAGCCCCGGCCAGAGCAGCCCGAACTCGAAGGACAGCACGGTTCCCGTGACGACGCCGATCGCGAACTGCACGGCCATCACGGCCGACCAGCGCCGGGCCAGCAGCAGGGCCACCGGGTCGCGGCGGCGCAGCCCGCGGTGGTGCATGACCAGCGTGATCAGCGGCAGCGCCACGCCCAGCGGCACCAGGATGATGTGGGAGGCGAGGGTGAACGCCATCAGCTGCCGGGCCGGGAGGAGTTGGGCGGGGGCATCGGCCGCCAGCAGGTGGACCGTGGTGTGCATCGCGCTCCTCGCCTCGCCGGACTGGCCGGTCCCGGCCGGCGGGGGTCTTGGCCGCAGCCCGGGTCCGGTACGCCACGGAAGCACCCTCTGCGCCGGTCGGGCGCCCGGGCGGCGTCCTCTTGGCCCGCGCGGACCAGCGGCAGCACCCGGTCGGAGTACACCCCCGGGTGCCTGCGGGCGGCGGGGCTCGGGGCGCCGGCCCCGGCCCCGTGACGGCCTGGGACTGCGCGGTCAGGAGGGCCGGCCGCCGCCGGGGACGGGGACCAGCCGCGACCGCCCGGCCCGGCGACCCCACCGCGGCGGCCCCGCGGCCCATACAGAAATCCGACACGGAAGTCTCGTAAGGTGCGGCAGGTCGGACATACAGGCCCAAAAGGGGCGGACAATACCTCGACCGGAAGGACCGTCGTGACCGCCGACCACCCGACCGCCGGCCCGCACACCCCGCCGCCCGGGCCCGCGCCCGCCGCCGCAGAGGGGCCGGCCCGGGGCGTCAGCCCCGGACACGGCCACGCCGCCGACTGGATGTTCTGCGGCGTCTACGGCACGGTCCTGGCCAGCGGCCTGCTCGCCGCCCTGGACGAGAAGGGCGGCACGTACACGCCCTTCAGCGACGCGGCCTGGGTGCTGGTCACCGCGATCACCGCGGCCCTGGCCCACGGCTACGCCCACCACATGTCCGGGCACCGGCGGGACCCGTCCCGGCGGCGCTGGCGCCTGCTCGCCGTCGAGCTGTGGCACGAGTGGCCGATGGTCGCGGCCGCCCTGCCGACCGTGCTGCTGCTCGTCCTGGCGGGCGCCTTCGGGTGGCAGGCCCCCGGCACCACCGCCGTCGGCCTCGGCCTGAACACCGCGCTGCTCTTCGGCTGGGGCACGGCCCTCTCCCTGCGCCGGGGCTCCCGGCTCCTGCCCGCCGTCGCCGTCGGCGCCGCCGACGCCGGCATCGGGTTCGCGATCATCGTGGCGAACGCCCTCATCAAGTAGCGGCACCACCGCGGGCCGGCCGGCCGTGGCCGCGCCGAGCCTCAGCACTCCGCCGCGCCGGCGCGGCGGCCGGCAACCCGTGCCCGCTGTCCCGCGTGCACGCGCCGCTCCGGGGATGCGCCTCAGTCCAGCGGCACCACCGCGACGGGCGCCGGGCTGTGGTGGACGGCGGCATGGGCGACGGGCCCGACGTGCGGGCCGAACACCACTTTCCGGGTGCGCCGGCCGACCGCCAGCAGCGCCGCCCCCTTCGCCGCGTCCACGAGCCGGGCGCCCGCGGAGCCGGTGACGGCCTCGTGGCTGACCCGCACCCCGGAGTACGTCTTCCGCCAGGGCTCCAGGAGCTCCTCCAGGGCCTCGGCCGCCAGCTGCCCGAGCTCGTCGCCGATGTGCGGGTCCATCACCCCGGCGTACACGTAGACCGGCGGCAGGCTCCAGCAGTGCAGGACGTGCAGTCCGCCGCCCCGGCGCGCTGCCTCGGTGAACGCGAAGCCGAGCAGCCGGTCGCTGTGGTGGGCGAGGTCGACCCCTGCGACGATCCCGCCGTCGGGAGCCGGCCCGCCGCCGTCGTCCGGGGCGCGCACCAGCACGACCGGGTGGCGGGCCGTGGCGACGACACCCAGGGAGACCGACCCGGCGAGGAACCCGCCGAGGGCGCCGAGCCCCCGCGAGCCCAGCACCGTCAGCTCCGAATCGTCCGCGGCGCCGCCCAACACCTCCTCGGGCCGGCCCCGGACGCAGCGCACGTCCACCTCCAGCGCCGCAGCCTCGCCGCGCGCCCGCTCTGCTGCGGCCGCGAGGAGCGCCGCGGAGCCGCCGTCCGGCTCCTCGGCCCGAGCCCCCGCCTCCACGTGCAGCAGGTGCAGCGGCACATCCCGCAGCACTGCCTCGCGCGCCGCCCACGCGACCGCCGCGAGGCTCTCGGGTGAGCCGTCCACGCCCACCGTGACCTGGGCCGTCATGGCATGCCTCCTCCGGGTTTCCGCGTCTGCGGAGGACGGTTCCGCATCCAGCCTGCCCCCGCCGCCGCGACCGCGCACAGGGCCCAAGGGGGCCCGTACGGGGCCCGAGCGGCCCCCTCCGCGGCCGGGGGACGGCAGCCGCACCGCCCCTCGTGCGTGTCGCGTACGGCCCCGGTCCGCCCGGATGGCGATAGTCGGCGCATGGATACCGCGGTGGCGGTGGCGGCCGCTCTGCTGTCCGCCGCCGCCTTCGGCTTCGCGTCCGTCCTCCAGCAGAAGGCGGCGCAGCAGGCGCCCGCGCAGGAGGCCCTGCGCCTGCGCCTGCTGCTCGGGCTGGCCCGCCGGCGCGCCTGGCTGGCCGGCATGGCCCTGGTCGTCCTCTCGTACGCCCTCCTCGGCCTCGCCCTCGCCTTCGGCCCCCTCGTGCTGGTGCAGCCGCTGGCCGCCACCGACCTCGTCTTCGCGCTGCCGCTGCTCGCCCGCCGCCGCGGGATGCCGCTGACCCGGCGCGACACGGCCGGGATCGCCTGCACGGCCGGCGGCATCGCCATGTTCCTCGCGGTGCTCCCGCCGGCGGAGGCCGCGCCGGTGCCGACCGCGGTCGAGTGGCTGCCGGTGCTGGTCGGCACCGGCGGGGCGGCGGTCGTCCTGGCGGCCGTGGGCCGCAGGAGCCGCGCGGCGGCCCGGACGGCCCTCTACGCGATCGCCGCCGCCCTGATGTTCGCGCTGCTGGACAGCCTGACCAAGAGCGCGGGCAGGTGGTTCCGCGGAGAGGGGCTCGACGGGTTCTGGCACTGGGAGCCGTATGCGGTCGTCGTCGTCGGCGTGATCGGGCTGGTGCTGTCCCAGAGCTCCTACCAGGCGGGCTCCCTCGCGATCAGCCTGCCGATCATCGACTGCCTCGAACCGGCCGGCGCGGTGCTGATCGGCGTCGTCCTGTTCGGGGAGCAGCTCGCCACCTCGCCCGGGGCGCTCGCCGTCCAGGCGGTCGGCGCCGCCACGGCTGTCGCGGGCATCGTGGTCCTCGACAGGTCGCCGCTGGCCCGGGCCTGACCGCGGCCCCGTCAGGCCGCGTGTCAGGCCGCGGTCGGCGCCCGGAGCAGGCAGCGGACGTCCACGATGCCCTCGACGGCGTGCGCGAGCTGCTCGGCCACGGGGATCAGGCGCTCGTCCCGCACCTGGCCGGTCAGGGTGGCGACGCCGTGCGCGACCGTCACCTCCACGGCCCCGTGGGAGAGCGGGAACAACCGCTCGACGACCGTGTGGCGGATCTCGGCGGCCAGTTCCCCGTCCGGCCGGAGGAAGACCTTCAGCAGGTCGGACCGGCTGACGATGCCCCGCAGCGTGCCGCTCCCGTCGACGACCGGGAGGCGCTTGACGTGCCGGACGGCCATGAGGCGGGCCGCCTCGGGGAGCGAGGCCTCGGGGCCGACCGTCACCGCGGGGCTCGTCATCAGCTCCCCGGCGCGGACGGAGCCCGCCTTCGCCGTGTCGGCAAGGCGGCGCATCTGCTCGATCATGCCGGGGCCGCGCTCGTGGAACTCCTCCTTCGGAATCAGGTCGGCCTCGGAGACCATGCCGACCACCCGGCCCTCGCCCTCCACCACCGGGAGTGCGGTGACCTTCCAGCGCCGCATCGCGGCGGCGATGTCCTTGAAGCCGGTGTCCCGGGTGACCGCGACGACGTCGGTGGTCATCACATCGGCGACGGTGTACGGGCCGGTGGCGGGGGTCATGGCGCGCTCCTCGGCGTGCGGGCGGCGAGCGGGCTCGGCTGCCGTGCGGGGTGCGGACACCTCACCCTGCTCCGGTGCGCCGCACCGGCGGGAGGGCCGCCCGGGGCACACCGCGGGGCCGTACGGCCCCGGGCCCGCCGCCGGGCGCCCCGGTTGCGGCGGCGCGGGGGCGCGACACCCTGGAAGGGCCCACCGGTCCCCGGAGGGGCCCGACCGGCCCAAGCGCGGCACCGGGCCGGCGGGACAGCGTGGCATCGACACCTCCGTGCACAAGAGAGAAGGCCGCGCCATGAAGGCACTCGTCTTCCACGGGCCCGGACAGACCTCCTGGCAGGACGTCCCGGACCCCTCGGTCAAGGACGCGTCCGACGCTGTCGTCCGTGTCGACACGGTCACCCTCTGCGGTACGGACCTGCACATCGTCAAGGGCGACGTACCCGAGGTGGCCCCCGGCAGGGTCCTCGGCCACGAGGCCGTCGGCACCGTCGTCGAAACCGGCGCCGACGTCCGCAGCGTGCGCCCCGGAGACCGGGTCCTGGTCTCCTGCATATCCGCCTGCGGCCGTTGCCGGTTCTGCCGCGAGGCCCGCTACGGCCAGTGCCGCGGGGGCGGCGGGTGGGTCCTCGGCCACCTCGTCGACGGCACCCAGGCGGAGTACGTGCGGGTCCCCTTCGCCGACCTCTCCGTCCATCCGCTGCCCGGCACCCTCGCCGACCACGAGGCCGTCCTGTTCGCGGACATCTTCCCCACCGCGTACGAGGTCGGCGTCCTCAGCGGCGGCGTCCGCCCCGGCGACACGGTCGCGGTGGTCGGCGCCGGCCCCATCGGCCTGGCCGCCATCGCCACCGCACGCCTCTACAGCCCCTTCCGCATCATCGCGGTCGACCTCGCGGCCTCCCGCCTCGAAGCGGCCCGCCGGCTCGGCGCCGACGCCACCGCGACCGCACGGGAGGAGCCCGAGCGGCTGGTCGCGGACCTGACCGACGGGCTCGGCGCGGACGTCGTCATGGAGGCCGTCGGCCTGCCGGAGGCGTTCGAGCTGTGCACCAGGATGGTCCGCCCCGGCGGACGGGTTGCGAACATCGGCGTCCACGGCAAGCCGGCCGTCCTCCACCTCGAAGACCTGTGGATCAAGGACGTCACCCTCACCACCGGCCTCGTCGACACCTATTCGACCCCGATGCTCCTGAGAATGGCGGCGGCCGGCCGCCTGCCCGGGGCCGCGCTGGTCACCCACCGCTTCGAGCTCGACCGGATGGAGGAGGCGTACGACGTCTTCTCCCGCGCCGGCGACACCGGCGCCCTCAAGGTCGTCCTCGGCGGACCGCAGCACGACACCGTCGCCCTACCGCCCCGGGAGCAGTGATCACCGTGAAGAGCAGCCCGCGCACCCCCCGCCCGGCCTCCGGCGCCCCGGCCGGCCGCACCGACCTCGGCCGCCGCCTGGCCGCCCGCCGCTCCTCCCTCGGCCTGAGCCGCGAGGAGCTGGGCCGGCGGTGCGGAGCGGACGCCAACTACATCGCCTACCTGGAGGAGCACGCCGCCTCCCCGTCCATCGGCACGCTCATCCGCGTCGCCGACGCCCTCGGCATCACCGTCGACGACCTGACCGGCGCCAGCTCCGACCGGCCCCCGGGCCGGGCCGAGTCCCGGCGCGACTCGGCACTCGTCGCCCTCGACGAGGCCGAGTGCCGGCGGCTGCTGGGCACCCACGGGGTGGGGCGGATCGCGGTGTTCACCTCGGAGGGCCCCTCCGTCCTCCCCGTCAACTACATGACGGCCGGCCCGGCCATCGCCTTCCGCACCGCCGCCGACACGGCGGCCGTCCGGGCGGCCGGCACCGAGGCCGCCTTCGAGGTCGACCACATCGACGACGTCACCGCCGAGGGCTGGAGCGTGCAGGCCGTCGGCCTGCTCGAAGCCGTCACCGACCCGGACGAGCGCCAGCACCTCGTCGTCACCGCCCGCGCCCACCCGTGGGCGGGCGGGATCCGCGTCCACTGGATGAAGCTGACCCCCGCCCGGCTCACCGGCCGCCGCGTGGTGCACGGATGACGGGCCAGGCGTCCGCGACCGTCCGCCGGCGGCCGTGAACACCTCCTGGCGCTGGGAGTACCGGGCCTACGACCCCGCCACCGAGCGCCTTGTCGAGTCCCTGTGCACCCTCGGCAACGGCCGCTTCGCCACCCGCGGCGCGGCCCCCGAGACCACCGCGGACGCCGTCCACTACCCCGCCACCTACCTGGCCGGCTGCTACAACCGCCTCGCCTCGGAGGTGGCCGGCCGCACCCTCCACAACGAGGACCTGGTCCGCCTGCCCGACTGGACCGCCCTGCGCTACCGCTGCCTCCCCGACGGCGCACCGCCCGGCGACTGGCTCACCCCCGACCACCCCGCCCTGCGCAAGTGCCACGTACGCCTGGACCTGGCCGCCGGAACCCTCACCCGCCGCATGCTGTTCCAGGACGCCGACGGCCGCCGCCTCGGCGTCACCCACACGCGCCTCGTCCACATGGGCGATCCGCACCTGGCCGCGCAGCGCACCGCTTTCCGGGCGTACGGCTGGAGCGGCCGCATCGAGGTCGTGTCCGTCCTCGACGGGAACACCGCCAACACCGGCGTGGACCGCTACCGCGCCCTGGCCGGCCGCCACCTCGCCGAGCACCGGGCGGGGGCCGGAGCGGACGGCACCGACTGGCTCGCCTGCACCACGACGGCCTCGCGGGTGCGGATCGGGCTGGCGGTCCGGACCTCGTGCCGGCCCCTCGCCGCAGCCGGCCGCACCTGCTCGGCGGACCGCGCGGCGCAGACGTCCCTCCTGCCGGTCCGGCGCGGGCGGGACGCGGTGGTCGTGAAGACCGCCGCCCTGTTCAGCTCCCTCGACCGCCCCACCGCCGACCCCGTGCACAGTGCCGTCGCACACGCGGGCCGCGCCCCCGACTTCCCGACCCTCCTGGAGTCGCACCGCGCCGCCTGGCAGCGCAGCTGGGCCACGGGAGAGCTGAAGACCCCGGGGGAGACCGGCAGGATCCTGCGCCTGCACGCCTTCCACGTCCTGCAGACCCTCTCCCCGCACACAGCGGATCTCGACGTCGGCGTGCCCGCCCGCGGCCTGCACGGGGAGGCGTACCGCGGGCACGTCTTCTGGGACGAGCTGTTCGTCCTGCCGTACCTCACGCTGCACTTCCCCGAAACCGCCCGCGGCCTGCTCATGTACCGCCACCGGCGGCTGCCGGCCGCCCGCGAGGCGGCCCGCCGGAGCGGCGCCCGGGGCGCCATGTTCCCGTGGCAGAGCGCCGGTTCGGGCGAGGAGGAGACGCAGCGGCTGCACCTGAACCCGCGCTCCGGCCGCTGGCTGCCCGACCACTCCCGGCTCCAGCGGCACGTCGGCTCGGCCGTCGCCTGGAACGCCTGGCAGTACGGCCTCGCGACCCGCGACACCGGCTTCATGCACGGACCCGGAGCCGAACTCCTGCTGAGCACGGCCCAGTTCTGGGGCTCCGCCGCAACCTGGGACGCCGGCCTCGGCCGCTACCGCATCCGCGGTGTCATCGGCCCCGACGAGTACCACGACGGCTACCCGGACGCCGCCGCCCCCGGCATCGACGACAACACCTACACCAACGTCACCGCAGCCTGGGTCCTCGCCCGCGCCCTCGACCTCCACGACGAGCTGCCCGCGGCCCGCCGCGCCGACCTCCGCGCGCAGCTCGGCCTCCGCGCGGGCGACACCGGGGTCTGGCGGGACGTCTCGCACCGTCTCCACGTGCCCTTCCACGCCGGTGTGATCAGCCAGTTCCACGGCTACGGCGACCTCGCCGAACTCGACTGGGACGGCTACCGCGCCCGCTACGGCGACATCCGCCGCCTCGACCGGATCCTGGAGGCCGAGGGCGACACCCCCAACCGCTACCGGGCCTCCAAGCAGGCCGACACCCTCATGCTGGGCCACCTCTTCCGCCCCGCCGAACTGGCCGGGCTCTTCGCCCGTCTCGGGTACACCGTCGACGACGCGGTGTGGGAGCGGACGGTGGCCTACTACCTCCCCCGCACCTGCCACGGCTCCACCCTCAGCAGCGTCGTCCACGGCCGGATCCTCGCGCTGCAGCGGGGCGCCGACGCCTGGCGGTTCTGCCGGGAGGCCCTGCTCGGCGACGTCACCGACGTCCAGGGCGGCACCACCGGCGAGGGGATCCACCTCGGCGCCATGGCCGGCACCCTGGACCTCGTCGAGCGGGCGGTCGTCGGGCTGCATCCCGCCGCGGACGGCCTGCACGTCGACCCCGCCCCGCTCACCGAGATCCCCCGCTCGGCCTTCTCCGTCTGCTGCCTCGGACACCGCGGCATCGGCATCCGCTTCCTGCCGGGCCGGATCGGCGTGTCCGTCCCGCCCTCGCTCCTCGGGCCGCTGCCGCTGGTCCTCCCCGGCGGCCGCCGCGTCCTGGTCGCCGCGGGACGGGAGCGCTGGTTCCGCCTGCCCGCCCGCTGACCCCGCCGAGTGCCCCGGCGCCCACCCGCTCGCCTGGCGGGCGGCACCCGCCTCGCCCACGCTGGACGTAGGGAGTCGGAAGGAGTGGGTATGAGCACGCAGCATGAGGCTCCGCGGATCGTGGTGGGCTTGGAAGGATCGTCCTCCTCCCAGGCCGCCCTCCGCTGGGCGGTGCGGTACGCCGGCCTGGTCGGCGGCCGTGTGGAGGCCGTCACCGCGTGGGAGGTCCCCGGCGAGGCGTCGTGGTCCGCCCCCGCCGTGGACGTCACGTTCGACGAGGAGGACGCCGAGCGGCGCCTGGTCGAGGAGGTCCGCACGGTGCTCGGCGAGGACGGCGCCTCCCTGGTCCACGAGCGCCTGGTCCACGGCCATCCGGTCGAGGTCCTGGTCGACGCGGCCAGGGGCGCCGACATGCTGGTCGTGGGCAGCCGCGGCCGCGGCGGCTTCCGGCGGGCCCTGCTCGGCTCGGTCAGCCAGCAGGTCGCGCTGCACGCCCCCTGCCCCGTGACCATCGTCCGCCCGGAGGCGCCCGCGGAGTGAGCGCCCGGCCCACCGCCCGAGCGGCGGGCCTGCTCCCGGTACGTACGCAGGGCGGAGGTGCGCCATGGACGACCGGACGACAGGAGCGGGGGGCAAGCCGCTCCTGCGCAGCGCCGACCGCGCCCGCACGTGGCTGCGCCGCGCCTTCGCCGCGGCCTGCCTGATCGCCGCCGCCTGCGGGGCCGCCGCCGGGTACGCCTCCTGGACCGACGGAACCCGTGCCGCCGAGGCGGTCGCCCGGGAGCGGCACGCCGTGACGGCCACCACGGTCGGCACGACCGGCTACCGGTCCGGGGACTGGCCGAGCGACCGGACCTCCACCGCAGCCTCTGCCACCTGGCAGTACCCGCCCGGCCGCGTGCACACGGACACCGTGCCCGTCCCGCCCGGCACGCGGAAGGGCGACGCCGTCCGCGTGTGGGTCGACGACCGGGGCCGCGCCGCGTCCGCACCGCCCGGTGCCGCCGAAGTGGGCCTGGAGGCGTTCCTCCTCGGCGCGGCGGCGGTCACCGGGGTCCTCCTCGTGTCGGGGGCCCTCGTCCGCGTCGGCCTCCGCGCCGTCGACGCGCGCAGCGCCCGCGCCTGGGATGCCGAGTGGGAGGACGTCGAGCCCCGGTGGAGCGGCCGCCTGCGGCCCGGGCCCGGCGACGGCTGACGGCGGCCTGTCACGCGGGGCCGGCGGTCGGACCGGCCAGCCTGTTGTCGACGTCCACGACGCCGTCGACGCTCTGGCAGAGCCGCTCGACCACGGGCAGCAGTTCCGCCCCGGGCACCGTCCCGCTGAGGACCACCACGCCGTCCTCCACGTCCACGGTGACCGACGACGGGGCGATGCCGAGCGTGCGGACGATCACGTCCTCGACGATCTCCTCGCGGATGGCCTGGTCGCGGCGGAGGAACAGCCGCACCAGGTCGCTGCGGCTGAGCACGCCGATCAGCCGGCCGTCCGCGCCGACGACCGGCAGCCGCTTGACCTCGTGCCGCTGCATCACCCGGGCCGCGCGGACCACGCTCCACTCCGGGCGGGCCGTCACCGCGGGGCTCGACATCAGATCGCCCGCCGTGGACGTGCCCCCGGCCCGCCGCCTCAGCAGGTCGGCCTCCGACACCACGCCGACGGGGCGCCCGTCGGCGTCCACCACGGGCACGGCCGTGATGTCGTACTCGTGGAGCAGCCGGGCCACCTCCTTGAACGCCGTCGCCGCCCGGACGCCCACAGGGTGGGGCGTCATCAGGTCCGCGACGCTGCGGTGCCGGATGCCGGCCCTCCCCGAGGGCGGGCCGGGCCGCCCGCCCTGCTCCCGGCCGGCGCCGTCAGTCATGCGCGACCACCGCGACGGGGGCCGCGGCGTGGTGCAGCACCGCGTGGGCGACCGCGCCCAGGTGCGGGCCCAGAGGGGAGCGGCGCCGGCGCCGCCCGACCACGACCAGGCCCGCACCGCGGCTCTCCTGGACGAGCCGCTCGCCGGGGGACCCCCGGAAGACGCTGCTCGTGACCGCCACCTCGGGGTACTTCTGCCGCCAGGGCAGCAGCATGTCCTCGGCCATGCGGGTGACGCTCCGGCCGATGTCGCGCTCGTTGTCCGGGTCGAAGAACGGCACGTACGTGTAGGCCGGGGGCAGCTTCCAGCCGTGCACCGCCCGCAGCGGGCAGCCCCGCCGGGCCGCCTCCTCGAACGCGAAGTCGAGCACCCGGTCGCCGGCCTCGTGGATGTCGACGCCGACGACGATTGCGGCACCGGCACCGGCATCCGTGTCCGAGCCGTCAGGGGCCTCGTCGTCGCTGCGCACGAGGACGACAGGCGTGTCGGTCGCCGCCACGGTCGACAGCGCGACCGAGCCGACCAGGAAGCCGACCAGGCCGCCGATGCCGCGCGAGCCCAGCACCAGCAGCGCGGCGTCCGCCGCCTCCGCCGCCAGGGCGGCCGCCGGGCGGGCCGTGGGGCAGCGGGTCGTGATCGCCAGCTGCGGATGGCGCCGCCGCAGCTCCTCCGCCGTCTCGGACAGCACCTGGTCGGCCCACCGGTCCGCGTCCTGCCCGCCCACCCCGGGGAACACCGGGTCGAGCGGCCAGTCGACGGCGTGGACGAGCCGCAGCGGAACCTGCCGCAGTACGGCTTCACCGGCCGCCCAGCGCGCCGCCGCCCGGCTCTCGGGGGAGCCGTCGACGCCGGCCGTCACGTGGTCGTCCATGGGGAGGGGTTCCTTCCTCGGGGAGTCGGGCGCCGCCACGGCAGGGCCTGCCGCGTCCGCCCGGCGGGGGCGCCGGCGGTGTCGCCGGAGAGGGCGCGTACATGCGGGTCCGCGGCGACGACCCCGCCGAGCCGTCCGACGAGGTCGGGCAGCAGGCGGAGCCGGCGGGCCGCCGTCCCGTCCAGGGTGGCGACGCCGTCCACGGCGTGCACCTCGACGTCGCCGTCCGGCACCTCCGCGGCGTCCGGGCCGACGCCCCCTGCGGGACGTGCCACCCATGATCCGCCGGAGAACCGGCGTGGGGCGAGGGCCGAACGGGCCCCTCCCGGTGCCGTACGGGCCGGCGGGGCCCGGACCGGACGGCGGCAGCCGCCGCCCGACCCACGGGCCTGCGGCCCGGACCGGCGCTACCGTGGATGCGTGGTCCTCTCACCGTCGTCCGGAGGCGGGACATGAGCGCCGGCGGGCAGCCCGCCGCGGTCGGTGTGCCACGGCTGCGGCTGGACGAGCTCCTCGACGAGCTCCAGGTCCGCATCGACGAGGCCAGAGGCGCCCGCGACCGGCTCAACGGCCTCCTCGAAGCGGTCATGTCCGTCGGCCGGGAGCTGGACCTGCCGCAGGTGCTGCGCCGCATCGTCGAAGCGGCCGTCGTCCTCGTCGACGCCGAGTACGGAGCCCTCGGCGTGATCGGCGACGGGCAGAAGCTCGACGAGTTCCTGCCCGTCGGCATCAGCGACGAGGTGCGCGCGCAGATCGGGGACCTGCCCTCCGGCCACGGCATCCTCGGCGAGCTGATCCGCCACCCCGAGCCCCTCCGCCTGTCCGAACTGTCGGAGCACCCCGCCTCGTACGGGTTCCCCCCGCACCATCCGCCGATGCACTCCTTCCTCGGCGTGCCCATCCGGGTCCGCGAGGCCGTCTTCGGCAACCTCTACCTCACCGAGAAGCGCGGCGGCGCCTGCTTCGACGAGGAGGACGAGGCGGTCCTGTCGACCCTTGCGGTCGCCGCCGGCATCGCCATCGAGAACGCCCGCCTCTTCGAGGAGGTCCGCCTGCGGGAACGCTGGCTGACGGCCAGCTCCGACATCACCAGCGCCCTGCTGTCCGGAGCGCCCGAGGACGAGGTCCTGGAGGGCATGCTGGCCCGGGCCAAGGACATCACCGGCGCAGACCTCGGCGTCTTCCACCGCCTGGGCCCCTCCGGCGGGCTGCGCGGCTCCCTCGCCGTGGGGGAAGGGGCCGAGGCCCACCGCCGCATCACCCCGGCCGACACCCGCGGCACCCTCGTCGAGGCCGCCCTCACCCGCGACGGCCCGGTCACCGTGCGGGACCTGGAGGCCGACCCGGACGCCGCCGTGCAGCCGGACCAGTGGAAGGGCTTCGGGCCGGCGGTCGCCGTCACCGTCGGCACCAAGGAGGGGCTCAGCGGCGTCCTGATGCTGGCCCGCCGCCGCGGCCGCCCTGCCTTCGCCGCTTCCGAGACCGCCGCGCTCCCCGGCTTCGCGGGGCAGGCCGCCCTCGCCCTGGAACTCGCCGACCGGCGCCGGGACGCCGAACAGGTGAGCCTGCTGGAGGACCGCGACCGCATCGCCCGGGACCTGCACGACCTGGCCATCCAGCGGCTCTTCGCCACCGGCATGACCCTCCAGAGCGCGCAGCGCTTCGTCGACCACCCCGAGGCGTCCGAGCGGCTCGCCCGCGCCGTCGACGACCTGGACGCCACCATCAAGATCATCCGGTCGACCATCTTCGGCCTCCGCGAGCACGAGGCCGGCACCGGGTCCCGGCTGCGCGCCCGCGCCGTCGAGGCCGTCGAAGAGGCCTCCGCCGCCCTCGGCTTCGCACCGGCCCTCAGCATGGAGGGACTGCTCGACACCGACGTCCCGCCCGCCGTGGCCGACGAGGTCCTCGCCGTCCTCCGCGAGGCCCTCGCGAACGTCGCCCGGCACGCCCGGGCCGCGCACGCGGACGTCTCCGTCGTCGCCGCCGACGGCCTGCTGACCGTCACCGTGACGGACGACGGCGTCGGACTCCCCGCCGGGGGCCGCCGCAGCGGCCTGCGCAACCTCGGCGTACGCGCCGAACGGCTGGGCGGCCGCATGGACGTCGCGGCCCGGGACCCCGGCCCCGTCGGAGCCTCCCGCGGCACCCGCCTGGTGTGGGAGGTCCCCCTGTCCCCGCCGACGCTCCTCACCTGAACCCGTCCGGCGCCGCGGGGTCAGACGGCGCTGCCGCTGCCGTAGGGGGCGTACAGGTCGAGCAGCCGGATCCGCGTGGCGTGCAGCCGGTGGGCGAGGACCTGGCCGACCCAGTGGCCGACGGCGTACCCGAAGGCCGGGTCGGCGTCCATCAGCGCCCGCACCTGGTCCGCGTCGAACTCGTAGGCCCGCACGGGGGTCATGGCCTCGGCGCCCAGCCGCCAGGTGCACGGCTTGAACAGCCACGAGCAGCCGACCAGCTCCCCGGCGCCGAGGCTCTCCACCACGGCGGCGCGCCGCCCGGGAACGTGGACGTCCAGGGTCACGGTGCCGGAGCGGACGATCCAGAACCGGTCGGCCCGGCCGCCCTCGCGGAAGATGCGGCTCCCTTCGGCGAAGTTCACCTCGCGGGCCGCCTCCATCAGGCGGGCGCGGTGGTCGGCGGGCAGCGCCGCGGCGATCCGGGTGGGAGAGGGGGTGCTCATGGACGGCCTCCCTGGTTCGGGTCCCTCCAGTCTCGGCCCTGCGCCGCCGCCCCGCATGGGACCTGCGGGCCCTCCCCGGGTCCGAACGGCCCTGGCGGGAGCCGCGCGGGCAGGGCAGCATGGCAGTCACACCACCACTGCTGCCCGAGGTGACTGACATGGCATCCACGACATGGACCACCACGGGGGTGTTCACGGGCCCCGGAGGCGTACGCACGGCGGAGGCCGGGACGCTCGCCGGAGAGCTCGCGGTGCGCACCGTGTGGGAGCCGCAGCAGGCGCACGTCTGCGTGCAGTACGTCGGGGACACCGAGTGGTACCCCCTGGCCGGAAGCCCCGTGCCCTGTCCCACGCCCGAGGTCGGCCGCACCGTCCACCAGGGTGCTGTGGACGCCGTACGGGCGGGCGGCGCGGTCCCCTTCACGCTCCCGCCGGCCGTCCGGGCCGCGTACGGAACGCCCACGCAGGCCGGCGGCTGAGCCCGGCTGCGCGCCGCTCCGGCCGGGACCCCCGCCGCAGCCCTCGCAGGCGTACGGGACGCCCGGCCGGCTCCGCGAACCGCGGCCGCCCCCGCATGCGGGCAGGTCGACCCGGAGGCTGCCCTGCAGGGCGCCCGGGAAGTCCGCCGCGTCGAAGAGCCGGCCTGCGGCGGCGGCACCCGCCGTCCGGGTGCGGCCGCCGAGCCCAGCGCATCCGGCGCGACCGGGCCCTGCCGGAGACGACGGACGACGTGATCGCCGCTGCCACCGGCACGGGCACCGCCACCACCCTGCGCCGCCACTTCCGGCGCACCGTCCGCGTCCCCCCGGACACCTACCGGCGCACCTTCCGCCTCCGCCGCCCCGACCTCACCTCCCGGCCCTGAGGGCGGCCTCCTCCCGCGCCGCCGGCGCCGCGCGTACGGCGCCGAGGCAGCGGGCCGCCTGGGCGGCCAGGGCTTCGGCCGGCTCGGGCGGGGCCTCGGCAAGGCTGAAGCCGGTGTCGACCGAAGTGATCATCCAGGCCAGGTCGCGGGCGGAGCCGCCGCCCAGGTGCAGCAGGCAGCTGCGCTCGACCTGCGCGCCTTCTTCGACGGCCTGCGCTGACCGGGAGCGGGCCGCGGCCGCCCGGGATCAGCCGGAGGCGGCGCGCTCCGTACGCCCCAGGGCCCAGCGGTGCAGGCGGCCGCCGTCGTCCTCCGTGAGCCAGGTGCCGTCGCCCAGGACGGTCACGTCCCTGCCGACGGCGGCCGGGTACGCCAGCCGGCCGAGCGGGCGCAGCGACGCCGCATCGATCAGCCAGTGCCGCGCCTGCGGCGGCCCGCCCGCCCGGAACACGCGGCCCGGCACCAGGACGTGGCGCCCGTCGAGGACCCCGGCGGAGCGGAACTCGTCCTCCGCCGGGTCGGGGGCCAGCGCCGCCAGGTCGAGCACGGCCACCTGCCCGCCGGAACCGGTGTCGTACACGGCCAGCTCGTCGCGGTCGTCGTCGGGCCAGACGTGCTCGGCATACCGCTGGGTCAGGGTGCGGGAGCCGGGCAGGAAGCCCGCCAGCGCGTGCATCCACGTACCGCCGGCGATGCGGATCCCGTCGTCGGCATCCGCGGACCCGGTGGGCTCGGCCCACCACGTCGACCAGCTGTGCCAGGCGGTCCAGCAGGACACCGCCAGGGCGCCGCCGTCCGGACGCCAGCCCAGCACCACGCCCGACGCCAGCGAGCGGAGCTGCTGCCGGCCGACGACCTCGCCGCTCGCCGCGTCCAGGAACAGCAGCCGGTCCCAGACGTAGCTCCGCCCCGGCTCGGCGTCGTACACCAGGGCCGCCCGCGCCGGGTCGGGCTCCTGCGTCGGCACGACGACGCCGACCAGGCGGCCGTCCGGGCTGGGCGCCGGCGCGGACCGGGCGCGGGGGGTGCCGTGCCACGGGTCGTGGGCGAACTCCCACCGCGTCCCGCCGTCCGGGCCCACGGCCCGTACGGAGGCCGCGCCCGCCACCAGGAACCCGCCGTCGGAGGCGGCGGCCGCCCGCTCCTGCTCCTCCACCCGGAGGGAGGCGACCGGGCCGGCGGCCGTGCCGGCGAGGAACTCCTCCCGGTCGTGCACCTCCAGCAGCCCGCCTGCACGGACGAGGAGCCGCCCTCCGGCGACCGCCTCGACGGTGCCCCGCGCCCGGACGGTGCCGAGCGGCACCACGTCGATCAGTTCGTTCCCCGCTGTGCTCACCCCCGCATGCTCGCAATCCGCCCGCGCCCGCCGCCAGCGCTTTCCGCGCCCGGGCGTCAACCGCGCCCCGCTCCCGTCACCCCCCGACGAGCCGGGCCCGTGAACGGCTGTGCGGGGGCCCGCACCCCCGCGGCTGCGGGGCGCGCGGGGTATGGCAGGCGCCGCGCGCGCGGGAGCGTGCGCCCGGCCGCGCCGGAGGCGCCCCCGTTCGGTGCCACCATGCGTCGCGGACAGCGGCTTCAGACGACGAGAGGTTGCAGCGTGACACCCCAGGCGACCGGCGCATCCCCCCGGCACCTCACAGACGGGCGGCGCAAGGACATCCCCGACGCCGGCCCGCTCCCCGGGCCCTGCGACACCCCGGCCCTCCCCGACGCGGGCCCCGCCGGCAGCCCGGAGGCCACCGCCGCGGCCACCCCGGCGGACGGCGACCTCCTCATCGCGGCCTCCGTCCTCCTCGCCGACGCCGCCCTCGCCGCCCGCCAGGCCGGCGCGCACCTCACCGCAGCCCTCACCGGCGGCAGCTTCGCCCTCCAGGCCCTGCGCCGCCCCGCCTGGGCCGCCGGTGCGACCCTGTCCTGCCTCCGCGCCCTGACCAGCCGGGCCGGCCTCGGCTTCGCCGCCAACGGCGGCACCGTCGGCGAACTCGCCCGCATCGCGGGCAACCTGACCCGCCGCCGGCCCGCCTCCGTCGCCATGGCCGTCGACGCCTTCGCCCTGCGCATCGAGGCCGCCACCGCCGCCCACCCCAATCTGGACTCCCCCCACGCCCGGCGCCTCACCGACGCGCTCGTCGCAGGAGACCGGCTGGAGGCGGCGCGCGCCCTCCACGCCCTCGTCGAGCGGCTCGGCGTCACCCGCGCCCTCACCACCATCAGCCCCGTCATCATGGAACTCCTGGCCCTGCTGGGCCTGTTGGACGAGAACCCCGTCAACGACAGCTTCTCCTGGGTGACCCTCGCGGGCGGCGTCCCCACCACCGACCCGCTCTTCGGCCTGCCCTGCTCCCTGATCAAGCACCTCAACCCCGGCCCGGGCCGCGCCGAGCGCGCCGACCCCGACCCGATCCTCGCCAAGGTCCTCGGCACCTCCCGCAACGACATTGTCAGCTACATCAACGACATCGGCGCCCTCGGCAACCACGGCCTGGTCCTCCTGCGCCGCATCGCCTGCACCGACGGAGCCGTACGCCACGTCCTGCTGCTCCCCGGCACCAGCTTCGCCCTGCTCAGCAACAGCACCCCGCAGGACCTGGTCGGCGCGTTCGACGGCTGCCTGCGCACCGACACCACCTACACCCGGGCGGCGAGGAAGCTCCTGAAGCGGGCCGGGGTGCCCGCCGGGTCGGAGCTGATGATGGTGGGCCACAGCCTCGGCGGCCTGACCGCGATGAACCTCGCCGCCGACCTCGACACCGCCTCCGAGTACCGGATCACCCACGTCGTCACCCTCGGCTCGCCGATCGACAACAAGCGGCCCGCCGACCACACCACCCGGGTCGTCAGCCTGGTCAACAAGCACGACGTCATCCCCATGCTGGACGGCCGCGGGCCCGCCTCGCCCCACGACGTCCCCGACAGCTGGGTGGAGCTCTCCTGGCTCGACGAGTCCTACGACTACCCGCTCTCCCACGCCCCCCAGGCGTACTCGGACAGCCTGCGCGGTGAACTGGCCCACCACCGGGACCGGGTGAACGCGCTGATCGGCAGCTACGACGGCGAGATCATCGGCAACCAGCCGTACATGCTGCGCGACAGGTGACCGGCCCCGAGCCTGGTTCCGCCCCCGTCCCGCCCCCCGTCCCGCCCCCCGTCCAGCGCCCTGGCCCGCGCCGGAGTGTGCGCCCGCTCGCGCCCCCGGGTCCGCCCGCGAACGCGCCTCCGCCCGCTGCTGCCCCGCCCCCGCGCCCGTCCCCCCGTACGACCCGAGGGAGAACCACCCCCGATGACCACCCCCGCCGCCGCCCTGCCGCTGGAGAACGCCGTGTTCAGCGCGGCCCTGCTCGCCCGCCGCCTGCCCTGGTCGGACGCGCCCGCCCGCGCCCTCGGCCTGGACTCCCTCACCTGCGAGGGCGCCGCCCGCGGCGTCCTCGCCCACCTGCGCCGCAGCCGCTCCGGGCGCCCCGTCAGGCTGCGGACCCCGCTCGGCTCCTTCCTCGTCCCGCTCAAGCCGGCCGACACCGCGGGGCTCCTCGCGGCCGGCGCCGCCGCCGACGCGCTCGCCCCCGCCGTCCGGCTCGACGAAGCCGGGCGCCGGCACGGCCTGCACCCCCACCACCCCCTGCCGCTCCCCGCCCCGCCCGAGGACGTCCTGCCTGAAGCCGCGCTCGCCGGCCCGCTCGCCGGGGAACTCCGCCGGCTGGCCTCCGCCCGCCGCGACGACCAGGCCCTGACCTGGGAGGCATGGCGGCCGGGCCTGCTGCGCGCCGCCCGCAGGGTGGTGGCGGGCGCGGCCGCGGCCGAGGACACGCTGCTCGGCGAGATGCTCCGCCGGGCAGCCGAGGCCGCGGGCAGCCACGCCTACGAGTCCCGGGCCGCCGCCGTGCACCGGCGCCTCGCCCCCTACCTGGCCGACCCGGACCCCGACTCCCTGGCCGCCGTCCTTGCCCGCCCCGCAGCAGGCCCCGCCGTGCCCGCCGCCCGCGCGGAGCACGGCCCCCCGGCCGGTGCGGGCCGGCCCGAGGAGGCCCTGGCCCACGCCCTCGCCGTGGTCTCCGAAGCAGCCGCCACCACGGCCCTCCAGGCGCTGGCCCTCACCGCCGCGGGCGTGCCCGCGGCGGCAGGCGGACCGGCCGCCGCCGTGGCCCTCGCCCTCGACCGCTTCCCGCCCGTCGGCGCCGCCGTGCACCCGGTCCGGTCCCGGTTCTCCTGGGAGGGGCTCGCCGTCGACGCGGGCACGGAGATCCTGGCCGCCCCCGGCTGGCTCCGCAGCGCCACCGACCACGCCGGCGGCGCCGGGGCGGAGCCGGGCCCGCTGCCGGGAGGCGGGCCGTCCCCGCTGTGCGGATCGCCCACCGGCTGTGCGGCCGCCGCGGTCGCCGTCCGGGTCGCCGAAGCGGTCGTCCGGTTCTTCACCGAGGACGCCGAGGGAGCCCGGCCCGCCCTCCTCGCGCCCGCGCTGTCCCCCGACCGGATGCCGCTCACCCTGGACCCGCGCACGCTGCTGCTCGCGTTCCCCGCCGCCGGCGCACCCGCCGCCGCGCCGCCCGCGCGCGCCGGCACCCCGGCCTCGTACGCGGCGCCGGCCCGAGCCGCCGCCGGCCGCCTCGACCGGCACGCCCGCAGTCTGGCCGCCTGCGCCGCCGACGCCGGCTGGGACGGGAGCGAGACCGGCGAGCGCTTCCGGATGCGGCTGCTCGAGCACGCCGACCGGTGCACCCGCGCCGCCTCCGACATCCGCGAGGCCGCCCGCCGCCTCGCGGACTGACCGCGGACGGGCAGGCAGGCCGGGCGGGCCGGGCGGCGTCCGGGCCCGCCCGCCCGGTCGCCGCCGCTACCGTACGAGCGTGTCCCGCCGCCCCCGCTCCCGTACGACCATGTCCTGCACGACCGCCTGGACCTCCCCGGCCAGCCGCCGGGCGGCCGCCGAGCGGGCCCCGGCGCCCCGCGGCCGCTCGGGCGGGGCGACCGGCTCGCCGATGGTGATCAGCCACTTCGCCGGCAGCGGGAAGAAGGACGTCAGCGGAAAGGACGGAAGGCCGAGGAACTTCGCCAGCGCGGGCAGCTCACCCATCCGGGGGGAGGACTCCTCGGCCCCGATGACGGCGACCGGTACGATCGGCGCCCCCGTGTGCAGGGCGGCCACGGCGAAGCCCGGGTTGAACGGCTGGAGTCGGTAGCGCTCGCGGAACGGCTTCTCCAGCCCTGAAACCCCCTCGGGGAACACCGTGATCAGCCCGCCCCCGGCCAGGTGCTGCATGCCGGCCCGCAGGTCGATCGGCACGGCGCCCTTGCGCGCCGCGTACGGCCCCAGCACCGGAAGGTGGAAGACGAAGGGCGCGGCCAGCACCTGCAGAGGCCGCCGCAGCGAACGCACCAGGGCCTTCTGCATGACGAACGCGTCCAGCCCCCAGGCGCCGGAGTGGTTGGCGACGAGCACGGCGGGCCCCTCGGCGGGCACGTTCTCCAGCCCGAGCACGTCCAGCCGGAACCAGTCGTCGATGAACCATTCGAGCAGCCGCTCCCAGGCGTTCTCGCCGGCATCGCCGAGCATGTGCCGGAGGAAGCGGAGCTCGCTCTTCGCGATGTCGACGACGCCGATGATGCTCTCGGACACGGGAACCCTCTTTCTCGAACACTGCCCGCACCACCAACGGCGGCGGAGCGGGTGTGATCACGAGGAGCCCGCGAATCCGGAATTCGGCTCTTGGTTCGACCCTTCCCCTGCGAACGAGGCGCGGTAGGCGCGCGGACTCGTCCCCAGGCGGGACGCGAAGTGCTGCCTCATGGTCACCTCGCTGCCGAACCCGGCCCGCCGGGCGACCTCGGGCACGGGCAGGTCGGTGCGCTCCAGCAGCTTCTGCGCGGCGGCGATGCGGTGCTCCAGGAGCCACCGCAGCGGCGTGGTCCCGGTGGCGGCGGCGAAGTTCCGGGCGAACGAGCGCGGCGACATGCCCGCGCGGGCGGCCAGCGCGGCGACGCCGAGGGGCTCGTCGAGGTGCGCCAGTGCGTACGCCCGTACGCCGGCCAGCGCGTCCGCGCCGCGGTCCGTGCGGGGCGTCGGGCGCTCGATGAACTGGGCCTGGCCGCCCGTCCGGAACGGGGCGGTGACCATCGACCGGGCGATGGCCGCGGCGGCCTCCGCCCCGTGGGCGGTGCGCACCAGGTGCAGGCACAGGTCGATGCCGGCCGCGGTGCCGGCGGAGGTCCACACGTTGCCGTCCTCGACGAACAGGGCGTCGGGCCCGACCCGCACGCGCGGGTGCCGGGCGCGCAGCAGGTCGGCCAGGGCCCAGTGGGTCAGCGCCCGGCGGCCGTCGAGCAGCCCCGCCTGGGCCAGGGTGAACGCGCCGCCGCACAGGGCGGCGATGGCGGTGCCGCGCGCGTGGGCGCGGCGCAGCGCCGCGAGGACGGGCTCGGGCGCCGGCTCGGCGTGCTCGTCCAGGCCGGGAACGAGGACGAGCCGGGCCCGGGGCAGCCAGGCGAGGGTGCGGTCCGGCGTGAGGGCGAGCCCGCCCCGCATCGGCACCGGATCGGGCCCGGCGGCCACCCGGCGCAGCTCGAAGGCGGGCACCCCCCGGTCGGTGCGGTCCACGCCCCACACCTCCGTGACGACCGAGACGTCGAAGGCCCGGATGCCGGGGAAGGCGAGCAGGGCGATGCGGTGGGCCGGCGCCGGTCGGTTCATGGCGGCAGTAAACCATCGATCGCTGTCTTCCTGCCTCCTGGAAGCAGGGCGGGGCGAGGGGCAGGATGGCGGCATGGAGATCACAGAGAACACCGCGCTGGTCGTCGTGGACGTCCAGAAGGGCTTCGACGACGCGGCCTACTGGGGCCCCCGCAACAACCCTGCGGCCGACGGCAACATCGCCTCCCTGATCACGGCCTGGAAGGACACGGGCCGGCCCGTCGTCTTCGTCCGGCACGACTCGGTCAGCCCCGGCTCGCCCTTGCGGGCCGGGTCCGCGGGGAACGCCTTCAAGGACTACGTGGAGGCCCGGCGCGGCAGCGGCGCCGGCCTCGAACTGCTCGTCACGAAGTCGGTGAACTCGGCGTTCTACGGCACCCCCGACCTCGACGCATGGCTGCGGGAGGCCGGCATCACCCGGATCGTGCTGGCCGGCATCCAGACCAACATGTGCGTGGAGACCACCGCCCGCATGGCCGGCAACCTCGGCTACGACGTCCTGTTCGCCCTCGACGCCACCCACACCTTCGACCTGACCGGCCCGGACGGACGGCCCGTGACGGCCGACGACCTGGCCCGCGCGACGGCCGCCTCCCTCCACGGCGGCGGCTTCGCCCGGGTGGTCGACACGGCGGCCCTGACGGCCGCAGCCCGTACCTGATCAGGCGGGGCGCGGAGCACACGGCCCCCTGGGAGCGTCTGGCGGGATCCTGCGCGATGGCTGGCCGGAATTCGCCGCCGTTATGCTGCGAGGTGCTTGGATCTTGTACAACTGCCGTGGTGCGGTTGTCGGACCGGTGCCGGTGACACGAGAACGCGCGGCGGTTCCGCGCAGCGCGTGTCCTCATCCCATTCAGCCGCGGCTACGGAGGCCCTGTGAGTACCTTGCGTCCAGAACACCCGGGACACGGCCATGGCGCGGTGCCGCCGCCGGGCTGCCCTGCGCACGTTCAGGGCGGCTCCGGGATAGCCCGGCTGTACGGCCCCGAGGCGCTGGCGGACCCGTCCGCCTTCTACGAGGCCCTGCGCGCCCGGCACGGCGCCGTCGCGCCCGTACTCCTGCACGGCGACCTCCCGGCCTGGCTGGTGCTGGGGCATCGCGAGAACCTCGAAGTGATGCGCAAGCCGACCCTGTTCTCCCGCGACTCGCGCCGCTGGACCGCCTTCCAGGAGGGCAGGGTCTCACCCGACTCGCCCCTGGGGCCGACGGTCGGCTGGCAGCCCATCTGCGTGTTCGCGGACGGCGCGGAGCACGAGCGGCTGCGCGGCGCCGTCACCGACAGCCTGGCCCAGGTCGACCGGCGCGGAATCCGCCGGTACGTCGTACGGCACACCAAGCAGCTGGTGGACGCGTTCGCCCTGTCAGGCCAGGCCGACCTGGTCGCGCAGTACGCGGAGAAGCTGCCGATGCTCGTCATGTGCCAGCTCCTGGGCATGCCCGACCGGTACGGGCCCCATCTGGTGAGCGCCTGCCTGGACCTGATGAAGGGCAGTCAGACCGCGCTCGCGAGCAACGACTTCCTGGTCGACACCCTCCGCGAACTCGTGCAGCAGAAGAAGGGCGCACCCGGCCGCGACTTCGCCAGCTGGCTGATCGGCCACGCCTCCAACCTCACCGACGACGAGGTCCTGGAGCACCTGCGGCTCGTCCTCGTCGCGGCCAACGAGACCACGGTCAACCTGATCGCGAACACCCTCCGCATGGTGCTGACGGACCCGCGGTTCCGGGCCAGCCTCGCGGGCGGCCACATGACCCTCCCGGACGCCCTGGAGCAGGTCCTCTGGGACGCGCCGCCCCTGTCGGTCGTCCCCGGACGCTGGGCGACGGGCGACACCGTCCTCGGAGACCAGCCGATCCGGCAGGGAGACATGCTGCTCCTCGGGCTGGCGGCCGGCAACGTCGACCCGGACATCCGCTCCGACCTGTCCCTCCCCGTGCACGGGAACCGGTCCCATCTGGCGTTCAGCAGCGGCCCGCACGAGTGCCCCGGCCGGGACATCGGCAGGGCCATCGCGGAGGCCGGCATCGACACGCTCCTCTCGGAGCTGCCCGGCCTGGAACTCCGCGCCGCGGCCGACGAGCTCAGCCTGACCACGTCCTGGGTGTCCACACGCGTCAACTCGCTGCCGGTGCGGTTCCCGCCCCGCCGCGTCACCCCGGCCCCCACGGCGCAGCCGGACGCCGCGGCGCACCCGCCGGTTTCGGCCTTCACCGCCGGCGCGCGGCAGCACGGGCAGCACCACACCGCGACGGCCCGCCGGCCCTGGTGGAAGTCCCTGCTGAAACTGCGCTGATTCCTGCCGCAGTTGCCCGGCACGGGCTCCCGGCGCCGCCCCGGAGGCAGGAGCCGGTGTGGTGCCGCTCGCCCCATGCCTGGTGGTTTGGCCGCCCCACCTGCACGTGCCATGTGCGGGCACTATTGGACGCGCCAGTTCCGATGGGTACGATGCGCCGGGATGATGATCACTCGTGCATGGCGCCAGGCTTAGCTGGGAGCCTCACCGACGCCAGCTGCGCGCAGGCCGGTAGTTGCGTCGCACGACGGCTGAAAGGCGATTACGAGTGAAGAATGAGCCGGGACTCATAGTCCCGCCCATCTACACGCCCATCCCGCCGGCCATCCACCCGCGGTACCAGGCTGTCGAAGCGCACACCGCGGCGTGGGCGGAGGCCTTCCAGGTGGGGTCCGACGAGCTGCGCACGCGCCTCCTGCGCCACAGCATCGGCACGTTCGCCGCCCGCATCCTGCCCGCAGGGCAGGAGCCGGTGGTGGCCCTCCTCTCCGACTTCGTCCTGTGGCTCTTCGCCGTCGACGACGGCTTCTGCGAGGAGGGCGCGCTCGGGCGAAGACCGGGAGACCTGGCGGGTGTGCTGCACCGCCTGCTGCGCGTGGCGCAGAACCCGGAAGCGCCCATGCTCCTCGACGACTCCCTCGCCGACGGGCTGCGCGACCTGACACGCCGGGTCTCCCGCCACGGCACGGCCGGCCAGGCCGCGGCCTGGTGCAACGCCCTGCGCGAGTACTTCTTCTCCGTGGTGTGGGAGGCATCCCACCGCCGCGAGGGGACGGTGCCGTCCCTGGCCGACTACACGCTGATGCGCCTCTACGACGGCGCGACGACCGTGGTGTACCCGCTCCTGGAGATGGGGCACGGGTACGAGCTGCCGATGCACGAGCGCGACCAGCCGTACGTCCGGGCGGCCACCGAAATGGCCTCCTTCGTCATCACCTGGGACAACGACCTCTTCTCCCACCACAAGGAGAGCCGGGGCGACGGCTACTACCTCAACGCCATCCGAGTGCTCCAGGAGGAACGCGGCCTGACGCCCGATCAGGCGCTGGCCACGGCCATCGAGCAGCGCGACCGCGTGATGTGCCTCTTCATGCGCCTGCAGGAGAGCCTCGCCGACCAGGCGAGCCCGCAGCTGCGCACGTATTTCCAGGGGCTCGGCAGCTTCATCCGGGGTTCGCAGGACTGGGGCGTGTCGTCGCACCGCTACACCACCCCCGAAGACCCGGCCAGCCTCCCCACCAGCTTCCGCCAGACACCCGTCGTCGACGACGGCGAGCCGTTGGAGATCCCCGCCGTCTCCTGGTGGTGGAACCTCCTCCCGGATCCGCAGCGGCGCGTGCCGAGCGCCCGGATGCCGATGCCCGCCCTGCTCGCGCCCACCCCCTGATGAAAGGATTCACCGTGCCCCAAGGGCTGGAATCGATCCCGCCCGCGCCCGGGCGGGTGCCCCTGCTCGGCCACGCCCTGAAGCTGGGACGCGACCCCCTCGCGTTCCTGCGGTCGCTCCGGGACGTCGGCGACCTGGTCCGCGTGGACCTGGGCAGCATGCCCATGTACGTCGTCACCAGCGCGGCCCTCGTCCGCGACGTCACCGTCGGCCAGGCGCGGGCCTTCGAGAAGGGCCGCCTGTACGACCGCGTGCGCCCGCTGGTCGGCAACGGCCTGGCCACGGCGGGAGGCGACGTCCACCGCCGGCACCGCAGGCTCATCCAACCGATGTTCCACCAGACGTGCATCGCCGGCTACGCCGAGACGATGAGCAGCCGGGCCCGCGCCCTCGCCGACTCCTGGACGCCCGGGCAGACGATCGCGGTCGAACAGGTCATGGGCGAGCTGGCCGTGGAGATCCTGGCCGCGACGATGTTCTCCACGGACATCGGGCGGCCCGCGGTCGAGGCGGTGCGCCGGGACCTGCCCGTGATCCTGAAGAACATGCTGCTCCGGGCGGCCTCGCCCAAGGCGCTCGACCACCTCCCGATCCCGCCGAACCGCGCCTTCGACGCCGCGGCCCGCAGCATGCGCCAGGTGATCGACGACGTGATCGCCGGCACCCGCCGGTCGGGCGAGGGGCACCAGGGCGGAGGCGACCTGCTGTCGGTCCTGCTCGACGCGCGGGACGCCGACACGGGGGAGGCGCTCACCGACGAGGAGGTCCGCGACGAGCTCGTCACGATCCTCTTCGCGGGCACCGAGACCACGGCCTCCACCCTGTCCTGGGCGTTCCACGAGATCGCCCGCCACCCGGAGGTCGAGAAGCAGCTCGTGGCGGAGGTCGACGAGGTCCTGGAAGGCCGTCCGGCGACGATCGCGGACGTGCCCCGGCTGGTCGGGATCCGGCGTGTGCTGGACGAGGTGATCCGCCTCCACGGCGTGACGCTGCTCATGCGCCGCACCACCGAGGAGGTGGAACTGGGCGGGTTCCGCCTCCCCGCGGGCACGGAGGTCGCCTTCAGCCTCTACGCCCTGCACCGCGACCCGGCACTGTACGCGGACCCGGACCGCTTCGACCCGGACCGGTGGCTGCCCGAGCGCCGGGGGGACATACCCCGCGAGGCGTTCGTGCCGTTCGGGTCGGGCAACCGCCGTTGCATCGGCGACGCGTTCGCCTGGACGGAGGCGACGATCGTCCTGGCGACGGTCCTGTCCCGGTGGCAGCTCCGCCCGTGCCCCGGGCACAGCCCGCGGGAAGCGGCGTCCGCGATGGCCCACCCGGATCACGTGCCGATGGAAGTCCACCCCCGGGGCACCGCCCGCTGACACCCGGGTCCGTACGCCGGCTCCGCACACGGGCAAGTCGCGGAGCCGGCGGGCGCGCGGGCGGGGTGTCGGTCGGCTCGGCTATGGTGCCCGTCGTCGCACATCCGTCCGAAAGGCCGAGGCAATTGACCGGCAAGTCTGCTTTCCCCCTGCCCTTTGAGTCCGTGCGCTCCGCACTGTTCGCGACCCCCCGCACCCTGCGGGAGGTTGAGATGATGCAGTGCAGCGCCCATATCCGGGCCAAGCAGGGGTGGTTCGACAAGAAGGACGACCCGGAGGTCGTCGCCCGGTGGACGCGGGAAGCCGTCGCCCAGGGACTCACCGAGGCGCAGGTGGCGTACGTCCTCGCCGAACTCGCGCACTACGCCCGGCTTCGGGACGCCGGCACCGGCATCGAGGTGTCCGCCGTCGACGGGGTGTGGCAGTCCGACACCCTGGTCGACGACGGGCTCCGCTCCCGGCTGCGCGAGGCGGTGCGGGTGCTGGAGGAGGTCCCCGAGGAGCAGAAGGACTGGCATCCCGGATCCGGCGGCCAGGTGCTCGACCTGGTGCACCCCTCCCTGTTCTGCCTGGTGCGGGAGGTCAGCGGCGGGCCCGAGCGGGCCTGGCGGAACCCGACGGCCTCCTACTCGAAGCACGAGTTCTCCGAGAAGTTCCAGTGGCTGCCGAGCGACGTCGACGTCAGCGACGACGGCCAGGTCGTGTTCCGCTCGTACGTCAACAACGTGCACCCCGAGGAGCACCGGGAACTCGCCGCCGTCCTGCCCGACCTGTTCGCCCGTATGCTCCCGCTGCTGGAGAACGTCCTCACCGATCTGCGGCACCCGCGGCCCCTGCGGATCGAGGCGGACCCCTACGACTGGTACGACTCGGAACCGGAACGCCCGGACAGGGCTGCGTTCGACGACGACCAGGCCTACCAGGCGGCACTCCACGCGTGGGGGAAGGCCCAGGACGACTGGTGGCAGAACCGCAGGCCGGTCGTCCCGGACGCCCCGGAGTTCACCCCGCCCGAGCTGCCCGGCGCCTCCTCCCGGGTCGACCTGCGCGGCCGCCGGCTCCAGGTCATCGTCAAGCTCGCCACGGTCCACCTCACCCCGGAGCAGCCCGAGTACCCGGGCGGCTCCTGGCACGTCGAGGGGATGCTGAACGAGCGGATCGTCTCGACCGGCATCTACTACTGGGACAGCGAGAACATCACCGAAAGCCGCCTGGGCTTCCGCGCGGCACTCGACGACCCGTACTACGAGCAGAACGACGGCAACGGGGTGCGCGAGGTCTACGGCCTGGAGGACGAGGACGCGCTGAACCAGGTGCTGGGATCGGTGCCGACCCCGGCGGGCCGCTGCCTGGCGTTCCCGAACGTCCTGCAGCACCGCGTCGACGCGTTCCGGCTCGCGGACCCCGCCCGCCCCGGGCACCGCAAGATCCTTGCGTTCTTCCTCGTCGACCCGTCGGAGACGATCGTCTCGACCTCCGACGTGCCCCCGCAGCAGCCGTGGGCCGGCACCGCGACCATGACGCTGGAGCAGGCGAAGCAGTACCGCGAGGAACTCATGCAGGAACGCAAGTTCTTCGTCGCCGAGCACAACGAGCAGGTCTACGAACGGGAATTCTCCCTCTGCGAGCACTGACGGCCCGAGCGCGTGCCCGTCGCGGACGTACGGGTTTGAACGGGAGAACGTCGCCCGTACGGGTGTGCTGCGCTCCAAACGGGTGATCACGGTCATGGCTTCCCCCTTCACCGGACTAGATTCGGCGGACCGAACCGAGTGAAGGGGATGCCTGCTGTGAGCGTGCTGGACATGAAGCTCGACCGGTCCTTCGACGTCTTCGACGCGGACCGCGACGGACGGCTCCGCAAGTCGGACGTGACCGGCCTCTCGGACAAGCTCGCCGAGTCGCTCGGCGTCGCCCCCGACGCCGTCGCCGGACTCCGCGGCTCGCTGGAGGACCTCTGGGACGCCGTCTTCCAGAAGATGGACCGCGACGGCGACGGCGGCGTCGACCGCCTGGAGTTCCGGGCGGCGTTCCGGGCGCGCATCGTCACCGACCAGAACCGGATCTGGGACCGCATCAGGAGCATGAGCAACGCCTGGACCGAGCTCGGCGACCGCGACGGCGACGGCATGCTCAGCCGCGAGGAGTACACCGACCTCCTCCACGGCATGTTCCGCCTGCCCCGCGAGACCTTCGAGGAGGCGTTCAACGGGCTCGACTCCGACGGCGACGGCCAGTTGAGCCGTGACGAGATCAGCCGCGCGATGAAGGAGTACTACACCAGCGAGGACCACACCGCCCGCGGCAACCACTTCTTCGGCCGCCTCTGATCCCGACCGGTCCAGCGATCCCGACCGGTCCAGCGCGGGGCGGGGCGTGGCGGGGGCGAAGGCCCGACGTCCCGACGGCCCCGCACCCGCCCCGCCCCGCCGCGCTCCGGCCGGACCGAGGCCGCTTCGTATCGCCCGCCCGCTCGTTGACCCCCAGCGGAAGCCGATCATCCCACCCCGCTCCCCTTGGAGGATCCCTTGATGGCCGATGCCGCACTGCCGGTGATTGTCCTCTCCGACCCCGACCCGCTCCGCCGCCACGACACGGCCGAGCTGGTGCAGAGCTGGTACCGGACCTCCTTCCGGGTGCTCCAGGTCGGCGGGCCGGCAGAGGTGGTCCGGGCGCTGGACTCGCTGGCGGACCGCCGGGTACCCGTCGCGGCCGTCCTCGCCGACGAGGCCCCGGCCCCCGGTGACGCCCGGCATCCCGGAGTCCGCTGGCTGCCGCTGGCCCGCCACCGCGACGCCGCCCCCGCCGCCGCGGACATCACCCCGGCCCCCGGGAGCCGCACCGAGGACCTGCGCGGCGCGCTCGACGACTCCCTGTGCACCTGGAACGCCGACGCCCGCGGCGAACTGCCCACCGCCGAGGTGCGCGGAAGCCGCTTCTCGCCCGCCGCCTACGCGGTGCGCGACTTCCTCGGCCGCAGCGGCGTCATCTTCCGCTGGCTGCCCGAGCAGGAGGCGCGGGACGCGCCGGTGACCGTCCGCCTCGGCGACGGCACCGAGATGGCGGACCCGTCGATCAGCGAACTCGCCGAACGGCTCGGCCTGATCCGCCCCGCCGGGCAGGACCACTACGACGTCGCCGTGATCGGCGGCGGTCCCGGAGGCCTGTCCGCGGCGGTGTACGCGGCCGCCGAGGGCATGAGCGTCGTCGTCATCGAGGACGACGCGCCCGGCGGGCAGGCGGGGACGACCTCGCGGATCGAGAACTACCTCGGCTTCCCGACCGGCCTCACCGGCGGCGACCTCGCCCAGCGCGCCCTGCAGCAGGCCCGCCGCGCCCGCGTCGAATGGCAGCCCACGCGCGTCGCCAGCCGGGTCTCGCCCGCGGAGGACGGCCGCCACCGGATCGACTTCGTCAAGGCGGGCACCGACGAGACTGCCTCCGTGACCGCCGCCGCGGTGGTCGTCGCCACCGGCGTGGACTGGAACCGCCTGACGGCCCCCGGCGTCGACCGCCTGCTCAACTCCGGCGTCTACTACGGCTCGTGCCTCTCCGACGCGCCCTCGGCCGCCGGCGAGGACGTCTACATGGTCGGCGCCGGCAACTCCGCCGGCCAGGCCGCCCTCTACTTCGCCCGCTACGCCCGCACCGTCACCCTCCTCGTACGGGGCACCGACCTCGGCGCCTCCATGTCCGACTACCTGGTCCGGCGCATCGGGCGCACCCCCGGCCTGCGCGTCCTCCTCGGCACCGAGGTCGCGGAATGCCTCGGCGAGACCACCCTCACCGGCCTCCGCCTGCGCGAGCGCGACGGCAGGGAGCAGACCGTCACCGCACACTGCCTGTACGTCCTGATCGGCGGCCACCCCTCGACCGACTGGCTCGGCGGGGCGCTCGCCCTCGACGACCGCGGCTACGTCCTCACCGGAAGCGGAGCGGCCGGCGGGGACGCGCTGCCGATGGAGACCAGCGTCCCCGGCGTGTTCGCCGTCGGCGACGTGCGCGCCGGATCGGTCAAGCGGGTCGGCGCCGCCGTGGGGGAGGGCGCCGCGGTCGCCCAGTGCCTGGTCGAGTACCGGCGCCGCCACCCCACCCTCTTCCCGGACGCCCGCGCCGTCTGCGGCTTCTGACGGGGACTCGGGCCGGCGCCCCCGGTGTCGCGACCCGCCGCTGCCGGACCCGCCGGCGTACGCCCGTGCGCGGCACGGCGCCGGACTCCGCGGGCCTGGCCGACACCCCGTGCACGGCCCGATGGCGGGGGGCCGCGCACCCGGGCCGGGGCGCCGCGGCGGCCCGCCGGGGGTCCGGCACAATGGGCCCGGTGCGTTACCTCATCCTCGGCGTCACCGAAGCGCGCAGCGCGGCCGGCTCCCCCCTTCCGATAGGCGGGGCGCGCCTGCGCGCGCTCCTGGCCGCCCTCGCCCTGCGCGCCGGCGGCCCGGCCGCCGCCTCCGTCACCGACCTCGTCGACGACGTCTGGGGCGACCGGCCTCCCCGGGACGCCCCGGCCGCCCTCCAGGCGCTCGTCGCCCGCCTGCGCCGGGCGCTCGGCGGACGGGACACCGTCCTCGCCGACCCTGCCGGCGGCTACCGCCTCGCCGTCGCCGACCGCGACGACGTCGACCTGCACCGCTTCACCCGCCTCGCCCGCGAAGGCCGCGCCCGGCTGACCGCGGCCCCCGCCGATCCCGCCGGCGCCGCCGCCCGCCTGCGCTCCGCCCTCGACCTGTGGCGCGGCCCGGCCCTCGCCGACCTCCCCGAACCCGCCCGCAGCCGGCACGCCGCCCCCCTCGAAGCACGGCGCACCACCGCCCTGCGCGACCGCATCGAGGCCGACCTGCGCTCCGGCGCCGCGGACCCGGCGGGGCTGTCGGCCCAGATCGAGGCGCTGATCCGGGAGAACCCGTACGACGAGACGCTGCGCGCCCAGCAGCTGCGGGCCCTGCGGGCGGCCGGCCGGCCCGCCGAGGCCCTCGCCGCGTACGAGCGCACCCGCCGCACCCTCGCAGACGCCCTCGGCGCCGACCCGGGCCCCGAACTCGTCGCCCTGCACGCCGAACTGCTGAACCCCGCCGCCGCGCCCGCGGGCGAGCGCCCCGGGCCCGCGGGCGGCAACCTGCGGCCGCGCCTGAACTCCTTCGTCGGACGCGAACAGGAACTGGCCGCCCTCCGGGACGACCTCGCCGGCCTGCGCCTCGTCACCCTCACGGGGCCGGGCGGCTCCGGCAAGACCCGGCTCGCCGAGGAAGGCGCCGCCGCCCACCCGGACCCGGTGTGGCTGGTCGAACTCGCCCGCCTCGACCAGCCCGGCGCCGTTCCCGGCGCCGTCCTCAGCGCCCTCGGCCTGCGCGAGGACACCCTCGTGGCCCGCGAGGCACCCGCGGCCGACCCCGCCGCGCGGCTCGTCGAACTGTGCGCCGACCGCCGCCTGCTGATCATCCTCGACAACTGCGAGCACGTCGTCGGCGCCGCCGCCGAACTTGCCGAACTCCTCCTCACCCACTGCCCCGGCGTCCGGATCCTCGCGACGAGCCGCGAACCCCTCGGCGTGCCCGGCGAGACACTCCGCCCCGTCGGGCCGCTCCCGCCGGGGCCCGCGCACCGCCTCTTCGCCGACCGCGCCGCCGCGGCCCTGCCCGGCTTCACCCCGGACGACGACCCTGATGCCGTCGCCGAGACGTGCACCCGCCTCGACGGCCTTCCGCTGGCCATCGAACTGGCCGCCGCCCGGCTGAGGCTGCTCACCCCGCGCCAGATCGCCGACCGCCTCGACGACCGCTTCCGGCTCCTGACCGGCGGAGCCCGTACGGTCCTGCCGCGCCAGCAGACCCTGCGCGCCGTCGTCGACTGGTCGTGGGACCTCCTCGACGAGGCGGAGCGGACCGTCCTGCGCAGGCTCTCCGTCTTCGCCGGCGGCTGCGACCTGGCGGCTGCCGAGGCCGTCTGCGGTGAAGGCAGCGGCCCGGACACCGCCGGCCTCCTCGGCTCGCTCGTCGACAAGTCCCTCGTCGTGGCCACCCCCGACCCCGACAGCCGCGGCATGCGCTACCGGATGCTGGAGACGATCCACGAGTACGCCGCCGAACGCGCCGCCGCGGACGACGCCGACCGCCTCGCGGCCGCCGACCGGCACGCCGCGTACTTCCTGGCCCTCGCCGAGGAGGCCGAGCCGCTGCTGCGCGGCTCCGCCCAGCTGCCGTGGATCCGGCGCGTCGAGACCGAGCTGGACAACCTCCGGGCGGCCCTGCGGCACACCACCGGGGCCGGATCGGCCGAAGCCGGGGAGCGTTTCGCCGTCGCACTCGGCTGGTTCTGGTGGCTGCGCAACTACCGCGCCGAGGGCGCCGACTGGGTGGGCCGCATCCTGCGGAACCGGTCCGCCGAGCCGCCCGAGGGCACCCCCGCCTACTGGCGCCTGATGCGCGTCCGCATGCTCGACGTCTTCCTGCGCGCCCAGGGCGAGACGCCCGAGGAGTTCCGCACCCCCGCCAACGCCGCGCTCGCCGAGCGCATGCGGAAGGTGTTCGCGAGGCCCGGGCCCGAGACGGCCCGCTTCCCCGGGATGCTCTGGCCCATGACCCTCCTCCTCGCCGGAGACGTCCTCGACGTCCGCGGAGCCCTCGACACGGCGGTCGAGAACTGCCGCCGCCACGGCGGGGCCTGGGAGCTGGGCGTCACCCTCCTGCTGCGCACCCACCTCGCCCTCGACGTCACCGGCGGCCTGCCCGCCGTCGACGCCGACCTCGCCGAACTCCACGACCTCGCCGAACGGGTGGGCGACCGGTGGACCCGCGCCCAGGTGGCGGCCGCCGCCGGCGAGGCGGCGCTCTCCCGGGGCCGGTACGGTGCGGCGCGCGGCGAGTTCGACGAATGCCTGCGCCTCGCCCGCGAGGTGGGGGCCCACACGGAGACGCCGTTCATCACGGCCCGCATCGCCGAAGCCGCACTCTGCGCAGGGGATTTCGCCGGCGCGGAGCGGCTCCTGGCCGAGTCGGCCCGCGAGGTCGACCGGTACGGCGGCGTGTACGACGTCCGCGCCTACGCCGGACTGCTGTCGAGCCTCGTCGCCCTCATCCGCGGAGACCTCGCGGCGGCCCGAGCCGTGCACGGGCGGGCCCGCGCGGATGCCGCCCGGTTTGCGGCTCCTGCCCAGCTCATCGCCGGCCTCGACAACATCGACGCCGTGCTGCGGGGGCGTGAAGCCGGCCCGGAGGCGGGCCTCGCCGCCATCGGGCCGGCGCTGGCCGGCGCCGTCGCCGCGCACTGCGCGGAGCGCGTCCTGGCCTCGCTCGCCGACACCGCGGCAGCGCTGCTGTCGCGGGCGGGACGCACCGGGGAGGCCGTGCGGGTCCTCGGCGCGGCCACGGCGTGGCGCGCGGGGCACCCGCGCTCCGTGCTGGAGCAGGCCGCCGTCGCGGCGATCCCGGACGAGGCCCGCGCCCTGCTCGGCCCGGACCGCTACGGGAAGGAGGCGGCGGAGGGCGCCGCGCTCACCCCGGCCGAGGTCGCGGCCCTGCTCACCACCGGCTGAGCCGGCCGCGCCCGCCCCTGCCCCGGTCTCGGCCCCGCCCCCGCCCCCGCCCCCGAAGCATCAGGCCGTGCCGTCCTCGCTGCGGGGTCAGATCGCCAGGGCGGCCAGGACCGCCGCCCACACAGCGAGCGGGGCGGCGGGCCGGCAGTACGTCAGCCCGCAGCTCCGCCCAGGGCGCCCCCTTCTCCGGCCGGCACTGTCGGACCCCGCTGTTACGGTCGCCCACATGGCCAACCGCTCATACCTCTACGCCGCCGACACCCTGCCCACCGAGCAGGAGAACGCCCAGGCGATCCGCTGCGTCTCGCAACACAACTGGTCGATTCCGCTCGCCCACCAGCTCCTGGTCGGGCGCGGGACGGCCATCGTCCCGTCCATGATCTGGAACCCCCGCATAGGCATCGCGGCGGACTACGCCGGTGGCGCCGCCCTGCTCGGCGACCTCCTGCGCGCGGTCGGCCGCGGCCTGGAGGACGACGCCGGCTTCGCCCGGTGCGTCGAGCAGACCACGGCCCACCTGGAGAAGCAGCGGGCGCGGTATTTCGTCCTGGAGACCGGCGAGATGGTCTCCCTCACGGACGACGACCCCGAGGCGGGAGTCCGACGCCTTGTCGCCGACGACATCCCCGCCGCCGTGGCCCGGGCGGAGGAGGCGATCGCCGGCCGCGACGACGCATGGCTGGCCTCGATCCGCACGGACTGGGAGGAGCACTTCGACTCCTTCTACAGCGACGTCCTCTACTTCTCCTTCCCCGGCTGACCACCCGGTCCACCGGCCGTCCGGTGCCACGGCGGCCGGGCCGCGGTCGCGCAGGCAGGCCAGGTGGTCCGGCAGTCGGGTACGGGGGACGCCGATCGCCTCAGGGCGAGGTCCGCCGGGTGGGCGGGCGCAGCCCGCAGGGCGGGCAGGAAGCGGCAGCGGACCGGGTCGGCGCCGCGGGCCGGCGGCCGCTCACTCCGCGAGGGGAAGGGCGATGTCGCAGGCGGGATCGGCCGCGCCGATCGCCGCCCAGTCCGCGAAGTAGACCTCACGAGGCGAGCCCGCCGGGGCCCGGCCGCGGGCGGCCGCCCACGCGTACACCGCGTCGTACGCGGACAGGATCTGCGGGTAGGCCGTCTGCGCCTTCGTGATGCGCGTGTACGCCTCCACCCGCGCCGGCTCGATCCGGTGGGCCGCGGGCAGCCCGCCCTCACGGGCCGGATCCACGGGCACGCACAGCTCCACCGGGCCGTCGCCGTCCTCGTTCACCTCCCCGTGGTAGACGACGAACGGGGGGCCGAAGACGCCTCCGTGCGCCTCGGCCACCGGGGCCAGCCGGCCCAGGGCCGCCGGAATCCAGCGGGGGAGCTCCTCCGGTGTGATGTGCCGCTGTTCGACGAGCACCAGCTGCTGCGCCACCTCGCGCGTCCCGATCTCGTACATGTCGTCCGTCATCCCTTCGTCTCCGAGCAGGTGGATACGGAGGTGTGCGGCCAGCTCCCGCTGGGCCGCGACGCGGCGCTCGACCTCGTCCCAGTACGCGGCCACCAGCCGGGCGGCCTCCGCCGGCGCGGCCGCCAGAACGGCGGCGACCTGCGCCAGCGGCATGTCCAGCCCGCGCAGCCGCACGATCAGCCGGGCGTCGCCCAGCCGGCTCTCCCGGTAGTACCGGTAGCCGGTGACCGGATCGACGTGGTCCGGCGGCAGCAGACCCTGGCGGCCGTACAGCCGCAGGGCCTTCTGCGACAGACGGGCCCGGCGGGCGAACACTCCGATCCCGAGCAGTGCGTCTTCCTCCATGCCGGCAACGCTCCCGTCTTCCCCAGGGGCAAGGTCAACCCGCCCCTGCCGGCCCGCCTCATCCGCCTGCCGGTGCACTCTCCGCATCAGCGTACGAAGCTCCCAACTCGCTCTGCATTCCCGGTATTTGTTGCGCACGGCCCTTGCCCTGCCGATCCCGTTCGCCAATGATGCTCCGGGCGTGTTCCGCCGGGGCGGTGACCGGCGCCCTGCATTTGCCACGCCACCACCCCCCCCATAGGCCGGGAGGCCCGCCGTGCGCGCGAACCGTCACCTCCGCAGAACAGCCGTCACCCTGGGCGCCGCCCTCGCCCTGGTCATCGGCGTGCCACAGACCGCGTTCGCCGCGCCCCCGCCGGCGCTCCCCGCCAACGCCGAGCCGATGGAGCTGGCCTTCCAGCCCGCCTTCGACTACGACACCGACGGCTGCTACCCGACCCCCGCCATAGGGTCGAACGGCGTCCTCAACAGCGGCCTCAAGCCCACCGGAGCCCTCGACGGCAACTGCCGGGACGCCACCGACCTCGACAACACCAACAGCTACTCCCGAGCCACCTGCAACAACGGATGGTGCGCCGTGGTCTACGCGCTCTACTTCGAGAAGGACCAGGCCATACCCGGCATCAGCCTCGGCGGCCACCGCCACGACTGGGAACACGTCGTGGTGTGGATCCGGGACAACGAGGCCCAGTACGTCGCCACGTCCGCCCACGGCGACTTCGTGATCCACTCCCGCGACCGGATCCGCTGGGACGGCAGCCACCCCAAGGTCGTGTACCACAAGGACGGCTGGGGCACCCACTGCTTCCGGGCCGCCAACACCAACGACGAACCGCCGGAGAACCACAAGCGGACCTGGCAGTTCCCCGCGCTCGTCGGCTGGTCCGGCTACCCGGCTGCCCTGCGTGACAAGCTCAGCCAGGCCGACTTCGGCAGCGCGCACTTCGGCCTGAAGGACGGCTCCTTCCAGTCGCACCTGGCCGAGGCGAAGCCCGCAGGCATCCCCTTCGACCCCTACGTCTAGCCGCTCGCCGCGCCCGCTGCTCAGCCGCCGCCGCGGTGGAGGAAGAGCAGGAGGTCGTGCGCCTGCGCGGGAGTCAGGTCGACGGGCGCGGGCCGAGGGGCCTCCCCGCCGTCGGCGACGGCCGCGAGGTAGGCCTCGGCCTCCTCGGGCGGGATGCTCTCCAGCATCTCGTCGACCAGCCTCATCATCTCCTCGTCGGAGAGCTGCCCCGGCTCGTCGGGGCCCGCCGGTGTCCTCTGGTCCATCGCCCCACCTCGCTGCGGAGCCGTCGGCCGCTTCCGACGGCAGCACAGAACATATACGGGGCGCCGGGCCCGCGCCCGGCACGGCGCGCGCGGGCACGGCGCACACGGCGGCCGGGGAGCTCAGTGGAGCCAGAAGAAGAGGGTGTCCTCCGTCCGGCCCGCCGCCTTCGCGGCCTCCCACTCGCGGGCCTCGTCCCGCATCGGCCCCAGCAGCACCTCCGCCGTCTCGCGGACGTCGGGGTCGAGCCGGTCGAGGACCGCCTCGTAGGCCTCGACGACCTCCGCGGCCCGGGAGGCCGGGAAGGTGCCCATGCGGGGCACGGCGTCACCGGGATGCGGCAGGCGCAGCGGCGGCCCGCCGAACAGCAGCGAGGCCGGCGCCAGGTCTCCGGGGACCCCGAGGCGGGTCATCTCGTCGTCGACGGTGTGGAACCAGGACGGCCGGTTCCAGTGGCCGAGATCGCAGGTGTCGGAGAACTGCACCGCGACCAGCGCCTGGAAGGCGTACATGTAGCCGGGCCCCTCGTCCGCGCTGGGCGCGCCCTCCAGCAGATCCTCCAGGGCCTGTGCGACCGGTACGTCCAGCCGGACGCCCTCGTTCTCGAACCGCGCATCCGCCCGCGTGCACTGCTCCCGCGCCGCTGCGAGGACCCTGTCCTGCTCGGGTGTCCGCTCCACCGCCGTCAGCAGGCGGATCACGTCCCGCATGTCGCCGGTGCTCATCTCCAGGTTCCCCACAGCCCCACTCCTCCGTATGCCGGCGTCCATGATCGCCGAAGGGGAGACCCCGGACGCCCGGGCCACACCGCAGCACGTCGGGATGTGACCGCCGCCTCGGAGCGCCACCCACGGCGCCGGGGCGCCCGCCGCGCCGGGTCAGTGGTCGTGCCGCGCGCCGTGTTCCAGCTGGTGGGGCCGGTCCGGGAGGGCGCCGGCGAGGGGCTCCGGCGGCGCCTCCCCGTCGGGGCCGGTCGTGGCGAGGGGGACGCCGAGGCTCTGGCACATGCGGTGGACGCGGGCCAGCGCGCTGAAGGTCATGGGGGAGGGGTGGCGCGACGGCAGCCGGACCTCCACCCGTCCGGGGCGGTGGGCGTGCACCAGCGCCTCGATCTCCAGGGCGGCCGCCGCCCGGTTGCCGACGTCCAGCTCCCGCGGCACCTGCACGTACAGGACGCCTTCCGCGAGGTGGTGGGTGATGACCACGTTCTGCCTCCCGCTCACCGGGCTCCGGGACCTCCGCCGGAGCCGCGACGGCTGGTACCAGTCTGGGCTCTGCGCCGCACCCGTGCGACCCCGCACCACCGACCCCCGATGCCCGCCCCCGGAGGCAGTGGCTCCGGCGACGATCCGTGCTAGCCTGGTCACGTTGCAGTTTTGGCACCCCATGGATTTGTGTGCGCCCGACGCTATGCGATGGGCGCACTTTTTGTTTTCCGGCACCTCCGGATGGGCTCATTTCAGCGACGGGGCCGCGCACGGTGTGCGACCCAAAAACTCCCAGAAGGAGAACTCATGGCTACCGGTACCGTGAAGTGGTTCAACGCTGAAAAGGGCTTCGGCTTCATCGAGCAGGACGGCGGCGGCCCGGACGTCTTCGCCCACTACTCGAACATCGTCGCCAACGGCTTCCGCGAGCTGCAGGAAGGCCAGCGCGTGAACTTCGACGTCACCGCCGGCCAGAAGGGCCCGCAGGCGGAGAACATCACCGCGGCCTGACCCGAGCGTGATGCCGCGCGGCGCGGTCCGCCCCCACCGGGGGCGGACCGCGCCGTCGTTTGTCCGCGTCAGGACGAAGGGTCGGTCAGGATCGCCGGATCCGACAGGCCGGGCGCCCCGGTCTCGACCTTGCCCGCGAAACGCCGCAGGAAGTCCGCGGTACCGGACGCGGTGACCGTCACGTCGTACCAGTGGCGGCTGCCCAGCAGGGACACGGTGTGCGCGACCGAGGCGCCCCGCGCGACGGTGAGGCGCTGCGGGCTCCCGCCGTAGGCGCTGGTGACGGTGAGGACCGCCGTCGCATCCCCCCTGTTGGTGCAGGTGAGGTCCAGGTTGCCGGTCGCGGCGTTGTGGCGGGCGGTGACCTCGGGCCCGGGGACCGTCCCGGGGTTGCGGAAGCGGCGCACGAAGCCGTTCGGGCCGTGCACCGTCAGGTCGGTGACCCCGCCCGAGTAGCGGGTGTTCCAGGTGTCCGCGATCGACGCGCCGGCCGCCGTCGTGTACGTCCAGGGGGCGTCGGTGCGGTTTCCGGAGGTGACGAGGAACTGCGCGCCCAGCGCCGGCCCGCCGCTGAACGTCAGCCGGAACCTCCCCTCCGCGGTGAGCGCCGTGCCGTCCACGTACGGGGCGTACCCCAGCGGGCGGGTGGGCCGTGCGCCCCTCTCCTGGCGGGGCATGCTGCCCACGGCGGGCGCGGGGGCCGTGAAGTCGGGGTGCCGCTCGCGGTCCCGCGGCTCCCAGGCACCCGTGTCGGGCAGCGGAACGGCGCCGGTGTCGCTGCGGCCGAAGTCGAACGCGGAGGTCAGGTCGCCGCAGACGGCGCGGCGCCACGGCGAGATGTTCGGCTCGTGGACGCCGAAGCGCTTCTCCATGAAGCGGATGACGGAGGTGTGGTCGAAGGTCTCGGAGCAGGAGTAGCCGCCGGTGCTCCACGGTGAGACGACGAGCATCGGCACGCGCGGGCCCAGCCCGTACGGCCCGGCCGTGTAACCGGGTTTGCCCGGGAAGACGTCGAGGGCGGTCGGCACCGTGGACAGGCCCTGGCCGGCGTTGGCCGGGGCGTACGGCGGGACGACGTGGTCGAAGAACCCGTCATTCTCGTCATAGGTGATGAACAGGGCGGTACGGGCCCACACGTCCGGGTTCGAGGTGAGCGCGTCGAGGACCTGCGCGATGTACCAGGCGCCGTAGTTGGACGGCCAGTTGGAGTGCTCGCTGAAGGCCTCGGGGGCCGCGATCCAGGAGACCTGCGGCAGCCTGCCGGACTTCACGTCCGCCCGGAGCCGGTCGAAGTAGCCCTCGCCGGCCTTGGCGTCGGTGCCCGTGCGGGCCTTCTCGTGCAGGGGGCTGCCGGGCTGTGCGTTGCGGTAGGCGTTGAAGTACAGGAGCGAGTTGTCGCCGTAGTTGCCCCGGTAGGCGTCGTTGATCCAGCCCCAGTGGCCGGCCGCGTCGAGACCGTCGCCGATGTCCTGGTAGACCTTCCAGGAGACGCCCGCCGCCTCCAGCCGCTCCGGGTAGGTCGTCCACCCGTAGCCGAGTTCGGCGTTGTTGAGGACGGGGCCGCCCCCCTTGCCGTCGTTGCCGGTGTGGCCGGACCACAGGTAGTAGCGGTTGGGGTCGGTGGAGCCGATGAACGAGCAGTGGTAGGCGTCGCAGACCGTGAACGCGTCGGCGAGGGCGTAGTGGAACGGGATGTCCTCGCGGCCCAGGTACGCCATCGTGGTGGGCGTCTTGGCCGGCACCCAGTTGTCGTACCTGCCCTTGTTGAAGGCGCTCTGGCCGCCTGCCCAGTCGTGGTTGAGGCCCTGCAGGAACTCCATGCCGAGGTCGTCCGACGGCGGCCGGAAGGGCAGCGTCACCTTGCCCGTCCTGTCGGCCTGGTGCCAGACGGGCTTGCCGCTCGGGAGGGTCACCGGGCGCGGGTCGCCGAAGCCGCGCACGCCGCGCAGCCTGCCGAAGTAGTGGTCGAAGGAACGGTTCTCCTGCATGAGGACGACGATGTGCTCGACATCGGCGATGGTGCCGGTGGAGCCCTGAGCCGGGATGGCGGCGGCGCGCGCGATGCTCTCGCCCAGCACGCCCAGGGCGGCGGTGCCGCCGGTGAGCTGAAGGAAGCGGCGGCGGTTGAGTTCTGCCATGGCGGACGACCTCTGCGGGTAGGGGGCGGGGAACGGCCCCCAGGACAGCGGGCGCCGGGGGCCGGAGGGGGAGCCCGGGGTGACGGCGGGGGATACGCCAGGCGAACGGCATCCGGATACCCGGGCAGTTCGGCCGCATCCTCCGCCTGTCCGCCCGCCCGCGACCGCTCCCGCGCCGCCTCCGCCCGTGCCGACCGCGTGCCGCCCGTGCTTCCGCCCGCGCTCCCGGCCCTACGCGGCCCGGCCCGGAGCCGGGGCCGTCAGCGGGGGGTTGAGGCGGGCGAAGCCCTCCTGGCGCTCGTACGGGAAGTACGGATAGGGCGCCGGGCGGTGGCTCACGGCGTCCAGCCGCGCGCTCTGCTCCGGCGTCAGGCTCCAACCGACGGCGCCGATGTTCTGCCGCAGCTGCTCCTCGGTGCGGGCGCCGATGATCACGGACGACACGGTGGGGCGGCCCAGCAGCCAGTTGAGCGCGACCTGCGGGATCGACCGGCCGGTCTCCCGTGCGATCGCGTCGAGCACGTCGACGACGTCGTAGAGCAGTTCGTCGTCGACGGGCGGGCCGTAGTCCGCGGTCGCGTGCAGCCGGCTGCCCTCCGGCAGCGGCCGGCCGCGCCGTACCCTGCCGGTGAGGCGGCCCCAGCCGAGCGGGCTCCACACGAGGGCGCCGACGCCCTGGTCACGGCCCAGCGGCATCAGCTCCCACTCGTAGTCGCGGCCGACGAGCGAGTAGTACACCTGGTGGGCGGCGTACCGGGGGAAGCCGTGGCGGTCGGCCGCGGCCAGGGACTTCATCAGCTGCCAGCCCGCGAAGTTGGAGACGCCGACGTGGCGGATCTTCCCCGCGCGCACCAGCGTGTCGAGCGCCGACAGCACCTCCTCGACCGGGGTGGCCGCATCGAAGGCGTGCAGCTGGAACAGGTCGATCCGGTCGGTGCCGAGCCGGCGCAGGGCGTCCTCGGTGGACCGGATCAGGCGTGCCCCGGAGGTACCGGCGTCGCCGGGCCCGTCGCCCATCGGCAGGCCCGCCTTGGTGGAGAGCAGAACCCGGTCGCGCCGGCCCTTCACCGCCGCGCCCAGGACGGACTCCGAGGCTCCGGCCGAGTACACGTCGGCGGTGTCGAAGAGCGTGATCCCGGCGTCGATGCAGATGTCGACCATGCGGCGCGCCCCGCGGACGCCGGTGTCGCCCCACGCCCCGAAGAGCGGCCCTTCGCCGCCGAACGTCCCGGCGCCGAAGCTCAGGACCGGGACGCTGAGACCGGAGGTGCCGAGCTGCCTGTACTCCATGACGAGCCCCCTCGTGAAAAGGATGAGCGGATACGCATTAAAGGAACTGTGGACCCCTTAAGCTGGTTCCACCGTAACAGCGGAAGCGTATTAATGGAACTGGAGACCCGTTATGGCGTCGGATGGTGAGAGCACGGAGCCGGGCACCCTGCGGCCCGGCGGCCGGACTGCCCGCGTGCGGGCGGCTGTGCTGGACGCGGCGGGCGACCTGCTCGCCGAAGCCGGCTTCGACCGGCTGGACCTGGCCGAGGTGGCCCGGCGCGCCGAAGTCGGCAAGACCACCGTCTACCGCAGGTGGGGCACGCCCTCCGGGCTCGTCGCGGACCTCCTCGGCGACATGGCGGAGCAGTCCGCGCCCCGCACCGAGACGGGCTCCCTGGACGGCGACCTCCTCGCCAACGCCGACCTGGTCCGCCGGACCCTCGCCGACCCGCGCCAGGGCCCGCTGTTCCGGGCCGTGATCGCGGCCGCCGGTACGGACCCCCGGGCGGCCGAGGCCCTGCACCGCTTCTACGCCGTCCGTGTCGCCGAGTGGGCGCCCTGCGTCCGCCAGGCCGTCGCCCGCGGCGAACTCCCGCCGGACACGGATGCGGAGGAGGTCGTCCGGAGCGTCTCCGCGCCCCTCTACTACCGGCTGCTGACGACCGGCACGCCCCCGGACGCCGCCGCGGCCGAGCGCGCCGCCCGCGCCGCCGCGGCCGCCGCCCGCGCGGGCGTGTTCGCCGCGGCGGGCCCGGAACCCGCGGAGGGCTGACGCTCGGGCGCACAGGAGCGCGGTGCCGAGCCGCACCCGGCCGCTCCGCCTGGTGGGGGAGGGGCCTGCCGCCCGTCGGCCCGGCCCTTGCCGACGGCGCCCGGCCGCGCCGGGTTCCGGGCCGTCTGGCCGTGGGGTCGTACGCCGGGGACGCGCTCGGGCGGTCCGGGCGGTTCCGCGGATGTCCGCTCCGCCGCAGCGGCCCGGCGGGCCGGATGTCAGGGCGCGGGGGTGAAGAGGCCCGCCGGCGCGTCGCCGAGGACGAACCCGTTGTCGAAGCGGACCCGCACCGTCACCCGGCGCCGGTCCTGCTGCCAGGCGGCCCACTCCGGTTCCAGGGCCCCGGCCTGCTCCTCGACCCTGCGGCGGCTCGCCGGCGGCATCTGGGTGCCGAAGCTGTCGAGGAGCGACGTGAGCCGCTCGTACTCCCGCACCTGCGGGCCCGGTTCCCGTACGTGCTCGTCCACGCGCTCGACGGTCCCCTCGCAGCCCGCGGCCAGCACCAGGAACCCGGCGGCGGCACCCGCCTCGACCGCGGAGCCCCCGGCCGCGGTGACGGAACCGGCCAGCCCGAGGTCCGCTGCCAGCCTGACCCGCACGCCCTCTTCGAGTTCCACCGCTCCCCGTACCCCTCCGTCCTCGGGGCTGCCCGCCCCTCCCGGTGCACCCGCACCGGAACCCGGCCATTATCCGGCGCGGCGGACGGGCCGGGTGTACGCCAGCCGGTGCCGACACGACCACGACAGTCGTATATTCCACAACCGCGCAGGGGGCAAATGCTACTGATGTACCGCAAACGCACCGCACTCAGGAGGTATGCAATGCGTGCAGGTCTTCTCCGTTTCACCGTCGTGCTGGGTGCCGCCGCGGCCCTCGGCCTCGGCGGAGCCGCGGCGGCCGCCGCCGACGGCGTCGGCAACTCGGGCATCGGGAACTCCGGTGTCGGCAACTCGGGCATCGCCAACCTGGGAGTGGGCAACTCCGGTCTCGCCAACCTGGGAGTGGGCAACTCCGGCCTGGCCAACGAAGGCGTCGGCAACTCCGGCCTCGGCAACTCCGGAGTGGGCAGCTCCGGCCTCGGCAACACGGGCGTCGGCAGCTCCGGCATCGGCAACTAGCAGCACGGTCCCGCGAGCCCGCCGGCTGCTCGACCGCCGCGGTTCCCGGCCCCGATGACGACCTCCGGTGCGGTGGCGGCACCAGCCCACCACCGCATGCGGGGGCCTCCCCCCTGCGCAGGCGCGGCCGGCACCGGCGGGAGAGCGGCGCGGGGAGGCTCAGTGGGCCGAGAACCCGCCGTCCACGAAGATCGCCTGGCCCGTGATGTAGCCGGACGACCGGCCGGCGAGGAACACGGCCGCACCGGCGAAGTCCTCGGCCAGGCCGTTCCGTCCGACCAGCGTCCGCCGGGCCAGCGCCGCCACCGTCTCCTCGTCGGACGACAGCCGCGCGTTGAGCGGGGTCACAACGAAGCCGGGCACCAGCGCGTTGCACGTGACCCCGTGCGGCGACCAGGCCTCGGCCTGCGAACGGGCCAGCGACTCGAGCGCCCCCTTCGACACCCCGTAGGCGCCGCTCTGCACGAACGCCCGGTGCGCCTGCTGCGAGCTGATGTGGATGATCCGCCCGAAGCCCCGCTCCGCCATGCCGGGCCCGAAGCGCTGCCCCAGCAGGTAGGGCGCCTCCAGGTTCACCGCCATCGTGGCGTCCCACACGGCGTCGTCCAGCTCGCCCATCGGCGGCCGCAGGTTGATCCCTGCGCTGTTCACGAGGATGTCCGGCTCGCCGAACACCCCGGCCGCCTGCTCCGCCGCGGCGCGCACCCCCTCACGCGTGCCGAGATCGGCGCTCACCCAGGCCGCCCGGCAGCCGTCTGCCGCGAACTCGTCTACGGCGGAGGCCAGTTCGGCCTCCCTGCGCGCCACGATGACGACGCCGGCCCCGGCGCGTGCGAGGGCGCCGGCCACGGCCCGTCCGATGCCGGAGCTCCCGCCGGTCACCACGGCGACCAGGCCGTCCAGCGAGAACAGTTCCACGAGGTGGCGCTGTGAGGTCATGCCCGCAGGATACGAGGAGCCTGCCGCAGCCGGGCACCGCTCAGCCGTGGCGCGGCACGACCGCGAGCGGCCGGTCCCGCACCACGCCCACCTGCCGGCCCGAGCCGGACCACCCCGCCACGGCAACGCCCGAGGAGGCGACATGACAGGAGAGAAGGACCTCCGCACCCTGCTTGCCTCGATGAGCCCGCAGCTCAACGAGGGGGAGTACGTGTTCGCGCTCGCCCCGCAAGGCGAGGTGCCGGCGGGGACCCGCCCGGTGGCCACGGTCCGCGAAGAGGAGGGGCTGACCCTGGTGCTGCCCCGCGCGGACGCCGACCGGCTGGGGCTCGCGTACGACTACGTCGCCGCGTGGATCACCCTGCGCGTGCACTCCGCCCTGGACGCGGTGGGTCTGACCGCCGCCTTCGCGACGGCCTTGGCCTCGGCGGGCCTGAGCTGCAACGTCGTGGCCGGCTACCACCACGACCACCTGTTCGTGCCGCACGGCGAGGCACCCCGGGCCCTGGCCGTCCTGGCGGACCTCGCCGGCTGACGGGCCCGGCGCCGCCGGGTATCCGTACGGGGCCTGCCGGGACGCCCGATTCCGGCGACACTGGTGCACACGTAGGGGCCGCCGCCCGGTGGCCCCCACCACCGCCGACGCCGAGGCGTGGGCGGTCGACGCCCACCGGCAGGACCGGGTCCGCAGCATCCGGGCCCGCACGAGGAGAGCGGTCCCCGCGATGCCCGATCCCGACGCCTCCCTCCTCGTCCCGGTGCTCGCCGCCGCCGCCCTGGTGATCCGTACCGCGGTGCTGGAAATGCGGCAGCCGGGAACCGCCCGCCGCACCTTGGCCTTCGCCGGCAGCCCCCGGGCCATGGCGGCCGGGGCGACCGTCACCGCGGCCGTCCTGCTCACCGGCGCCGGCCGGGGCGGCTGGACTGCCGTCGCCTGGGCCGTGCTGGCCGGCGCCCTCACCGCCCACCTCACCGGCCGCGACCTGCGGACCTCCGCCCCCGAGGCGTCCGCGGGCGGCGGTCCGGCCGTGACACCGCGCCGGATCGGCGCGGTCGCCGCCGCGGTCGGCACACCGCTCGCCGCGGCCGCGGCGGCCCTGTACACCCTCCCCGCCACCGGCCTTCCCGTCCTCGCCATCGGCCTGGCGCTGCTGCTCGCCGGCCTGGTCCTGGCCGCGGCCCGGCGCCGCTGAAGGCTCCCGGCGCGCACTGCGGCCGGCGCCCGCCGGGGTCAGGAAGGCAGGGCCATCAGCAGCAGGGGCGCGGTGGTCGGGTGGGGCGATCCGCCGACGGGTTCGAGGCTGAGGCCGACCGCGGTCGCGTCGGCCGGATCGCCGCTGAGCTGCACGGTCCCGTCCCCGGAGATGAAACCGGCGGGGCGCATGGTGCCGTCGTGGTCGAGCCACAGCTGGTACGTCTTGCCGGCGGCGGGCGCCGGAAGGCTGCCGGCGGTGAAGACGGCCCGGTTCTGCATGTCGGAGGCCACCACCGTGGTCAGGGCGCCGTTGGCGGCCCGGCCGTGCACGGCCCGGGCGTCGGGCGCCGCGAGGACGGAGCTGACGTCGTCCAGGCGCTGCTCGGCCTGTACGGCCCGCTGCCGCAGCTCCTCGCCCTGCCGGACCTGCCACACGGCCAGGCCGGCGAGTGACGCGGCGGCGGCCAGGCTGGCGGCCAGGGCGAGCGGGAGGGCCCTGCGGCGCAGGGTGCCGCCGCGGGCGGTCGCGGACGAGGCCGGGGGCACCCGCGGCGGCAGCTGCCGCACACCGTCGATCGCGTCCAGGACCGCCTGCTTGCCCGCCGCAGGCGGCGGCTGGGAGACGGCCGCGGCCAGGCGCGCCGCGGTGGCCAGGAACTCCGCGACCTCCTGCCGGCACGACGCGCACTCGTGCAGGTGGCTCTCGAACACCGCCTGTTCGCCGGGGTCGAGGGCGTTCAGCGCGTAGGCGGCGGCAAGGGCGTGGGGATCGGATACGTCGTGTTTCATGTGGTCACCCCCATGCAGTCGCGGAGCCGGATGAGCCCGTCGCGCATGCGTGTCTTGATGGTGGGAAGCGGTGTGCGCAGGGCTTCGGCGACTTCACGGTAGGTCAGTCCCCGGTAGTAGGCCAGGTCCACGGCCTGGCGCTGGAGCTCGGTCAGCCCGCGCAGGCAGCGGCGTACCTGCTCGCTCTCCAGCCGGGTCTCCACCTGCTCGGCGACCTCGTCGAAGGCGGTCTGGTGCTCCCGGGCGGCCTGGGTGTGCTCGCGGTCCGCAGCCGCCTGGGCGGAGCGGACGCGGTCGACCGCGCGGCGGTGTGCGATGGTCGCCGCCCAGGTGGTGACGCTTCCGGTGTCGGGCCGGTAGCGGGCGGCCTGCCGCCACAGGTCGATCATGACCTCCTGGGCGACCTCCTCCGACTGCGCGCGGTCGCGTACGACTCTGACGACGATCCCGTGGACCAGGGGTGCGAGGGCGTCGTAGAGCGCGGAGAAGGACTGCTTGTCGCCTCGGGCGACCTGCTGCATGAGCTCGGCGAGGTCGGCCCCGCCCGGGGCGTGGCCTGCGCCGGAGGGGAGCGGTTGGTTCACCGGCCGGGCTCCGGCACGGGTGAGGAGGGGGAGGGGCCGCCGGGGCGGGTTGCCCGGGGGAGGGGTGTCCATCGCATGCCGGTCCTTGTCCTCGTCGTGGTGCGGGGCCGCCCCTGCCGGGTGGCGGGGCGGAGCCCGGCGCCGGAACGTGTGGTGTGTCGGGTGTTCTTCGTAGCGGACGGCGCTGCGGATGGGAGGGCACTCCGCCGCCTTCGCCGCGTTCGGACAGCCCGGTCGGGTGAAGGGAGCAGGGAAGAGGGGAGCCGCTCCGGCCGACGAGTTGGACGGGCCGCCGGGTTGATGTCAAGTGCCGGGCGCCACAGGCGCGATATTTCACTCGTTCGGGTGTCCGGCCAATCCGCCGGGCGCGTGCCGCCGAATCCCGTACGTGAGCAGCTTCCGCAACACCCTCGCCCGCGTCGGCCCCGGCGCCCTGGCCGGACTCCTGGCCGCGTTCGCGGCGCTCGCCGCGGCCGAGCTGGCAGCCGGCCTGGCCCGCCCGGCCGCGGGCCCGGTGACGGTCGTGGGCGGCGCGGTGGTTGACCTGGCCCCGGCCGCGGTGAAGGACTTCGCGGTCCGCACCTTCGGGGAGGACGACAAGGACGCCCTCCGGCTCGGCATCCTCTTCCTGCTGGCGCTCAGCGCCGCCGGCCTCGGCGTACTGAGCCTGCGTCACCTGCGTGCCGGGGCGGCCGGCGTCCTGCTCTTCGGAGCCGTCGGCGCCGCCGCCGCGCTGAGCCGTCCCGACGCCGCCGGCCTCGGCGACGCGCTTCCCTCGCTCGCCGGCGCGGCGGCAGGGGCGGCCACCCTCTGCTTCCTGGTCGCGCGGAGGGCAGGCGCCCCGCCGGACGGGCCGGCCGGGAGCGGCCGGGGCGACTGGAACAGGCGGGGCTTCCTCACCGCGGCGGCTGCCACCGCCGGCGCCGCCGCCTCCGCCGGAGCCCTGGGCCGCACCCTCGCCGACCGGCACGGGCAGGATGCCGCCGCCTCCCGGAACGCCCTGGTCCTGCCGCCGCCGGCCTCCCCGGCCCCGGCCCTCCCGGCCGGCGCACAACTGAAGGTGCCCGGCATCAGCCCGTTCACCACACCCACCCGCGACTTCTACCGCGTCGACACCGCGCTCGCCGTGCCGAGGATCGACGCCGGAACCTGGCGCCTGCGGATCCACGGCGAGGGCGTCACACGCCCCCGCACCCTCACCCTCGGCGAGCTCCTGGCCCGCCCCCTCGTCGAGCGCGACATCACCCTCACCTGCGTCTCCAACGAGGTCGGCGGTCCGTACACCGGCACCGCCCGCTGGCTCGGCGTCCCCCTCGCCGACCTCCTGCGGGAGGCCGGCGTGCGGCCGCCGTCCCAGGGCGGCAGGTCCGACCAGCTGGTGGCGCGCTCCGCGGACGGCATGACCCTCGGTTCCCCGGTCGAGGAGCTGATGGACGGGCGGGACGCCATGCTCGCCGTCGGCATGAACGGCGAACCGCTCCCCTTCGACCACGGCTTCCCCGCGCGGATGCTCGTGCCCGGCCTCTACGGCTACGTCTCCGCCTGCAAGTGGATCACCGACATGGAGCTGACCTCCTTCGACGCCTACGACCCCTACTGGGTCCGGCGCGGCTGGGCCCGGCGGGCGCCGGTCAAGACCCAGTCCCGCATCGACACCCCCAAGCCCTTCGCGCGGCCCGCCGCCGGGCCGGTCACCGTCGCGGGCGTCGCCTGGGCCCAGCGCAGAGGCATCATCCGGGTCGAGGTCCGCATCGACGACGGGCCCTGGCAGGACGCCGACCTCGCGGCTCCGACGGGCGCGGACACCTGGCGGCAGTGGACCTACCGCTGGGAGGCCGCTCCCGGCGGACACACCCTCACCGTCCGCGCCACGGACGGCACCGGACGGGTGCAGACCGAAGAGCGCACCCGCACCGTCCCCGACGGGGCGAGCGGCCGGCACAGCGTCTTCGTCACCGTCCCCCAGACCACCGGCCGGCCTGCTCGCGGGCCGGCCGGAGCACCACCCCGGCCACCGGACAACCGAACAGCCGTACAACCCTCGTTGAAGGAGTAGACCCACCATGAACACCATCCGCATCCGCCGTACCGCAGTCGCCGTTGCGGCCGCAGCCGTCCTGCCCTTCTCCCTCGCCGCGTGCTCCGACTCCGGCAGCGAGACCAAGGCCGCCCCCACCGCGGGAGCCGAGGGGGCAGCGCAGACCGCCGGGAGCGCCCCGATGGACGACGCGGCAACGGGCGGCAAGCCGTTCGGCCCGGGCTGCGCGAGCGTGCCCGAGGAAGGCGCCGGCTCCTTCGAGGGCATGGCCCAGGACCCGGTCGCCACCGCGGCCTCCAACAACCCGGCCCTCTCCACCCTCGTCGCCGCGGTGAAGCAGGCCGGCCTCGTCGACACCCTGAACAACGCGAAGGACATCACCGTCTTCGCGCCCACCAACGAAGCCTTCGCCAAGATCCCGAAGGCCGACCTCGACAAGGTCCTCGCCGACAAGGCGGCCCTGACGAACATCCTCACCTACCACGTCGTCGGGCAGAGGCTGACGCCGCAGCAGCTCGAGAACGGCTCCTTCGAGACCCTCCAGAAGGGCACGGTCACGACCAAGGGCTCGGGCGAGTCCTACAAGGTCAACGACACGGCGGCGGTGGTGTGCGGCAACGTCAAGACGGCGAACGCCAACGTCTACATCATCGACACCGTCCTGATGCCGAAGTAGCGGTCGGCGGTACCTGCCCCCGCCACGGGACGGGGGCAGGCCCTGCACCGCCCCGGCCTCCCCTCCCCTCCGCGCGGGCGGCTGCCGCGGCGTACGATCAGCCGGTCCCCGCCCCGCAAGGAGTTCCCGCCCGGTGTCCGCAGTCATTCCGCCGCCCCGCCCCGCAACCGGCCTGCTGCCCGTGCAGCCGCTCGACCGCCTGGAGGGCGGCGAGCGGCTGCACGGCCTTCTGTGGCGGGCCGGTGCGGACTGGCGGATGATCAGCAGCGCCGTCCTCGGCGGCGGCATCGGGGAACGGGCCTGGGTCCTCAACGCCCAGGTGTCGCACGGCTACCGGCGCACCGATCCGGAACGCCACCTCGCGGAGCTCGCCCGGGACGCGGGCGTGCGCGGGCCTGGCGTCGGCCTGATGACAGCCGCCGACGTCCGCGCGTACGGCCACGCGCACGACGCGGGAGCGGAGGCGGTGGCCACCGCGGGGCTCGGAGTGCGGGGCTGGGCGGCCGCTCCCGGGCAGGGCGCCGCCGCGGCGCCGCAGCCGGGCACGGTCAACATCGTGGTGGCGCTTCCCGTGGCCCTGACCGATGCCGCGCTGGTCAACGCGGTGGCAACCGCCACCGAAGCCAAGGTGCAGGCGCTGCTGGACGCCGGATACGACTGCTCGGGCACCCCGACGGACGCCGTGTGCGTCGCCGCCCGCGTCCCCCGCGGGGGCGAGGACGCCCACCCCTTTGCCGGCCCCCGCTCCCTGTGGGGCGCGCGCCTGGCCCGCGCCGTCCACCGGGCCGTGCACGCCGCTGCCCGTCCGCCCGCCGCCTGAGCGGTACCGCACATCCCCGGCATGTGCGGAGGAGTCAGGCAAAACGGTGCAGAATCACTGCGACTTTCCGTACCGGCAGCCGCGCCCCAGCCTGGAGACCTCGGGGCCTGTATGCAGCCATCCACGGGAGGACCCATGAGCCTGCGTGACGAACTTCCGGTCGACCACCCCCTGAACAGGGTCTACCGGATCGGAGCCGCCCTGTGCGGCCTGCTGCTCCTCCTCTTCGGCTGCCTCGGCTACGCCGACAGCCTCTCCGCCTTCGACACCGACGGGCAGCAGATCGCCGGCCTGTCCACGAACGGACTGCTGAGCACCGTCTCGGTCGTGTTCGGACTGCTCCTGGTCGTCGCCGCCCTGATCGGCGGCAACGTCGCCTCGTCCGTCAACATCGCGGTCGGCGTGCTGTTCCTCCTGAGCGGGTTCGTGCACCTGTTCCTCATCGGGCGACCCGGCAACATTTTGGACTTCGGCCTCTCCAACGTCTTCTTCAGCTTCCTGATGGGCCTGCTGATCATGACGTTCGGCATGTACGGCCGGGTCAGCGGCGGCCTGCCGCACGACAACCCGTACTGGCGGCGCCGCCACCCCGACCAGGCCGCCCGCGAGACGGCGGGCCGCCCGCGGCTCGGCCCGGCGGCCGGCCGGCCCGCCGAGCTGCCGAGGAGGTGAACGTGCCCGGCGGCGGCGCGAGGGTGCTGGTGGTCGGCGCCACCGGCGAGATCGGCACCCTCGCCGTCCGCGGGCTGGCCGGGAGGCACTGCCGGACCGCGCTGGCCGGCCGCGACCGCCGCCGCCTGGCGGCCCTGGCCGCCGGAACCGGCAGCCCGGCCCGCCGTATCGACGCCTACGACCTGCGCGGCTGCTCCGGTCTGGCTCCGTGGGCGGCCGAGGCCCTCGGCGGCCTGGACGGCGTCCTGGTGACCGTCGGCGTCGCCGCCTTCGGGCCGGCAGCGCGCGTGTCGGACGCCGCCGCCGAACACCTGCTCACCGTGAACGCCCTCTGTCCCATGGCTGTCCTGCGGGGCGCCGCCCCCGTGGTCGGCGACGGCGGCTTCCTCGCCGCGGTGACCGGCGCCGTCGTCGACACCCCCCTGGCCGGTACGGCCGACTACGCGGCCTCCAAAGCCGCGCTCGCCGGCTGGCTCGGCGTCCTCGCCCGCGAGGTGCGCAAGCGGCGTGTCGCCGTCGTCGACGCCAGATTCCCCCACCTGGACACGGGGTTCGCCGCCCGCGCCGTCGAGGGGAGCCCACCGCCGCTGCCCCGGCCCGCAGACCCGGACGCCGCGGTGTCGGCCCTGCTCGACCGACTGCTCGCCCCGGCGGCTCCCGCGACACCGCTCACGGCACCGCCCTGGCGTCCGGAGCCCGCCCGGCCCCCTGAACCGCCCCACCGCCCACCACCCGCTCCGAGGAGGGATCATGTCGAACCTCAGGATTCCGCCGGGGGAGACTCCTCCGGCCGAAGGATCCACCGCATCGGCCCACCGGGAACGCGCGGACGGAGGCCCCTGGGAACACCCCGGCGTCTTCCTCGCGCTCGTCGTCCTCGGCGCCGCCATGGTCGCGGCGTTCTTCGCCGCCCGCCTCTGGGGCTGACGACGCCCCCGCCCACCGGCCGGCTGCCCCCGTACAGGGCCGTGCTCAGCGCGGCGCCGGGGCGGCCGGGACGAGGTACAGGCCGTCCGGATAGCACCAGGCCCACCGGGCACCGCTCGCGCAGGACTGGGCGAGGGGGTGCGCGGACGCCTCGGCGTGGGCATGGGCGTGCTGCCCCGGGGAGCTGTCACAGCAGCCGACATGGCCGCACGTGAGACACCGCAGCAGGCCTACCCGCGGCGTCCCGGCCTCGCAGTCCTCGCACCCCTTCCCCACGTGGCGGACGGGACGGAGCACCGCCTCCCCGAGGTGGGAGCAGACGGGCTGCTCCACGCGGCCCCCGTCGGGGGCAGGCGCCCAGAACGGGGCCTCCGGTTCACGTCCCACAGCGCCTCCTGTCCTGTCGCCCCCACTCTCCTCTTCCGTCCGGGCCCGATCCGCGGATGCGGTCCGGGCCCGGACGCGGTCCGCCGGGTGCCGCGGCGGGAGCGCACCCGGCGCCGCACGACGGGGCGCTGCCAGGAGGACTCGGCCACCCCGGGCAGGAAGCCCGCGTGACCCCGCCCGTGCACGCGCCCGTCGGGGCGAGGCTGCGCACCGCCCGAATCTGCCTTTCCGTACGGCCGGGCAACCGGTCGGCACGGTGCGGAGAATGCACGCTCACCACCGCCCTCCCCGCACCCCGGTTGCCTGCACCCAAAGCGCAGGGAAACAGGAGTTCGGAAAGGCGGTGCAGTATTCCCGAAGCACGGATGCCGGCGCTGTCGGGTTTTCGCCTCCAAGTCGACCGAAAGCATTCCGGTTGTCGTTTTGAGTCAATCCCCTGCATGTGCCGGGGGGTTGTGACGCGTGTGACGCGGCGGCCGCGCCCAGTTCAGACGCATGATCGCCGTCCGGCCGCCGGACCGGATCATGCTCCGCCGCAGGTTGCCGCGACGGCGCAAACACAGTCTTTACCGCGGGCCGGGCAGCGGCAAAGCTGTACGCCGGAAGCCGGACCCGATGGAGCGTCGGCCCTGCTTCCGCGGCAGACGTTCTCCCACGGAACCGACCGCAGCGGGAATCGCACCGACGAATTCCGCTGCCGCTCCGCCCCTGAATTCAGGTGCGTGCGCCGCTCCGTCGCGATCCCGCGAGGCGCACCAAGGAGCCTCCCCGACCTCCAGAGCCAAACGCGCCTGCCCGCGCGCCGGTAGACGCCATTCGGCGCCGCAACAACTCCGTGCGCTCCCTTCGGCCACTGACGGACGGCGCGGTGCGGACTGTACGTTCATAAACCGACGGCACATTCCACCAGCGGTTTCCACCGTTGAGAGGGACACGCATGACGAGCCACGCAACCGAAGCCGATCTCGAAAGCCTTCTCCACGACGCACTCAAGGCCACGGACACCGAAACGCGTTGGGCGGTCGACGCGGACGACATGTGGTGCCGCCTCACGCCCGGTTCCGCGACCCCCCGCACCCAGGGCTGGAAGCTCCACGTGTCGGCAACCGCCGCCTCCGCGCCGGAGGTTCTCGCCCGGTCCCTGGACGTGCTGCTGCGCGAGGAGTCGGCGTTCAAGTTCGCCCGGTCGCTGGAGCAGGTCAGCGCGCTCAACACCCGCGCCACGCCGCGCGGTTCGTCGGGCAAGTTCCTCACCGTCTACCCGTCCTCCGACGCCGACGCGGCCCGAATAGCGCAGCAGCTGCACCGGGCCACGGCGGGACTCGCCGGCCCGCGCATCCTGTCCGACCAGCCCTACGCCGCGCACAGCCTGGTCCACTACCGGTACGGCGCCTTCGTCGGCCGGCGGCGGCTGTCGGACGAGGGCCTGCTGGTGTGGTACATCGAGGACCCCGACGGCAACCCCGTCGAAGACAAGCGCACAGGCCAGTACGACCCGCCCCCCTGGGCCGTCAGCCCCTTCCCGCCGTCCGTCCCCGCCCCGCCGCGCACCGAGCAGACGGCCGCCAGCCCGGTGCTCCTCGGCGGCCGCTTCTCCGTACGGGAGGCGATCCGGCACACCAACAAGGGCGGCGTCTACCGGGGGACGGACGTCACCACGGGCGCACCCGTGGTGATCAAGGAGACCCGGCCGCACGTCGAGGCCGACGCGTCCGGATCCGACGTCCGCGACTGGCTCCGGGCCGAGGCACGGACGCTGGAGAAGCTCAGAGGAACGGGCCTCGCACCGGAGCCGCTCGCGATGTTCGAGGTCGGCGGGCACCTGTTCCTTGCCCAGGAGGAGGTGCCGGGCATACCCCTGCGCACCTGGGTCGCGGAGCACTTCCGCGACTCCGGCAGCGAGCAGTACCGCGCCGACGCGCTCGCCCAGGCCGTACGCCTCGCGGAGCTGGTCGCGGCGGCCCACGCCCGCGGCTGCGTCCTCCGGGACTTCACCCCCGGCAACGTCATGGTCCGCCCGGACGGCGAACTCCGCCTCATCGACCTCGAACTCGCCGTCCTCCGCGAAGACGGCGCCCTGCCGACCCGAGTCGGCACCCCCGGCTTCAGCGCCCCCGAACGCCTGGCCGACGCCCCGGTCTCCCCGACGGCCGACTACTACAGCCTCGGCGCCACCATCTGCTTCGTCCTGGCCGGGAAGGTCCCGAACCTGCTCCCCGAGGAACCCGCCGGCCGGCCCGCCGAGCAGCGGCTCGCCGCCTGGCTCACCGCCTGCACCGCACCGCTCGACCTGCCGCCGGCCCTCCAGGAGACCGTCCTCGGGCTGATGAAGGACGACCCCGCCGAGCGCTGGGACCCCGCCAGGGCGCTCACCGCCCTCCGCGCGACCGCCCTGATGCGACCCGCACGCCCCGCCGCCGCACCCCAGCCGGGCGGCACGGCCGCCGACGAGGTGGACGCCGCCATCGCCGGCATGGTCGACCACCTCGTCGACACGATGGACCCGGCGGACGACCGGCGGCTGTGGCCCGTCTCCACGATGGCCGGCGAGGCCGACCCCTGCACCGTCCAGCAGGGCGCGGCCGGAGTCCTCGCCGTCCTGACCCGCTACTTCGAACTCACCGGCGACCCGCGGCTCCCCGGGCTGATATCCACCGCGGGCCGGTGGACGGCGGCCCGGACCGACACCCGCTCGACCCGCCCCGGCCTGCACTTCGGCGGCCGCGGCACCGCCTGGGCCCTGTACGAGGCCGGCCGCGCCGTCAACGACAGCGCCCTCATGGACCACGCCCTGGCCCTGGCCCTGGCCCCGCAGGATCCGACGCCCAGCCACGACATCACCCACGGCACGGCAGGCAGCGGACTCGCCGCCGCCCACCTGTGGTATCGCACCCGGGACCCCCGCCTCGCCGGGCTCGTCACCGACGCGGCCGACCGGCTGGCCGCCGCCGCACGGCGCGAGCCGGCCGCGGTGAGCTGGCCGGTCCCCGCGGAAGCCGTCTCCGCCGAAGCCGGGAAACGCTACCTGGGCTTCGCCCACGGCACCGCAGGCATCGCCTGCTTCCTCCTCGCCGCCGCCGCCGTCACAGAACGCCAACAGCACAGGGATCTCGCCCTGGCGGCGGGCGAACACCTCGCGGCCTGCGCCGTGCGGGTCGGCGACGCGGTCCACTGGCCCGCCCACACCGCGGACCTGCCCACGGCACCGTACTGGTGCCACGGCTCGGCCGGCATCGGATCCTTCCTGGTCAGGCTGTGGCAGGCGACCGGGGACGACCGGTTCCGCAACCTCGCCCACGGAGCGGCCCGCGCCGTCGTCCAGCGTGCCTCCCGCGCCCCCCTGACGCAATGCCACGGCCTCGCCGGCAACGGCGACTTCCTCCTCGACCTGGCCGACGCCACGGGGGAGTCCTCCTACCGGGCGATGGCCGACGACCTGGCCCGTCTCCTCGTCGCCGAACGGGCCCGGCGCGGCAGCCACGTCGTCTTCCCCAACGAGTACGGGGAGGCCTCGACGAGCTGGAGCGACGGAACCGCGGGAATCCTGGCATTCCTCCTGCGGGTCCGCCACACAGAACCCCGGCACTGGATGGTCCAGCAGCCGGTCTGAGCGGCAGAACACTGCCGCTTGAGTCACAGAGAAGGAGAACGTCATGGAGAACCGCGACTTCGAGCTGCTCGCCCACCTGCACGCCCTTCCGGAGACCGACCCGCTCGGCGCCGACGGCGCGGCGTTCGCCGACACCTGCCAGTGCGTCGGCCTGCTCACCCTGCTCAACACCGTCTGCGTCGGCGTCAGCTGCGCCTGACCCGGCCCTTCCGGCCGGCGGCCGTCCCAGCACGGCCGCCGGCCGAAGCGGTGGTGCCCCTCCGGGGGCGCCACCGCTCCCGGAAGCCCGTCCCGGCGGACGACCACCCGTAGACGAGGACCCGACCCCATGCAGCCACACGCCGGTGCCGGCGCCCCCGCCCAGGCAGCCCCCGCGCCCGCCCCCCGCACAAGCCCGGACAGCGCGCACGACGCAGCCGGAACGGCATACGCCATCAGCACCCGCGGCCTGGTCAAGACGTACCCCGGACCCGACGGCACCGCCACCCGGGCCCTGCGCGGCCTGGACCTGGACGTGCACCGGGGCGAGACCTTCGCCTTCCTCGGCCCCAACGGCGCCGGGAAGTCCACCACCATCGCCCTGCTGTGCGCCCTCGCCCGCCCCACCTCGGGACGGGCCACCGTGGCCGGCGCCGACATCCTCACCGAGCCCGACCGGGTACGCCGGCGGGTGGGAATGCTCTTCCAGCACAGCGCCCTCGACCCCGACCTGACGGCCGAGCAGAACCTGCACATCCACGCCCGCCTCTTCGGGCTCAGCCGCCGCGACGCCCGCCGCCGGACCGCCGAGACACTGGAGGCGGTCGACCTGGCAGACCGGCGCCGGGCCCTGGTGCGTACCCTGTCCGGCGGCATGCGGCGCCGCCTGGAACTCGCCCGCGGCCTGCTGCACGCACCCGAGGTCCTGTTCCTCGACGAGCCGACGACCGGCCTCGACCCCCACGCCCGCGCACAGGTCTGGCAGCACCTGCGCGCCCTCCGCGACCGGCAGGGCAGCACCCTCTTCGTCACCACCCACTACCTGGAAGAGTCCGAGCACTGCGACCGCCTCGCCATCATCGACGGCGGCCGCCTGGTCGCCCAGGGCGCGCCCGCCGCACTCAAGGCAGCGATCGGCGACGACCGCGTCGTGCTGCGCACCAGCGACGACGCGACCGCCCGCAGGATCGTGTGCGAGGCGACCGGATCGCCGGATCCCGCCGTCACCGCGGACGCCGAGGGGGTCTGGCTGCGCGTGCCCGACGGCAGCGCCTGGATCCCCCGCCTGTGCGCCGCCCTGGCGGGCCGCGGCATCTCCGTGCACGCCGCGTCCGCGGCACCGCCCACCCTCGACGACGTCTTCTTCCACCACACCGGCCGCAGCATCAACGCCGCCCGGCCCGACCTGACGCCGGACGCCCCCGGGAGCGCCCCGTGACCACACCCGCCCTCCGCACACCGGCCGCCCCCGACGGCACCCGCGGCCCCGGGGCCGCGCCGCCGGACCGGCTGCGCCGCGAACTGCGCGCCGTGCACGCCCTGGTCCACCGCGACCTGCTGCGCCTGGCGGCCCAGCCCACCCACGCCGCCCTGGTGCTGTTCCAGCCGGTGCTCTACCTCTTCATCCTCGGAGGCGGACTCGCCGCCCTCATCCCGGACTCCTCGCTCGGCACCGGATACCAGGCCTACCTCTTCCCCGGCATGCTGATGATGACCGTGCAGGCGCCCGCCATCATGGTCGGCGTGCGGCTGATCACCGACCGGCAGAGCGGCTACCTGCGCGAGCTGCTGATGGCCCCGGTGCGCCGGTCCACCCTGCTCCTGGGAAGCTGCGCCGGCGGCACCCTGGTCGCCACGGTCCAGGGCGCCCTCCTCCTCTGTCTCGCCGGCGCCGTCGGCCTGCCCTACGATCCGGTCCTCATGGCCCTGCTCCTCGGCGGCATGGTCCTCGCCTCCTTCACCATCACGGCCCTGTCCCTGGCCCTCGCGGTGAGCCTGCACCGGCCCGAGGTGTTCCACATGCTGCTCGGCCTGGTCATGATGCCGCTGATGTTCCTCTCCGGCGGCTTCTTCCCGCTGCAGAACCTGCCCGGCTGGGCCCGCGCCCTGGCCGACGCCAACCCGCTCGCCTACGGCGTCGACCTGCTCCGCGGCTGCATCGCCCTGCGGGTCCCCGACCAAGCCGCCGTCGGCGGCATCGACTGGTTCGGCCGGCAGCCGCCGCTGCTCCTCGAAGCGGGCGTCCTCCTGGCGGCCGGCGCGGCGGCCCTGCTCTGGGCGGCCCACCGCTTCAGCCGCCCCGAATGACACCCCGCCCGCCGGGCGGAAACCGGGCCGCGGGGCGATCCTGGCGGTAAGCCGCCGCACGGTTCCCCCGAAGGCGCGGCTCCCTCCGGCCGGCGGCGGGAAAGCGAGGGCCCTCGCCATGAACGCGCCCGTCAAGGACATGCTGCACAGCTACCCCGCCGACCTCGGCGACCTCGACCAGGACAGGCTCGCCCGCTGCATCGAGGAATGCATCGCCTGCGCGCAGGCCTGTACGGCCTGCGCCGACGCCTGTCTGGCCGAAGGCATGGTCGGCGACCTCACCAAGTGCATCCGCACCGACATGGACTGCGCCGACATCTGCACCGCCACGGCCGCGGTCCTCTCCCGGCACACCGGCTACAACCCCGACATCGCCCGCGCCCTCGTCACGGCCTGCGCCGTCGCCTGCCGGGCCTGCGCCGACGAGTGCGCCGCCCACGCCGACCAGCACGAGCACTGCCGCCTCTGCGCCGAGGCCTGCCGCTCGTGCGCCGAGGCGTGCAGCGACCTCGCGGCCACCCTCGGCTGAGGCCCGCCACCGGGCCCGCCCGCGCGCCGGAAAGCCAGGAGGGTACCGGCGCCGGGCGGGCGCCGAGGCCGTCGAAGAAGCCGCGCCGGACGGCGGCCGGCTTCCGTTCGGCGGCTCCGTGCCACCGGCACCCGTCCGGGCGGACGTGGCCCGGGGCGCGGGGCGGCGCCGGCGTGCGGGGATAGGGATGTCTCCGGCACCGTGCCCCGCCGTCCCAGGGAGACTTCCGATGACATGGATCAACCGACGCGACCTCGCTCTGCTGGCCCTCCGCGCCGGGACCGGAGCCGTGCTGATGGCGCACGGCACACAGAAGCTCTTCGGCTGGTTCGGCGGCGGCGGCCTCGACCGGACCGCCGCCGCCATGGAGCACATGGGCTTCACCCCCGGACGGCGCAGCGCCCTCGCCGCCGGGCTTGGCGAGGCCGGCGGCGGGGCCCTGCTGGTCCTCGGCCTCGCCACCCCGGCAGCGGGCGCGGCCGCCGCGGGCGCCATGGCCGGAGCGGTGTCCGTCCACGCCCCGGCCGGGTTCTTCGCCCAGGCCGGCGGGTACGAGTACCCGGCGTTCCTCGGCTTCACAGCGGCCGCCATCGGCCTCGCCGGCCCGGGCCGCCTCTCCCTCGACCACGCCACCGGCCACACCTTCGACCAGCGGTGGATGCTCGCCCTGGCCTTCGCGGCGAGCGCCGCCGCGGCAGCCGCGGTCGTGGCCAAGCGCGCCCAAGCCCCCCAGGACACGGGCGAGGAGCCGTCCTGACGTCGCCGGGGAGAAGGGGCGAGCCGGCCGATTCCGACCCTGCACCCTTCCACTTCACGCCCGCCCTGCGCCTGGTCGCCGGGCTGCTCGGCGCGGCGGCGTTCGGGACGGGCGTCCTCGCCGTGTTCGTGACGGAGAACGGCACCGGCACGGCCGTCCTGCTCGTCTTCGGCGGAGTCCTGCTGCTCCTCGCCCTGTTCGGCAGCCGCCTCGAAGGCCTGGAGGTCGGCGGAGTCAGCCTCCGGCTCCGCGCGGCCGCCGCGGACAGGCTGGCGCTGGCCGAGGAGTCCGAGCGGCAGGGCGACGTCGCCTCGGCGCGGCGGCTCCGCGCCGAGGCGCAGGTCCTGCTGGACAGCGCAGCTCCCGCTGCCGCCGACCGCACGCCGGTACGCAGGACCGCGCACCGCGGTGTGCCCCGCACCTGGGCCACGGAGGAGGCCGCTTCCCGGGACCGCCGCTCCGCGGAGGAGCGCGAGCACGAACCGGCCGACGTCCTGAGCCGGTTCCGGGAGGGGACCGCCGAGGAGCGCATCACCGCGCTCGCCGCGATGCAGGCCGACCGCGCCCTGCGCGACGTCGACGCCGCGGTCACCGCCGTCGAGGACCCGCGCAGCCCACTGGAGCAGCACCAGGCGCTGCTGCTCGCCGCCCACATGGCCGACGACCTCGATGAGGCGCAGGCCAGGCGCCTCGCCGACGCCGTCAGGGCGCAGCGGGACCGCCGGTTCCGGCGCGACTCGGACCTGTGGCGGCTCGCCGAGGCGATCCTCCGCCGCCTGGAGGCCGGCCGGCCGCAGGACGGGTGACGAGCCGCCCCGGTCAGGGGCGGAAGGCGGCGGCGTGCGCGGAGGCCCACCGGGCGAACGTGCGGGGCGGGCGGCCCAGCACCTCCTCGACCGCCGTCGTCACCTCGGCCACCGTGTCGGGGACGGTGGCCCACATGTGCAGCACGAATGCGATGCCCTCCTCGGGCCAGCCCTCCGCCCTCCACTGCCGGCGCGCCTGCTCGTCGGTCAGCCCGGTGAAGCGGAGAGCCCGGTTGGTGGCCGCCGCGATGGCGGACACCTTGTCGGCCGGGGTGAGCGCTTCGGGCCCGGAAACGGTGAACCGCCGGCCCGCGTGGCCCCCGCGCGTGAGCACGGCGGCGATGACGTCGGCGACGTCCGCCTCGTCCACGGAGGCGGTCCTGCGGCCCGCGTACGGCTCGCGTACCTCGGCCGCTGTGCGGATGGCCCCGGCCCAGCCGAGCGTGTTGGCCATGAAGTCGATCGGCCAGACGAACGTCCACTCCAGGCCGCTCGCCCGCACGGTCCCTTCCCACGGCCCGTCCTCGCCTGCGGACAGCACGGTGAGCCGCTCCACTCCGGCCTCGGCCGCCATGGCCACGACCTGCGGGCCCGTCTCCAGCGGGGTGTGGTCGTGTCCGGTCGCGCCGAGCAGGTGCACGGCGCGCACCCCGTCGAACGCGCCCGCCAGGGTCTGCGGCCGGGTGAGGTCGCCGCCCACCACCTCGACGCCGTCGGGCAGACCCGCCGCGGCCGGCGTACGCGTGAGCGCGCGGACCCTCTCGCCGCCCTGCCGCAACCTCTCGACCACCAGGCGCCCCAGAGTCCCTGTCGCACCGGTCACCAGAATCGTCACGTCGCCCTCCTCGGCCGCCGTCTCACCTCTGCGGACGACACTAAGCGGGATCTAGGCCAACTCCTGTCCGCAATGGGCAACGTCCGCGCTGATTACCAGCAGCGCGGTGCCGCGGCGCCGGCGGACGGACGCAGCGGTACGGAAGCCGCCCCGTGCAGGGCCGCGCGCACCGACTCCGCCATCGGCGGCGGGGCCCGGCCCCCGGGAGCCCCGTATACCGGGACGAGCCGGCCGGCCGGCCGGCCGCAGCAGCCGGGCCGGCACGGACGACTCCCGCGCGGCCGGGCCGTCCAGCAGAGGTCGACGTTGCACGCGAGCAGAGGTCGACGTTGCACGCGAGCGCCTTGTCGAAGTCCGCCGAGGCCCGCCGGAGGGAAGACCGGCGGGCGACGTCCGCCCCGTCTGCCGCCGCCGGTGAGGCCCCCGGCTGCCGACCGGCGGAGCGCAAGGTCAGGCATCGCGCCGGACGGTCTTCCGGATCCAGTCCCGGTAGACGGGTACGCCGGCGTAGAGGCCGGGCCCGTCCGAACAGGCGACCCCCGGGGCACCGGGACCCGAGGTCACGCCGACCAGCTCCCACCGCCCGTGCCTGCCCCGCTGGAGCTGCGGTCCGCCGGAGTCGCCGAAGCACGCCATCGCCTCGGGCACCCTGCTGATGGTGCACAGCCGCGTCCGGTCCGCGTAACCGGGGGCGCATTCCGCCTCGGCGCCGATGCGGGTGTCCAACTCCTGCAGTCGCTCCGCGAACCGCAGCTCCGTGTCCACGGTGGTCCCGAAGCCCAGGATCCGGGTCGGGGTACCGGGGCGGCCGGCCCCCTCCGCGAGGCGGACCGGCTTCCCGGCCACCGGGCGGTCGAGGCGGACCAGCGCGATGTCGTGCTTGTTGAAGGCCTTGCCCTCACCGTTGGCGTAGCCGGGGTGGACCACGATCCGGTCGATGGCCCGTACGGTCCCGCCGGACTTGCGGTGCCTGCTGCCGATCCGGACGGTGCCCTCCAGCTCCAGCCCGTCACCCTGCACGCAGTGGGCCGCCGTCAGCACCCACCGCGGATCGATCAGCGACGCCCCGCAGTTCCCGTCGTGCAGGCCGTACTTCGGAGCCGACTCCGGAATCGTCGCCATGAACGGGTAGTGTTCGCCGGCGTCGGATCCGTTGACGATGGCCCCGGCGCTGCCGGCCAGCAAGGTGGCGCATGCGGCGGCGACGAGCGTTCCGACGACCGTGGTGCGCGCCACGCGGCGGCGCACCGAATGCAGAGAGAGCACAGAGACTTCCTTCACTCGGGGTTCGGGCGTGCTCCAGCCTGCCCGTTCAAGATCAGCCGGACCATGGGGGCAGCACGCCCCCCGGCGTAGGGGCAACCCCCGCAGGCGGGTGGCCGCGGCGCCCTGCTGCCGCCGGTCGGCCCAGTGCGACCGCCCCGGCTCCGAGGCTGCGGCCGACCGGTGTGCCGCACGCCGGCGACCTGGCGATACGCACGCCGTCCGCAGCAGACTCCGGCGCCGCGGGCCCGCCTGCGGGCGGCCGAGCGGATGCCGCGGCGCGGGACCGCCGCTAGGTTCCGACGGCATGAAGCACACACCGGGCGAGCGTCCCACCGACCCCACCCGCCGCGCCCTGCTCACCGCGACTGCCGGCGTCGGCGCAGCGCTCATGGCGGGCTGTGCCCGCGGGGCCGCTCCCGGCGCACCGGCACCCACCCCCACCGCTGCCGGCTCCGCCTCGCCGACCGCCGGCGCGGGCGGGATCACCCCGGGCGCGATGACGCTGTTCCAGGATCCCGCGTACAACTTCAGCGCACTCCTGGCACTGGGCGCCTCCGGTGCCGGCGCCGCCGAGGTCGGCGAGGTCCTGACCGCCGTCAACACCGTCAACGCTGCCGGACTGTCCCCCCAGACGTACGTGGAGACGTTCCGCAAGCTCGGCGACCGGCTCCTGCGGCCGCCGCCCGGCGCCCCCGCCGACGACCAGACCAAGCGGTTCCGCGCCCTGCGCGCCGCCCAGTACTACGGGCAGGCACTGTTCTTCGTCCTCGGCTCCGACGCCCCGGGCAGCGAGGAGCAGCTGTACCGGTCGGGGCGCAAGGCCTGGGACGCCTTCTGCGACCTGTGCGAGCCCGCCCCGGTCAAGGCGCAGGTCCCGTACGGGACGACACCGCTGCCGGTGTGGTTCTTCCGCCCCGACACGTCCGGCGCCCGGCGCCCCACCGTGATCCTGACCAACGGCAGCGACGGCCAGAACGTCGACATGTGGACGTACGGGGTCCCCGCCGCCCTCGAACGCGGCTGGAACGCCCTCGTCTATGACGGGCCGGGGCAGGGCCGGCTGCTGTTCGTCGACAGGATCGTCTTCACGCCCACCTGGGAGAAGGTCGTCACCCCGCTCGTCGACTGGCTGACGGCCCGCTCCGACGTGGACCCGGACCGGATCGCGTTGACGGGCCTCAGCATGGCGGGCGACCTCGCGCCCCGCGCCGCCGCGTTCGAAAGCCGGATCGCCGCCCTGGTGGCAATGCCGGGCTGCGTCGACCCCTGGCTGGGCTTCCCTCCCGAGATCCGCCGGATCCTCACACCCGACAAGCAGCAGACGAACGACATCTGGAACAACGAGGTCGTTCCGGAGCTGCCCCCGGCGGCCGCCGCGACGATGAAGAAGCGCTTCGAGCCGTTCTCCATCCCCGCGATGCTCGAAGCCCGCCAGGGCCGGCTGTTCACCGACTTCTACACCCCGGCGACCCGCATCCAGGCCCTGAAGATCACGGACGTCGTCCCCCTCATCAAGGCCCCGACCCTCGTCCTCGACTACGAGGGCGAGCAGTTCTACCCCGGCCAGCCGCGCGAGATGTACAACGCGCTCACCTCGCCCAAGGACTACGTCCGGTTGACGGCGCAGGAGGGCGCGCAACTGCACTGCTCTCCCATGGCGCCGCAGCTGCACTGCGAGGTCGTCTTCGACTGGCTGCAGCAGACCCTGCAGGGCAGCTGACGCCGCCGGGGCCGGCTATCCGGTGGAACCGGGCTCCCCGATCTCGAACCGGGGCGCCTCCAAGCCCTTCAGGCACGCCGTGTCCGGCGCGTCCGGCGTGTCGAAGAAGGAGACGGCGATCTGCTGCGCGCACTTCGAGGTGGCGAACACCACGTGCGGCTCGTATGGGACGGTGACGATCGTGGCGTTGGGCAGCGTCCGCGCGACGTACGGCCCGTTGTCCGCGCCGGTCTGGGCGTCGAAGCTGCCGGACAGGGCGAGCGTCGGTATGTCGCTGCGGGTGGCGTCCCGGATCGAGGGGTCGGCCGGGGGCACATCCCACACGTCGCAGTCCGACCGGAGGAAGGCCAGCTGAGGCGCCTGTTCCAGCACCGGGCGGGGGTAGGTCGGGAAAGCCTTCCGGCCGCCCTCCAGGGCCTCCTCCTCCGTCTCGTACGGCGTCCACTCGCTGCAGAACACGCCGTAGACGAGGCCGTGCGCGACCCGGCCCACGGCCGCCGGGCTGAGCTTGCCGCCCGCGTACTGCGCGGCGATCCGCTGCGGCTTGCCGTGCGCCAACTCGTCGATGGCGAGGGGGACCTGGGGTGCGATGTGGGTGGCGGAGGTCATCCAGTTGACCAGCGTTCCACCGTCCAGCACGACCTTCACCGGCTTGTCGCTGCCCGGCAGCGTGACGGTCGTCGTGACCGGATTCGCTTCGAGGTCGCGGACGAGCCTGTCGAAGGTGGCCGACAGGTTCGGGTAGCGCTTGTTGCACGCCGGCTGGTCCGCGCACGCCTTGAACACGCCGTCGAAGCCCTGCCGGGCGCTGCTCCAGGTCGCCGCGGAACCCGCAATGGACGGCGGCAGGATCCCGTCGAGGGCGACGGAGCGCAGCCCGCCGGGGTGCAGCCGCATGTAGACCAGCGCGAGGTGCGTGCCGTAGGAGATGCCGTACAGGTTCCACTGCTTGAGGCCGAGCGCCGCCCGCAGGTCCTCGTAGTCGGCGGCGCTCTCGGTGTCGTTGTAGGCGGCGAGGTCGGTGCCCTGGGCCGCCAGCCGGTCGCGGCAGGCCTTGGTGGCCTCGACGTGCAGGCGTTCGGTGGACGGTGCGCCGGAGACGAGGCCGACGGCTCGCGCGTTGAACTCGTCGATGTTGGGGCACAGCACGTTCGGCTCGGCCGAGTACGTGCCGCGCTGGGACATGAGGACCACGTCCCGGTCGCGGTTCAGGCCGCCGCCGATCGCCATCTCCGCCTCGCCGACCGCGTCGTCCCCGGGGCCGCCGGCGAGCCACACGATGGGGTCGGGCTTCGGCGCGGCCGACAGCGCGGGCACGATCGCGACACCGAGCTTGATCTTCTTGCCGTCCGGCTCGGAGCGGTTCTCGGGGACGGTGAGGGTTCCGCAGCGGGCCCCTTCGAGCTCCTCGATCGGCTCCGGAGTCTTCGGGCAGGCGCCCGGGGTGTAGCTCGCATCGCCGACGGTGCGGGCGGCCGTGCCGAGCGGCGCGCCGGGGGTCGCACTGGCGTCGGTGCCGGACCGCGCCTGCGCCGCGGGCGCGGCGAGCAGGCTGCCGGTGACGAGCAGGCCGGCCGCCATGCCCGCGGACGCGGCCTGCAGCCGCCGTACGGTACGCCTGCGGGGCGTGCGGTGGAGAGTCATCTGCGCTCCCGGTCATTTCGGGATGATCGTGAACGGGGCCGGCTTGAGACCGTCCACGCACGACGTGTCGGGGGCGGTCGGGCGGGCGAAGAACGACGCGAGCACCTGCTGCGCGCACGGAGACTGCGGAACCACCCAGTGGCCGATGCCGGGGACCACCACGGACGTCGAGCGGGACAGGTTCGCGGCGACGCCCTTCGCCCAGCTCGCGCCCGTCTTCACGTCGAACGTGCCGGAGACGACGAGGGCCGGCACCGCGCCGGCCGTGGGCACGCGCTGGATCTCCGCACGGTCCGCGACATCCCAGACCCCGCACACCGGGTACTGGAAGGGCAGCTGCGGCGCCTGCGCCAGCACCGAGTCCGGCCAGTCCGGGTACTCCTTGCGGCCCGCCGCCAGCACGTCTGCCTCCGTGTACCCGGGGGCCCACTCGGCGCACGCGATCGAGTTCGTCAGGCCGTGGGCGAACAGGCCCTCCTTCTGGACCGACCCGGCCGCCCGCGCCTGCGCGAAGCGCTCCGGGTTCCCGCGGCTCAGCTCGTCCAGCGCCGCCGGCAGGTCGTGCGGGCGCGGGGTGAACGCGACGATCAGGTTCAGCAGCGCGCCGCCGTCGAGCACGGTCCTCACCGGCTTCCCGCCGCCCTCCGGCGTGACGTCGAGGGTCAGCGGCTGCGCCTCCAGCTTGCGGATCTGCTCGGTCAGCATGCCGGGCAGGTCGGGGTAGCGCTCCTTGCAGGCGGGCTGCGCCGCGCACGCCGCGAAGATGTTGCGGATGCCCTCCGCGGTGCTGCTCCAGGTCCACGGGAGGGTGACCTCCTGGGAGGGGGCGACCGAGTCGATCGCCACCGAGCGGATCCCCTCGGGGTGCAGGCGCAGGTACGTGAGGGCCAGGTTGGTGCCGTACGAGTACCCGTACACGTTCCATTGCGGGATGCCCAGCGCCGTGCGCAGATCGGCGAAGTCGGCGGCGTTCTCGGTGGTGTTGTAGGCGTCGAGGTCGACGCCGTCGGCGACGAGCCGGGCCCGGCAGTCCGTCACGGCCTCCAGCATGAGCTGCTTGGCCTGCGGGGAGTCATAGCCGAGGCCGACGGCCTTCTCGTTGAACCGGTCGACCTCGGGGCAGGCCAGGTTCGGCTGGTCGTACAGGTTGCCGCGCTGGCCCATGACGATGAGTTCGCGGTCCTTGTTCAGCCCGGAGTCGACGAGGAACGGGATGTCGTCGAAGGCGTCGGCGCCGGGGCCGCCCGCCATGAACACCACAGGGTCTGCCGCGGGCTTCTCCGCGGCGGCGGGGATCCTCGCCACCGCCAGCCTGATGGTCCGGCCGTCGGGCCGGGACCGGTTCTCGGGCACCTCCAGGAAGCCGCACTCGGCGCCCGCCGGCGCTTCGACGGGCTCGGCCGGCTCGGGGCAGGCGCTCGGTACGAACCGGGGGCCCGCGGGGCCCGAGGGGCTCGGCGTGGCGGCCGGTGAGGCGGCGCTGCCCGGTGCGGGGCCGAAGGCCGCAAGGCAGGCAAGAGCGGCCGCGGCCGTCCCCGCACGGAGTGAGTGCCTGGACATGCGATCCCGTTCCTTCGCCGACTTCGGCGGCTGCCGCCGGCGCGGGCCAACCGCTGTGTACGCGGCGGAACGCGCGTCCTTCGACGCTATCGCGGGGCGCTGGGGGGTGCACCCGGAGCGGGCGGCCCCCGGTCACCGCGTCGGCACGCCGACGGGGCGCGCAGCGCGTCCGTACGCGGCTCCCCGTGGCGGGAGGCCGCAGCGGCGGCCCCGGGGCAGGGGAGGGGCTTGCCTCAAGTGATCTCCGTACCGTAGAGGTGGTGGTCCGCCGGCAGGCGCCGGACGCCCGACAGGCGGCGTCCGGCACGGACACCAGGAAGGCCCACCGACATGGTCTCGGTTGTGCAGAACGTGGCGATCGACTGCTCGGACGCCTACGAACTCGCCTGCTTCTGGAGCAGGGTGACGGGCCGTCCGGTCGATCCGGAGGGCAGGCCGGGCGACCCGGAGGTCCAGGTGCTGCTGGAGGAGGGGCCGCTGCTGCACTTCAACCAGGTGCCCGAGCCCAAGGCGGTCAAGAACCGGATCCACCTGTGCCTGCGCCCGGACACCACGCGCGAACAGGAGGTGGAGCGCCTCCTGGGCCTCGGCGCGACCCTCGTCGCCGACCGCCGCAGTTCCGACGGCACCGGCTGGGCGGTCCTCGCCGACCCCGAGGGGAACGAGTTCTGCGTCCTCCGCAGCGCATCCGACCGGGCCGCCAGGCCGTCCTGACGCCCGAGCCCGCGCGCCCGGGGCCGCGGAGCCGCCCGGCCTGCGGCCGGTCACCCGGCAGGGCGTGCGGGCTCCGCCATCCTGGCCGGCCCTCGGCGGTCGTCCTCGCCGGACACGCCCCGTGCCGCGGCGGCGGTGCCGGTGCGGTGTGCGCGTTCGACGGCCTGGCCCCAGTAGGTTCCGGCGACCATGAGTACGGCGCCGAGGCCGGCCCACACGGTGAGCCGTTCACCGCCGACGCCGATCCCCACGGCGACGGCCCAGATCGGCTCGGTGCCCAGGAGCAGGCTCGCCCGGCTCGCGGACGTGCCCTGCACCGCCCATGTCTGGGCGAGGAACGCGAAGACACTGCAGAACAGCGCCAGGTAGACGAGCTGCATCCACGTCGCGCCACTGCTGCGGAACAGCTCGGGCAGATGGCCCAGGGCAAGCGGCAGGAAGAGCGCCGAGCCGACGACGGTCTGGACGGCCGTCAGATGCAGCGGATCCACGGGCCGGCCGGCGGTGAGCCGTCCGACGAGCGCGACGTGCCCGGCCCGGACGACCGCGGCGGCGAGCATCAGCCCGTCCCCGAGCCGTGGGGCCTGGAAGCCGTTGCCGGCGGTGAGCAGCCCGACGGCCGCGACGCAGCATGCGGCGGCGAGGAGGAAACGCGCCGGAAGCCGGCCGCCGGTGCGGTCCAGCAGCGGTGTCAGCACGATGGTCAGGCTGATGATCAGCCCGGCGTTCGCGGCGCTGGTGTGCGCCACCCCGTACGTCTCCAGCACCAGCACGGCGGCCTGCGTCACACCGAGCAGCGACCCGGCGCGCACCTCCGCGCGCGTCCAGCGCCGCTTGCGGCGCCGGAGCGCCACCAGTGCCCCGCAGGCCGCCGCGGAGAGGGCGTACCGGGCGAAGAGCACCGCCAGGACCGGCAGGGCGAGGGTGGCCGTCTTGGCGGCGAGGTAGCTGGAGCCCCAGACGAGCGCGACCAGCAGGAGAACCGCATCCGTGCGGCGGGCGACATGCATGCGTCCACCGTGCCCCACCAGCACGTTGAAGACCACGACCAAGATCTAAACCAACCATGTAGCAGCGCTACACTGTCTCCGTGGACGAACGCCAGCTGCGCATCCTGCGCGAACTCGGGGACCTCGGCAGCGTCAGCGCGGTCGCCGAGGCGCTGCACGTCACGCCGTCAGCGATCTCCCAGCAGCTGCGGCTGCTGCAGCGCTCCCTCCCCGTCCCGCTCACCGAACGCGCCGGCCGCCGCCTGGTCCTGACCGACGCCGGCCAGGCCCTGGCCGCGGCGGCCATCCACGTCGAGACCGCCCTGGCCCAGGCGCGGCACGCGGTCACCGACTTCGCCGAGCAGGCCGACGGCGGCGTATCGGTGGCCGCCTTCCACAGCGCGGCCTCGTCCTTCTTCCCGCCCCTGCTGCGCAGCCTCGCCGGCTCCGGCAGCCCCCGCCTGGCCCTCGCGGACGAGGACGTCGCCCAGGACGACTTCCCCGCCCTCACCCGGCGCTACGACCTCGTCCTCGCCCACCGCCTCGACCACGGCCCGCCGTGGCCGCGCACCGTGACCTCCACGACGCTCCTGCGCGAACCCCTGGACGTCGCGCTCCCGGCGGGCCATGCCCTGGCCTCGCGCGCCACGCTCACGCCGCACGAGGTGGCGGACCAGCCGTGGATCACCGTCCACGACGGCTTCCCGCTGATGCAGACCATCAAGGCCATCGCCTGCGTCGCCAACCGCCGCTTGGACATCGTCCACCGGATCAACGAATTCGCCGTGGTCGCCGAGGTCGTCGCCGCGGGCGGCGGCCTCGCGCTGATGCCGCGCTGGACGGCCCGCCCGCACCCCGGTGTCGTCCTCAGACCGCTGAGCGCCATCCACACCCGGCGCGACATCGACGTCCTCCACCGCCCCGAGCGCACCGCCCGGAAGGCCGTCCGCACGGTCCTCGCCGCCCTGCAGGCCGAGGCGGCCCGCATCCAGGACCGGGACCACCCCGGCCGGCACGCCCGCCCCGACCCGGCGGGGAGCCCCCCGGCCGCGAACGAGGCCGGGAGGCTCCCTGGTGCACAGGACTGACGGGTGACCGACGGCCGCGCGGTGGGAAGCCGGCTCTCAGTCCCGCTCGTGGTCGGGGGCGGGACGGATCTTCACGGTCGTGGTGGTCGTGACGGTCTTCTTGACGACCTTGCCGTGATGGTTCTTGGTGATCTTGGTGACCGTCTTGACGGTGGTGACCTTGACCCGCCCGTCACTCAGGGTGCGCTTCGTGACCGTGATCTTGGTCTTCACGATCGTTTGGGTGCGGCCCTCGTGCGCCACGTGCTCCTGGATCGTCTGGACGGCCGGAGTCTGCGGCGCGGCGGGCGCGGCCGAGGCGGTGGAGGGGAGAAGCGCTCCGCCGGCGGCGAGAGCTCCGCAGGCACCGAGGAGGGCGAGACGCTGGGTGAGGTTGGTGCGGGTCATAAGAGTCTCCTGAAGGTGTGACACGGCCGGGTCCATCGCCCGGCCGATCCGTTTCGCCCCTTGCCGGGGCCGTGCCTCCATTGGGCCCCGTGGACGCCACCCGGGTCACGCCCCTCGATCTCGGGACTTGACACCCTGACCGCGACGGGGGGCGCGGCGCACCCGCTGCATCGCGGGCATACGCTGCTGCCTGTGACGCAAGAAGACGGACAGCTCGACAGCCTCGTACGCAAACGGATCCGCGCCCTGCGCGTCGCACAGGGCTGGTCCCTGGAGGAGCTGGCCGCCCGCGCCAACCTCAGCCAGTCCTCCCTCAGCCGCATCGAGAACGGCCGGCGCCGCCTCGCCCTGGACCAGCTCGTCACCCTCGCCCGCGCGCTGGACACCACCCTGGACCAGCTCGTGGAGAACGCCGCCGACGACGTCGTCATCAGCCCGATGGTCGACGGCGCCCGCGGCCTGATGCGCTGGCCCGTCAAGGGCGAACCCGGGATGACCGTGGTGCGCAGGCGCATGACCGGTCCGCCGCCCGACAACCCCGCAGGAATGCGCGCCCACCCCGGCCGCGAATGGCTGGTGGTGCTCTCCGGCACGGCCGTCCTCGTGCTCGGCCACCGGCGCTTCCGCGTCGAGACCAACCAGGCCGCCGAGTTCCCCACGATGATGCCGCACGCCCTCGGCGCCGAGGGCGGCCCGTGCGAGATCCTCGGCATCTTCGACCGCGACGCCCGCCGCGGCCACCGGAAGGACACCGACACCGGGGCCGGCTGACGCCCGTACCGCAGCCTTCTCGTTGCGCGGCGAGCAGCACCGGACCCCACTTGCTTGCGTATGAAGCAAGCATCCTTGCCGATCGCGCATCGGTCCGTACGGTGGCCGCATGACCGAAACACACCACCACCCCTCCCGCCACGGCCACGCCGACGACGCCGTCCAGGCCGAGATCCTCGACCTGGACGCCGAAGTGCTCGCCGAGCACACCGCCTCCCTCACCGCCTGGCTGCCGCTGAACGGCGCACCGCGCCAGATCGTGGACCTGGGCAGCGGCACCGGCGCGGGCACCTTCGCCCTTCTCGACCGCTTCCCCGACGCGCACGTCACCGCCGTCGACACCTCGGCCGGACACCTCCGCCTCCTGCGCGAGAAGGCGCGCGCCCGCGGTGTCGGCAGCCGCGTACGGACCGTCCAGGCCGACCTCGACACCGCCCCCTGGCCCGACCTCGGCACGCCGGACCTGGTGTGGGCCTCGGCCTCGATGCACCACATGGCCGACCCCGGCCGGGCCCTGCGCCACGTCCGCGAACTCCTTGCCCCCGACGGCCTGTTCGCCGTCGTCGAGCTCGCCGGCTTCCCCCGCTTCCTCCCCGCCCGCGCCCCGGAGAGCCGGCCCGGTCTCGAAGAGCGCGCCCACGCCGCGGCCGACCGCCTGCACGCCGAGCGCGTTCCGCACCGCGGCGCCGACTGGGGGCCGATGCTGACAGCCGCCGGCTTCACCGTCGACGCCGAGCGCACCATCACCGTCGAGATCCCCGGCGGGCGCAGCGAAGCGGTCGGCCGCTACGCCCTCGGCAGCCTCCAGCGCATCCGCAGCGTCGCCGCGGCCGCGCTCACCCCCGAGGACGTCACGGCCCTCGACGGACTCCTGGACACCAGTGGCCCGAACAGCCTGCTGCACCGCAAGGATTTGGCCGTACGCACGCAGCGCACGGTCTGGGCCGCCCGCCCCGCCTGACACGACCCCGCCCCGCCTGACACGACCCCGCCGCGCGGCCGGTGCCGCGGAAAGGCGTGCCGGGAGAGCGCCGCCCGCGTCAGCGGCTGCGCGGGGGGCTGTAGGGCTGGAGGAGCTGGTCGACGGGTGCGAAGTCGTCGGTCAGCGGCCGGGCGTCGCCGATCCATGAGGTGAGGCCGTCCCCGGTGGCGATCCTCCAGCCGGTCCCGCGGGCGTCCAGCGCCCGCTGGGTCGCGGGGACGTCGAGCGGCCGGTCGGAGGCGAGGGCGACGAGATTGCCGCCCGAGGGGGCGGCGGCGCGGTCGAGCCCGATGTCCTCGGGCTCGCCGACGACGGCCACATGCGCGAAAGTCCGGCCCAGGGTGGCGACTTCGGCACGTGCGAAGGCCATTTCTCCGTGGTCGATGAGATTGGCGACGTACATGCCGCCCCCGTTGAGCACGCGGCGTACGTCTGCCATCGCCTCCGCCGTCGTGAGGTGCCAGGGCACGCTGACACCCCCGAAGGCATCGCCGACGACGAGGTCGCGGCTGTCGGCGGCCAGGCGCCGCAGGCCGAGCCGGCCGTCCTCGACGCGCACGTCGATACCGGTGTCCGGCCCCAGTCCGAGGTGGTCGCGGTTGATGCGGACGACCCCGCCGTCGATCTCGGACACGACGCTGCGCGTTCCGGGGCGCGTGGCGGCGAGGTAGCGGGGGAGGGTGAGTCCTCCGCCGCCCAGGTGGTGGGCGGCGAGCGGCCGCCCCTCGGGGAACGCGGCGTCGACCACCGACGCGATGGCGCGCACGTAGGTGAACTCCAGGGCGGCCGGGTCGCCGACGTCGACGTAGGAGTGCCGCAAGCCGTCCAGGACGAGCGTGCGGCCGGTGGCCCGGGCCGGGTCCGCGACGATGCGCGCGCAGTGGTAGCGCGTCTCCTGGTCGCAGTCGCCGGGCGCCACCGTGACGCCGAGGCCGCCGGCGATCACCGCGAGTGCGAGCACAGGCGTGCTGCTCCACCCGCGCCTGCGCCACTCCACCAGCGCGGAGCCGGCCACCAGCAGCGTGCCGAGGCCGATCAGGATGCCGCTGACCGGCAGGCGCGACACGAGGACGAAGCCGGTGAGGACGGTGCCGACGATCGCGCCGAACGTGCCCACGCCCGACAGTCGGCCGACGACCGTGCCCGTCTCGGCCAGGCTCGTCAGACGCAGCTTGGTCACGATCGGCGTCACGGCCGACAGCAGTGCGCCGGGCACGAGGATGGTCAGCGAGGCGGTCAACAGCAGTGCGGCAGGCGCCCGTTCCGCGGTGGTGCGCAGCAGGGCGGGGGTGAGCGCCACGACCGCCCCCGACACCCCGAGCGCCGGCCCGACGAGCCGCCGGGGGTCGACGCGGTCGGCGAGGCGCCCGCCCAGCCAGGAGCCGGCGGCGATCGCCGTGAGGGCGATGCCGATCACCAGGGTGCTGGTCTCCAGGGTGAGGCCGAGGTACGGGGCCAGCAGCCGCAGTGCGACGATCTCGACCACCAGGACGGCAGCCGAGGACCCGAACACGAGCACGAACGCCGCGCCGGGGCCGAGGCCGCCGCGGGGCGGAGTGCCTGTGCCCTCGGTGACGGGTGAGGACGGCGAACTGGTCACGGGCGCCATCCTTGCACGCAACGCCCTCGCGGACGGCGATCCCGCGCAACAGCCGGCCACATCCCACCGCAACCGCCGCCAGTGTGCCCGCTCCTGACCACCTTGCAGCCGAACCCGACCGTTCCGGCCCCGCCCGGGGCGGCCCGGTCCTGGTGACCCACCACACACCCCCCTGCCTGGACTCCCGGCGACGGCCGTACGTAATCATTGATCATGCCGTCAGAGTCCCCCGCTCCCGAATCCCCGCTGATACGAAGCCTGCGCACCGCCGTGGCCGCGGCTCCCGAGGACGTGCCCCTGCGGTTGCACCTCGCCGACATGCTGCTCGCCGCGGGTCGGCACGACGCGGCAGTGGCGGAGGCAGCGGCCGCGTTGCAGCATGCGCCGGGGGACGCAGCGGCGCGGGAGCTCATGGTGCGGGCGATGGGGGTGCCCGCAACCCCTGCGCCCGTGCCCGCAGTTACGCCCGCCGCCGCGGCCACGCCCCCACCCGCGGAACCGGCCTCGTCCGCCGAAGCGCCCGCGCCCGCAGGGCCGCCGCCGGGGACCACCCCGGCGCCGGCAGACACCCCGGCCCCGGCCGCGCCCGCCACGTCCTCCACTCCCGAGGCCCCGTCCCCCCGCACCGGATTCGACTGGCGGGCCGCCGAGCAGGAGGTCGGCGGCATCGTCGAACCCCGCTTCGTCGAACCGCTCACCGCCGACGGCAGCGGCGACCCCGGGGACGCCGACGCCTGGGACGCGGCCGCTCCCGGCACCGTACGGCTCGCGGACGTCGGCGGCATGCAGGAGGTCAAGGACCGCCTCGAAGCCGCGTTCCTCGCACCGATGCGCAACCCCGAACTGCGCAGGCTGTACGGCAAGAGCCTGCGCGGCGGGCTCCTCCTCTACGGCCCGCCCGGCTGCGGCAAGACCTTCATCGCCCGAGCCGTCGCCGGCGAACTCGGCGCGAGCTTCCTGTCCGTGTCCCTCAACGACGTCCTCGACATGTGGATCGGCAACTCCGAACGCAACATGCACGAGGTCTTCGAGACCGCCCGCCGCCAGGCGCCCTGTGTCGTCTTCCTCGACGAACTGGACGCGCTCGGCGCCAAGCGCAGCCGCACGCAGCACAGCGGCATGCGCAACACCGTCAACCAGCTCCTCACCGAGCTCGACGGCATCGACTCCGCCGCCAACGAGGGCGTGTTCCTCCTCGCCGCCACCAACGTCCCCTGGGACGTGGACATCGCGCTCCGGCGCCCGGGACGCCTGGACCGCACCCTGCTCGTCCTGCCGCCCGACGCCGCCGCCCGCGAGGCGATCCTCCGGTACCACCTGCGCGACCGACCCATCGAGGCAGTCGACCTGGGACGTCTCGTCAAGGCCACGGACGGCCTCTCGGGCGCCGACCTGGCCCACGTGTGCGAGTCGGCGGCCGAGAGCGCCCTGCTCGACTCGGCACGCACCGGCGTGATCCGCATGATCGGAACGAAGGACCTCCTCGACGCGGCGAAGTCGGTGGCCCCGTCCACCGAACCGTGGTTCGCGGCGGCGCGGAACGTGGCGATGTTCGCCAACGAGGGCGGCATGTACGACGACCTGGTCGCGTACCTGAAGAAGAGGCGGAAGCTGTGAGCGTGAACCCGGTACTGGCGCGCGCCGGCGCGCTCCAGGCGGCGGACCGGTTCGAGGAGTCCAAGGCCGTGCTGGCCCCCCACCTCGCCGGGGAGCCGGACGACGACTGGGCCTGGCAACTGCTCGCCGTCGCCCACGAGAGACTGGGCGAGTACGAGCCCGCGGCGCGGGCGGCCACCGAGATGCTCCGGATCTCCCCCGGGCACGTCGGCGCGCTCATCCTGCTGTCGCGGGTGCTGCTCTGCCTGGGCAGGCAGCCCGAGGCGCGGGCCGCCGCCGAGGAAGCCGTCCGCAGGGCGCCCGACAAGTGGTCCTCCCACTACGCGCTGTCCGGCGTGCTCATCGCCCATGCGACGGCCCCGCCCGCCGATCACGAGCAGGCGTACGACGCGGCCCGCGAAGCCGTGCGCCTCGCCCCGCACGAGCCCGACGCCCACAAGGCCCTGTGCTTCGCGGCCGTACGCACGCAGCGCCAGGACGTCGCGAAGCAGGCCCTGGTCGAATGGCTGCGCCTCGACCCGTCCAACGAGACGGCACAGGCCATGTACACCGACGCGATGGCCGGCGGCCCGGACGTCACGGCCGCCCAGGCCGCGGAGATGTACTCCGCGGGCCTCGCGGGCGCCCCCCAGTCCGCGATGCTGCGCAGCGGACTCGACGAAGCCACGTACCGCCTGCTGCGGGGGACACGCTGGCTCGCGCTCGCCTGCCTGGCAGCTGCCGGAGTGATGATCGACCTCTTCGCCACGTCCAAGGACCCGACCCTGCGGGAGCTGCCCGTACCGCTCGGCAACCGTGTCTGGGTGCTGATGGTCATGGCCGCGGTCTGGGGCTTCGGCGCGCTGTTCCGCTACAGCCGGATGCGCAGGGGGGTGCAGCTCAACATCCGCTCCCTCGTCCGCCGCGGCCGCTGGTCCCGCATCGCCGTGGCACAGGCGGCGTGGACGATGCTCTGCGCCCTGCTGATATCCCAGGTCCCGTGGACCGACCGCAGCATGCCCGAGGCCCTGTTCTGGGCGGGCCTGGTCGTGCCTGTCTCGACCATGCTGTACGACCGCAGAAAGGCCGGCTGACCGCGTTTTGCCAAAACGGCAACGACAGTTGTCGCCCTTTGGGTGAAGGCCGCAGCCTGGGGGTCCGGCAGAGACCACCGAACACGGAGGCTGCACGATGACCACCCACGAGGACAGCGGGACCGCACGGGACTCCGGTCACCACACGCTGCACAGCCGCGTCCACCACATACGGTCCGGCGAGTCGGACGGCCCCGCCGCCATCAGCGGCGGCACGGTCGGCTCGAGGAAGCTCTGGATGGGCCTGGTGGAGAACCCGCCGCTGAGCGCGACGGACAACCACCACCACGGAGAGTCGGAGGCCGGGATCTACGTGGTGAGCGGTCACCCGGTGTTCGTCTTCCACGACGGCACGCGGGAGGTACGGCTCGCGGGCAGCCCCGGCGACTTCTTCCTTGTCCCCCCGTTCGTCCCGCACCGCGAGGAGAACCCGGACCCCCACGAGCCCGCGGTCGTCGTGATCGCCCGGACCACTCAGGAGCCGATCAAGGTCTCCGTTCCCGAGCTGTACCGGCTCTGACCCCCGACGCCACCCGGCGTCGGCCGACGACCTGCACGGACAGGACACTCAGCGGCAGAACAGCTCGCGCTTCCGTACCCTCGATACGTCGTCGACGTTGGGGGGCCGGTGGTGACGGGGCAGACGGTGCGGCTCGGTGCAGTGGAGCGGGTCCGCGTGAGGGTGAGCCGCCAGCCCGGCGCCACCCAAAGAACGCAACGCATCACCGGAGGCGCTGAGGCGATGCGCAGTCCGGCCCCCGGTGGGTGCTCCTCCCACGGGACGAGCACCCACCGGGGGCCGAGGCGTCAGCCGCCGAGCTTGTCCAGGTCGGTGGTCTCCTCGGCGCTCGGCGCGGTCACCGTGATGGGGGCGCTGAAGTCGCGGAACTCCACCCACCGCGGGTCCTTGCCGCCCTCCACGCTGTACTTCAGGAGGAACGGCTCGCCCTCGGCAGCCACATGGAAGGTGATGGTCTCACCGGCCGGGGTGGTCTTGGTCAGCACGACGGTCTTCTTGCCGCCGACCTCGGCGTTCGCGCCCTTGGCCAGGCCCGTCTTCTGCTTCTCGGCGGGCTTGGTCAGGTCGTCGGCGTCGCAGAAGTCGTCCTCGGCCGACTCCTCGGCGGGCACCTTCACCCAGCGGCCCTTGAGGATCTCGACCGCCGCCGCGCGCTGGGCCTTGGGCACGCCCTCCTCGCCGAGGACGGTCTCCCACAGCTTGGCGTCGCCCTTCATGTAGGCGGTGGTGCCCACCTGCCGTACGTTGGCGTTGGCGCCCTTCATGGTGGCCGTGCCGTCGCAGTCGCCGTTCGCGGCGATGGCGACGTCGAAGTCGGTCGGGGTCTTCTCGCCCTTCTCGATCGACGATCCCTTGGCCTTGAGCCCGTTGGCCGCCTTGGTGGTGTCCAGGGCCTTGTCCGCGATCTGGTCCGGGGTCATGCCCGCGAACGGCTCCGGGGCCGGCGACGCAGTGGCGGAGGCCGTGGCCTGCTCGGCGGACGGCACGGCCTTGCCGCCCGAGCAGCCGGTCACGCCGATCGCTGCGGCGGCGCACATGGCGGCTGTGGCCAGAATCTTGCGGTTCGTCACCCTGTCACTCCGTGCTGTCCTGGTGACGGTGTGCGGTCTTCCCCGCCGTCACCCCTGATGTTGCCTACTCACGACCGTGATGATCAGGCAATGGATGTACGGCGGGGGTGTGATTCACGCCATGGCGAGACGCCTCGACAGCAGCGCGGCGCGGACGTACGGGGCACCGCATGCCCGCGGTGGACGCCGTCAGGGCCGTCCGGACACCTCCAGGTCATGCGTCCGGCGTCCCTGCGGCCCCGCGGCGGTGCGGCCGATGCCGTCCCGCCGGCCCCGTGCCGTGCGCAGCGGCCACCACATCCCCCGGCCCATCAGGACCGCGGCCGCCGGGACCAGCAGGAGCGACACGACGAAGGCGGACAGCAGGATTCCCAGAGCCATCGCGAAGCCCAGCTGGCGGGTGCCGGGGTCCGCGTTCACCGCAAGGCTGCCGAAGGAGGCCGCGAGGACCACGCCGGCCGTGGCGATGGCCGGCGCCGTGTGCCGTACGGCGCGGGCCACGGCGGCGCGGGCCGACCCCCCGCGAGCCATCTCCTCACGCAGACGGTCGCTGATCAGGATGTTGTAGTCGGTGCCCAGCGCCACCACGAACAGGAACAGCACCAGCGGCAGGACGAAGGTCACGCCCGGCTCGCCGCCGAGGTGCTGGAACACCAGCGCGGACGCGCCGAACGTCGCCGCGAAGCACAGCCCGACCGCGAGCATCAGCACCACCGGCGCCGCCAGGCTGCGCAGCAGCACCACCAGGATCAGCGCGATCAGCGCCGCCGCCACCGGGAACACGGTCCGCAGGTCCCGGTCGACCGCCGTCGCCACATCGGCGAAGACGGCGGCCGTACCGCCCACATGAGCGGTGAGCCCGGCGGGTGTCGCCTCCCGCACGGCTTGGCGCACCGGGCCCGCCACGAGGTCCCGGGCGCGCTCCGACCGGGCGTCCACCGTCAGGTAGGCGTCCAGCCGGGCGGCGGTGCGGTCGCCGTCGAACACGGGGGCGGCCACCTCGCCCACTCCGGCCACCTCCGACAGCGCCCGCTGCACCACTCCCACCTCCGCGGCATCCAGGACCCGGCCGCCGTCGGCGGTGACGTACACCGTCGTCGGGTCGGACACACCCGCCGGCAGGGCGCCGGCGATCTCCCGGGCCGTCGCGGCGGCCGCCGTCTCGCGGGGGGTGCCCCCGGTCCCGAAGTCCATGCGGACGCCCGCCACCCCGGCGGCCAGCGCGCCGAGGAGGGCCACCGACGCCGCGAGCACCAGCACCGGGCGGCGTGCCACCAACTCGCCGGTACGGCCCGCCGAGCCCGGCCGCCCGGCCGCCGCCAGGGTCCGCGACGGCCAGAACATCTTCCGGCCCGTCACCGCCAGCAGCGCCGGCATCAGGGTCAGACTCGCCGCCAGCATCACCAGCACCGACACCGCCACCGACGGCCCGAGCACCCGGAACTGCCCGAACGCCGCCACACCGAGCGTCGCGAACGCCGCCACGATCGTCAGCGCCGCCGAGGTCACCGCCGTGCCCACCCGCCCGGAGACGTCCGCAGCGACCACACGGTGGTCCTCCTCCGGGCGCAGCCGCAGCTCCTCGCGGAAGCGGAACAGCAGGAAGAGGAAGTAGTCGACGCCGATCCCGATCAGCACGGTACTGATCATGCCCGGGGTGCCCGGGTCGAGCTCGAAACCGGTCAGGAGGGCCGCCCCCACGACCGTGCCGACGGCGGCACCCCCCACCACGGACACGGCGAACAACGGGATGAACGCGGCCATGACGCTGCGGAACACCCACGCGTTGACCAGGACGATCAGCCCGACCACCAGCAGACCGACCACGGTCTGCGTGGTCTCCTCGGCGTCGGCGCGGTCCACCACGTCCGCCAGGCCCCCGGTGAAACCCGTACGCAGCCCCGCCGCGCCGAACTCCTGCTCCGCGCGGTCGTGGAAGACCCGGTACACGGACTGCATCCCGGGATCGGTGGAGTTGCCGCGCAGCCGTGCGCCGAGCAGCGCGAACGACCCGTCGGGAGCGGTCGTCACCAGTGCCACGCGGGGGACCTGGGAGTAGTCCTCGGAGATCCCGCGTATCTGCTTCTCCGTCCACGGCATCTCCAGGCGCGTGGCGTTCAGTTCACGCGCCACGCCCTCCACGCGCTTCCGGTCCGCGTCCTCCAGCGGCTTGCCGTCGCGCCGTGCCACCAGCACCGTCACCGCGTCGGCGTCGGGCTCCGCGCCGAACTCCTCCCGCGCGACCCGCAGCGCGGCGGCCGCGTCGTACTCCGCGGGAAGGAAACCCGCGCTGTCGGTGTGCGTCACGCGGAAGACGAGCGCCTGGCCCACGAGCGCCGCGAAGATGCCGAGCACCGCCCACACGACGATCACCCGCCACGGTCTGCGGGTCGAGAAACCGGTCAGGGAACGGATCACGGGGGAGTCCTCCAGGAAGGGCAGGGGCGAAGGGGCCGCGGAACCCTTGGCGTCCGGGGCGGCCCCCGTGCCGGGTCGTTCCGGCACGTGTCCAGCACACCAGCCGCGTCCGGCCCGCACCTCGGAGCCAGGGACGAGAAGCCCGCCGGGAGCACGGGCCCGCACCGTCCGGCCACTGGGAGCCTGCTCCCAGCGGCGGCTCCCTCCGGGGCCCGATGCCACGGCCCCGCCGCACCGGCACCATGGGAGACTGGGCGGACGAACCGCAGGTCATCGGGGCGCAGACGGCGACCCGGGCGGAAGCGCGGACGCACAGGGGGAGGCGGAGATGGGACGGCGCGCGGACGGAACGCGCCCCGGCCGGGCACCGGACCGGCCGGGCACCGGCGCGTCCGGCCCCGGGCTCCCGGACAACACGGCCGGGAAGCCCCCCGGCAGGGCCGGGACGGGGAGGAGCCGATGCGGAAGGACGGCACTGTGGAGCCGGCAGGACGGACTCGTCGCCGTCGGCGCCGCGGCCGTCGACCTGGTGGGCTTCACCGCGACCATCCAGATGGACCGGGGACACGTACCGCTGTCCGGATGCCTGATCACGGTCGCCGCCTCGCTGTTCCTGCTGGGGCGCCGCCGCGCGCCCCTGGCCGTCCTCGCGTGCGTCCTCGCGGCGAACACGGCGCTGACCTGGTCCAGTTCCGTGGGCCAGCACTACGGGGCCGCCACCGTCGTCGCCCTCTACACCGCCCTGCGCCACCACCGTGCCGCGGTCGGCGCCGCGGCCGCCGCCGGCTGCGTCGCGGTGCTCCACTTCGCCCGCCCGGGCGTGCCCGCGCCCTCCCTCGCGGACTTCGTCCCCAACGCCGCCTCCGCGCTGTTCGTGGCCGGTGCCGCAGCCGCGGTCGGCCGCTGGCAGCGCAACGCCCAGGCCCAGCGGCGGATGCTCGCCGAGCGGGCCGTCGCCGACGAACGGCGCCGCATCGCCCGGGAACTGCACGACATCGTCGCCCACCACCTGACCACGATGCAGCTCCTCGCCGGAGGCGCCCGCGCCAACCTCGACCGGTCCCCGGAGACGGCCCGCGAGGCACTCGTCACCCTGGAGGGCTCCGGCCGCACCGCCCTGCGCGAGATGCGCCACCTGCTCGACGTCCTGCGGGCCGGCGACGAGAGCGACGACGGCGAGACGACCGCGCCGCAGCCCGGCATCGGCGACCTCGACCGCATCGTCGCGGACAGCCGCCGCGCCGGCCTGCCCACCACCCTCACCACCGACGGCGACCCGCGGTCGCTCCCGCCGGGTGTCTCCCTCGCCGTCTTCCGCATCGTCCAGGAAGCGCTCACCAACGCCCGCAAGCATGCGGGCGACGGCGCGCACGTCGACGTGCGGCTCACCTTCGCCGTCCACGAGGTGCAGGTCACCGTCACCGACGACGGCCCGCGCCCCGGCCGGCCCGCCGCACGCGGATCCGGCTACGGGCTCATGGGCATGCGGGAACGCGTAGCCCTCCACGGCGGCACCCTGCGGGCCGGACCGGAGGACGGGGGGTTCGCCGTCCGCGCCCGTCTGCCCCTGCCCGCCGACCGTCAGGAGGCGTACGCGTGAGCGCGACCGTCAAGGTCCTCATCGCCGACGACCAGCCGCTCGTCCGCCGCGGCCTCGCCCTGATGCTCGCCCCCGAGCCCGGCTTCCGGGTCGTCGCCGAGGCCGCGGACGGCGCCGAGGCGGTCCGCCTCGCCCACGAGCACCGGCCCGACGTGGTCGTCATGGACATCCGCATGCCGGTCCTGGACGGCATCGCGGCCACCGGGCGGCTCGCCGCCGAACTGCCGGACTGCCGGGTCCTGGCCCTGAGCACCTTCGACATGGACGAACACGTCGTGGGCGCACTGCGGGCCGGCGCGTGCGGCTTCCTGCCGAAGGACATCTCGCCCGAGGACCTCGTCGCCGCCCTGCGCGTGGTCCGCGACGGCGAGGCGATCCTCGCCCCGAGGCTCCTGACCCGGCTCATCTCCACGCATGTCACGGCCCCCGACCGCCGGGAGGCGTCGCCCGCCGTGCCGTCAGCCGCCGAAGGGCTGACGCCGCGTGAACGGGACGTGTGGCGGCTGATCGCCGGCGGCTCGGACAACGCGGAGATAGCCGACCGGCTCGGGCTGAGCACCTCCACCGTGAAGAACCACATCACCGCCCTCTTCGCCAAGCTCCGGGTCCGCGACCGCGCCCAGGCGGTCATCGCCGCATACGAGACGGGCCTGGTCACGGCACGGCGGGAGCCGTAGAGCCCGCCGGACTCCCCGGCGGGCTCCACGCCCGTGTCAGCCCGCGGCCCGGCGCCTGCCCCGCGGGCGGCGCGCGTACGGCAGGAGCCGCGGCCGGCGTTTGGCGGCCAGGTCCTCCACCCAGCCGAAGGCCAGCACGAGCAGCCCGGCGAGCGGAAGCGCCACCAGCAGCGTGAACCACTGGCTGGACAGCAGCCACTGGAAGTGCGCGTAGACGAAGGGCACGCTCCAGAGCGGGTCGATCAGCGGGATGGCGGCCACCAGGGCGACCTGGTGCCAGAGGTAGAAGCTGACGGCGCGTCCGTTGAGCAGGCCGATGAGGCCGTTCCAGCGCTCCAGCGGCCTGGGCCACCGCTCCCACGAGGGGCTGACGTGGAGCAGGATCGCGACGAAGCCGAAGGACCACAGGGCCTGGGCGATCGGCCAGGACTCGATGTCGGTGGCCACGGTCGGGTCGACCGGGCGGGTCTGCAGGTACCACAGGCCGGCCACCATGACCAGTGGCGCGAGGGACGGCAGCACGTACTGCGGGATCTTCCTGAGCAGCCCCTCCCGGTGGGCCATGCCGAGGATCCAGCAGGCGCCGAAGGTGGCGAAGTCGTCGGCGTTCTCCCAGACCCGGCCGTAGAGGAACTCCCGGTCGAGGAGGAAGGCGTTCATGACGGTCACCATCGCCAGGGGGGAGCACAGCGACGCGCACCTCATGCCCGGCATCCCGCGCCGCCGCGGCCACCCGTTCCAGCCCCAGGGGCTCGAGTCGAAGGAAGATCTCCGAGTACATCAAGGCGCTCGGGTGAACCAGCATCACACGCATCGCGATCTCCAGCCGACAGGGCACCGGGCAGCTACGTGAACCATTTCTTCACCCTCACTCCGTCTTCCTGCCGGAGCCGCGCCGGGGCCAAGGACAAGGCAAGCCCAGCCGCCTGCTCCCTCCGAGTCTTCCGTTGCTGCTCAGCGAGGCATCGCGCAGGAGAACGCGCGAGCCCCGAACCCATGCCCAGGAATGCACACAGCGATCGCCGGGGCAGTCAGAGCAATGCTGCACCCGGTCCGGGACAGACCGCCGGCCACGCGGACCCCCGAGCGCCCACCGCAATCGAACCAGTCACCGGACACGGAAGGGGCCGGAGACTGCAGAGGCGCCCGCATTCGGCCCGGTCTCGATGGTGGTGACGCGATCGGCTGGTGTTTGGCCTGCGACACTGCCGTGGGGTCGGTGGTGGCCGCACCACAAGCGAAGCGTGCACTCGGCCGCCGACGGCATGGAGCTGCCCGGAGCGCATGCCGGCGGTTCGGCAACTGCGTGAAGGGGCAGACCCACTCCAGCGCAGTCCGTTGCACAGGCTGAGTGTCCAGGCGAGCTACAGCGGAGCCCGGAGGAGCACCTTGTCCGACCAGCAACTCGCTGTGAACCGCGTCTTGCTGTCCCTGCCCTATGTCGTCATGGCGGTCGTCACCGTCGCAGACGTTGCCGTCGGTCCCACGGTCGGGCTGCTGCCCCTCATGGCGACGGGGCCTGCGTTCGCGGGACTCGCCGGCGGGCCACGCCGCACCGCTGTGATCGGTGTGCTGGCGTTGAGCCTCTGCCTTGCTCTCGGCTGGTACGACAGGCTGTTCCCGGGGCGGCGCGGTACCACAGCGCTGGTCTCGGTGGCCGCCGTCACCGCCGCCGGCCTGCTCGCCGCGACCATGCGTCGGCGGCGTGAGGCGGAACTGGCCAGTGTCCGCTCGATCGCCGAGGTCGCCCAACGGGTTCTGCTCCGCCCGGTCCCCCGGACCGCGGGCGAGCTGAGTGTCGCCGTCTCGTACACGGCCGCCGTCGCGGAGGCCCACATCGGAGGGGACCTGTACGAGGTGGTGACGTCCCCCGGCGGCATCCGGGTGATCGTCGGCGATGTGCAGGGCAAGGGACTGGATGCCGTGGAGACGGCCGCGGACGTGCTCGGGGCCTTCCGGGAAGCGGCCCACGACGAGCTCGATCTCGCGGGGGTGAGCAGCCGGCTGGAGAGGACGATGAACCGGACCCTGAGCGGCGAGCGCTTCGTCACAGCGGTCATCGCCGAGATCCGGAAGGACCGGACCGTAGCCCTCCTCAACTACGGCCACCCATCCCCCCTGTTTCTCGCTGCCGCCGGCACACCGCGCTTTCTCACCCCGCGGCAGCCTGCACCTCCACTCGGCCTGGGGTTCCCCGGGACGGAGCGCCCCGAGACGCTTCTCGCAGCGTTCCACCCGGGGGACCAGCTCCTGCTGTACACGGACGGGGTCAGCGAAGCCCGTGACGGGCGGGGCGAGTTCTATCCGCTCGCCTCCCGGCTGCACCTGCTGAGGGCCGACAGCCCGGAACGCGCCCTGGAAGCGCTCCACAGCGACATCGCTGCGCACGTCGGTGGGCCGCTCGGGGACGACGCGGCGATGCTGCTGCTCCGCTACCGCCCCTGACCGGATGTCCGCCTCAGCTGTTGCCCAGGCGGCCGTTGACCCGCCCGCCGGAGTATTGCCGGTCGCCGGCGATGACCAGACCGGCAGAAAGACCAACGGCAGGACCGCGGCCGCGAGTCGTGACGGCGACCGCGGTGGCTCCCAGCAGCGTGGCGAGCACAAGCGTGCGGAAGCGCGCCGCCTTCGCCGGCCGGGTCTCCTTGCTGCTCACAACGGCGTGAGCCGCTCCTTACTCCCCTCTCTCGCCAGCGGCGTTCCGTGACGTCGGAGCGGGTGCCCTGGGCGTGGTGCCACGGGCCGTGGGAAGGGTCGGCGTGACCGAGCAGCAGCCCAGTCCGGGTTCCCCCGCGAGGAGACCGGGCACGGGCGCCGTTCGGGGGATCTTCCGGTTGCCACAGCCCAGCCGGCCGTGTCTGCGCCGCTTCCCGGCAAGGCTTGCGGCAACGCTGATCCACACCGCACGACCTGAGGAGACGCCACGTGGTCTCGTTTCCGGTGTCACGCGACGCCCTCCGTGCCCAGCTGTGGCCGCTGCCGGCCCTCGGCGTCGTACTCGCCGCCGCCGCAGGCGTGGGACTGCCCCGGCTCGACGCGCGGATCCAGCACCACCTACCGCCCTACCTGAGCACCTACCTGTTCGGCGGCGGGCCCGGAGCAGCCCGAACCGTGCTGGAATCGATCGCCGGCTCCATGATCACCGTCACGGCGTTGACATTCTCGCTCACCGTCGTGACACTGCAGCTCGCGAGCAGCCAGTTCTCCCCGCGTCTGCTGCGGACGTTCAACCGGGACCGGTACGTCCAACGCACACTGGCCCTCTTCCTGGCGACGTTCACGTACACGCTGACCGTGCTGCGCACGGTGCGGACGGAGGGCACCGGGCAGCCGCTGTTCGTGCCGCAGCTGTCAGTAACCGTGGCCTTCCTCCTCGCCCTGGCCAGCGTGCTCGCCCTCGTCGCCTTCCTCTCCCACTTGGCCGGCAAGATCCGGGTGGAAACGATGCTGCGGGACGTCCACACCGACACCGAGGACACCATCCGCCGGGTCCTCCCCGAATCCGGACCCGCTCCCGCGGAATACGTCACGCCACCCGAGCCACCGGTCCACGCGGTGCCCCTTCCCGCCGGAACCTCGGGATTCCTGACCGCCGCCGACGAGGAGGCTCTCCTCGCGGCTGCGGTAGAAGCGGATGCCGTCATCCTCATCGACCGCAACCCCGGGAGCTCACTCGTCGCCGGCACCCCTGCCGGAGCGGCCTGGACCCGCACCGGCCGCCCCTTCACGCCGGACACACTCCGCATCCTGGTGGGGCGGAGCGCCGACGCCCTCACCACCGGGGCTGAACGCACCCATGAGCAGGATGTCGGGTTCGGACTCCGCCAGCTCACAGACGTCGCCACCAAGGCGCTCTCTCCCGGTGTCAACGACCCCACCACCGCCGTTCACGCGCTCTCCCACTGCTCCGCCCTGCTGTGTGGGTTGGCGAAGCGTGACCTGTCCCCCCGGCTCCTGCATGACGGCCACGGCGACGTCCGCGTCGTGCTTCGCCGCCCGACGCTCGCGGAACTCCTGCACCTCGTGGTGGCCCAGCCACTGCGGTACGGAGCCGCGGACCCCTCGGTCCTGGCCCGGATCCTGATGCTGCTACGGGAACTGGCCTGGCACACCGCACCCGGGCAGCACCACCCCATCGTCGAGAACCTCGCTCGCGTTCGCTCGACCGTCGCCGCCCAAGACCTCCACCCCGGCGAGCGGGCCGAACTCTTGGAGCTGTGCGCCAACGTGGAGGAGGCTCTGACCGGCCGATGGCCCGCCGTCGTTCCCTGACGGATCGGTCCGACACTCAGTCGAGCAGCACACCAGGACACCAGCCAACCGCTTGCCGGGGTGCGTCCATGTCCTTTCTCAAGGCGTCTGTACCAGGGTGTTCACCCGTGCGCCTGGCCAGGCGGGACAGAGGCGGTTGAAGATCGCTTTCCAGCCAGCCGGAGATCGCTTGGGCTCGTCAGACTGCGGTCAGGGTGTACGTACCCGTGCCGTCCTGCCTGCCGCTGGAGTACTGGCGGATCAGCTCCCCGTCCGCGTAGCGGTCGTAGCCCATCATGGAGCCGGTGTACTTGTTCTGCAGGCCGATCTTCGAGCTGCCGGGTACGTCGCGGTAGATGTAGAACCGCTGGAGGTCGTCTTCTCCGCAGGCAGCTGTCGTCAGGTAGGCCTGCTCCTGGTTGGCGATGTCCGCCGGGATGGTCGCGCATCCGCCGTTGCCCCAGTTCCACAGGGACGCCTCGAGGACTCCGTTGTTCTCCGTCACGTTGCACAGGCGCCAGTTGTCCAGGTGGGCGCTGAAGAATGTGGATACGCGCAGGCGGATGCCGTCGTTGGCCAGGAGGGGGGCGCTCCAGTTCAGGGGCTTGCCGGGGACGTCGATCTTGTAGACGCCGGGTTGGCAGTCCAGGGCGGCGCGGGGCGCGGGCTTGGCGGCCTGGAGGGCTTTCATGCTCCGGGCGGCCTCGGCCGCTGTTGCGGCGTTGTCGGCGTCGCGCTTGGCCTGGTCGGCCTTGGCCGAGGGGACGGGACCCGCCGGGTGCTTCGCGGTGGCGGCGGGGGAGCCGCAGTCCAGCAAGTCCTGGGCCTTGGCCATGATGCTGTTGGCCGGCACCTTGTCCTCGCAGCGCACCGCGCCTTCTTCGAGGGCGGTGTAGGTGGTGTAGCTGCCGCTGTCGGGGCCCTCGGTCCACTTCAGGGCCCAACTGCCGTCGCCCTGTTGGATGCGGTTGCAGTTGAGGCTGCCGTAGGTGCCGGTGACCTTCTTGGTGCCCTTGTAGAGGCCGTAGTAGCCGGGCTCGAAGAAGTTCCAGGAGACGGAGTTCGACTCGCTGCTGGTGGAGGCGTAGTTGACCTGCACGTTCAAGCCCAGGCTCGCGCCGACGCTGCCCAGGGCCTGGACGGCGAAGCTTCCCTGAACGGAGCCGTTGAGGCCGACAGACACCGAGATGGTGGTCTGGGTGCTGGTGGTGACGGTATGGCTGCCGGTGGAGCCCTGGGTGACGTACCAGCCCTTGAAGTGGGTGATGGTCGGGGTGACTTCGGTCGTCTTGATGACCGGGTGGCGGGTACCGAGATCGGCCGCGGTGCAGGCTTGGCCGGGCTGGACTGCCTGCCCGGAAGCGGCCGGGGTGGCGGCGGCCGGTGTGGCGGCCAGGCCCACGGAGGCCGCCGCGGTGGCCAGGAGCGCTCCGAGCCCTCTGCCCAGGCGGGTTGTCGTGCGGCGCATCGTTGCCTTTCCTCTGCTGAGCGTGGTCTGTGAGGTGAGTGTGAGTGAAACTAGCGCCGCCAGAAACAACAGGTCTATGCCACAACTGGCCAAATGGGGTCAAAAACTGTCGCGTTCCCGAGTGATATGAACAAGAGTTACCCGGTTCCATAACTTCGGTGTGCCCGCCACGGGGCCGCCGGAGGAAGGGACCACCTGTGAAACACATCAGACGCGGTCTGGCAGCGCTAGCCTCGCTCGCCCTCACTGCAGCCCTGTGCGCCGCGGGCACCCAACCGGCCGCCGCCCAACCGCCCACGAGCCGTACAGTCCCCCAGGGCCACGGCGACTGTACGGAAACCGGGCCCGACCTCCGGCGCGAGGGAATGGCCTGGACCTGCATCAAGACGGGACAGGCCACCGCCTCCGCCCTTGCCGCTCTGCCCGCCGCAGCCCCCCGGGCGGCCCGCGCCAACCCGGGGGCGGACCTCTGCCTCAAGGACGACCCGGACAAGCCGTTCGACCCCATCCCCTCAACCCGCAAGGCGTACTGCACGCGGTACCTGGCCGAGTACGTGACCCTTGGCGAGGACAGCAAGGTGAACGGAAAAGCCCATGTCCTGGTCTTCGCCGCAGCGGCCATGAACTCCCTGCCCGCTGCACAGTGGAAGGAGGACATCGTGATCCAGGTCACCGACATGACGCCCAATATCGCCGCTGTGACGATGGCTCTGAGCGCCACGTGCAGCGGCCAGTGCACGGCGGGGGCACCCGCCTGGGGCGGCGCACCCGTGCTCCTGAAGAACGGCCAGAGCCGGGAGGACGGCGCCCTCTCCTACAGCTCGTCCGTCGGCAAGGGCTTCGACACGATCGTCCAGCCCTCCTACCACGTGATCGGGACCATCAAGACCGTCACGGGCGGTGGGCGGCCCGTGAACACCCGCCTGGACTGGCCCGGCCCCAAGGTGCGCTGTGACGACAAGATCTCACCGAAGGACGGATCGCCGCCCGGATGCATAGTCGACGGGCACACGGCCAACGTGACACTCCACCGGTCGCTCTACAAGGGGGCGGCCGTCGCCTATGAGTGGGCGCAGAAGAACCTCACGGGCAAGTTCGGCACCCCCGGGCACCTGCTGAACCGGTGGTATGTCGACCCGCTTGACCCGGAGGCCAAGGGCAGGCGTGCCCTGACCTGCGACCGTGGGCCGTACAAGTTCCCCCGGGGCGCCACGGGCATCCCCAACGACTCCTGTGACGAGTACCCGTTCGCCAAGTCGATGCAGGGAGGGAACGACGGTGCCCTGTGTATCGACATCACCCCGCGCGAGGTCGGCGGGGTATGGGACGTGGCGAACGTGACTGTCGACCGGGGCACCCCGCCCAACGCGCCCTGTATCCGGGCCCATGTCGACGAGGCGGACAACTCCGCTGCGGGCCGCGAGTTCGCGAGGGCGGTGACCTCCGACCGCATCATGCAGGGCGAGGCGTTCGAGGTCATCATCGACGCGTAGCGCCGGGTATGCCCCCGGGCACCCGGCGAGACATACCAGGGACCGGCTGGGTTCCGTCTGACGGCTCATGCACGAAGCCACATGCATATGGCCGCAACGGTCACAGTGCCGTAGCGGCAGGTGGCGGCCCGCACGGCTGTGCTCAGGCCCCGTCGGTCTCCGGACTCCAGACGGCCGGCCCGCCGCCGCGCCATTCGGTGGGCAGCGGTTCGTCCAGGCGGATGGACGCTCGGCTGGAGTATCCCAGCCGAGCGTCCTGCGTGGGCGGCCGTTGGGTTCTTGGGCGCTTCACGGGCGGCGTGCTCCCGTACTTCGAACGCCCGTAGGCCCAGTCACCTGGGCCTGCCGGGCCTCACCAGTCGTCCTCGCGCAGCCGGCGCCAGATCCGGGTGCGGTGCAGCACGTACAGGGAGATGGACAGGACGAGGACCTGCAGGCCCACCGCGAGCAGCCAGAACTCGTCCCTGCTTTGCAGACTGTCCGTCAGGAAGGTGAAGTTCATCCCGAAGAAGCCGGTGATGAACGACAGCGGCAGGAAGACCACGGACACGATGGCGAGGCGGTAGACCTGCTCGGGGCGCCGGTCCTCGAACGAGTCGTCCTTACGATCACCGGCCCCTCGTCGTCCGTCGTGCCTCCCGGAGCTGCACCGTCGCACGGTGCTCACCGGGCCGCGGCCCGTACACGCCGCCGGTGGCGGGGCCGCCACTCGGGCAGCGTGTCACCCCGTGGGCCGTCCGGGTCGTGCGGGACGCCGGTGCGTGATGGAGCATGTCGATGTCGCGTCCGTCCGGCCGCGTCGCGCCCGGCCCCTTGCCCTGGAGGCGTCCGTGAAGGACCTCAAGTTCGAGCAGAAGCGCTCGCTGTCCCGTACCGAGGCCGCGGACCTGCTCGCCGCGCTCGCCGAAGCCCTCCGGGAGGGCGGTGAGGCCGAGGTCGAGCTTGGTGCGGGGGTGCTGAGCCTGCGCGTGCCCGACGAGCTCCGCAGTGAGGTGGAGATCGAGGTGGCCGGTGACGAGATCGAGCTGGAGATCGAGCTGAAGTGGAACACCGGCCGGTCCCGTACGGCCTCCGGCTCCGCCCCGAAGGCCGCCGCGGAGCGGGATGCGGAGTCGGCCGCCGCCCAGGCGGCCCCGGACACGCCCGCCGCCCCGGCCAGGACGTCGACGAGGCCGGCGCGCGCCCGGAAGTCCACGACGGCCGCGAAGTCCGCCAGGCCGGCCAACACCGCCAAGTCCCAGCGTTCCGCGGCCAAGCGCACCTGACAGGAGACGTCCGCCGTGACGCTCCCCCCTGAGAAAGTGCTGGTGATCGGGTGATCACTGGTTCTTGAGGCCGTCGGCGAGGCGGCGGGCTGCTTCGGTCTCGATGGGGTCGCGTGGTTCGATCTCCTCGCCGGCGAGGCGGGCGGCCGAGAGCCGGTCGGCGAGACGTTCCTGCTGTTCGCCGGTCTGGGCCAGGGCCGTGAGGACGGGGTAGGTCTTCTCGCGGCTCTTGAGGTCGGAGTGAATCGCGAGCGGAAGCCAGTGAGCGGCGACAAGCCAACGGACGATCCGCAGCAGGCACAGGAGGGCGACGTGGCCGGCCCGCCGACCACGACGGAGCCGCGGGACACCACGTGCTGCTCCTGGCCCCCGGGCTCGACACGGCTGGCCGGGGCCCTGCGCCCGCCAACCACTTCCCGCCCTGCCTCACGCGACCCGCGCCGTGGTTTCGAGCAGCCCGCCGCCCGCCGGGCTCGGCCGGGGCGAAACCTGGACCAGTGCCCAGACGGCCGCCGCCTCGCCCCACGGGCGTGTGTACCTCGCAGGGCCGGGCCCGTTTGCGAAAGGGGCCGGGCGTCCCGCGCGGTGCGGGGTGTGGTGTCAGCTGAAGACGACCGAGCGCAGCCGCAGGCGTTCACCGAGCCTCTTGCCCGGGGCCATCACGTAGAAGGTGTCGCCGTCGCAGTCCGAGTCGAGGAACACGGTGGCGGTGGAGTCCGTGAAGTTGCTCGGGGCGAGGGCGGGCAGGGCGGAGCCGACCGTTTCGGGAATGTTGATGCACACGCTGCTGTCCGGGTCGGCGAGCACACCGCGCAGGTTCAGGCCGTTGAGGCCGACGTACGAGTACGTGAAGTCGCCGTTGGCGGCTGCAGCGGGCGACGCCGGCAGGGCCACGGAGAGCAGGAGACCGCCGAGGGCAGCGGCCAGGGTGCTGCGCAAGCGCATGGGTTGATCCTCACTGTAGGGAAGCACGTGCTGTCAGCGTCCTTTCCCTCGGCCGGGACGGCCCGGTTGCATTTCTGCCGGCAGGAAGGTTCATTTTCACCTTTTTGGCCCCCAGCCCGGTGAGGACGTAGGGCTCCGGGGGCCTACCCATGCACCGCGCTGAGAGGAGTGATGGTCTGAGCGCGGTAGTCGGCCCCTCGGCCGTCACGGGTTGCGCTGCGGGTGTCCGAGGGCGTGTGGGGGCCGGCAGCCAGGACGCTCGTCGAGCGTCCACTTCCGAAGGCGTCCGGCCCGCTGCTGATCCGTTCTCGGAAGTCGATGGACAAGCCGCGCAGACTGCCCGCGGAACCGCTTCGTCCGGGCCTCGGTTCCCCGACGCCCCGCATCTCGGCTGTCGCTGCCCCGCTCGCGCTCCACGACCACTCCCACGGGTGCAGCTCGCGGCGCCGGCAGCAGGCGGCCCGCCCAGGCCGCGAGGGCCGGATGCGTTCCACGAGCAGCGTTCCGTGTACCCGCAGGCGCAGGGCGTGCGGATCGTCCGTTGCGGGCGGTGAAGCGTCAGGGAAGGCGGCTGCGGTGGACGAGGCGGTCGGCGAGGTAGCGCTGGAACTGCCACAGGGGGCGCTCCAGGTGTGAGAAGCGCCCGCCGGACGGCCCAGGATTGGTGGCGAGCCCCCGCTGCACCCCGCGGATGGCCACGGTGTCCTCACTCTGGATGGTCTCCAGCTGCTGACGCGAGGCGTCGACGTAGGCGTCGAATCCCGGCTTCGTCCGGGCTTCGGGCGGCACGAGCACCGTGAAGTGGGCGTCGTGGGTTTCGGGGCCGGTGGGAATCCACCGCGCGAACGTCACGCTGTCCGGCAGGAGGGCCAGCACCAGATGGGGGAAGACACCCGCGATCGTCATCCCCGACAGTTCCCGCTCCCCGAGGCCGGGGATCAGGGCACTGGCCGTCCCTGCTGCGCCGTCCGCCGCCTGCAGGCCGTCGGCTGCGAAGGGGGTGTACATGGTGAACCAGCGTCCGTCGCAGTCGTCGACGACGGTGTCCCTGCCCGGCAGCACCGGATCGAGGGTCGCCGCGTGGCTCCCCATGTGGTGGTAGTTCTCCGAGCCGTTCTCCAGCGCCACCTTCCAGTTCGCCGCCACCCCCTGCCATACGGCGCTGTACGCCACGACGAGGTCCGGCAGCCGGTAGCAGGCGAGCTTGGCCGTCAGCTCATCGAGCTGCGGGCCGAGCGCCGGAGCGTCGGCATCGGCGCAGATCATGATCAGCCCGTTCCAGACCTCTAGGCGGTAGCCGGGCAGCCGGCATGCCGCACGGTCGAAATCGACCTTGTTCATCAGGGGCGCCCCGGCCAGCTGCCCGGCGTACTCGCCGTTCAGCCGGTAGGTCCACGTGTGGTACGGGCACGTCAGCCGCTTCAGGGACCCCTGCTCGGGAGTGGTTTCCGGCGGAAGCACGTCCATGAAGCGGTGCCGGCACACCCGGGACAACGCGTGGAGAGAGCCGTCCTCGTCGCGCGTGATGACCACGGGTTCGCCCAGGACGTCGGTGCGCAGGTAGTCGCCCGGTTCGGCGACCTGGTTCACGTGGCCGGCGCACAGCCAGTCGGCGCGGAAGACGCGGTCCCTCTCCAGGCGATAGAAGTCCTCGCTGGTGTAGGCCCGTGCCGGAAGCGTCTCGCCACGCTCCAGCGGGAGCGCCGCCAAGCGCGTCAGGTCCTCCAACAGAAGATCGAGTTCTCGGTGCGGCATGGTGCCACCACCCTTCTTCAGGTCCTTCTCATCGTTCGCCCGAAGCCCTGGGCAGCGAATCGCCGCGAAGACCGATATCCGAGTAGTCCCTTCGGATGAGACGGCACCGTCTCAATCGATCAACGCATGTTTCATCACGTGCCCGTCTACCACGCGGAATCACGGCTCCGGGCGGCGCTGCCATGCGTACGGCGCCTGCGATCAGTGGCGGTGCTGCTTCGCGGGCGGCTCGGCAGAGCCGAGGGAGGGTCCGTCGGCGTGCCTACCGTTACCCGCCCGTCTGCGGCTCGCCGACCGACCTGATGCGACCGTCGGTGGCGCGCGCCGACAAGGACCCGATCGTCATCGACGGCCAGAAGATCACCGGTGACGACATACGCTCGGCCCGGCCGGTGCTCTTCTACCCGAAGGAGGCGGCGCAGTTCGTGCAGGCCCTCAAGGCGGCCGCGGAGGGCCGGACGTCCCCGAAACCGCCTCCCGGGCCGGTTCCGCCGCGCCGCCGAGCCCGCCTCGGACAACGGCACGGCGGTCTTCTGGGCCGTGGTGTGCGGCAACACCGACGCCTGGCCGCGCGACCCGGAGCAGTACTGGCGCGTCGCGGTCCGCGACAAGAAGCGATACCCGCTCTACGGTGCCTTCGCCTCGAACATCACGCCGTGCGCGTTCTGGGACCGGCCGGCCGAGCCGGTCACGAACGTCAACAACCGCACGCCGGTGCTGACCGTCCAGAACGAGCGGGACTCCCAGACCCCGCTGACCAGCGGCGAAGGGCTGCACCGCGCGATGAAGGGATCCCGCATGGTCCTGGCGGCCGGCGGCGAGGGCCACGGCGTGTACCTCTTCGACCCGTCGTCGTGCGCGAACGCGCCGGTCACGGCGTACCTGTCCACGGGCCGCCCGCCGTACGAGGACATCACCTGCACCATACCCCCGCGTGAGGGCGAGCGCCTGACGGGCCCGAAGCCGGCCCCGCCGTTCCCGGTCCCGACCGACCGCTTCTGACCCACAGCTTCCGGATATGGCGAAGCCCTGCCGAGGCATGTCGCCTCGGCAGGGCTTCGAGCTGTTCTGCTCCTACCAGACCGACTGGATGAGCACGTCGCGCACCCAGCCGGAGAACGGGTCCGAGGACGGGTCCTCAGGCGTCACGAGGGATACGTGGAACCCTTCCGGAACCAGGATGAACGAGTCGTGCCAGTCCGCTCCGGTGCCGACTTCCACTCCCCGGTCGACCTTGACCGAGAACTGGCGGAACGGCTTGTAGAAGACCGCGAACGGGCCTTCTCCGTCCGCCCCCAGGGCATACCCCTGTTCCTCCCAGAAGTCCTCCATGGCGAGGTCGCGACTGAAGGTCGCGACCTCCGACTCACCGCGATCGCCTTCGGGGTCGAGGACGATCGCGCCGAAGTCGAAGGAGCGGTGGTCGGCCCCGTTCTGCAGGTACGCCGGCCACCTCTCGGCGAGCTTCGACGAGAAGCGGCGGAACAGGTCACCGGGCGAACCGCCCAGGACGAGATCCGTCGCGTATCCGGAGAAGTCCACGGCTATCCGTCACCGTTCTGGTCATCGTTCCTGGTCATCTCAGCCCCTTGGTCGCGCCATGATAAAGGATCTTGGCCTTGGAGATGTCCAGATCCTCCGGACTGAACCAGACGTGTTCGCGTCCTCCTCGGAGGCGTCCGGCGACCTTGCAGGCACACACTTCGAATTGGATGACGTACTCGGACTTCTCTCGCGTCAGTCCGAGGAACGACTTGAATCCGCCAGGCTTCTTGGCAAGGTCCGCCGGGCTCATTCCCGTGACGTACGCGCCCTTCGGATTCCCCTTGGAGGGCGCCGACGCCTTGATGGTGATTCCCTGCTTGCTGCCACCACTCATGATCTTCTGGTAGTTCTCCTTGGTCGTGTAGTGGTAGGCCGTGACCGTCTTGTTGCAGTTGTGGACGAGGAGCGGAGTGACTCCGGCCACCACGTAGTACGTGTGGTGCTTGGCGACGGTGAGGTTGTGGACCCGCTTCTGCTCGGTCCACGCCTTGACCGCGGTGACCTGGATCCAGGTCCCCGTGTCCGTCTGGAGCCACTGGCCGGGTCGCAGCTCGGCGGCCTTGACCCACTCGCGCAGCGTCGGCAGCCAGAAGGGGTGGCCGTCCGTCGCGGTGACGGTCTCGGTCGCCTCTCCCCGGTCGCCGTCGGTGTCGACGGTTACCTCGACCAGCTTTTTCCGGCCTTCACCGACGATCAGCGAGACGACCTGCTCTGCCGACGTGCTGCCGGTTTCGGCGTCGGTCGCGGCGACCTCGTCACCGATCCGGACGTCCTCGATCGCCTTGGTGGAACCGTCGGCGAGCAGCACCTTCGTGCCGGGCACGAAGCTGTTGCACTCGCCCGGCTCGTCATCGGCGTCCTTCTTGGCGGCCTTCCTGGTCTCCTTGGACTTGGTGGCCTTGCCGTCCTTGTCCGCCTTCTTGGCCTTGGCCGCGGCTTCCTTCGCCTGCCGGGCTGCTGTCGCCTTCGCTTCCGCGGCCTTCTTGGCCGCCGCTGCCGCCTGTTCCTGTGCGGCCCGCCTGGCCGCGGCCGCTTCCTCCTCCAGTTTCTTGGCCCGTTCGGCGGCCTCCTGGACTTGGCGCTTCCACTCCGCGAGGTCCTCGGCGTACTTCGCCATCGCCTGCTGGTAGCGCTGGGCGCGCGCGATGATGTCCCGGGCGAGCTGCAGCTTGCCCATCCAGCTGTTGTAGGCGTCCCAGGCCCGGTCGAGGGCCTGCAGGATGCGCTTGGCCTTGCCCGCGAAGGGAAGTGCCGCCTCGAACGCGAGCATGCCGCAGGCACCCCAGTCACCGCCCAGGCACGCCTTGATGTCGTTGTAGCCGGAGGCGTCCTTGAGGATGCCGACGGCGACGTCGAGCGCGACGTCGAGGGCGCTGCGGCCCTTCGCCCAGTTCGCCCACGCCAGCTCGGCGTCGGTGAAGTCCTTGACCGGCATCACCGGCGGCGCGATCGACAAGCCGCTGGGGTCACTGAAGGTGACCGGCGAGTTGTTCGCGTAGGCGTAGGGGTTCTGCTGCTTGGGCTCGTTGAAGTCGATCACCGGGTCGACGGAGATGAACCGCCCTGTCATCGGGTCGAATTCACGCGCCCCCAGGTGGACCAGCCCCGTGGAGTCGTCCACCTCCCCGCCGATGAAGCCCTTCTTGTCGGGCCAGATGGAGGGGGCGGTGCCCCGGACCTCGCCGAACGGAGTGAACTTGCGCCGGGAGACCTCCTGGGTCGCCTGGTCGACGCTCGTGTTCGCCGTGCCGTTGTGGTCCTGGAGCAGGTACGAGGTGGAGACCGCGCCGTCCTTGGCGGTGCGCACCATGACGGGGCCGGCCGGGTGGGCGTAGTACCGCGTGCCCTCGACCTTGCCGCCGGGGGTGAGCTTCACCTCGGTGCCCGGCAGGTACAGCGTGGTGCCGGACGGGTCGCGCTTGATCAGCCGGTTGCCACCGACGTCGTAGACGTACTCCGTGGTCTTGGAGCCTTCGGTGACCTTGGCCAGGCGGCCCTCGGTGTCCCAGTCGAAGTCCTGGGTGTTGCCCTGGATGGTGCGCTTGTCGGTGTTGCCGGCCTCGTCGTAGGTGAACGAGTCGGACCGGACGCCCTGCGGCCCGGTGGTGCCGAGCTGCTGCAGGCGGTTGGCCGCCGCCTTGCCGGGCGTGCCGTACTTGTAGTCGCGCGTGACGTCCTTGGCGGTCCCGCCGGTGGGCGAGTGCTGCACCTCCTTGATGCGGTTGCCGGCCGCGTCGAAGCTGTAGGACGACCAGTACGGGTTGGGGCCGCCCACCTTGGGCTTCGAACCCGGTCCGGCGGCGCCCGGCTTGGCCGCGCAGTCGTCGGTGGCCGTCCACGCGTCGCTCATGCGGCGCATGTAGTCGTAGGCGAAGCACTGCGTGTCGGTGGTGCCGGAGGCTTCCGGCCCCTCCTTGTCAGTGATCTTGAGGATGTTGCCGATGGTGTCGTACTCGTACGACGTGTCGCTGATCCGGCCCGGGGCCTTCTCACGGTCGTAGACCTGCCGGGTCAGCCGGCGGGTCTGCTCGTCGTAGAAGCTGGTCGAGTACACCTGGGACCCGGCGGGCCCCGCCTCCGTCCGCAGGACGTCGCCCATCGGCGAGTAGTCGACCTTGCCCACGAACGTCTTCCCCGCGACACCCATGACCGTGGGGAGTTCGAAGTGGTTGTAGGTCATGGTCATGCGCTCGGCGGGCAGTCCGCCGATCGCGGGCTGCTGCGTCCATGCCGTCAGACCGGTGTTGGGCCGGTAGCCGACGTTGAACGTGTACGTGCCGGCCAGCGCACCCTCGGACTGAGGGATCGTCACCGAGGTACCGGTGGGCCGGTATTCCTCGTCGTAGCCGTTGATCGACTGGGTGTACGCGTTGCCGTTGACGTAGCGCGTCGAGGACACGGGCAGCCCGACGGCGCCGGGCAGCGTGTCGTACACGGTCTCGGTGAGCTTGGGACCGGCCAGCGAGCCGTCGTGTGTCGCCGTGGTCCGGCCCAGCACGTCATAGGCGAAGGCCACCGTCTTGCCTCGGGCGTCGGTGATCGACTCCAGCCGGTCACCCTTGCCGTAGGCCATCCTCGACGTGCCCTTGTCGGGGTCCTTCATCGTGACCTGGCGCCCGCGGAGGTCGTACTCCCAGGACCAGGTGTCGCCGGCCTCGTTGACGACCGACTCCAGCTCGCCGCGGATGTCGTACGAGTACCGCGTCGTGTCGTACGCGCCCGTCGGCGAGTCCGAGCGGTAGTGGCGCAGCTCGGTCTTGCGGCCCTGGCCGTCGAGGAAGGCCCGGGTGGGCGTCTCGCCGGTCGGGGGGTCGACGGTGATGTTGTCGCCGCCGTACACGGTGGTCGTGCGGGACGTCTCCTCGCCGAACTTGCGGGAGATCTGCGCCGTCGGACGGCCGGATCCGTCGTACTGGGTCAGGGTCGAGGCCGGGACCTCTTTGTCCTTCGGGGCGAACTGCTCACCGGAGGCGGTGCCAGCGGTGTAGTAGGCGCCGTTGGACTTCCAGACCTGGCCGAGGCTGTTGTAGAAGGTGTCGCTGATGACCCGGCCGCCGCCGAGGGCCTCCATCTGGGTCTGGCGGATGCGCAGGCTGCTGTCGAAGATCTCGTAGCTGCTGCGGTAGGTGCCGTCGTCCAGGAGGCTCTTGGTGGAGATGACCACCGGCTTGTCGGGGCGGACGTCGTAGGAGAACTCGGCGTCCGGCGACTTGGTGTCGGGGTCGCGGTTCGGGGACCACGCCTTGACCAGGCGGCCCAGCGGGTCGTACTGCAGGACCTCGCGCCGGTTGTTGGTGTTTTTCTTGACCAGGACCGAGCCGCGGCCGCGGTCGGTCTCCACCGTCTCGGTGTGACCGAGGGGGTTGGTGGTGACCGTCTTGGTGACGAGCTGGTCGGCGGCCGGCGAGTAGTCGATCTTCGTGACCTTGCCGAAGACGTCGGTCATGGTCTTCGGACGGCCATACGCGTCGAAGGTGACCGAGCCGTCGGTGGTGTACTGCGGCCGGCCGTTCGCGTAACCGGACAGCGACTCCGTGCGCGACAGGTTGCCCGCGGCGTCGTAGAACATCCGGGCGTCGGAGACGAGGTCGTCCGGGCGCTTGACGTCCTTCGCGTCACACGCCTTGCCGACCGTCTCGACCCGCTTCTCCCGGCCGATGATCCACTGCGCCTCGTCCGAGTCGTACTCGAAGCGGGTGCAGCTGTCGTCCTTGGTGTCGGCGACGTCGCCGAGGTCCGAGACCCACTTGGGCAGGCCGCGGTCGTCGAACTCCGTGTGCTGGGCCGTACGGCGCCAGCCGCGGTTGTCCGACAGCAGGATGCGCGAGCCCACGTCGGTGGTGCCCCGGACGTACGCCTCCAGCGGCTCGATCCCCGGACGCACGCGCGTCGCGGTCGGGCCGTGGATCCACGGGGTGTAGGTGGTGGCCGCCTCCAGCTGTCCGCCTTCGCCGTTGTAGGCGAGGACCTCGCGGGTCTGGCCCGAGAAGAGCCGGTGGTCGGTCATCTCCTTGCCCTCGGAGTCCTTGACCTTGACGGAGCGCTTGCCGCCCGCGGGCGTCGCGCGGTCGCCGTCGAGGCCGCGGAAGAAGAGGGTCTCGGTCTGGGAGCGCTTGTCGGGTGCCGCGCCGATGAGGGTGCGTACGCGCTCGTAGCCGCGCCACTGCGACCACGTGCGGGTACCCGGCCGCATCATCTCGGTCTCGTCGTCGTACGCCCACGCGGGCTTGCCCAGGTACTGGTACTCGGTGACGCGCGTCGGCGAGTTGCCGTTGCGGTCCTCCTCCTGGACGCGGCCGACGACGTGCTTGTGGAACCAGTCGGTGACGTAGAGCTTCTTCTCGCGCTTGGGGTCGTTCGGGTCCGGTATCTCGGTGATGACCGGGAAGCAGCGCAGCGTGTTGGACTCGGGAGCGTCCGGGACGACCCGCGGGTTCGCGGCCCGGCACTCCGGCTCCTTGAACTGCACGTTGACGGTCGAACCGGTCTCGGTGTCGATCGCCTCGATGCGGTAGCGGTAGTACGGCGGCTTGCCGTCGCCCATGCCGTCGACGCGGTTGGGCAGCTGCTTGCCGCGGAAGGTGACCGGCGGAAGCGCGATCTCCTTGCCGCTCTTGTCGTTCTTGCCGATGTGCTGGATGGCGGCGAGCCACAGCGGGTAGTCGGTGCCGTCACCGGTCTGCGGGAAGTCCTGGGTCAGTTTCCAGGTGTCGACGGCCTTGTGGGCGGTGCCGTCCCAGACCTTGGTGGTGATCTCCGTCAGGCGCTTGCGGGAGAAGAAGGTCGGGGTGAACCGGCCCTTGCACTCCTCCTTGGCGGCGCACAGCTGGTCACCGGGGGTGTCCGGCCACATCTTGGCGATGTTCCAGTCGACCTCCGGCTTCAGCTTCGCCTCGGCGCAGTCGAAGGCCTTGGTCTTCAGGCAGCGTTCGGCGACGGTGAAATCGACCTGGGCCGGGGCCGGGGCGAAGAGGTTGTCCTTGCGCAGGCCGTACGAGATGTGGTCGAGCCAGCCGGCACGGTCGTAGGCGCGGTTGGTGGAACCACCGGCGATCTTGTAGTTCGACCCGTAGTGGTTGACCTCCTTCTTGTACCAGTAGGTCATGGCGTTGCCGCGCGGGTCCACGACGTAGTCGAGGTTCCAGCGGTAGACCTGGTCGCACACGGAGCCGGCGAAGTCGCCCTGCTTGAAGCAGTCCTCGCCGCGGTGGTTGCCGTAGACGGGGACCAGGAGGGCGGAGTTGGTGACAGGCTTGCCCGCGGTCCAGCCCGGCACCTTGTTCAGGCCGAAGTGGAACTGGATGCCCTGGGCGGTGGTGACCCGCCAGTGCTCGCCCTTCTTGTCACCGTTGTCGGCGCCGGTCAGCAGCTCCACGCGGGAGCCGTCGTCGGTCGCCGGGCGCCACTGGCCGCTCTTGTCATCCCGCACGAGGACCGTGGAGCCCCCATTGAGGGACATGGTGACCATGTTCACGCCGTGGCAGAGGTCACCGGTGTCGTCCTTGGGGTTGTTGAACCCCGAGCCTTCCTTCTTGTCCTGGCTGCAGGGGGTGAAGGATCGCTCGATGTAGTTCGACCCCAGGTCCCAGCCGTCGCCGACCCAGGAGGTCTGCTGCGAGGAGGCGGAGGTGCGGCCGTCGATCGCGGCGCTGGAGTAGCCGAGCGCCAGCGAGGGGCTCGGGCCGCCGAGCGAGGCCGGGATCTCCAGCGGGTAGGACCAGGAGAAGTCGCCGGCCGAGCCGCCGGCCTGCCAGGAGCCTGTCGGGCTCAGCGAGGTGGCCTTGAACGTGCCGTTGGCGCCGTCCGCGCTCGGAGCGGCGGCCAGCACCGTCGCCGGGGCGGCGGCGGGCGCGGCGGCCATCGCGGCCGCGCCGGACTTGGCGCTGGGCGAGGGCGCGGCGGCGGGCGCGTCGAAGGTGGCCGTCAGGGTGCCCGTGTACGGGTCGTTCGTGGCGGTCACGGGAGTGCCGGTACGGCACTCCGCCCGCTCGGGTGTGGTCAGCGCGCAGGCGGGCAGCGCGGTGAAGCGCAGCCGGGAACCCCAGCTGCCGCCGTAGGCGTTCTTGAAGGCGTTGTAGTCGAGTTCGACCGAGACCGGGGCGCCGGCCTTGCCGGTGTCGGTCCGCTTGACCGACAGCAGCAGGCCGCCGGGCACACCGGCCTTGCTCGCCGCGGCGCGGTCGTGGAGGTCGACCTTGACCTTGACGTCGGAGGCCGGCTGCGGCTCGGCGGAGGGGGCCGCGCTCAGCGCGGACCGGCCCTGGGCCCTGGCCTGCTCGCGCTGGGCCACGGCGTTGCCCGCCGAGACCCGCACCGGCAGCGATCCGGCGCGCGTCTGGGTGACGGCCGGGGCGAGCGGACCGTCCGCGGACGGCGCGGCGAACATCCGGCCCACCGGGGCGGCTGGCGTGGTCGCGGGCACGGCGACCTCGGCCGTCCCGGCCGCGGGCCAGGCCACCTTGGGCGGCGCGGTCCACTTGTTGCGCTGGGACTCACCGGGGGCGGGTGCGGGCTTGCCGGTGACCGGCGCGCCCGAGACCTTGGTGAGGCGCTGGAGGCCGGGCCGCTTCGGCGCGTCGGCGGCGGTTGCCGCCGGAGCGCTCAGGCCCGTGACGAGGAGTGAGATACCGAGAAGTGGAATGGGCCAGCGCCATGCGCGTCTGCGCCGCGCATCGCTAGCGTACCGATAGGGATTACGCAAATTATATCCCGTGACAGGTCGCGCGTGAATCAGAATATACACGCTTTCGAACAACTCCCGAGAACGTAACAGCAGCTGTCGGGGCCCCCGGACCACCACCAGCCGGAATCATTTATTCCGGCCCGCAGAAGTGGCCAAAACGGGCATACATGTAGGGTGAAACGGAGGGTGGAATTCCGAATACTAATCCCCACGCGCATCCCATGAGAAGCTCGGGCGACCGCAAAAACACACGTGCGCCCGAGCCGTTCTCCCCGGACGCACGGATCGACATTGAGGAACATTCGTGAGACCACCTCTGGCGCGCCTGCGCGCCACCGATCCGCCACCCCGCTGGAAGGTGTCGGCGCTGGTCACGACGCTTGCGCTGACCGTGGGCCTGATCGGGGTCGCCCCCGTGGCCGCCGCGGCCGGGGAGACCGGAAAGACCACCGGGACGGAAGGCGCGGCGGCCGCGGGCGAGGGAAACAAGGCGGCGGCCGAGGCCAAGCGGACCGGCAAGCCAGTCGAGATCGTCGGGCAGCGCACCGAGACGGACGAGGTCTGGGCGAATCCGGACGGGACCTTCACGGCCGAACGCGCCCTCGTACCCGTACGGGTCCGCAAGGCAGGAAAGCTGATTCCGGCGGATGCCACCCTCGAACGGGGAAAGAACGGCACGCTGACGCCGAAGGCGGCGGACATCGGGCTGGCCTTTTCCGGCGGCGGTGACGCGCCCCTCGCCGTGATGTCGAAAAACGGAAGGAACGTTTCTCTTTCCTGGCCGAAGCCGCTCCCCGCTCCCACGGTCGAGGGCAACACCGCCCTCTACCCCGAGGTGCTCCCGGGCGTGGACCTGCGCGTCACGGCGCACGTGGACAGCTTCGCGCACGCCCTGATCGTCAAGTCCCGCGAGGCCGCCGCCAACCCGGCCCTGTCGCGGCTCGACTTCACCCTCAAGGGCGAGGGCCTGAGCATACGGGCCGAGGCCGACGGCCAGCTGCACGCGGTGGACCCGGCCGGCCAGACCGTCTTCGGCTCGGCCAAGCCGCAGATGTGGGACGCCGGCGGCGAGAACCCGCAGGCGGGCGCCGTACCGGCCGCGCCGGGGACGAAGTTCCTGCGCTCGGCCCCCGGAGCCTTCGGCCCGGCCGCCGCCGCGCCCCAGGGCATCACGAACGGCACCAAGCAGGCCGACCTGGGGGTCGAGCTCAAGGGCGAGAAGCTCACGCTGACGCCCGACAGGCAACTGCTGGACGCGGCCGGCACCACGTACCCGGTGGTCATCGACCCGACCTGGGACGCGTGGAAGACGGCGTGGACGATCGCGTACAAGCACAACGCCTTCCCGTCCTCGGCCGGCACCAACTACTGGAACGGCGGCACGCTCAGCAAGGACGCCCGCGTCGGCTGCGCCAAGGACGCCCGGAACGGCAACGCCGTCATCTGCGCCAAGACCTTCTTCCAGGTCGGCATGAAGGACTACTGGGACAAGCAGATCCTGGAGTCCACACTGCGCATCAAGCAGAAGTCGGCCGGCTCCTGGAGCTGCAAGTCCGGTGACATCCAGGTCTGGGACACCGGCACCATCTCCAAGTCCACCACCTGGAACAACCAGCCCGACTGGCAGCGGCTCGTGGACGCCACCGGTCAGTCCTACGGCGGGCGCAACTGCCCCGGCGACGGCGACCTGATCGAGCTGAACGTCAAGTCCGCCGTGGCGGAGGCCGCGAAGAAGCACTGGGGCAGCTGGACCTTCGGCCTGAAGGCCGCCAAGGACACCGTCGACGTCTCCTGGCGCAAGCTCGACCCGAACAGCGCCCGGATCTCGACCAAGTTCAACACCCCGCCCCCGGCCCCCAAGGAGCGCTCCACGGACCCGTCCGTGCCGTGCACCGGCGGCGTGATCGGCATCACCGACCAGGTGGTCCTGCGCGCCCGGATCACGGACAAGGAGGACAACTCCCTCTACGCCGAGTTCCACTACTGGAAGGTGGGGGACGGCCCGGTCAAGACCAAGGTCAAGGTCACCAACGGCAACATCGCCCAGCTGCCCATCCCGGCCGCCAAGCTCGACGGCACCTACCGCTGGGACGTGCGCACCCTGGACGGCGTCACCACCGGCCCGTGGGCCGGCCAGTGCACCTTCACCTTCGACCGCACCCGGCCCGACAAGCGGCCGAGCGTGACGTCGGCGCAGTTCCCCGAGAACACCGACGACCCGGAGAAGGTCCCGTTCGTCCGGACCAAGGGCACCTTCACCCTGGGCGCCAACGGAGTCAAGGACGTCGTCGCCTACCGCTACTGGACCGACTCCAACCCCAAGGTCGAGGAGAAGCGGGCGGCCGCCGCGGGCGGCTCCGTCGAGATCCCCTACGAGCCGACCACAGCCGGCCCGCAGCGCCTGTTCGTGCGCAGCGTCGACGGCTCGGGCAACCCGTCGGACCTCAAGGAGTACCTGTTCTACGCCAAGCGCTTCCCGACGCGTGACAAGCCGGGCGACCTCAACGGCGACGGCAACGTCGACATGTGGAGCGTGGACCCGGGCTCCGGCGAGCTGTGGATGCACCCCGGCAAGGGCGACGGCACGTTCGGCTTGTCCCGGCAGCTCGACCGCGGCTCCTTCGCGGACGTCACCTCGCTGACCCACCGCGGCAGCTGGAACGAGGACTACTACGAGGACCTCGTCACCCTGCAGCCGAGCCCGGACAACTCGCGCAAGAACCTCTACGTCTACCCCGGCCGCGGCAACGGCGACATCGAGGAGGCCGACGCGGAGCGCATGGAGCTCCAGGTCGGCAACCCCGACGCCGACGACCACTGGGCCAATGCCGAGCAGGTCCTGGCGATCGGCAGCGTCAACGACGACAACAGCGACGGCCAGGTCGTCGAGGTCGAGAAGGCCGGCGACCCGAAGAAGGCGGACCAGCCCGACCTGCTGGTGAAGTCCGGGGACCAGCTGTGGCTGTACCTCGGCTCCCCGGTCGGCTTCCTCGACGCGATCAGCGAGCCCATCCTGCTCGGCAACGCCGACTGGAAGAACATGACGCTGATGGCGCCGGGCGACCTCAACGGTGACGGGCTCCCCGAGATCTGGGCCCGGGACACCGTGTCCGGCAGCATCCACCAGTACACCAGCCGTCCGGCCACCGACCCGGCCTCGCCGACGGCCGTGGACCTGACGCTCTACGCCGACCCGGCGGTGCGCGCCACCTCCCTCGGCAGCGGCTTCACCGGCGCGGCGTACGCGCACCTGACGAGCAACGGCGACTTCGAGCGCGACGGCTTCGCGGACCTGTGGTCACGCGACGGCGACGGCCGGATCACCGAGTTCCCGGGCCGCGCCCCCGCCGGCGGCTCCGCCTTCGGCGCCGGCCGCCAGCTGGTCCTCGGCGGCACCTCGTGGTCCGAGTGCCGGGAGTTCAGCTCCACCGGCACCGGCAAGCACAGCCTGTGCGGTCCGATCCTGGCCAAGTTCCTGGCCAAGGGCGGCACCGCCAAGCTCGGCTTCCCCTCGACCGACGTGCTCGTCGCCCCCGACGGGGTCGGCCGCTACATCAACATTCGCGGCATCGGCCAGACGGCGGACAACGGCTCCATCTACTGGCACCCGAGTACCGGCGCCTGGGTGGTATGGGGTTCGATCCGCGCCAAGTGGCTCGCCCTCGGCGCGGAGAAGGGCATCCTCGGCTACCCGACCTCGGACGAGTCGCCGACCTTTGACGGCGGCCGGTTCAACACCTTCTCCTCAGCCACCGGGGGCAAGGGCGGCATCTTCTACTCGAAGGACACCGGTTCCTTCGAGGTCCACGGGGCTGTCTTCGCCAAGTACATGTCCCTCGGCGGCCCGGCCGGCTACCTCGGCTACCCGGTCACCGACGAGCGGGTCGCGGCGGACAAGGTGGGCCGCTACAACCACTTCCGTCAGCGTTCCGAGACGGGCGAGACCGGTTCCATCTTCTGGACCAGGGCCACCGGCGCCTGGTCGGTGCACGGCGGGATCCGCAGCAAGTGGCTCGCGCTGGACGCCGAGCGGGGCGCCCTCGGGTACCCGACCTCCGACGAGTACGATGTCGCGGGCGGCCTGCGCGAGGACTTCCAGAAGGGGTACATCCGCTGGAACCGGACGACGGGCGCGGCCGTCGAGCACCAGCCCGGCGACCGCACGGCGCACCTGCGCACCGACCTGTCGGGCGACTTCAACGGCGACGGCCGCACGGACATGGCCACCGTCTACGACTACGGTGACAACACCACGGCCCTGTGGGTGCTCGACGCCCGCGCCGACGGCGGCTTCGAGGAGCCGACCGTCCGCTGGACCAGCGGCAAGGGCAGCTTCTCGTACGCCCGCGCCAAGTGGGTGACCGGTGACTTCAACGGCGACGGGCGCACGGACATCGCGGCGGTGTACGGCTACGCCGACGGCTCCAACGCGCTGTGGACGTTCGTGTCGAACGCGACGGGCACCTTCACCCCGGTCAAGGGCCTGACGGCCGCGAAGGGCAGCTTCGACTGGTCCAAGGGCATCTACCTCGCCGGTGACTTCAACGGCGACAAGAAGGCCGACATCGCCATGGTCTACGACTACGGCGGCGGCGCGGCCGGGCTGCACACGTGGACCTCGAAGGGTGACGGCACCTTCAACTCCGCCGTCGCCAGCTGGAAGGTCGCCGCCGGCAACTGGTGGATCTTCCACGCCACGTTCCGCGCCGGTGACACCAACGGCGACGGCCGCGACGACATCCTCGCGCTGTACGGCTACACGGCCGGCGGCGTGGCGATGTTCACCTTCCCGGCCCAGGCGAACGGCGGTTTCGCGGCACCGGTCAAGTCCTGGACCCAGACCAAGGAGCAGTGGGACTACGCGCGGACGAAGTTCACGGTCGGCGACTACAACGGGGACGGCCGCGACGACGCCGCCCTGATGTACGACCACGGCGACGGCCACGCCTCGCTGTCCACGCTGCTCGCCCAGCCGGACGGCACGGTGGGCGCCGCCGTGCGCAGCTGGGACACGCCGGAGAAGTACTGGTACGCCTCCAGCGCCGGCATGCCGGTCTCGGGCGACGCGGACGGTGACGGCCGCGACGACGTGATGAGCATGTACAACTACCACAGCGGCGCCACCGGCGCGTTCACGTTCAAGAGCCGGCCCGACGGCGGGTTCGAGAACGGCTTCCTGAGCTGGCAGACCCTGCCCGGCACGTGGTGAGCACCGCGTAGGTCAGGCCCTGCCGAAGAGCTGGCCGAGGCCCCGCACCGTCGCGTACGGTGCGGGGCCTCGTCGTGCTCAGACCGTGAGGGGCCGCTGGCCCGGGTCTGTCAATCGAGCGGTGTAACGGCGGTGGGTGGGGTTAGTGACGGCCGGCTTTCCGCAGCACGTCAGTAACCTCGAGCACCCTGGTTACACCGTTCGATTGACAGAGCCGGTATTGACGATGTGGCGGATGATGGCTGCGGCTTTGTTTGGGTTGCGGTCCAGCCAGTCGGCGAGGTGTTGGCGGATGACCTCTTGGACGTAGGTGTCCGCTTCGGGATTGCTGAGCCTGGTTCTGGTGGATCCCTCGAAGACGGGATGGGCGAGCTTTACGGACACGACCGCGGTCAGGCCCTTGTGGACGGCCTCGGCTGTGAGGTCCTCGTCCTCTGCGGATATCTGCCGTTGACGGCGCGCGTGCTCGTTGACGACAGACGTGAGCGCGGTACGGAAGCCCACTTCGTGGGCGCTGCCTTCATGAGTGCGGGTGCTGTTCGCGAAGGAGAGGAACTCTCCCGGGGACCAGGTGTTCCACTGCATGGCGACCTGCACGGAGATCGTCTGCTCCTCGTTCTCCGACGTGAAGCCGATGGCGGGGGAGTGGACGAGACTCGGGGGGTAGGGGTTGAGGTGGGCGACGTAGGCGCGAAGGCCGTCAAGGTGGTGGTGACGGACCGGCCGCTCCGGACGCTCGTCGGTGAGTGATATGGCCAGGCCCCCGTTGAGGAAGGCCAGTTCCTGGAGGCGCTGCGACAGCGTGGCGAACGACCACAAGGTGGTCTCGAAGATGTCGGCGTCTGGCAGGAACACAATCGCGGTGCCGTGTCCGCTGCTCTCTTCGTGCCTTGTCAAGGCACTGATCGGGATGCCTTTCTCGTACTCCTGGGTCCAACGGTGGCCGTCCCGGTGGACCTCGACCGTGAGACGGCTCGACAGCGCGTTGACCACGCTCAGGCCCAGGCCGTTGATGCCGCCGGACACCCAGTAGCCGGTGCGGGGCTTGGGGACGAAGGACAGTTCCGTCAGTTCGCGTTCGATGGCGGACTTGCCTGCAGGTTCCTGCACCTCGACGGGCAGGCCTCGCCCGTTGTCCACGACGCGAATGCCGCCGTCGGCGGTGATCGTGACGTCGATGGCGTCGGCATGGCCGGCCATGTGCTCGTCGACGGCGTACGAGACGACCTCGTAGACCATGTGGTGCAGGCCGCGCTCGCCGGTCGAGCCGAGGTACATGCCGGGCCGCCTGCGTACCGCCTCGAGGCCCTCGAGTACCTGGATGTGACTGGCTTCGTACTCGTTCACGTTTACGGGCTGACTGGGGTTGCCGGATTCGGTCATGAAGCACCCTCCCTGGGACGTCCTGAGCATGGTGAGCGCAGGTCACCAAAGCGCGGACAACACCGCTTTTACGCTGTCGCCCGTGCACGTCTATCCTAGGTATCCGGAGTAAAACGTGCAGGTCAGAGCACATCTGCTGAGGTCGCAGGTGGCTGCGTCCGTGACTTTGCCGACAGCATCGTTCTGGAGTGCCGCCACCGGGAGCAGGGCAACACGAAGACCCCGCCACAGGCGTGCAGGGGGCGTTCCAGGCTGGAGGCGGGGGGTCCTTCCTCGCGAATTTCCCGGCAGCGTGTGACTCGCCTGCCCTGGAGAGACCATGCCGAGAGGTCGGCCCCTGGAGCTCTGCCGCAACCGCTACCGCGCCCAGTCGACGCCCAGCTGTGCGAGGGCGGTGAGCTGGTCGGTGGTGAGCTTGTCGCGTCGGCTCTTGGTGTTGGAGATCCACACGCCCAGCTTTACGACGATCGGCTCTGTCTCGCCCTCGACCGCGATCTCCTCTTCGTGGGCCCTGGGGACGGGCCGGTGGGTGCCTTCCCGTTCTACCCACTGTGTGAGGGCTTCCAGGCCCCGCTGGAACGCTTGCTGTGCCTTGCTCGGCCCTTTCGCTCCGCGACTGGCCGCGGGGGCGGGAGACGGCTTCTGGTCGGGTTGTACGCCCAGCGCGGTCAGCCGTTCCTGCTGCTCGGGCAACAGCCGCACCCAGTTGGCCGATTGCTTTTGCTGCTGGAGCCATCGGCCGATGTCGTCGCCGTCGAAGACGACGCCCGGCGCGATGTGGGGCAGGACGCCGTCGGCGTCGACCAGGTTGGCCAGGATCCGGTAGTGGCGCTGCCAGTCCAGCGGCCATGGGCAGTCCCAGTCCTCGTCGATCGCGGTCAGTTGCGCCGCGCGCTCGGCGGCTCGGTCCGGGTCTTTGCCCAGGCCGTTCTTCGCGCCTTTGCGGCGGAGGTTGGCCATGTGCTGCCCGATGGGCACCATTTCGTCGTCTTCGCCCCATATGGCGTCCTGGCGGGGTGCGAGGTGTCCGGTGGCCCGCCGGTAGGAGCGGAGCGCAGCGAGTTTGGCCTCCCAGGCTTCCTCGCCCGGTTCCCACACCATCCCGGCCTCTGGCGCGTCCAGCAGCTCCTTGCGCCGGTCCTCCAGCTCCCCGGCGCGCAGGGCTTTGCGCTGCTGGTGCACCCACCGCCCGAGGGGGAAGTTCTTGGTGACGCCGACCTCGGTCTCGGTGTCGTACGGGACGGCGTACAGGCCGGTGATTCCGTTCTCGGCCCGCCAGCGGATCAGGGCCTGGTAGCCCTCCAGCCACACCAGGGATTCGGGCCGGTAGACGCGGGTGCGCAGGAACGCGGCGATGGTGGCGGCGTCGCGCGGGCTGGAGAAGTGGAGCAGCGCCGACTCGGCCGCGGCGTCGGCGCTGTCCTCCTGGTCCTCGCCCTCGGTGCCGGTGCCGACGATCTGGCCGCCCTCGTCGCGCCGGACGTGGATCTTGCGCTTGCCGCTGGTGAGGGCGCGGGAGGCGAGCTGCTCGACCAGACGGTCGTCATGCGAGCGCAGGCCCTGGAGGACCGCTACAAGGGGGCGGAAGCTGGCGCTGGCGACCATGTCTTTGGGGTCCTCGCCGGGCTCCAGGAAGACCGGCACGATGATGCGGGCGATCTTCGTGGAGCCGTCCTTGTTGAGCCGGAGTGCGCGGCCGATGTTCTGGACGATCTCTACCTGGGAGCCGCGGGTGTCGGCGAAGCAGATGGCTTCGACGCCGCGTTCGCCGGTGATGTCGACGCCTTCGCCGAGGACGCGTACGGAGGCGAGGAACGCCCTGTGTACGCGCCGGTTGTGGGCGTCGATGCCGCCTGCGAACTGGCGCAGGACCTCGCGCCGCTCGGTGACGAGGTGGTCCCCGCACAGCCACGCCGACCACACCCGGTCCGGCGGAACGTGGCGCCCGGCCTCCAGCTCGTAGAACTCCGCGTCGATCGACGACTTCGGCAGCTTCTCCGCGGCCGCCAGATCGGCGTCGGAGGCGTCGGTGACGTAGAGCTCGGCCGCCGTCTCGGGCAGCTTCGCGGCGAACGCGGCGGCTTCCTCGACCTTTTGGTGGAAGGTCAGGACGGTGCGCAGGTTGTACGCCGCGGCGTGCTCCAGGAGCGCGGTCTGCAGGAGCGCCAGGCGCCGGCCCCGCTGTGCCTCCTCGGACTCGCCCAGGACGGGGGAGGGGTCGCGGATCTCCAGGACGTCGATCTCGAATCGGCAAGGATCCCCCGTTCGATCGCCTCGGATAGCCCGAGCTCGGCGATCCACGGGCCGTAGGTGCCGTTCGGGTCGTCGGCCATGCTTGCGATCTCCGCCTCCTGGCCGCCGGAGCCCTTCTGCGGCCGGGGTGCGGCGAGGATGCGCGGGGTGGCGGTGAGGTAGAGCCGGAAGTCGGCGGGGATGCGGGTGTTGTCGTGGATCGCCGCCCAGGGCCGGCCGAGGTCGCCGGCGGTGCCGTGGGCCTCGTCCACGATGGCGAGGTCGAAGCCGTCCATCTTCTGTCCGTACAGCCGCTCCCACCCGCAAGAGCGGCCTGGCCGCTCTTGCGGGTGGGAGCGGCTGTACGGACAGAAGATGGACGGCTTCGACCTCGCCATCGTGGACGAGGCCCACGGCACCGCCGGCGACCTCGGCCGGCCCTGGGCGGCGATCCACGACAACACCCGCATCCCCGCCGACTTCCGGCTCTACCTCACCGCCACCCCGCGCATCCTCGCCGCACCCCGGCCGCAGAAGGGCTCCGGCGGCCAGGAGGCGGAGATCGCAAGCATGGCCGACGACCCGAACGGCACCTACGGCCCGTGGATCGCCGAGCTCGGGCTATCCGAGGCGATCGAACGGGGGATCCTTGCCGGATTCGAGATCGACGTCCTGGAGATCCGCGACCCCTCCCCCGTCCTGGGCGAGTCCGAGGAGGCACAGCGGGGCCGGCGCCTGGCGCTCCTGCAGACCGCGCTCCTGGAGCACGCCGCGGCGTACAACCTGCGCACCGTCCTGACCTTCCACCAAAAGGTCGAGGAAGCCGCCGCGTTCGCCGCGAAGCTGCCCGAGACGGCGGCCGAGCTCTACGTCACCGACGCCTCCGACGCCGATCTGGCGGCCGCGGAGAAGCTGCCGAAGTCGTCGATCGACGCGGAGTTCTACGAGCTGGAGGCCGGGCGCCACGTTCCGCCGGACCGGGTGTGGTCGGCGTGGCTGTGCGGGGACCACCTCGTCACCGAGCGGCGCGAGGTCCTGCGCCAGTTCGCAGGCGGCATCGACGCCCACAACCGGCGCGTACACAGGGCGTTCCTCGCCTCCGTACGCGTCCTCGGCGAAGGCGTCGACATCACCGGCGAACGCGGCGTCGAAGCCATCTGCTTCGCCGACACCCGCGGCTCCCAGGTAGAGATCGTCCAGAACATCGGCCGCGCACTCCGGCTCAACAAGGACGGCTCCACGAAGATCGCCCGCATCATCGTGCCGGTCTTCCTGGAGCCCGGCGAGGACCCCAAAGACATGGTCGCCAGCGCCAGCTTCCGCCCCCTTGTAGCGGTCCTCCAGGGCCTGCGCTCGCATGACGACCGTCTGGTCGAGCAGCTCGCCTCCCGCGCCCTCACCAGCGGCAAGCGCAAGATCCACGTCCGGCGCGACGAGGGCGGCCAGATCGTCGGCACCGGCACCGAGGGCGAGGACCAGGAGGACAGCGCCGACGCCGCGGCCGAGTCGGCGCTGCTCCACTTCTCCAGCCCGCGCGACGCCGCCACCATCGCCGCGTTCCTGCGCACCCGCGTCTACCGGCCCGAATCCCTGGTGTGGCTGGAGGGCTACCAGGCCCTGATCCGCTGGCGGGCCGAGAACGGAATCACCGGCCTGTACGCCGTCCCGTACGACACCGAGACCGAGGTCGGCGTCACCAAGAACTTCCCCTCGGGCGGTGGGTGCACCAGCAGCGCAAAGCCCTGCGCGCCGGGGAGCTGGAGGACCGGCGCAAGGAGCTGCTGGACGCGCCAGAGGCCGGGATGGTGTGGGAACCGGGCGAGGAAGCCTGGGAGGCCAAACTCGCTGCGCTCCGCTCCTACCGGCGGGCCACCGGACACCTCGCACCCCGCCAGGACGCCATATGGGGCGAAGACGACGAAATGGTGCCCATCGGGCAGCACATGGCCAACCTCCGCCGCAAAGGCGCGAAGAACGGCCTGGGCAAAGACCCGGACCGAGCCGCCGAGCGCGCGGCGCAACTGACCGCGATCGACGAGGACTGGGACTGCCCATGGCCGCTGGACTGGCAGCGCCACTACCGGATCCTGGCCAACCTGGTCGACGCCGACGGCGTCCTGCCCCACATCGCGCCGGGCGTCGTCTTCGACGGCGACGACATCGGCCGATGGCTCCAGCAGCAAAAGCAATCGGCCAACTGGGTGCGGCTGTTGCCCGAGCAGCAGGAACGGCTGACCGCGCTGGGCGTACAACCCGACCAGAAGCCGTCTCCCGCCCCCGCGGCCAGTCGCGGAGCGAAAGGGCCGAGCAAGGCACAGCAAGCGTTCCAGCGGGGCCTGGAAGCCCTCACACAGTGGGTAGAACGGGAAGGCACCCACCGGCCCGTCCCCAGGGCCCACGAAGAGGAGATCGCGGTCGAGGGCGAGACAGAGCCGATCGTCGTAAAGCTGGGCGTGTGGATCTCCAACACCAAGAGCCGACGCGACAAGCTCACCACCGACCAACTCGCCGCACTCGCGAAACTGGGCGTCGACTGGGCGTAATACCCGCGCAGAAGAACGCGAAAGCCACCCGCGGCGAACCCGCCACCGTGCACGACCTCCCCGCCAAGCAGAAGACCAGCAGCACCGCGCAAGACGGGACGCCAAGAAGACGGCCGCGACGAGGAGCCCGCGCCGCAGCGCGTGAGCCGCCCACCGCCACCGGGCCGCCTTCGCCGTCTCCTGCATCGCGGTCACCGCCTCCGCGGCGCTCGCCCTGGCCCTGACGGCACGCGAAAGCAACCAGTCTGGCGCCCCGCCCGGCCCGAGCGGCGCCCCAGCCCCGATGTGATCAGACCGTGCCCTGATCAGCCCTGGTCAGGCGTATGACATGTCCGTTCCGATCGGTACGCTGGGCGGGCTTTCGAACTCGTTCAATCAGCAACAGAATTGGGGGGCCGGTGCGCAGTCGCCGACTCGTTGTCTCAGCTGCCGCTCTCGCGGTCGGCGTCGGTCTCATACCGGGCGCGGCGCAGGCCGCCGGTCCTGCGGCGCCTGGGGTTTCCGCACCGCCCCCCGAGTCCGCTCCTGACGAGGCGGCGGCCGCCGAGTCCGGAACCTTCCGCAGTCCGGGCGAGAACACGGTCCGTACGGTCCTGCCTTCCAGCGCGGCGGAGGGCGGCTCGACACAGGCCTCCGCCGACGCTTCGAACCTCGAACTCCTTATGTGGGGCGATGCCAGGACCGCCCGCAGCATCTCCTTCGGCGTCAACCTCTACCAAGGGGCGCCCGTCCCCCACGAGGTCACCATCGCCTGGGGCGACGGCACGACGCACACGGCCACCGTCACCGGCGGTCAGATCCTGTACGACGTCAGGCACACCTACCCCCGGCCCGGCGACTACACCGTCACCGTGACGGCCACGGACACCGTGAACAACGTCCAGGCGGTCAACCGGCTCCCGTTCACGACGCCGGGTTCCTTCTTCGCTCCGCACGCTCCCACCCGGCTGCTCGACACCCGGGCCGGTATCGGCGCGGCCCGGTCGAAGGTCGGGGCGTACACGCCGGTCCGGCTGAAGATCGCGGGCAACGCGAAGGTCCCGGCCGGCGTCACCGCGGTCGTCCTCAACGTCACGGCGACCAATGCCACCGCCGGAGGGCACGTCAGTGTCTACCCCTCGGGCAGGGACAGGCCGAAGACCTCGAACGTGAACTACACCGCCGGGCAGACCATCCCGAACCAGGTGATCGTACCCGTCGGCAAGGACGGGTACATCGAGCTGTACAACGGCGGCTGGAACGCCGTGGACCTGATCGCGGACGTGACCGGCTACTTCGACCGTGCGGCCGCCGACGGCTACACCTCGCTGAACCCGGTCCGCTTCGTCGACACCCGCGAAGGCCTCGGCGCGGCGCGCGGGCAGGTCGCCGGACAGGACACCTTCGGGGTCCAGATCACCGGCCGCAGCGGTATCCCTGCCGGCGCGACTGCTGTGGCGCTCAACGTGACTGTCACCAACCCCCGGGAGACGGGCCACCTGACGGTTTTCCCGAGCGGCCAGGCGGCCCCGTCCACCTCCAGCCTGAACTTCACTGCCGGACAGACTGTCGCCAACTCGGTCATCGTCCCCGTCGGCGCCGACGGAAAGATCAACGTCCGCAACGGGGCCTGGGCCGGGACCGACGTGATTATCGACGTCGTCGGCTACTACGGTGCCGGCAGCAAGGCTGCCTTCGCCACGTGGCGGCTCGGCCTCCCGGCGGAAGGCGGCCCGTTCCGTCACATTGACACCAGGGGCCTGCCTCCCAACACCTGGCCCTGTTTCGCCGGCGGTTACTACGCCCTGCACCTGAATTCGGGGAACCGCTACGACCTCCCCATCGAGGCCTACGTCACGAACGTCACCGTCGCCAGCACGACCGGAGCGGGACACCTCTCCGTCGCTCCCGACCCGAACTCGGCCCACGCGTACCAGTACGGGTACGCGGTCAAGCCGCCTCGCCCCACCACCTCCGCGCTGAACTGGACGGCGGGCAAGGACGTCTCCAACCTGGTCCAGGCCAAGACCGGCCCCTACGGCGTCATCGACCTCTGGAACCAGAGCAGCCGGGAGGTCCACTACATCGTCGACTGGTTCGGCGAGTACGACGCCTACTGATCTGCGGGCGGCGGCCGCAGGGGCCGCCGCACCTGACTGCTTTCGATCAGCTCCCGGTCCGCGTCGTCCAGGAAGACGAACCGCTCCAGCTCCGTACGGGACGGCGCCCCACGGAACGCCGCATACGCGGCAGCCTGCTCATCCGTCAAAGACTCGATCGGCACCCCGGACCTCCAGCCAATCGATCAACACGACTGCCGGGCCCCGGTGCCGACCGGGGCTTCTACAACAACAACCGGATCATCGACGGACTCGAGGACGGGTTCATCGTGAAGATCACCTGATGCACACGCGGCGGGGCGGGTCCGCCCACGCGGGCCCGCCCCGCCGCTCAGCCCGCCTTCGGCCAGAAATCGATCCTGTACCGCTTCACCCCGTGCGCCGTACCCTCCGACCGGGTCACCCTCTCGACCTCAGCCCTCCCCGCACAGCACACCCGTACCCGCCACACCCAGGGGCGGCCCAGCCGGATCAAGTCCCCAGAGCAACCCGTACCCCACACCGCCACATCGCCGGTGACCGACTCATAGTCGATCTTCCGCCTTCTCCTCCCAGCCACCATGCCCCTCCTCGGCCTCGGGCCGGCCATCCCAGACGGGTCTGTCAATCGAACGGTGTAACGGGGGTGGTTGGGGTTAGTGACGGACTGCGGAAAGCCAGCCGTCGAAGGTGATGTCGAAGGCGTTCAGAGCGGTCTTCCAGCGCATGGTCCAGCGGGCCTGGCCCTTCCCGGTGGGGTCGAGCGACATGATCGCCATGTAGACGCACTTCAGGGCGGCGGTCTCGTTCGGGAAGTGCCCGCGGGCCTTGACCGCCCGTCGGATGCGGGCGTTCACGGACTCGATCGCGTTCGTGGTGCAGACGATGCGGCGGATCTCGGTGTCAAAGCGGAGGAACGGGGTGAACTCCTCCCAGGAGTTCACCCACAGGCGCACGATCGCCGGATACTTGCGGCCCCAGGCGTCGGCGAACTCGGCGAACCGCTCCAGTGCGGCTTCCTCGGTCGCCGCCGTGTAGACGGGCTTGAGGAGCTTGGCGATCTTGTCCCAGTCCTGGCGGGCCGCATAGCGGAAGGAGTTCCGCAGCAGGTGGACCACGCAGGTCTGCACGATCGTCCTCGGCCAGACGGTCTCGACCGCGTCGGGCAGGCCCTTCAGGCCGTCGCAGACGAGCATGAGGACATCGTTCACGCCGTGGTTCTTGATCTCGGTGAGGATGTGCATCCAGCGCTTGGCGCCCTCGCCGCCGTCGCCGGCCCACAGCCCCAGGATGTCGCGGCGGCCTTCGACGGTGACGGCCAGGGCGACGCAGACAGGCCGGTTGGCGACGGCTCCGTCACGGATCTTCACGTGGACCGCATCGATCAACACCACCGGATAGACGCCGTCCAGGGGCCGGCTCTGCCATTCGGCCATGCCGTCCATGACCTTGTCGGTGATCGTGGAGATCGTCTGGCGGGAGACCTCGGCGCCATAGACCTCCGCGAGGTGGGCCTGGACCTCGCCCGTGGTCAGGCCCTTCGCGGACAGCGATATGACCATCTCGTCCACGCCCGTCAGGCGCTTCTGCCGCTTCTTGACGATCTTCGGCTCGAACGATCCGCCGCGATCGCGGAGCACGGATATCTCCACCGGCCCGACCTCGGTCAGGACGGTCTTCGCGCGGGTGCCGTTGCGGGAGTTGCCGCCGTTCTTCCCCGCCGGGTCGTGCTTGTCATAGCCGAGATGGTCGGTGATCCCACCCTCCAGAGCAGACTCCAGCAGCCGCTTCGTCAACTACTGCAGCAGCCCGCCCTCACCGGTCAACTGCACGCCCTCGGCCTGAGCCCGGGACACCAGCTCATCAATCAGCCGGCCGTCCACCGCCCTGGCCCGCTGCCGCGCAGCCGCCTCGACGGCCTCGATCACGTTCTCACTGGCCATCGGTGCACCTTCCTTGATCGGGAGTTACACCGAACGATTTACAGTCCCGCCGGAGGTGGCCGGCGCCGCCGTGCACGGGCCGGTGACGGCGGTAGACGTCCATCGGCGGGCGCCTGCGCTTGTTGTACGCGGCTAGCGGGTCGTCGGCGTTCACGCGCGGAACGGCGCGGTACGGCTGGTTCGGGGGGCCGGGTCGGCGGTGCTTGCCCATGTGCTCGCTTCGGCGGTCAGACCCAGGTGTAGTTCGCGTCGGTGACGGCGTCCAGGGCGGCGTTGGCGACGGCGGCACGGGGGCCGGCGAGGGCGGCGAGGGCGGAGCCGATGGGCGGGAAGATCGGCAGTTCGGCAGTCTTGCGGTAGTCGATCCACTCGATCACGCCGACTTCGTGGCTGCCGTCGGGCAGCTCGTCCAGCTCCTGCTCGGCGAGCGTCGCGCGGACGTCGGGGCTGATGTGGAAGCGGTAGATCAGGTGGAGCTTGCGCGGGGGCGGAGTCGGGCCGGGCCGGGTGACGCACTGGTCGACGACCCACAGCAGGTCTCCGCCTTCGGCGAGCGCCGTGTCCAGGCCGAGTTCCTCGGCGAGTTCACGGGCGAGGGCAACGTCGAGGTCTTCGCCGTCCTCGACGTTGCCGCCGGGCGGGGTGTAGTGGGTGGAGTCGGCGCGGTCGCGGCGGATGAGGGCGACGTCGTCGCCGCAGAACACCAGCGCCCCGGTCCGGATCTTGATCCGGGAGAACGGGGCGGGTGTGGCAGGGGTGTTCGTCATGGCGGCCAGTATCTCGGCCAGCGCCAGGTACCGGGTGGGCTTCGCCCCGACTTCACCCACCCCGCGCCCGGGGCCTGACTGATCTTTTCGTTAGTTCTGTGGGGCTGGTGGGTGGAGGGCGAGGCCGGTGTGGGCAAGGAAGGACCAGGGCAATCGAGGGTTGTCGTTGATCCGGCGGATGCCCTGTTCGGTGGCGTCGGCGACATCGGCGAGGTGGTCGCCGGCGAGGTTGGCGAGCTCACGCTTCTTGAGCGAGGACCACAGCAGTTCCACCGGGTTCAGCTCAGGCGCGTAAGCCGGTAATCGCTCCAGGGTGAGCCAGTCCTGCTCGGCGACCCAGGCCCGCATCGCCCGGCTCCAATGAGCGGACAGCCCGTCCCGTACCAGCACCACCTGCTCCCCGCGGTAGAACACCTTCATCTGCTCCAGGACCTCGATGAGAGCGGGGGTGTCGTAGCTGCCGGGCTTGAGGTGGAAGCACAACCGAGGACCGCGATGGGGATCGGCGGCGTGGTAGCCGAGGGCGCCGGCCATCGAGGCGCGTTTCCAGTTCAGCCGGTGCCGCAGGAGAGGTGTGCGGCCGCGGGGTGCGTAGGTGCGGCGGACCTGCGGCAGCAGCGAGACACCTGATTCGTCGAGGAAGACGATCCAGGCATGTGTGTTCACGGCCCCTTTTTGATGCGCGGCCACTCGTGCACGATCCAGCGGGCGATCTCGGATTCGTCCCTCTCGACCGCCCGCCGTTCGGGCCGCTGCAGACTCCATCCGAGCCGGCCGGTCAGCAGCCGCCACACCGACGCCCTCGACAGCGTCACTCCTGTCACCCGATCGACCACTAGATGAATGAGTCCGATGTCCGTGCTGGTCGCGACCATGGCGAAGGGCGCCCGTTGGTCAGTGTGTGAAGACAAACCTGGACGCCCTTCTGGCGGCACTGTACGTGTTCATCGACGACCACGTGGCGCCTTGTCGCCGGATCGGGCGACCTCCGAAACTGACGGACGCCGAACTGCTGTGCCTGGCCGTCGCCCAGGTCCTGCTCGGTTTCCCCTCGGCCCGGCACTGGATCCGCTTCGCGCACGCCCGGCTGGGGCACCTGTTCCGCTACCTGCCCCAGCAGTCCGCCTACAACAAGCGCCTCAACGCCGCAGGTCCGCTGCTCAGCCGCGTGATCGAGGCACTGGCCCGGCAGGTCCCGACCTGGCACGACGACCTGCGGCTGATCGACTCCACCCCACTGCCCTGCGCGGCCTCCCGCGAGACCGTCAAACGCTCCGACCTGGCCGGACACTGCGGCTACGGCTACTGCCGCAGCCACTCCCGCTTCTTCTGGGGATTCCGCCTCTACCTGGTCACCACCGCCGAGGGCATGCCCGTCACCTGGTGCCTGGCCAACCCCAAGACCGGCGAACGGGAGGTGATGGCCGCGCTGCTGGAACGCGACCACCACCTCGTCCGGGCCGGGCAGGTGATCCTGGCGGACAAGGGCTTCGCCGGGAAGGAGTTCGAGACCTTCGTCAGCGAGCGCCTCGGAGCCCATCTCGTGCGGCCGGACCGCAAGGACGAACCGGTCCGGCACGGCAAGATCGCCCGGGTCCGGCAGTGGATCGAAGCCGTCATCGACACCCTCAAAGGCCAGCTCAGCCTCGAACAGCACGGCGGCAGAACCCCGGCCGGAGTCTTCGCCCTCACCGGACAACGACTCCTCGCCCTCGCCGCCGGCATCTGGCACAACTGGACCACCGGCGCCCCAGTCAAACGATCACTGATCGCCTACGACCACTGAAGACTTCGGACTCATTCATCTAGGCCGACTCGTTCCAGGGTCCCCAGATCGGCCTCGAAGCCATGGGCTTGGGCGCCCTGCTCCAGAGCGGTCCGCACCCGCTCGACCTGGACATCGTCCAGCTTGGGCGGACGCCCGGTGGCCGGGCGCCGGCGCAGAGCATCGGCGCCGCCTTCCTCCCAGACCCGTTTCCACCGCCGCACACTCTCGTCACTGACCCCCAGCATCCGCGCGATCTCGGCACCCGAACGTCCCTGATCGAACAACTCGGCCGCCCGCACACGCCGGGCCTCGGCCAACTGCGGCCGCGTCAAAGGAGGAACAACAGGCGAAGGCTTGAAAGACACACCATCAGGATCCCACCAACGACTCCACCGCACCAACAGAACTAACGAAAAGATCAGTAATTGGTGTTTCGTCTCTGAAGTCGCCGTTTCAAGCAGGTTCGCGGGGTGTGCGATCGGCTCTGCTGTGGTGACTCCAAAAGCTGTGGCGGCAGGAGTGTCGCCGACGCGCGAATTTCCGCCGGAACTGTGCACTTCATTCTGTCTCATTCCAAAAGGCCTGGCCCGAGAGTATCTGTCTGCCTACTCCCGCGGACCCTGGCCAGAGCGGCGATCCCGCAGTATGCCGTCGTTATGACGGATCGTCGACGATATCCGAGCGACCTGTCCGACGCCCGCTGGGCCTTGGTGGAACCAACCCTGACAGCCTGGCGCCAGGCCCGGACCGCACGCGCACTCGCCTTCGGCCGGCCGCCCGAGCACGACCTGCGAGACCTCCTCGACGCGATCCTCTACGTCGACCGCACGGGCATCCCCTGGCGCTACCTCCCGCATGACTACCCGCCCCACCAAACGGTCTACGCCTACTTCGCCCGATGGCAACGCGACGGCGTGTTCGAGCATCTCAACGGGCTCCTGCGCCGCCTGGTCCGCGCCAGCGAGGGCCGCGATCCGGAGCCGACGGCCTGCATCATCGACTCCCAGAGCGTCAAGACCTCCACCAACGCCCCTGCGGCCACCCAGGGGCGTGGACGTCGGGAAAAAGATCGCCGGCCGGAAGCGGAACATCGTCACCGACACGATCGGACTCCTGCTGACCGTCCTGGTCACCGCCGCCAGCGTCCAGGACAGCACCGCAGGCCAGCACCTGCTGACCGCGGTCGCCTCCGACCACCCCACCGTACGCAAGACCTGGGCCGACATGGGCTACAAGACCGCCGTCATCGAACACGGCGCGACCCTCGGCATCGACGTCGAGATCGTCCGCCGCGATCCCACAACCAGGGGATTCGTGGTCCAGCCCCGCCGCTGGGTCGTCGAGCGTACCTTCGGCTGGCTCATGAACCACCGCCGCCTCGCCCGCGACTACCAAGCCCTCCCAGCCCGCTCCGAAGCCATGATCCACGTCGCAATGAGGCTGGTGATCGCCCGGCCTGAGCGGAAACATGCCGCCCAGACGGGCCGGTCACTGAGACGGGTGGGGCAGCGGTACTTCGCCCTCGCCTTCCACCGCGAGGACTTCTCGGGCCAGCAGCCGGGCCCGATTCCATCCCACGTCCGTGGACATTGCCGCCTTCGTCCACCGGTCCACTCCCGCGGTCCGGCTCATTTCAGCGAACACCTCGTCAATCGCCCGCAGATGAGGCAGCACCGTCGGGCTGAGCTGCCCGTCCTCGACCAAATGCCCAGCAAGGCGGAACGCGTCATCGAAGCACAAGGCGATCTCATCCGGCGGCACGTCGTACTTCTCCAGCCAAGCCACCTGTGCCGGCGCAGCCGCCGCGACTGTGATCACGGCCTTGACGAGCATGTGGCGACGGGCCGCAGGAGTAGGGATGTTCATGAGGGCATCGTGACACGTCTGGATCGGACCCCAAGCACTTCCACCACCCGGACGCCGGTCCGCTCACCCTCGCCTACCGTTCCTTCGACGTGCGTGAGGCGCCCGGCCTGCAACTCGTCCTCTACCAGGCTGCCGCCGGCACCGCCGACGCCGAGGCCCTCACCCTCCTCGGCGCCCTCCACACGCCTGCCGACGCCCACTGACCTCGCGGCCTCCGCGAACCGCTCGTCCGGGGTGCATGCTGGCCACGAGGGGAGCCCGCCGCGGCCGCGGCCTCATGCAGCGCCTCTCCCCTCGTGACGGAGCAGCCCGGGTGCGCCGCGTTTCCGATCCCTGTCACCGCAGGAGCCGGGCGCGGAAGGAAATCGGGCATGCGAGCCAGGGGTGACGGTCGCCCGTTCGGCCGGTCAGGCCGCTCCCGAGCCGTCAGACTCCCGAGGAGAGATGCGCCCGCTGGGGCACGTGTACGGGGGATGCGGGGTGGGTGTGGCCGAGCGCAGTGGAGTCGACCGTGGCACTCCCGGGGGGACGGGACCGGACCGCGGCGTCCAGCGCGCACGCGGGGCGGTTGGGGACCGCCCGGGTGTGCGGCAGGACGGCGACGGGCCGGGACGGGCGGTGCCGCGGCACGTGGCCTGCGTGATGGACGGCAACGGCCGTTGGGCGCAGCGCCGTGCGCTGCCGCGGACGGCGGGCCATCAGGCCGCGGAGACCACCGTCATCGACATCATCGAGGCCGCCCGCGGGGCCGGCGTCGAGTGGCTCAGCCTGTACGCCTTCTCCACCGAGAACTGGAACCGTCCCGGTTCCGAGGTCGACTACCTGATGCGCCTGGTCCGCCGGGTCGTGCGCAAGCACGCGCCGCTTCTGCTGGCCCGCGGCATCCGCTGCCGCTTCCTCGGAGCCGCGGACCCCCGCATCCCCCGGGAGCTGGCTCAGGACTTCGGCGATCTGGCGACGCTGACCGCCGGCAACCGGGGAATGACGCTGACCGTCGCCTTCGACCATGGCGGGCGGCGGGACATCGTGGAGGCCGCCAGGTCGCTGATCCGCAGTGGGACGCCTGCCGACGAGGTGACCGAGCGGCTCTTCGCGGACCATCTGCCGTTTCCCGACACCCCCGACGTGGACCTCGTCATCCGCACCTCCGGTGAACAGCGCATCTCCAACTTCATGCTCTGGCAGGTCGCCTACGCCGAGTGGGTCTTCCCCGAGGCGCTCTGGCCGGACTTCCGCGCCCCCGACTTCCTCGGCTGTCTGCACACCTACCAGCGCCGTGACCGCCGCTTCGGCGGCGTGCCGCCCCAGACGAACGGAGACCCGTCATGACGACCGGAAGCACCACGGCCGGCGAGCCGCCGCTGTTCGGGCCGGAGTCGCAGTTCCGTGCATTCTTCGACGACCCCCGGTGGGCTCTGGCCATAATCCGAGCAACCGTGCTGGAGGCCGCCCATCCGCAGATCGGTGCCGCTCTCGCCGACAACTCCACCTTCGTCGCCCACCCCTGGCGGCGGCTGCGCAACACCTTCCTCAGCATGCGGCGCATGTTCGACACCGATCCTGCGGTACGCGAACGGGAGGCGGCCCGGCTCAACAGGCTGCACGCCCGCATGAGCGGCTCCGACCCCCGCGGCCGCGCCTACGACGCCATGGACCGCCCCACCCGGGCCTGGGTGGTCGCCACGCTCTTCGAGAGCGCCGTGACGATGTGCCGACTGAGCGGCCAGCCACTCGACCAGGACACCATGGAGCGCATGTACGCCGAATACCGGGCGTTCCTCGCCGCGCTCGACGGCGACGCCGGGGCGCTCCCCGAGGACGTCAGCGACTTCTGGCGGTACTTCGACAGGGTCGTCGAGGACGAGCTGGAGAACACCGAGGCAGCGCGCGTCATCCTCTACCGGCTCTTCGACCACCTGCCCGCTCCCGCGCTGCTCGCCTCCGCACCGACCTTGTGGGCGGCCGGCCGGGCCGTCGTCGGCCCGCTCCTCGGCGCGATCACCGTAGCCTCGCTTCCCGAGCCGTACCGGCGCAAGGCCGGTCTGGCCGAGATGCCCGGCGCCCCGACGCTGATGCAGGGCGCCTATCTCGCCGCCGGCCTCAGCCGTTTCCTGCCCGCGGGATGGATCAGCGCCGAGACGGTCATCGAAATCATCTCCCTCGCGCCCGACAGCGACGACCCCCGTGCCCGGACCGTCGCCGCGCTGCGGGCCCGTATGAAGCGGGCATCGGCCCTGCTCCGCCTGCTCACACCGCTGAGCGACAACCCCGGCACCGTCCCGGCCGCGGGCACGGGCACGGGCACGGGCACGGGGAACGGCCGGCGCTCGGCGAAGGAGTTCTTCCATCAGGTGCTGGACCAGACCGGCGACGGCCGGCTCGACTGGCCCGACCTCGCCGCCATGGCACGCGAACTGGCCACCCGCCTGGACCTGGACGAACCCGAAGAGACCCGGCTCTACGACGCCTTCGCCTCCTGGTGGCGCGAACTCCAGGCCACCCTCGACACCGACGGCGACGGCCGCATCAGCGCCGACGAGTACGCCGCCGCCGTACCCTCCCTTGCCGGACCCGCCCTCATCCGGGTCGCCGAGGTCCTCTTCGACGCCACCGACAAGGACGGCAGCGGCACCATCGACGCCGATGAGTACCGAACCCTCTTCCGCAGCGCCTTCCACCGCGACCTCACCACCACCGACAACACCTACAGCCGCAGCGCCTTCGTCGGCGACTTCCTCTCCTTCATGTCGGGCCGCCGAACGAACACCCCGTACGACCCCCTCCTCGCCGACGCCTGAGAGCACGTCCACGCGACCTGGCTGTCGGCTGATCCGCTGTGTCCATCCGCTGTCGGCGATACGGCCGTCGACGCCGGCGGATCCCGCCGCGACAGCCTCCGGAGGGCTGGCGATGGCCGGCGTGCGGGCGAGGCCGGCCTGGGTGACGTGGCCGGCGTCCGCCGACGGGGCCGGGCCCGAGCGGCCGCCAGGGGCACCCGCAGTCCTGCCCCGCGTCGTCGTGCTCGTAGGCTCAGCGCATGTCCGACTTCGATGATGCAGAACAGCCTCGTGCCGTGGGAACGGTGTCCGCGGACGATCTCGCGGAGGGCGTCCGGCTCGTCCTCGCGCTGCTGCGTCAGCCGGCTGCTCTGGCCGCCGACTGGAACCGGGCGGCCGGGACGCTGGAGTGGAGCTGCTGGGAAACCGCCGAGCACCTGGCCGACGACCTCTTCGCCTATGCCGCGCAGCTGGGGCCGCAAGCGCCTCCGGCCGGCGCTGATGTGCCCTTCATCTGGCGACAGGAGGCTCCGGGCAAGCCCTTCAACGTGATCTTCGCCGAACGGGAGGGCGGGCCGGAGGGCCTTGTGCAGGTGCTGGAGGCGTGCGCGGCACTCCTCGTCGCGATGGTGCGGACAGCGCCGCCGCATGCGCGTGCGTTCCATGTGTTCGGAACGACGGATCCCGAGGGCTCGGCCGCCATGGGTTTGGTGGAACTGTTCGTGCACGCCGATGACCTGGCTCTCGGCCTCGGCCTCGATTGGGAAGCACCTGCGGCGATCTGTGCGCGGGTGCTGCAGAGGCTGTTCCCCGACGTTCCTGCCGACGGCGACCCCTGGCACACCCTCCTGTGGGCGACCGGCCGAGGAGAGCCGGCGGGACGAAAGCGGCTCACCCGGTGGAAGTGGGACAGCACCACGCGCTCACCTCAAGGCCCCGCCCAGGCCTGAGCACGACGACGGAATCGGCATCGGCGCCCGGAGAGCGGGGCCGGTCACGCCCCGCCACCGGCAGCGCAACCTCCGAGGTGGGCAGGTCAGGTTGCCCGTGGACGCCACAGGCGCGGGAGCAGGAGCTCTGGCCTCCCAGGCCCGGGAGCCGGTGTCAGGTCAGGGAGCCGGGGCCCCTGGCGTCCGCGGTGTTCCCGCCGTCCGCCACGCCGGCCACCGCAGCGAGGGCAGCGCACACGTGGCGGACGGCTTCCTCGGCGTCGGCCAGTTCCGCCGCCGAGGGCACGACCGTGCCGAAGGAGCGGCGCGGGTCCGCCGTCACGGCACGCCAGCGCAGCACCGGGGCCAGGGCTGTGCTGGTCCCCGCCAGGAACCACGCCAGGTATCCGTGCGTGCGGGCGGTCGTCAGGGCGAAGACCGCCAAGGCCTCGCGCAGATGCTCCAACCGCTCGAGTCCGGACAGGTCATCCTGCCCTGCCGGCGGGCCGATGACCGCGGCCAGGTTCTCCGCCGCCCGACAGGCCAGCTCGGCGTCCTCCGGCGCCACCTCCCACGCCCCGTCCTGTACGAGCTGCTCCGCCTCAACGGCCAAGGCCGACACGTGGGCCCGCATTCCCGCAGGTGAAGCGGCCGGTCCGGGGCCGGAGCCCCCAGCCGCGTTCATGCCCTGCCCCCTGCCGGAACCGGAGGAAGCCATGCCGGGCCAGCGCCGCGGCGGGCGGTGCCCGGGGCCGGGGCGTCGGTGGACGGGCCCGTGGTGCCGGTCAGGGGCAGCCGACGGGCCTGGGCTGACAAGGAGACCCGTGCCGTTTCCTGCGGCCCCGGCCGGCGGCCGGTTCGGGGCCGGGCAGAGGTACGCGGTAGGACAGGGGGACACTGCGGGGTGCGCCGGTACATGGCTGCCGTCCCGGTAGAAGGAGAAGCCCTCCCCTTCCGCGAACGGGAAGGAAGCACGCGACCACCGAGACCGCGAAATCGAGGAGGTCCGTACCGGAAACACCCCACCACACTGAAGAGAGGGATGCGGCAGCGCGGGTCACACCAACGGCTACCACCAAACCTACCCCGAACACAGACGTTCACCCCGCCCCGACCCCACCATCCACCCGCGCGAGCCCTCCTACAACGCCGGCAGCCCGCTGCTGCGGCCCGCCCCCTGCCGAACCGAGGCACCGCCGCCACCACAGCGCCCATCCGACCCAGGGCCGCGGCGGCACCGCGCACACCGCGGGGCGCGGCGCTCCAGCAGGACGACCTCACGCCACGTGCCGTGATGGCGGCCGATGCGCTCGCGGGTGCCGATGACGCGGAAGCCGGCGCGCCGGTGCAGGGCGAGGCCGGCGGCGTTCTCGGGGAAGATCCCGGACTGGATGGTCCAGATCCCGGCGGCCTCGGTCGAGGCGATCAGGGCGTCCAGGAGTACGCGGGCGACGCCGCGGCCGCGGGCGTCGGGGTGGACGTATACGGAGTGCTCGACCACGCCCGCGTATGCGCACCGGTCCGGAACGGCGCTCGCGGCCACCCACCCCAGCACGGTGCCGCCGTCGCCGGGCGACGAAGCAGTGCCGGGGCAGCCAGCCCTTGTCGAAGGCCTCCCAGGCGGGAGCCCGGGTTTCGAAGGTGGCGTTGCCCTCGTCGATTCCCGCCTGGTAGACGGCGAGAACCTGCTTGGCGTGCTCGGGCAGGAGCGCTTCGGTCCGCACCCGGTCACCTTCGCAGCGCCGGACAGGAGCGCGCCTATGGCGGGGAGAGGGACGGCGGGCTCGACCCGGTCACCCGGGTTCCGCGGCGCTCGGAGGACAGCAGTCCGGCCTCCTTGAGTTTCTTGATTGGATGAACATCCATGTGGCCGCCTATCGAAACAGGCGCACGTCACGAGCGAGCCCACCACCGAACTCCCGTCGCCGTGATCGGGGCCAGCCCCGTCGGCCTGGCTGCCGCCGCCCACCTCCGCGAGCGGGGTTTGGACTTCCTCGTCCTCGAAGCCAGCCCCCACACCGGGACCGCGACCCGCGAGTGGGCGCACGTGCGGCTTCTCCACCTGGGGCGAGGTCGTCGACCCCGCCGCCGAAAAGCTCCTCGCACCGACCGGCTGGGTGAAGCCCGACCCGGCCACCTACCCCACCGGCGGCGACTGGGCCGCCCTGTACCTCCAGCCCCTCGCCGACACCCTCGGCAAGCCCACCGCCGTCATGGCTCCGGAGCCTCCGCCTTCAGCGCCCTCGCGCACCTCGCCAGGGCCGACGACGGTACCGGCACGCACGCCACTTGGATCCTGCGCCGCGGAATCTCCGGCTCCGCCTTGGGCGGCGAAGCCGACCAGCTGCCCGCCCGCGGCGCCCTGTGCCTGGCAGCGAAGGCCGCGGTGGACGGCGGCTACGCCGACGCGGTCACCGGGCCCTCCGCCTCAGCCAGGTCACCGGCTGGGGCATCGTCTACTACGCCGTCCCCGTCCTCAACCCGGCCATCACCGCCGAGACCGGTTGGAGCACCGGTGTGACCGCCGCGGCGTTCCCCGCCGGCCTCATCATCTCCGCGGTCGCAGGGATCTGCATGGGGCGCACCCTGGATCGCCGCGGGCCCCGCACCGTCATGACGGCAGGCTCCGCCCTGGGTGCCTGAGCCTGGTGGTGACAGCCGCAGCCCCCGGCATGCCCGTGTGCTTCGCCGGGTGGCTCCTCGCCGGAACGGCGATGGCCGCCAGTCTCTACCAGCCCGCCTTCGCTGCCCTCACCCGCTCGCGGGCATCCTCGGGCCCTGACCATCCCGGCGCACGCGATCGCGCTGAAGCCCCCATGGGCCGTCGGCTCCGCCAGCCCGCCGCACGTCACCGGCGGCCACCAGGGCTTGGCGCGCACCCGGGCGTTCTGGCTGCCAGCCGTCAGCTTCTCGGGGCCGTCGCGGGCCCGTACGCCCTGCTCGTTGGCGTATCGGGTCTTGCCGGAGTGGTCCGAGGCGATCTCACCCTCCTCCAGGCCACCGCCGTCACCGACCGTAGGGGCACCACGCACTACGGCCGTCTCTCCGGACTCCTCGGCGCTCCAGCCCACGCAGCCGCCGCCCTCGGAGCGCGCGCTACCGGCCGCCACGGCAACTCGAAGGGCCCAGCCGTGCTCCCACGGCGTCCCGGACCTCAAGACGCCGGCGATGCGGCCGACCGTCGCGCGGGGTCCTGGAGCTCGCAGGCGAGGGCGGTGAGCCGGGCACGGCTGGGATCGGTGCGGGTGCCGCCGGCGGTGAGGTGCATCGCGGGACTCGTGCACGCGACGGCGAGGTTGCAGCGCTCCAGCCATCGCTGCGGAATGAGGGCAGGGGCGAGGGCGGTGGCGCGGTCAGTCGGCGGCCGCCTGGAGTGCATGAGGCGACGGTGAGGGCCTGCTTCGCTCGTCGCCTGGACCCCGCTGCCGGAAGGCGGCCCGATAGGCGTGGGGGGAGGTTCCGGTGCGGCGGGCGAAGTGGTGGCGCAGGGTCGCCGGTGAGCCGAAGCCGGTGCGGTCGGCGAGCAGCGTGATGGGCAGGTCGGTGGTCTCCAGCAGCAGCCGGGCGCGGTCGATGCGGGCGCTCAGGAGCCATTGCAGCGGGGTTGCTCCGGTCTGTGCCCGGAACTGGCGGTTGAGCGTTCGGACACTGATCTTGGCGTGGCCGGCGATCTCGGCCAGGGTGAGGGGGCGGTCGAGGCGGCCTTCCATCCACTGCATGACGGGCTGCAGGGCGGCCGGATCGGTCGGGGGTGTGGGGCGCTCGATGTACTGGGCCTGGCCGCCGTCGCGCTGGAGGGGCATGACGATGCGCCGGGCGGTGGCGGCCGCCTGCGCCGCGCCGAGGTCGTGGCGCACCAGGTGCAGACACAGGTCGAGCCCGGCGGCCACCCCGGCCGAAGTGAGCAGACGGCCGTGGTCGACGAACAGCACGGCGGGATCGACGAGGATGCGCGGATGGCGGCGGGCAAGCTCGTCGGCGTACTGCCAGTGTGTCGTGGCGCGGTATCCGTCGAGCAGACCGGTGGCGGCCAGGGTGAAGGCGCCGACGCATACCGCTGCCAGGCGCGCCCCCCGCGCCGCCGCCTGCCGCAGCGCCTCGACGACGGCAGGGGGCGGGGGTGCCAGGAAGCCGGCGTGGGCGGGGATGACGACGGTGTCGGCATCGGCGAGGCCATCGAGGCCGTACGGGGTGCCGATCCGGAAGGCGCCGTGCTCGGGGGAGGTCGTTGCCCTGCGGCCGGGAGCACAGACCCGGAGTTCGTAGTGCGGGGTGGCGGCGGCCTCGTTGGCCGTGCCGAAGACCTGCCCGGGGGTGGACAGTTCGAAGGGGACGACGCCGTCCAGTGCGAGTACGGCCACCTTGATGGTCATGGCCAGAATTTAGCGCATGACGGCATTGCGGCCGCTCGCCGGGCGGCGCGGAGGGCCGCAGGATCGAGAGGGTTCCCCGCTGTCACACATGAGGAGTTACTGCGATGGCTGTCGCCCTGCCTGCCGTCTACGACGCATTCGACCTGCCCCGCACGGAGCTTGCCGCCCAAGCCCTGCGCCATGCCGAGGAGGTGGAACCCGAGGTCATCTTCCGCCACAGCGTCCGCAGCTATCTCTTCGCACGGGCGCTTGCGGACCACGACGGCATGACGGCGGGAGCGGACTTCGACGACGAGCTGGTGTTCCTGAGCTGTGTCCTGCATGACCTGGGGCTGTCCGAAGAGGGCAACGGACACCAGCGGTTCGAAGTCGACGGTGCGGACCTGGCAGCGCGGTTCCTTCGCGAGCACGGTACCGATGAGGATGCGGTGACGGTGGTATGGGACGCCATCGCCCTGCACACGTCGGAGGGCATTGCCTCCCGCAAGGGGCCGGAAGTCGCACTGGCCCATGCAGGCATCACGGTGGACGTTCTGGGCCGGGGCAAGGAGAGCCTCCCCGAGGGCTTCGCCGACCGCGTGCACGCCGCGTTCCCGCGCACTGATCTCGCCTACGAGATAACGGGCCTGATCACCCGCCAGGCGCTGGCCAACCCCGCGAAGGCCGGCCCGCTCAGCTTCCCCGGCCAGCTCCTGCGCCGCCACCTGCCGCCCGGCGCGCTGCCCGACTGGTACGACCTGATCGCCGAGGCCGGCTGGGGCGACCGGCCGCCTGCGCACCCGGGCACTCCCGCCGCCTGACGGCACCACGCCCTCGGCCCGATGCCACGGTGCCCAGTGCGGTCGCGGGCCGGAAACGACAAAGGCAAGGAGAGCACTCTCCTTGCCACCCTCAACTTATAGCGCACCCCGGGGCTTGCCGCAAGGCCCCGGGCAGGGCGCAGAATCACTGCCCAAGCCATGACCGCCCAGGAGGCAGCGCAGTGAACCAGCAGTACGTGTGGAGCCTTCACGAAGTGGACGAGACCCGGGCCGCGACCGTCGGCGGCAAGGCCGCGCACCTGGGCACACTGTCGCGCATCGAGGGGATCCGCGTACCGGCGGGCTTCTGCGTGACGACCGAGGCCTTCCGGCGGATCGTCGCGCAGGCGCCCCCGGTCGGCGACCTGCTCGATCGGTTGTCGCACGCGGACCCGGACGACCGGGAAGCCGTCCGCACGCTCAGCGCGCAGATCCGCCGGGCCATCGAGGAAACCGCGGTCCCGGACGACGTGGCGGCGGCGATCACCCGCGCCCTCGCCCGCTCCGGCGAAGGGACCGCCTATGCCGTCCGGTCCAGCGCCACGGCCGAGGACCTGCCGACAGCCTCCTTCGCCGGCCAGCACGACACGTACCTCAACGTCGTCGGGCCGACGGCGGTCCTCCGGCACATCAGCCGGTGCTGGGCCTCGCTGTTCACCGAGCGCGCGGTGGCCTACCGCCGTCGCAACGGCATCGACCACCGTACGGTCCACATGGCCGTGGTCGTGCAGCACATGGCCTTCCCGAAGGCGTCCGGCGTCCTGTTCACGGCCGACCCCGTCACCGGCAACCGGAAGGCCGCCACCATCGACGCCGGATTCGGCCTCGGCGAGGCACTGGTCTCCGGCCTGGTGAACCCGGACGTCCTCACCGTGCGCGACGGCAGGGTCGTCGCCAGGAAGACCGCCGCCAAGCAGCGCATCCTGACCGCCCGGCCGGCCGGCGGCACGCACGAGGTGGCGGTCCGCCCGCAGCAGCAGGAGCAGCCGGCGCTGACGGACGCGCAGGCGCTGCGGCTGGTCGAGCTCGGACGGCGGATCGAAGCGCACTTCGGCCGCCCCCAGGACATCGAGTGGTGCCTGGTGGACGACGGCTTCCGGATCGTGCAGAGCCGGCCGATCACGACGCTGTTCCCCGTCCCGCAGAGCGACGACCGGGACAACCGCGTCTACGTCTCCGTCGGCCACGCGCAGATGATGACGGACGCCATGAAACCGCTGGGGTTCTCCATGTGGCAGCTGACGGCCATGGTGCCGATGCACGAGGCCGGCGGGCGGCTCTTCGTGGACGTCACCCGGCGCCTGGCCTCGCCCGCGGGCCGGGCTGCCCTGCTTGATGCCCTCGGCAAGGGCGACCCGCTGGTCAGGGACGCTGTGGAGACGGTCCTCGACCGCGACGGCTTCGTTCCCCCGCTCCCCCAACCGGTCCCGGGAGCCGGCGGGCCGCATCCCGGCGGTGGCGGTGCGCCCGAGCCCATCGAGACCGATCCGGCCATCGTCGCCGAGCTGATCGAACGCAGCCGGGCCTCCCTCGCCGCCCTGGAACGCGACATCCGGACGAAGAGCGGACCGGCGCTGTTCGACTTCCTGCCGGAAGCCTTCGAGGAGCACAAGCGCCTCCTGAGCGATCCCCTGAGCATCCAGGTGATCATGGCGGGCATGGAGGCCACGTGGTGGCTCAACGACAAGCTGGAGGAGTGGCTGGGAGAGAAGAACGCCGCCGACACGCTGACGCTGTCCGCCCCCGGCAACGTCACCTCGCAGATGGGGCTGGCCCTCCTCGACGTCGCGGACGTCGTCCGCCCGCTGCCGGAGGTGGTGTCGTACCTGCATGACGTGCAGGACGAGGGCTTCCTGGACCAGCTGGCGAAACTCCCGGGAGGGCCCGAGGCCCGCGATGCCATCGAGGCCTACCTGGACCGGTACGGCATGCGCTGCGTCGGCGAGATCGACATCACCAGGCCGCGCTGGCGCGAACGCCCCGCCACGCTGGTCCCCGTGATCCTCGACCACGTGCGCACCTTTGAACGGGGTGCCGCCGAACGCCGCTTCGAGCTGGGCCGGCAGAAGGCGCACCGGAAGGAACAGGACGTGCTGGCACGCCTGCGCGCTCTGCCGGACGGTGACCGCAAGGCCGACGAGACGCAGCGGATGATCGACCGGGTCCGCACCTTCATCGGGTACCGGGAGTACCCCAAGTACGCCATCGTCAGCCGCTACTTCGTCTACAAGCAAGCTCTGATGAAGGAGGCCGAACGCCTCGTGGAGGCGGGCGTGCTCGGCGAGCCGGAGGACGTCTTCCACCTCACCTTCCAGGAGCTCGACGACGTCGTGCGCTCCGGTCGGCCGGTCGACCCGCGGCTCGTGCGGCAGCGCAAGGAGGTGTTCCGGGCGCACCAGGCGCTCACCCCGCCCCGGGTGCTGACCTCGGAGGGCGAGGCCCTCACCGGGTCCTACCGACGGGAGGGCGTCCCGGCCGGTGCGCTGGCCGGCGTGGCGGTCTCGGCCGGGACGGTCGAGGGGCGGGCCCGGGTCGTCCTCGACATGGCGGATGCCGATCTCGAACCGGGCGACATCCTGGTCACGGCCTTCACCGATCCCAGCTGGTCGCCGCTGTTCGTCCGGATCGCGGGCCTGGTGACCGAGGTGGGCGGCCTGATGACCCACGGCGCGGTGATCGCCCGGGAGTACGGGCTGCCGGCCGTCGTCGGCGTGGAGCGGGCCACCCGCCTGATCCGGGACGGCCAGCGGATCCGCGTGCACGGCACCGACGGGTACATCGAGATCCTCCCCTGACGGGGTCCCGTCGGGCGAACCGGTGGGGCCGGCTGCGGGGCTGTGTGCGCAAGTGCACGGTGCGGCTCCGGCCGCCGGGGGGGCGCGGCGGGGCCCCACTACGACAGCCGGAGAGTTCAGCCGGAGGGTATCCGCCGCCCCATCGGCTGCCGGTACGCCGACGTCCTGCGCCGGGGGCGGTACGGGACGGCCCGTGACCCGCGGCCTGGGCAGGCCGCCCTTCGGGGGCGGCTTGCCCCCGGGGGCGCGCCTGCACCTCTGCTTCTGCTTCAGCAGGGTGCGAGACTCCTCGAAGTCGAGGACCCCGTCGTGGTTGGCGTCGGCCGCCGTGGCCTTCTTGGCCTCTTCGGCAAGGTGCCCCTGTGCGCCCTCGGCCTTGAACCCTCCGCCGGTTCGATGATGTTGATCCGCCCGTCGCCGTCCGTGTCGATGCGATCCAACAGCGCCCTGAGCTCGGCCTCGTTCACGACGTACCCCTTTCACGTGCACAGGCGTTGAAGGCCCACATGCGCCGCTAGCCTGCCCTGCCACACCATCGACGCCGTGCTTGCCGCCGCCCGGCGCCGTCTGCCACCGCACCGGCCGGGGGCAAGGCGCGCCCCTGGCGGGCAGCTCGACCGGACTCCCCTGCAGCGGCGCGGCAGCGGTGTGGCGGCAGCCCGCTTCCTCCCGCTACAGCGGGCAGTCGGGAAGCGGGTCGGTTCCGCTGTAGATGTGTCGCACAGCGCCAACGTCGCCCGACAACCCGCACACATCCTGGCCCCACGCCCGCCGCGCGGGTGGCGTCCGCCGTGGATGCGGTCGCAAACTCGGTCGTGGAGCGGGTCCATCCGGCCCGCGCACGGCTGAGGACCCGGGCCGTCGACGGACACGCCCTCGCCGCCCGGTTGCGGGCGCCCCGGCGGATCGGCAGCCCCGGGACCAGGCCACATGCGGTCCTGGCCGACAAGGCGTATGCACCCCGGGGACCGCCACCGTCTTGTGATGCCGAGGAAGCGACCTCAGGCGCGCTCGAGGTCGGTGAGGGTGGTGCGCAGCCAGGCGAGTTCCGCCTGGCTCGTCGCGCGGGCGATCGTGAGGATGCCTTGGCGGAAGCGGTCGTCGAGGTCCTCCGCGCGCAGAGGGTGCTCGCCGGCGTAGAAGAAGCTCGCTGGTTCCTCCAGGAAGGCGAGGCGGCGGCGCAGGACGGCCGCTTGGGCTGCCGAGTCGTCGAGGAAGCGGAGGAAGGCAAGGAGGGTGAACCAGCGGTTCTCGTCGGTGATGTCGGGTCCCTCGGCCTCTGCGAGGCGGCGCCGGAGTTCGTCCCGGCCGGCCGGGGTGAGCGTGAGGACCTGCCGCGGCGCGGCGGCCGGGCCGGGCTGCACCTCCCTGACCAGCAGACCGGCCTTCTCCAGGCGCTTGATCGCGGGGTACAGCGTGGACTCGCCGACCGGGCGTACGTGGCCGGTGAGGGCGGTGATGTGTTTGCGCAGCTGGTAGCCGTGCAGCGGGGTCTCGTAGAGGAAACCGAGGATGGAGAGTTCCAGCATGGCGTCATCTTGCCTCATGTCCCTGCACACCCTTCGCAGTACCCCGGCGGCGCTATACTGCGTTGACGTAGTACTGTGGATGCGAGGTACCGAGAGGGCTGCTGCGAGGACGTGGCAGGGAGAGGGGTGGACGGTGCGCGAGGCTCCGTTCAATGAGCAGGGCAGTGTCATCCGGTGGACCGAGTCGGCCGGCGAGGGGCCGGCGGTGGTGTTCGTACACGGCTTGGGGGCCGCCTCCACCGTGTATCACGCCCACATTGCAGGTCGGAGTGAACTGGGGGGCCGGCGGATGCTGTTCGTCGACCTGCCCGGGCACGGCATCAGCGACCGGCCCGCCGGCTTCGGCTACCGCCTGGAGGACCACGCGGACGCCCTGGCCGGGGCTCTCGACGCAGCCGGGATACACGGTGGCGTGGTCGCCGGGCACAGCATGGGCGGCGCGGTCGCCATCGTCCTCGCCCACCGCAGGCCGGACCTGGTGGGGCGACTCGTCGTCACCGAAGGCAACCTCGACCCGTTCCCGCCGCCGACGGCGGGCAGCAGCGGCATCGCCTCCTACACGGAGGAGGAGTTCGTACAGGGCGGTGGGTTCGCCCGCGTGCTGGAGCGCGTCGGACCCACCTGGGCGGCGACCATGCGGCTCTCGGACCCGCTTGCCCTGCACCGCTCCGCCACCCATCTGGTGCGGGGAAGCCGCCCCCTGATGCGGGAGATGCTGCAGGCCGCCCGCATACCACGCACCTACCTGCAGGGCGAGCTGAGCGGTGATGTGGTCGGCGCGGACGGACTGCGGGCGGCGGGCGTGGACGTCGTGACCATTCCCGGAGCCGGTCACAACGTCATGTTCGACGCGCCGACCGCATTCGCACGCGCCGTCGCGGCGGCGCCGTAAGGCGGCCCTCCAGGGGTGCGCCGGAGCACAGGGGTCGACGGGAGTTCCGGCCCGGGCACCGCAGCCGGGCGGGTGGGGCTACTCGGCAGCCTCGGCGCAGGTCACCTTCGCGAACTTCGAGGTGACGGTGTACGTGTCGTTGGGGACGCCGGTGAACTCGAAGGACCCGTCCTGGATGGTGTGCGTGGTGTCCACGACGGTGCCGGAGGAGTTCTTCAACGTGACCGTCTCCGCCACCTGGAAGCCCCTGCCGGACACGCCGTAAGTCGTTCCCGGGCCCTTGGCCACGGTGCACTTGATCGCGGCCTCCTCGTCCGAGACGAACTTCGGGCAGGTCGCCCTGGCCCTTCCGAGATGAAGCAGTCGACGCGGGGTGCGGCGCGTTCCGCTGGGCGGGCCGTCGTTACGGTGACGGCTGTCCACCCGCCGAACGCCACAGCAACCGCCACCGCGGTGGACAGGGTCTTCGTTCGCATGAGCTGTGCCTTCGCTCGGCTGGGGGCACCCGCTTCACCCGACGAGGTCCCGGCCGCGCACGCCCCGCATGCCTCTCGGAGGAGTCGCGGCGGTGAACGTGTCCTCTCAGCGGCACGCCTCAGCGCCGCCGCGATGCCCAGGGCCCGGCGTTGCGCCGGTTGTGGTTGCGGAGCAGGCGTCTTCAGCCTCGGCGCGAGGAAGTGGAGGGGAGTTGCTGACGGTACGTGGAGTTGGTGAACACCCGTCCCCACGGGCGGCCTCCAGCCGCTCCCCACTACTCCACCGGCCAGGGCAGGCCGCACGTGGGCGTGGTCGGCGACGCCGGAGAGGGCCGACACCGAGGCGTATCGGCGGCAGGCGCCCCGGCCTGGCCTTGCACACGACTGACCTGCCCGTCGCGGGCGGACGCGAGGCTTCCGGCGCCCGCGGGTCCGCGGGGAGCGCGCGGGTCCGCGGGGAACGCGCGGGCGCACCGCATACCGCTCACCGCTTGGCCAGACGCAGCCCGCCTACCTCCACGACCGGGGCCGCCCAGTTGCCGCCGACGATACGCACCTGCGTCCGGCAGCAGCCCGGACCGCACGCGGCCTCGCCCTCACGGTCGAGCCGTACGTGGACCGACGTCGACATCCGCGCACTCCAAAACGCACGGCCCGTCGTATTCCGGCACGAAGACGGTGGGGTCCGCCAACGCGAACGTCCCCATCAGCCCGGCGACCTCGATCGCGAGCGCCGATCACAGCACGGCACGGAGCCGGCGACTCATCGCACGTTCCCCCGCCGAAAAGCCGTGCCACCCCGTTCCGGCGTGCGCGCCGGGAGTCGCATGGCAGTCCAAGGCCTCATGCCGAGTGGCGGTAGACACCGATTGCCGCCGCCTCGGGGTTCAGGAAGACGCCCCGACGATGTCGCGGATTGCGCAGGTGACCGTGCGGGGCTGGTAGAGGTAGATGTCGTGGCCGCTGCGGGTGTTCGTGACGTGCGCGCGGGCGCCGAGGGCCGTGCTCAGCCGTTGCTGGGAGGCCAGCCAGTCCTCGAACGTGACCTGTTCGCCCTTCCTGGCCTCGGCGGGCAGGAGGTCGACACGCCACGGCTTGTCCGCGGACAGTACCACCGCCGGGACGGCCGGCGGCGGGCCGGTCGCGTTGATCTTCCTGAAGGCGTCGAGGAGGCGCACGCCCTCCCGGGACTGCTGTGATGTCTTCGCGTTGGAGGCGTCCCAGTTCTTCACGGCTCCGGGGCTTGCCACCTCGGCGATGCGCTCCGTGACGGTGTCGACCATCACCAGGCCCGCGACGTTCTGCGGATGGGTACGGGCGTAGAGGGTGGCGATCAGGCCGCCGTACGAGTGCGCCACGAGCACGTAGGGCCCCGGCTCGCCGAGGGACGTGAGCAGCGCGCCGAGGTCGTGCACGTCGGCGTCGACGGTGTGGGGCTGGGGCCTGGGGGTGGATATGTCAGTGCCGGTGGTGCGGACGTCGGGGCGGTCGTAGGTGCAGACGCGGGTGAAGCGGGAGACCTGGGAGAACACCGAGTCGTCGCTGCGGCGTATGCCGGTGTTGCGCCACGGCAGGTCGTCGCCGGGTGCGGCGTGCGCGGGGTCGGCCGGGTCCAGGACCGACATCCAGTCGTCGGCGCCGTTGCCCTTGCCGGCGATGAGGACCACGGTCGGGGAGCCGCCTTGGCTTTGGCCCTTGCAGGTCGCGTAGATCTTGCGGCCCCCGCCGATGTCGACGAGGCCGTTGACGTCGCGCCCGGCGGGCCTGGCGCTCGCCGTCGGCGAGGGTGAAGCGGGGTCGGTGTGCGCCGCGACGGTGACGGAGGCGGCCGTGAGGCCGGTCAGCACGCACGGCAGCAGCAGGCAGCCGACGACTGCGCCGCCGCGGACGCGGCGGGTGTGGGGCGGGCACCAGGGCATGGGAGCCTCCCGGAGCCGGAGGGGCGGGCCGAGGGCAAGGGCGGCCGGATGTTTTCCGGTTCCATGGTCCTCCCCCACCGTGCGCGGTGCACTCCGCGGGCCGGAGGAGCAGGGCGCCGAGGGGCGGAGTCCTGCTCGGGGTCAGGTTGTGGGGCGCAGGCCCGCCAGGAGGCGGTCGAGGGCCTGTTCGGCGGCTTCGGCGTCTCCGCCCTGCGCGATCCAGAGCGCGGCCTCGTTCATTGCACCGGAGAGGAGGCGGGTCAGGGGCTCCACCGGCTGGTCGGCGATGACGCCGGCGGAGGCGAGTGCCGTCAGGGCTTCCGCGAGGTGGCGGGCGGAGGCCTCCTCGTCCATGGCCCGCCACTCGTCCCATCCGAGCACGGTGGGCGCGTCCAGCAGGAGGATCTGCCGTACAGCCGGGTCGGTGCCCGCGGACAGGAAGGCGCGGCAGCCGGCCCGGAGCTGCTGCCAGAGGTCCTCGTGCTGTTCGGCTGCGCTCGCGACCCGCTCGCCGAGTTCCTGCTGCACCTCCCTCACGACGGCCCGGAAGAGCCCGGCTTTGCTGTCGAAGTGGTGGTAGGCGGCGCCCTTGGTGACGCCTGCGGCCCGCGCCACTTCGGCCAGTACGACGTGGTGGTAGCCGGCGGCGGCGAACTGCTGTCGCCCCTCCGCCAGCAGTGCACGCCGCGTGGACGCCCGCTGTTCCGCTCGGCTGACCGCCATCGATGGACACCGCCCTTCCCGTTTCACATACCGAGGGTATGCTAGCGGCATGACTCACATACCCGGGGTATGTGAAATGGAGATGGGAGACCCACTGCCATGACGGACGAACGCACCACCGTGCCCGCGGTCAAGCTGGGCGGCTTCTACCCGGTGCTCGCCACCCGGGACGTGGCGGCCGCCCGCGACTTCTACACGCGCCACTTCGGGTTCGAGGTGACCTTCGCGGCGGACTGGTACGTCAGCCTGCGCCGCCCCGACGCACCGCAGTACGAGCTGGCGCTCCTCGACCACACCCACCCGACCATCCCGGAGGGCCATCGGGTCGCACTCCAGGGCGGCCTGCTGTTGAACTTCGAAGTGGACGACGTCGACTCCGAGTACCGGCGGCTCGTGGCCGAGGCCGGCCTCCCGGAAGTGCTGCCGCTGCGCACCGAGGACTTCGGCCAGCGGCACTTCATCACCGCCGCGCCGGACGGTGTGCTGATCGACGTCATCACCGTCGTGCCGCCCAGCGGGGAGTACGCGGCCCAGTACACCGGCGTCTGACGGGCGGGCGTACGCTCGCCGTGCCATCTGCCACTGCTTCGGCATCATTGGCGGAGCAGTGGCCGTGGCGGCGGAGCACGCCGGGCGGAACGGGGTGCACGGCGCCCCGCGCATCGACTTCGAGAGCCCGTGAAACCGGACCGGTGCAACGAGCCGACACAGAAGCGCAGCTGCGTGGAGGTCTCCGGAGGGCCGAGCTGATGTTCCGCAACCACGAGGAACCCGACGTGATCGTCGTCGCGGTCGCGCCGGTGGGCGCGAAGGTCGAAGTGGACCGGGC